>JAFGEO010000042.1 GCA_016931575.1 Bacteroidales bacterium | reverse complement strand
CAAACCGGAGCCCCGGGATCTCCGACAACGGTAATTGCATCACATACCAGAGGAGTGATCGTGATCACACCGTCTCCGGAATGATTTGCGGCTGTATTTGCCTGAAGAGCTCCAATATTATAGGAACCACCCCCGGCGCCACCACGATTACCTGAAGCATCGACATAGTGTCCGCCACCTCCACCTGAGTAGCCGCCGCCGCCACCACCACCAAACTCGCCGGTGCCACCGCCTCCACAGCCCCATGGAGCTGCTATATCAACTCCAAACTGGCAACCGCTGCCAAGACCTCCAGCGCCACCGTTGGCCCATGATTTTCCTGCCCCCACTCCACCAGGAGTCCCGGGAAGAACGCCACCATCCCAGGTACCATTTCCACCATAACCATCACCGATATAGCCACCGCCACCGCCGGCCCATCCGCAATCACCATTATTGTAACCTTTTTGTCCTCCGTTACCATCGGACCCGCCGGCTCCTGAAGAAGATCCACCTGTAGTGGTGATAAGGCCGCCAAGTCCGGCTTGATTAACGGCGGCGCCGCCGCCGCCACCGGCAATGATCAGAGGGGTTCCATCGGCCTGAATGACGCCTGAGCCGGCGCCACCACTTCCGTTATTGTAGTTTTGGCTTCCTGCACCTCCAACAACAACGGTAAGTACTTCTCCCGGTGTTACATGAAACTCGCCGGACATGTCCGCACCCAGACCGCCTGATCCACCGTTGCCAACCCCTCCCTGTCCTCCGGATACTTCCAGGAGAAGGGATGTGATTCCTGCAGGAACAGTGTAGGACTGTTCACTCCCCGTAAAATTAAATGTGGCCTGCCCAAAGGCAATTGACACATAAAATCCCAGCAAAGACAGGAATACTAATCGTGTAAAGTAGTGTTTCTTCATACTATCAAATTTTGAATTATATTCTTAAAAATTACGCATACACCTGTTATTATTAAAGAAAGAAGAGGACAGGTGTCCATACCTAACCAATATCTTCTCATGATCAGAACAGGCAATTCACAACACAACAAGTTACAAAGTTCACATTGACATTGTCAGACTTTCCAGAAATGTTTTTAACAGCTTTGCAATTTGTTGCGATTTTCTCAGGAATCCAAATCTGTCCCAGTCCCACATCCTGCTATTTATCTTCGTTCCCTTTCACCAGCAGGCGTGTTGGTATTTATTTTTCAGTTTGTTGATAATTGAACCCGCCGGCTTTGGTAGATTTTCAATAACTTGATCCTTTAAAAGACCCGGAAGTATGGCCTATATTCTTGTTATCGGTGAATTTTTCCACAACATCTTCCAGTTTTTCTTCCTGGTTGGGTATATCATCCTCTTTATTGTATCCATTATCATTCTCCGCCCCTTCAGGGTGCATAAACGCAGGCGGGTATCCACGATGTCGATTAAACTCAGCTACCTGATATTCCTGGCCTTGTTCCTGTCATTCACCTACATGTTACTTTTCGGTCCAAAAAGCACAGAAAACACAGATACTACCAACGAACCCGAATTTTTCAATGTTTATTTCCTGATTTTCCTGAGCTCGACCATCATTCCGAACATCGGCATTATGATTCGCCGAAGGATCAAGAAAAAAAGGGTGGAGTACAATTTTAGCCTGACGGTGATCAATTTGATGTATGCCGCTTATCTGCTCTTTCTGATTTTGACAGAACGTTGGGCACTGATGTAACGAGCTTTGGCTTTTAGCCATTTAGCCTCTACTGCCTTCTGCCTTTCCCCTAATACGATTCCCCGTCATACACCTTCCCCTGGTAATAGATCTTCGTACGGTCCATTGCCAGGCTCAGGACAACCAGGTCACGGTACACCCTGATCGCTTCCACCGAATCATTCACCAGGTATTCCTTCTTCCCTTTTGAATACATCCAGACGCGCCGGGTATTATCCAGGAATACGATGGTGTTCCAATCGACGTCGGAATAAAGGGGGATGAATGACTCCACTTCATATACCTCTCCCATGTAAAAAATGCTGTAGTATTCATTATCTGCTATCAGTACCAGGTTGTCTTCACAGACATACGATTCCGGTGCATACCCACTTAGCTCGATTTTCTTTCCCTTGTAAAACACCTTAAAGTTTCCCATCTGATCCACATAGGCAACAAATCCATCTCCTGTTTTATAGGATTCAGGCGGAAAATCTTCCAGCAGGATGCTTTCTCCCTTATAAAAAACATTGAACGTGTTATCCAGCTCATTAATGTAGGCCACAATATCCTTTCCTGCGTCGTACGTAATATGCCGGACATGGCTGAGCAGGGTATGAAGTTCTCCCCGGTAATAAACCTTAAAATCTTTCGTGTCGGACGAAATATAGGCAATGATGTTATCCCCGCTTTTGAGGTGTTCTACCGGTAAGCCCAGGAGCCCGTTTTCAATATCTTCCGTGATTCCATTATAATAAACCCGTAAGGAAGCTTTATTCTCATCGAAAAAAACGATCAGACTATCCTCGACCTGGTATATCGGGCACCTGTGACTAAGGGTAACCGCTTCCCCATTCTCTATGACTTTCAACTTTTGATTGATGGAGTAAGCTGCAATATAATCGGTAGCAAATAAATTTGATACGCCTCCGATTTCCAGCTCGTTCACTTTTCCATTGGTGTATACTTTCAGGCGGTTTTGATTATTCAGGTACAGGACACAGTTGCCTCCGATTTTATAGTCAAGGACCTCCAGGTCTTCAACCAGGGTACTTTGTCCATGATCAAAAATGTAGAAACGACCACGATAATCGGAATATGCACCCAGATGCTGACCGGTCAGTGTCAGGGTATAAAGCGAAAGGATTAAAATGATGAACTTGGTTTTCATAGGATCTGATTTCAGACTATCAACACCCCAATAATATAGATTATTATACATAAAACCAGAAAAATAACCTATAAATAGTTTGTTTTTGTGCTCAATTTATCCTGAATATCCAGTCAGACCGTGCATACATTTCTGACTTAAACAGAAGTGACTCTTTCAACTGTGCATTTTTATACCTATTATTGGGTATCGGGCTGAATGCTGTAGGAATAAATACTACTGACTGAATGGATCTGAATCAACACATTATCAACTTTGGTAAACCAGAAAAATGGAATTCATTAAACCTGTATTTAAAGTACAGGAAGAAGGATGAATTTGACCGCGCATTCTCGAAGCTTATCGAGGAGGAAGTTGCAGCCCGGGGAGGAATTGAGGCTGTTCACAGGGCCTATGAAGAAGCGATGAAGCAGGAACAGACAGACCAACTTATCAAAAAGCGAAAACTTAGAAATTATTTCTACCTGGCTTCTGCTGTAGCCATAGTATTTGCCGCCCTATTCTTCTGGTATCTCAATAGTGAATCGAGACTTTACAGGCAGGCACTGCATACGAGCTCCATCGAAACCTGCAAAACATACCTTAAGAAATACCCAACAGGGAGAGATGCAGATAAAATATACTGCAAACTGAAAGTCCTGGAAATGTACCGGGGGATGCCTGTTGGTGCACCGGAAATTGATGTGCAAGACATCCCTGTCCTGGAGGACATTGCTGAAAACCATGCCAGGAAAGTCTTTCAGTTTAATGCTTCCTGGTCAGAACTCATCCATAAAGATCCCCGGGTTCGAAAAGTACTCCGGGAGATTTTACCAAAGTATAAGCAAAACCTCGAAGAGGTCAACTTCTATGGTGAGCCGGCCAGAATCCAGCTGGAGCTGGCATTTCACCTCAGAAAAGACCTGCTGATCAACGGGCTGTCTGAAGATTAGCACATTCATAAAAAATCCGGGGGAGATAGCCGAAAAAATTGCACCCTTTTTACACCCTCGATTAGGAATACACGGCTTGTCTCCAAAGGATGGATAATAAGCTTGCCGGACTATATTTGGTTCAATTTACTATGAAACAGAATGTTAAATTTTCTTAATGACTAAACAAAAAAGCCATTTCTCAGTTATATGATTAGTTTACGTGATTTAAATCACCTTAACTGGATAATTAACATCATAGTCCGGTTATTGGTTTGACCCTTTTCATTTAATAAATTTACACCTAAGAAAGAGTTGTAATGTGTTTTAAAACTACCGAACCATGTTAGAAGTTAAGTACAACATTAAGAGTCTCATTTCCAGCATCTATGAATGCCAGAAGAAAATTATTATCAATCGCAGGTTCATCAGGGAGTTAGAGTCAGAAGGCCTAAGCACAGCACATCTCCACAAAGAGAACAGCGACCTGGAAAGTAAGATCGTTCTGTTCCAGAAGGAGCTTCGTAAAAAATATCAGTTTTCCTATTGAACCAACATAATACAGGTTTAGGAGGGGGCTGGCTTAGCCCCTTTTTTTATGCTCTTTTTATGGTACGAAAGCGGCCTGCAACCCAAATCCAACCTACAGGTGGATCACTTCACCATAGGCTGCTGCCGCAGCTTCCATGATCGCTTCGGAGAGTGTCGGGTGCGGATGGATCGCTTTGATAAGTTCGTGCCCTGTTGTTTCCAGTTTTCGGGCAACCACCAGCTCGGCAACCATTTCAGTGACATTTCCTCCGACCATATGAGCCCCCAGAAGTTCGCCGTATTTTGCATCGAAGACGAGTTTTACAAATCCGTCCTTCTGTCCTGCTGCACTCGCTTTCCCGGAGGCAGTATAGGGAAATTTTCCTACTTTGACCTCATAGCCGGCTTCTTTTGCTTTTGCCTCAGTAAGTCCGACAGAAGCGACCTCCGGATTCGTGTAGGTACACCCGGGAATATTTTTGTAATCAACAGGATCCGGATTCTTACCGGCAATTTTTTCGACACAGGTGATCCCTTCCGCTGAAGCAACATGAGCCAGTGCGGGGCCATGTACAATATCTCCGATAGCATAAACTCCCTTTACAGAAGTCTGATAATATTCATCAACTTTCACTTTCCCGTTCTCCAAAGCCACACCGGCTTCCTCCAGTCCAATACCCTCAACATTGGGGGCAATTCCTACAGCAGAAAGAACAATCTCAGCCTCGTGGACTTCCTCCCCTTTTGGGGTTTTTATTTTAATCTTGCAGCCTGCGCCGGAAGTATCGACTGATTCGACAGAAGACCCGGTCAGGATTTTCATTCCTGATTTTTTAAAAGATCGTTCGAGCTGTTTGGAGACCTCCTCATCTTCCAGAGGCACCACATTAGGAAGAAATTCTACCAATGTAACTTTAGTACCAATGGAATTATAGAAGTTAGCGAATTCACTGCCGATTGCTCCTGAACCAACCACCAGCATGGATTGGGGCTGCTTTTTTAAAGTCATTGCCTCACGGTAGCCAATGATCTTTTTGCCATCCTGTTTCAGATTGGGCAGTTCCCTGGAGCGGGCACCTGTAGCAAGAACAATATGATCGGCCTCGTAAACGCTTTTCTTCCCGTCCTGATCTTCAACCTCAACTTTCCGGTCCTTTGTCAGTCGGCCAAACCCTTGCAAGGTATCAATCTTATTCTTCTTGAAAAGGAACTGGATCCCTTTTGACATGCCTTCGGCCACTCCCCTGCTCCGGGCCACCATGGCTTCAAAGTCAGGTTTTACAGCCCCCTCGATCTTCACTCCATAATCGGCTGCATGGCTTGCATACTCAAACACCTGAGCGCTTTTCAGGAGGGATTTTGTCGGGATACAACCCCAGTTCAGGCAGACGCCGCCAAGTTCACTTCTTTCCACAACACCTACTTTCATACCCAGCTGGGATGCCCTGATAGCTGCAACATAACCTCCGGGGCCGCTTCCGATTACGATAATGTCATATTTCATAGTTAACTGATGTTTGATTTCTTCACTCAAATTTAAAGGATATTTTATAGATATACTAAACCCAGGGATAACTCCTGCAGGTGAATAATGTTCAATGAGTCACAGTTTATTTGCGGAGCTTCTGATCACGGAAATACTCATCCAGGATGTCCTGTGCTGCCCGGAAAGAACTTATCCGGTTCGAGAGCACATCTTCACGGAGTTCGGACAGGCGCTTGCTGATGGATTCATTCCTGTAAAAATTGTTGGTAAGGACTTCGTTAATGGTTTCATCCATCCAATATAAAGCCTGCTCCTGCCTTCTCTTGCTAAAATATCCTTTCCCTGTAGCGAAATTATTGTAGTCCAGGATTTTACTCCATATTTCATTAAGCCCCAAACCTTTATGCGCCGAGCAGGTCAGTACGTCCGGGGTCCATCCCGATGCGGAAGGCGGAAAAAGATGCAAGGCCGATTTATATTGAGCTGCAGCCTGGCTTGAGGGTCCCGCATTATCGCCATCTGCTTTTGTAATGGCGATCAGGTCGGCCATTTCCATAATGCCGCGTTTAATGCCCTGCAGTTCGTCTCCGGCGCCTGCCAGCATAAGCAGGAGAAAGAAGTCGACCATGGAATGTACCGCTGTCTCCGATTGCCCCACTCCGACCGTCTCGACAAAAACCACCTCATATCCGGCAGCTTCGCAGAGCAGGATTGACTCCCTGGTTTTTCGTGCCACACCCCCCAGGCTCCCTGCCGAAGGAGAAGGCCTGATAAAAGCATTGGGATCAGCTGCAAGCAACTCCATCCTTGTTTTATCCCCAAGGATACTCCCCCTTGACCGGTTGCTGCTGGGATCAACAGCCAGAACTGCAAGCTTTCGTCCCCTATCGGTGATATGCTTCCCCAGACTTTCAATGAATGAGCTCTTCCCCACTCCCGGTACTCCGGTGATACCAATTCGAATGGATTTTCCGGTATGAGGCAGGCAAGCCTTGACAATGGCCTGCGCATCAACAAAATGTGCAGGAAGGTTGCTTTCGATCAGCGTAATGGCGCGGCTTAATATGGGAATATCACCTTGCAGGATCCCGCTAACATAATCCTCAGGTGTCAACTCCTTTTTCCGGATCTTCTGCAAACGGGGATTAATCGTGGGGGGTTGCGGAACTCCTTTTGAGACTGAAAGCGCACTTTTTGACTGCTCCTTGTTATCCATAGCAAGAAATTATGCATGACAAAGGTAAGAAGAAATTGGCGGCAGCGGTTCTTTAACAGGGCTTTTTATCAAGACTAGTTATCCTGGCGGATATACCCCTGTACAAAAAGATATTTTTTATACTGAACCGGGTCATTTGTAACGACGGTGATTCCATTTTTAAAATCCCCCGACCGGCCGGAGGGGTCAAAAGAAGCTTCGATAAAAATCGATTCGCCGGGAGCCAGGGAATTCTTTTCAGGCCTGGCTACAGTGCATCCGCAGGAAGCCTTTACCGTACGGATTTTCAGCTCGGACAAACCGGTGTTGCTAAGTTCAAAGCGGCAGCTCATGGGAGTTTGCTGGCTAATGGTATCGAAGGACATTTCTTCGTGCTCAAATACCGCCACCGGTGCAGCAAGCCGCTGTTCCGGCGTCAGGTTCCTGAAATCTTCCCGGATGTTGGCTACAATACTTAACTCCTTCTGCTTCACCGGCTCACCATTCAGCAAAAGAGTGACCTGGTCGAGCACCACATCCCAGTCGTCAGTTTTTTCAGTGCAGTACTTCACTTCGATCTGACCGTACTGACCCGGTTTAAGCTCTTCGGGGAACACCTCCAGGTAAATATAATCCGGAACATCCCTGAAGCTTACCCTCATCCCGGAATCGGACATGTTTTGTATAGTAAGATATTCTTCCCCTGTTGCACCTTTATAGAGATACCCCAGGTTTACCTGATCGGCCTTAATGGCCAGGTCCCCAAACCGGTGAGGCAACTCCTCTCTTTTTAGGGCAGGTACAACCTTGCCGCTAATGGACAGGAACATGTTGGCATTGCTTGCAGTTGACTGGATCTGGATGGTTTTATGAAAATCCCCGGATCTTCCTGCCGGATCAAACACAACCTCAACATAGCCTGTACTTCCAGGGGGAATAGCTTCGACGGTCCAGGAAGGGATGGTACATCCACAGGTGGTCCGCACATTGTTAATGTTGAAGGGGGCCGAACCGGAATTCACAATTTCAAACCGGTGGGTGACTGTTCCTCCATCCTCCATAATCCTCCCGAAATCATACGTGTTGACCGGTAAATTCAACTGAGCATTCTTATCGTCCTGTGCCCCGACTGAAACCGCCAGCAAATTCACCATCAAAAAAAAGACTATCCCCATTTCCGGTTTTTTTTATTCAAACGACATTCCAGAAATAAAGTTATTTTTTTTCTGCTATATTTTAGTAAGTTCTGGTGTCCTGCTTCACAAAGATTATCCCCTGCACCAATTCCGGGCTGTGTCTGGGTACAATTCAAGGATAAATATATCCTTTTCGTCGGCGAGGCTTCCGCTTTTATTGGATTTAGACTATTTTTATAGCTCTGTTAGCGAAGGCTTATCAAAAATGATGCGAAACCTGAAATACATTCTGCTCACGCTACCCTGCCTGCTGTTAAGCATGCAGCAAAGTCCTGGCCAGTTCTACAACGGGCATCAGATGACCTTTGGCAAAAACAGGGTCCAGTTCAATGATTTTTACTGGTCCTACCAACGCTATGAAAAGTTTGACACCTATTTCAGTGAGTTCGGTAAAAACATTGCAGAATACACTGCCGGGTATGTTGAAAACGAGTTAAACCGGCTCGAGGGGCTTTTTGACTACAACCTGGATCAGCGGATTATCTTCATCATTTACAATAAACTTTCAGATTTCAGGCAAAGTAATATCGGTCTGGTTACCGGAAATGCCGAAAACAATATCGGGGGTGTAACCCATGTGGATCAGAATAAAATTTTCCTGTATTTTGAAGGCGATTACCGGAAGCTGGAGAAACAAATTTCCGGGGCCATTGTAAGAGTGCTGGTCACGGAGATGATCTATGGCATGAATTTCAAGCAAAAGATTACCAGTTCCACCCTGGTAAACCTTCCAGACTGGTATATAGACGGTTTGGTGGCCTACTTTGCCAGTGGATGGGACATCCAGGTCGAAAACAGGGTAAGGGACGGCATCTTAAGTAAAAAATACAAAAAGTTCAGCCGGTTGGTAGATGAGGATGCCAAATATGCCGGCCAGTCTTTTTGGAAATATATTGCTGACAGCTATGGAGAATCCGTTATTCCCAGCATCCTTTACCTTACCAAGGTAAATAAGAATGCCAACATTGGATTTCTCTATGTTTTAGGATCTCCACTGAAGGTGCTGGCCCGGGAGTGGTATGCTTATTACCGCGACCTTTACTCGGATTATAGCAGGCTGGAGGAAATTCCTTCTGAAGGTCTTGTCCGCAAAAGACCGAAAAAGAAAGATGTATACCAGCAGGTGAAGATGAACCCACTGGGTAACTATATTGCTTATGTAACGAATAATACGGGGCAGTATAAAGTCTGGCTCCAGGATTTAGCTACAGGGAAACGGAAGAGAATCGTTAAAAAAGAGTACAAGCTGGAGCAGATCAATGATTATTCATACCCGGTGCTTGCATGGCACCCCTCAGGCCGGATCCTGACTTTCATCACAGAGGAAAAAGGGGGGTTAAAACTTTACTATTATACTTTCGGGGAGAAAGAACTTCAGGAAAGGAATTTCCTGTACTTTGAGAAAGTTCTGGACTTCTCCTTCTCGCACGATGGAACCCTAATGGTCCTGTCAGCTATCAGGGACGGAAAAACCGATATCTATGTCCATAATGTCGCTGCGGGAACGAATCATCAGATCACCGATGACATCGCTGTAGATTTGAATCCCAGGTTTATCAGCGACTCAAAGCAGATTATTTTCAGTTCCGACCGTCGTTCCGATTCCCTCTCGATTGCCACCAGTGATAAAAAACTGGCGATGACCAGGGACCTGTTCATCCATGATTATGCCTCGGGAAGTGATAAACTGATGCGCCTTGCCGATGAGCCTTACATCAATAAGGCTTCTCCAATCGAGGTGGGAAACAACAAGTTCATCTCCCTCAGTGACCGCAATGGGATCGTTAACCGCTATTACTCCAAATTTGACAGTGCCGTGAGCTTTGTCGACACTGCCGTTCACTACCGGTATTTTGCGATTACCAATCCCTTGACTGACTACCCGCGGAATATCCTTGCCCATGATTATGACCGTAAAGCGGGTCAGGGTGCGGAAATAATCTTTAAAAACGGGCGCTACTATACCTATACCAGGGAGCTTGAGGATGTGAACGCCTATACCGATGAGCTGGCCCAAACCGACTTCCGTATTAAGCTTACCAGGGAACTGGCGCAGAAGGACAGTCTTCAAAGTATTGAAATCACCGACATCCCCCTCGATGCGATAGAAAACGACCAGCTGATTTACAAAGAGGATACCATTCATTTTGAAAGACCGGCTATTGATATTAATAACTATACCTTCGAAATTGAGCGACTAAACGCTATGAACAGCAAGTTGCGTTCGGAAAATATCCCGGTTCGTATTATCAAAGAAGAGGGTGAGGAAGACCTGAAAGTCCGGATTTACCAGGAGGCTTTTTATCAGAATTATTTTGTAAGCCAGGTTGACTTCAGCTTCCTGAGCGAATCCTATCAGGCCTTTACAGGCGGAGCAGTATACTTTAATCCGGGTGTTAATATGCTGATGAAAGTCGGCACGAACGACCTGTTTGAGGATTATAAGATCACCGGGGGAATCCGGGTCCCGCTTGATTTTGAGAGCAGTGAATTCCTGTTAAGCTTTGAAGATCTGAAAAGGCAGCTGGACAGGCAGTATGTTTTTCACCGGCAGGTGTTCAAACATTATGGTGGTGACAATAATACGGAATACATTAAAACCATCACCAATGAATTTTCCACGGTCTATAAATGGCCTTTCAACCAGGTAAAAGCTGTTCTGACAACGCTTAGTTTGCGGGACGACCGGAATGTTTATCTGTATGACCTTGACATTACCAAGCTCACGGCCACTCTGGAAAAACCGGATCAGTTCAAGCTTTGGGCGCATATCAAGCCTGAGTTCATCTTTGATAATACCCGTTCCCTGGGAATAAACCTTCTTGCAGGGACGAGGATGAAACTTTTCGGGGAGTATTATCAGCAGATCAATGGTAACTTTGATTACCTGTTTGTTCTGGGAGCGGATATCCGGAAGTATGTGGTCATACACAGGAACCTGATCTGGGCCACCCGCTTTGCCGCCAGTACCTCCTTCGGAAGTGCAAAACTGATCTACTACCTTGGCGGCGTCGACAACTGGACAAACCTGACTCCCGGGAAATACCCGACTTTTATTCCCCTCTCAGAGATACGTATCGATGAGAATGCAAATTATGCCTACCAGGCAGTAGCCACAAATATGAGGGGCTTTTCACAAAACATCAGGAATGGCAACAGCTTTGCCCTGCTCAATACTGAAATACGCTGGCCCATTATCAGTTATTTTGCCAACCATCCGCTAAGCAATACGTTCCTTCAGAATTTCCAGACAGTTGGTTTTTTTGATATCGGCACAGCCTGGTCAGGTTTACATCCCTGGTCGGGCAAGAATGCCTATGATAACGACATCATTTATCAGGGTCCCATTACCATTGAAATCGATGCCGACCGGGAACCCATTGTAGCAGGATACGGCTTTGGTTTCCGATCAAAGTTGTTTGGGTATTTCGTTCGCCTGGACTGGGCATGGGGAATTGAGAACCGGCAAGTTCTGCCACGTATGTTTTACTTCTCGCTGAGTCTTGATTTTTAAGCACTACCTATGGATATACAACAACTTATCTTACTCTGCATTGCAGGAACCCTGGCAGGTTTTATTGCCGGCGGGATGGGAGTTGGCGGAGGCATCATCATCGTACCCGCGCTGGTTTTCCTCTTCGGATTCACGCAGCATGAAGCCCAGGGAACAAGCCTGGCTGTCCTCCTCCCCCCGATCAGTATTTTCGCGGTTATCAAGTATCATCAGAGCGGCTACATTAATTACAAGTATGCTGCCATCCTCGCACTGACCTTTTTTTTAGGAAGCTATCTGGGCGGGATATTGGCTGTCAAGCTTCCTGCCAGGACACTCACCAAACTTTTCGGGGTATTAATGCTTATTGCCGGAGCAAAAATGTTCTTCAGCCGTTAACCCCCATCTGCGTGAGCATGATCACAATAGAAAAGATACAGGAGCTGACGGAAAAATATCACGGAGAAGTCGCCGGGATCAGAAAAGAGCTACACCGGTTCCCTGAACTGGCACTCCAGGAGTACCGGACTTCGGAGTATATACAAACCTACCTGCAAAAACTGGGTATCCCCTTTACATCGGGTTATGCTATAACCGGGATTCTTGCAGTGATAGAGGGTAATAAGCCTGATATAAAGACCCTTGCCCTGCGTGCAGATATGGATGCCCTGCCCATTAAGGAGCTTACCGGTCTCGATTACCAATCGGAACACCCCGGGATTATGCATGCCTGCGGACATGATGCCCACATGGCGATGCTCCTCGGAGCTGCCCGTATTTTAAAGGAGGTCAGCGCTGAACTTGAAGGGAGGGTACTGTTGATCTTTCAGCCTTCCGAGGAAAAACTTCCCGGCGGGGCACTTAGAATGATTGAGGAAGGGGCCCTTTCTCAATTCCCTCCTGACATCGTTATTGCGCAGCATGTCATGCCTGAACTGCCCTCGGGAACTGCCGGGTTCTGCCCTGGAAAATATATGGCCAGTACCGATGAGCTATACATCTCCATTAAAGGAACCGGTGGTCATGCTGCCATGCCCGACCAGATCACCGACAGTGTGCTAATAGCAGCACAACTTCTGGTATCCCTTCAGCAGCTTATCAGCAGGATGGCCCCTCCGGGGATTCCGTCTGTGCTTTCCTTTGGCAGGATTGAAGCAGATGGTGCGTGTAATATCATCCCCTCAGAAGTGAAACTGTTTGGGACATTCAGGACCCTGGATGAAAACTGGAGGTATCAGGCACATGAAAAGATCAAAAAGCTTTGCGAAGGAGTTGTAACCGCTATGGGAGCTGCATGCGAACTGGAGATCCAACCGGGATACCCTGCTGTTGACAATGATTCTGCCCTGACAGCAGCAGCCATGGATTTGGCCGCTCAATACCTGGGGCATGGTCAGGCTAAAGCAATACAATCGCAAATGACTGCTGAAGATTTTGCCTATTTTGGCCGCCTGGCCCCATCCCTGCTTTTCAGACTGGGCATAGCGGGAAAAGAGGGTTTACACAGTAAGCCGCTTCATTCGCCCTTTTTCTCGATTGACGAGGAGGCGCTGAAAACCGGTGTCGGTTTACTCAGTTGGTTCGCGCTTTCGCTTCTTGGAAAAGACTGATTTTTCTCATCTGTTTATGGGGAAATCTTTGCGAAAAAAATCTTTTAAAAACTAATTTTTAATTTACTTTTGCACTAATATTTATCAAAATTTTATTTGTTATGGCTTACGTAATTAGCGATGATTGTACAGCATGCGGCACTTGCATGGATGAATGCCCTTCCGATGCTATCAAAGAAGGTGACATCTACAAAATTGATCCGGATGCATGCATAGATTGTGGAGCCTGTGCCGATGTATGTCCGGTAGAAGCAATCTCTCCGGAATAGTAAAAGCTAGTATATCCACAAAAGACCTGCCACCTGGCGGGTCTTTTTTTTCTCCCGATGAACCAAAACACACAATTATTTTCTATTTTACATGACTAATCAGAAAATTGCAGCATGGAAGTAGTATTTCTTATTCTTGGATTGGCAATCGGGGTTGCCAGCGCCTGGCTCATCCTGAAATCAAAAAATGAGGGTGCTTCCCGTGCTCTGAAAGAAAATATCAGGCTCCTGGAGCTGCAACTTGCTGAACTCAAAGCGAATCTTGAGCAAAAGAGTCAGGAATTCATAGTTCTGACGGCAAAATACAGTGCCAGCGAAACCGGGCTGGGAAACCTTCAGCTCAAACTGGCTGAACAGAAGACGGAAATGCTAAAGATGGGAGAAAAATTCAATGTAGAGTTTCGCAACCTCGCCAATGAGATCCTGGAGGAAAAATCCAGGAAATTCACGGAACAGAATAAAACCAACCTCGATCAGATCCTGAAACCCCTGGGAGAAAAAATCAAAGAGTTTGAGAAAAAGGTTGAAGAAACCTATGATAAGGAAACCCAACAACGGGTATCACTCCGTGAAGAGGTTAAACGGCTGGCGGAACTCAACCAGCAGGTCAGTAAGGAAGCTAACTCCCTCACCCGTGCCCTGAAGGGTGATTCAAAAGCCCAGGGGAACTGGGGCGAGGTGGTCCTGGAGAGCATATTGGAGCGCACGGGCCTGCGCAGGGGACAGGAATATACTGTACAGGATTCGTTCTCCACTTCTGAGAACCAGCGCCTGCAATCCGATGTAATTGTCCATTATCCCGGAGAACGCAGCATCGTTATCGATTCGAAGGTCACCCTTACCGCCTACGAACAGTATGTGAATGCAGAGGACGACCACAGCCGGGAAGTGGCCCTAAAGGCGCATATAAATTCTGTTAAAAACCACATTAACAACCTGGCAGGAAAAAGCTACCAGGACCTGGAAGAGATCAAAACCCTTGATTTTATCATTCTTTTCATGCCCGTAGAGCCTGCCTACCTCCTGGCCATCCAGCACGAACCACAACTATGGTCCTATGCCTATGAAAAGCGCATCCTCCTGATCAGCCCGACAAACCTGGTGGCTGTTTTAAAAATGATTGAGAGCCTGTGGAAGCAGGAATATCAAAATAAGAATGTACTTGAGATCGCCCGGCAGGGTGGTGAGCTATACGATAAATTCGTTGGGTTTGTTGACGATCTGAACGATATCGGTGTAAAGCTGGAGCAAACCCAAAAAAGCTATGATGCCTCCATGAATAAGCTTTCCAGCGGTCGCGGAAATCTTGTGAAAAAGGCACAGGATCTGCAGAAACTCGGAGTAAAGACCAAGAAGAACCTTCCTGATAACCTGTTGTCCAATGCCCTGAATGAGGAGGAGGAGGAATAGTTCCGGGCATGGTGTTTCTAAATATCTATCGTTTTACTGTTTAGACGCCAGGCATGGCGTTTCTAAATATCTATCGTTTTGCTGTTTAGACGCCAGGCATGGCGTTTCCAAATATCTATCGTTTTGCTGTTTAGACGCCAGGCATGGCGTT
>JAFGEO010000041.1 GCA_016931575.1 Bacteroidales bacterium | reverse complement strand
TATGGAACCTATTATTTTAGCTTATATCGGACTCGGAATCATGGTAGGACTGTCTGGTATCGGAAGTGCTTATGGAGTATCAATTGCGGGAAATGCTGCAGTTGGAGCCCTCAAAAAAGATCCCGATTCTTTTGGTAACTATATGATTTTGTCTGCGATGCCCAGTACCCAGGGTCTGTATGGCTTCGTTGGATTCTTTGTGATGCTTGGTACCATAAGCGCTGAAGGAGTTGTCGTTGACTGGACAATGGCCGGTGCTGTCTTTGGCGCTGGTCTGGCTATGGGTCTTGTTGGATTGTTTTCTGCAATTCGCCAGGGACAGGTAGTGGCAAATGGTATTGCAGCTATCGGATCAGGTCATAAAGTTTTCGGTAATACCCTCATCATGGGTGTATTCCCGGAACTATACGCAATCCTCGGTCTGCTTGCCACCATTATGATCAACGGTGCAATTCCTGCTGCTGCATAAAAGATACTTGATTTAAAGAAAACCTCCCGGATAAAACTCCGGGAGGTTTTTTTTTGCCCTTAACCGGAGTAGCCAACTTATACGATATGCTGAAATATTTTCGGTGCCTGCTTTGTGTGCTCAGAATATTTGGCGCTATCTTTATTTATAATTGAATACAAGCCCTTTCAGACCATCTGAAACTTTGGCCGGAAAATTGTATGATCAAAACGAAAAACTCGGTAAAACAAATCGTAAGGTATGAAATCCGGTATATTCTCTGTTGGCTGCCTGATGTTTCTGTCAGCCTCAATCAGTGCTCAGGTATCCTATTACTCATACACCCTGGAAAATTTCAGGGAAAGTAAAGACTTTAACAAAACGATCGATCCACAACATCCGGATACCCAACGACTGAACGCCATTCTGTTTTACCTCACTAATGAGACCCGTGCTCAACTTGCTCTTCCTTTGCTAAAATATCATTCGAAACTTGAAGTTTGCGCTTCCCAGCATTCACAAAGCATGGCCAGCCTTGGTTTTTTCGATCATATAAATAAAAAGAACCGTTCCTTGCGAACACCCGATGACCGGGCAACCGCGGCAGGTATAGCCAACCCGCATATGGCTGAAAACATCATTGAGAGCTTTGTCCTTAAATATACCGCGGGAGTACCCGTTTATCCGGACGGACCCGGAGTATTCAAACTGCAACCCGAAGATGATCCGATTGTACCACATACCTATCTGAGCCTTGGGGAAGCCCTTATGGAAGGTTGGATGAACTCCCCTACCCATAAAGCCAATATTTTACTTTCCCAGGCTTTAGAGCTTGGCTGCGGTACAGCTTTTTACACCAATAAAGATTTTAATCACATGCCAACGGTGATTGCTACACAGAACTTTCAGCTTTATGAACCAATAAGAATTACCAAATAAGCACAATTGGCATTAACTGCATCACAGGCTGGCTTCCTCCTGCATTGCATTAGCGGCCATCACCCGAACTTTGTTCGTGTGAGCCCGCAGAACTCTGAGATTTCTTCCTGCCACGGTTTTACCATCCAGCGTTTTGATAGACTCCATGGCTTCTTTTTTATTGGGCATATCCAGGAATCCGAATCCCTTGGACTTTCCGGTTCGCTTGTCGCGAATGATCTTGATAGCATCTACCTTTCCGATTACCTCGAAAATTTTTCTGATCTCTTCTTCACCGAGAGAATAGTTGATGTTGCCCACATAGATAGTCATATCGGTAAAATTGAAATTAATAACTCTATACAAGTTAATAAATTAATTTCTCAATTAAAATTTTTAACCGAATAAATTGATTATCAATAAGTAGTAGTAAGATGCAGGCCTTATCAGACGGGGAATACAGAGAGGAAATCCGGGAGGGAGGATGGGTTTAGAAGGTTTAGGGGTGGATGAGTTGATGGGGTAAGAGGGTTTAGAGGGTTGATGGGTTGAGAGGTTTGAGGAGGTGATGAGTCGATGAGTCGATGAGTCGATGAGTCGATAAGTCGATGAGTCGATGAGTCTATAAGTCGATGAATCGATGAGTCGATAAGTCGATGAGTCGATAAGTCGAAAGTTCCGATCGGGACGAAAGTCAGGATTCAGCCAACCAGCTACTTGCAACTTGTAACTTTTGCCTTGTGACTAACATGTAACTCATCTGGTCAGGCAAAAAACAGAGCCCGGAAGGCAGAAGTATCTCCACTGTCACAAAGCTTCAGAGCCTTACTCCAACCACCATTCCCCTGGAAGTCCAGATACCCGGATCCCCATTGTTATACAGCCATTACTAACTGCTAACCGGCCAGGGTTGCCACCATAACGGCTTTGATACTGTGAACCCTGTTTTCGGCCTCATCGAAAACGATGGATGCTTCCGATTCGAAGACTTCTTCTGTGACCTCAATACCGTCGAGACCGAACTTCTGAAAGATCTCCTCTCCTATTTTTGTTTCACGATTATGATATGCAGGCAGGCAATGCAGAAATTGTACTTTTGGGTTACCGGTCAGCTCCAGTACTTTACTGTTTACCTGGTAGGGTTTCAGAAGATTAATCCGCTCTTCCCAAACCGATGCCGGTTCTCCCATGGAAACCCATACATCGGTATACAGAAAATCAGCCTCTTTCACGGCGTCTGCCAGGTTATCGGTAAGCAGTATCTTCCCTCCTGTTTCCTTACAGATGTCAAGGCATATATCTACCAGTTTCTGATCCGGCTGGCATGCTTTGGGAGCAGCGGCCCTGAAATCCATCCCAAGTTTGGCTGCACCCACCATCAGCGAATTCCCCATATTATTCCGGGCATCCCCCAGGTAACAGAATTTGATCTCGCTCAGAGGTTTTTCACTATGCTCCTGCATCGTCAGAAAATCTGCAAGTATCTGGGTCGGGTGGAATTCATCCGTCAGTCCGTTCCATACCGGAACGCCTGCATATTTACCCAGCTCTTCCACGATGGCCTGTCCATAACCCCGGTACTCAATGCCATCATACATCCTGCCAAGTACACGAGCCGTATCTTTCATGGATTCCTTATGACCGATCTGTGAACCCGAGGGACCCAGGTAGGTGACATGAGCCCCCTGATCGAAGGCAGCAGTTTCAAATGCACAACGGGTTCTGGTGGAAGTCTTTTCAAAAATCAGCGCTATATTCCTGCCGCTGAGTTGAGGTTTCTCAACTCCTGCTTTTTTGTCTTTCTTCAGTTTTGCCGACAGATCCAGCAAATACAGTATCTCTTCCTGTGAGAAATCCAGCAGCTTTAAAAAGTTCCGGTTTTTAAGTTTCGTTCCCATTGTTATAAAATTTATATGTCCTATGAATTGTTAGCGAATTTAAAGCTTTCAACCGGAATAAAACCTGACGAAAATCAATTTTTGTATATTTATTCTTATTTAATGCAATTTTATACAAGCTAGTTGAATATTCTTAGCCTGAATTATCACCTTTTAGTCCGGTATATTCCAACTTAAGTCAAATTTCGCAAACAGAGTTCAATTATGAACGTATATTTGGGCAAATTGAATTTTATGAGGCAATTCTGTATTACTCTTTTGATTGCACTGATTGTGGCTGGATGCAATGGCAAGATAGACAAAAATAAAACTGGGAATAAAGAGGGTAATACTGAAACTGCAGATACCAAAGCTGGTTACAGGGAGGGGCGTCTCGAATATAAGATAACCTATCTTAACGCTGATAAGGACAATTATGATCCCCTGATCCTTCCCCAGGTAATGAGCCTGCAGTTTAACCAGGATTTCTGTATCAACTCCATCGATGGTTTCATGAATATGTTCCGACTCGCGAATGTGATCTATTTTAAGAGCCATGAAGTGTTCACCCATCTTAAATATTTCGATAAGAACTTCGCCTATGTTGGAGGTTCAAATGACATGATGTGCTGTTTTGATCCCATGAGCAATATGATCGTCAAAACCGATACGGCAACCCGGGAAATTGCCGGTCTGAAATCGCAGCGTGCATTTATCAGTTTTCCCGACCGTCCGGATACTTTCTCGGTTTACTATACTTACGATATTAACCTCCCGGCTCCGAACGAAACAAATCCTTACCGGAAAATTGACGGTGTACTGACCAGTTTCCGGCTCAATATGGGACATTACGACATGGAATTCAGGGCAACCGAATTTAACCCTAAGAACCCCCCGGAGGAGAAATTCAGGTTCCCTGAAGGTACCTACAAGGTAAAACGGGATTACCTCGTCAAAATCCTGGAAGAGCTGATGTCAGAGGTTTAGACAGAAGTCGGCTTATCGATTACTTCACTGTTAATTAGTGTTATTCGCTTCACTGTCATTGAGGTTTCTTTGGTATATCCTGCAACCTGCAGATTCACCATTTTTTACGCGTTGTTTTTCCGGTGAGACGCAAGACATCGCATCTCTCCTCTCCAACCAACCTGCCAGGCATCGGCCTTCCCTGCTAACCTGAGACTTGCACCTTGGGACTTCTAACAAATCACTTCTCCTTCTGATTGTTGAATAATATTTAAGTTTCTTTCCTGTTAAATAGATACGCTTATTAACTTTATGCCTGAAAAAAGAATGTATGGCTAAAGCAAGTTCAAAGAATAGTGCTAAAGCGGGGAAGAAGAAAGGGACAGGATTGACCGGTTTTTTTAAAGATGAACGGTTCCGGCTGTTTATATCCTTTCTCCTGTTGGGCTTTGCCTTTCTTTTACTGATATCCCAGCTTTCCTACCTGTTTACCTGGAAAACCGACCAGAGTTTCGACTGGAAATCATCCTGGAGCAACACGGGAGTCATTGTTGATAACTGGGCCGGAAAAACTGGTGCCCTGCTGGCTAAAACAACTATCAACAAATGGTTCGGGATTGCTTCCTGTGCATTTCCTTTCCTCATCGCATTACTGGGATTACGTTTGATGCGGGTGCGGATACCCCACTACGCAAAAATCCTGATCAGCACCCTGGTTTCAATCCTGATCTTTTCCATCTGGATGGGCTTTATTTTCAGAACTTCCATCGCACTGGGTGCAGGTCCGGGTGGGCGCCACGGCTATTATATGAATCAACTTCTCAGCTCCCTGCTGGGCAGGATCGGTACATTCCTCCTGTTGCTTATCACCACAACGGGTATTCTTCTTTTTATTTCCAAATCGTTCCTGAAAAAGTTAAGGGATCTGGTGGTAAAATACTATAACCTGCTGCTGCATAAGAAGAGCTCGCTATTTGGCATGAAAACAGAAACGCCCGATGACGGGAAAGAAGAGGAGGAAGCTGATCAGCATGAAGACGAAGGATCCCAAGGGGAAGAAGGCCCTATGCAGGAGGATGAGGATGAACACGGTTTTACTGCTGAATACCTCACCGAGGAAGAAGCTCCTGAAGAAGAACAGTTTACCGTTCGAAGCACCCGCCCTGAAGAGCCTGCTGAAGAAGATGATGACCCCCTTGGCCTTACCATTGAAGACCCACAGGTAGAAGAAGAGCAGGGAGCCGGGCAGATGCCGCTTGAAGATTACGATCCCAAATTAGATCTCTCAAGCTTTAAACTTCCTCCTATCGACCTGCTGGAACAACATGAGGCAAACAACCAGACAGTAACAAAGGAAGAACTGCTTTCCAATAAAAACAAGATCGTTGAGACCCTCGGACATTACAAGATCCAGATCGATAAGATCAAGGCAACAATTGGCCCGACGGTTACTCTTTACGAGATCGTCCCTGCCCCGGGAGTTCGAATTTCGAAGATTAAAAACCTGGAAGATGATATTGCGCTGAACCTTTCAGCACTAGGCATCCGTATTATCGCACCCATCCCCGGAAGAGGTACAATCGGCATTGAAGTTCCGAACCAGACACCGGAGATTGTTTCCATGCGTTCGCTCCTCATTTCAAAGAAGTACCAGGAATCAGATTTCGAACTGGCCATCGCCCTTGGGAAGACGATCTCCAATGAAACATATGTCTTCGACCTGGCCAAGATGCCCCACCTGCTTGTTGCCGGCGCCACGGGCCAGGGTAAGTCAGTGGGACTGAATGCCATCATAGCATCCCTGTTATACCGGAAGCACCCATCACAGCTGAAATTTGTCCTGATCGATCCGAAAAAGGTCGAACTGACTCTCTATTCAAGCATTGAAAACCACTACCTGGCAAAAATCCCTGACACGGATGAATCGATCATCACCGATACCCAGAAGGTCATCTATACCCTGAATTCCCTGACCATTGAGATGGACCAGCGGTACGACCTGCTGAAGAAGGCACAGGTCCGTAATATCAAAGAATACAACCGTAAATTCATCAAACGCACGCTAAATCCCGAGAACGGTCACCGCTATATGCCTTATATCGTGGTGATCATTGATGAGTTTGCCGATCTGATCATGACTGCAGGACGGGAGGTCGAAACCCCGCTTGCACGTCTGGCACAACTTGCCCGTGCAATTGGCATTCACCTGGTAATCGCTACCCAGCGACCAACAACCAACATTATCACCGGGGTGATCAAGGCTAACTTTCCGGCGCGTATTGCCTTCCGGGTTACCTCGATGATCGATTCACGAACGATACTCGACACCCCCGGAGCGAACCAGCTGATTGGTCGGGGTGACCTTCTCTTTGCCCCAGGCAGCGACCTGATCCGCCTGCAATGTGCTTTCATTGACATTCCAGAGCTAGAAAGGATCACCGGGTATATTGGCAACCAGCGGGGATTCCCGACACCCTATTACCTTCCGGAATACGTGGATGAAAACTCAGGGGACGGCTTAATGGATGTCGATCTGACAAAAAAAGACTCCCTGTTTAATGATGCCGCGCGCCTTGTGGTAGCGCACCAGCAAGGCTCCACCTCACTGATTCAGCGCAAATTTTCAATCGGGTATAACCGTGCAGGACGTATCGTTGACCAGTTGGAAGCAGCAGGGATAGTCGGCCCCTTTGAAGGCAGCAAAGCCCGTCAGGTGCTTTTTCCCGATGAATACAGATTGGAACAATATTTGAAGTCATTAGATGACTAATCCTTCGAGTTATGAAAAGATTATTGAGTATTGCCTTATTCATTTGCATCGCTTCCAGTATCAGCCTTGGGCAACAGGATCCGGAAGCAAAGAATATCCTTGACCGTGCAGCGGAGAGAACGAAGCAGTATACGACGATTAAAACCGATTTCTCACTGAAAATCGAGAACCGGCGTGATGATTTCTCTTCTTCCACTGAAGGTGTCCTGATGATAAAAGGGGAAAAATATTATATGGAATCTTCAGACACCAAGGTCTACTATAACGGCACGACGCTCTGGACATTCATGGAAGACATTAACGAAGTGACAATTTCTGAGATCGATGAAGACAGTGAGGATTTCGTAGAAAATCCGGTTATCATTCTTGAATTCTATAACCGCGATTTCAAATACCGTCTGGCAGGCGAGGTAAAAATGGATGTAGGCTGGGTGTACGAAATTGACCTATACCCAAAAGATCTTGACCAGCCCTACTCAAGCTTCAAGGTGATGATAAAAAAAGATAACGAAGAGCTCTACCTGGTGAAGGCTGTAGGGAAGGACGGAATAGACTATACTGCTAAACTCGAAAACACGGTATACGACCTGCCAATGGACGATGCTACTTTTGTTTTTCCGAAAGCAAAACACAAGGGGGTTGAGGTTGTGGATATGAGGCCGTAAGACTTTGCCTGGCTCTGACAAAATCTTCATAAATGGCATCCTTAAAGATTCGGATCACTTTCAACCTTCTGCAATACCTGCTCGATAATGAGCAGGAATCTGACTGCGATATCAGAAAGTACAAGGGAGTACCCTCGCGGTAGCGCCTTTATTGCATTGGGTAGTTTGTGAAGTATTTTACTCCGGATATGAGATCCTGGCATGGTAGATATTCTTCAACCGGACTTTAAAAACTTCCTTCACACTGGCAATATCCTGAAAAGTAATCGGGGCATCATCAAACTGCCCGCTGTTTAACTGGTAATTGATAATCTTCTCCACCAGTCCGGATAAGGTCTGCAGGGTATAATCACCCAGGCTCCGTGAGGCAGCTTCTACAGAATCGGCCATCATCAACACCGCCATCTCCTTGGAAAACGGCTTCGGTCCTGGGTAGGAGAAGTCTTTAACATCCACATCCTTCTCGGGATAAGTCTTGACATACGAACGATAGAAATACTGAACGGTAGTCGTGCCGTGATGTGTTTGGATGAAATTGATAATCGCCTCCGGAAGGTTATTCTTTTTTGCCAGCTCAACGCCCTTGCTTACATGATTTATAATCTTATTGGCACTTTCTCCGAAAGGCATTTCATCATGCGGATTGACCCCCCCGGTCTGGTTCTCGATAAACAATGCCGGATCGTACATCTTCCCGATATCGTGGTAAAGGGCACCTGTGCGGACCAGCAGAGGGTTCCCCCCTATGCGGTGTATGGCATCTTCCGAGAGGTTGGCAACCTGCATGGAATGCTGAAAAGTACCGGGGGCAATCTCGGCGAGTCTACGCAGTAAAGGCTGATTGGTATCCGCGAGCTCCATAAGCGTGGTATCCGACAAAAAGCCGAAGGTTTTCTCGAAAATATAGATCAGAAGAAAGGATACAAGGATCAGCACACCATTAATGCCGAAATTGGCAAAATATACCAGCTCGAGGTCTGACAGGGTGCCCGATTTAATCAGTTGCAGACCGATGTAAGACAGGCTGAAGGTGACAAACACCAGCAGTGCGGAAAGAAAAAACCGGCTGCGCCTGTAAAGATTGGTCAGACTGAAGATCGCCACAATCCCTGCCAGGATATTCATGATAATGAATTCATAGCTGTCCGGGGCAATAATCCCGATGATCAGGGTGGTCAGGACATGTATAAAAACTGCCACACGTTCATCGAAAAATGTGCGTAAAATTATGGGCAGGATGGTGAAGGGTATGATGTAAAAGCTGATTTTATCCAGTTTGGCAGTAGCACTCGCAATGAAAAACATCAGCACAACCAGAAAGAGGATAAAACTGGCCTTTACAATGTCCCGCAGCACTTCCCTCCTGAAGTTGAAAAGGAAGATGTACATTAAAACGAGGGAAAAGACCACAAAGATGAGTTTTCCAAGCAGAACCAGAAAAGAGTCAAAGGTTGTGCCCTTCTGATCAAAAGCTTCCTTAAACGAGATCAAAATCTGGTAAATTTCGGGGGTAACAATCTCACCCTTTGAAACAATGCGCTGTCCCTGCTGCATCATACCTTTCGTTTTGGAGACATTCATACTTTTCAGCCGGGAATCCCTCTCCCACTTTGATGCCTCAAGGTTATAAATCAGGTTGGGGTATAGGTACACCTGCAGGTCAAAGCGCTTGAATAAGGGGGCATAGGCTTTCAGTAAATCGCTGTTATCAGCCTCCATCTTCATTTTAAGGCTGTCCCGAACATATTCATAGGCAGTCTTCTGACTATACACTTTGGCTAGTCTGGTATAATAACCTACGGTCCGGGGCCCTTTTAAAATACCGATTTCTGAACTGTCCTGGTAAGCTACCTCGCTATCCGGCAGCTCGATAATCCCCCGGCTGTAAACCTGCTCCAGTAATCTGCTGATCGTAGTGCTGTACTGTTCCTGCAGCCTGCGGTGCCTGACATACAGCATCCCTTCAGTATAGGCCTCTTTGGAAGCAATATAAAAATTACGTAATGAATACTCAATCCACCGGCGGTTAAAACTCTCCTTAAACTTCAGCACTTCAGACTTTCCTGTCGCTGTATCAATTTCAAATAACAGTTTAAGGTCAGCAAGTACAGAATCCCTCCTGGGCGCCATTTCCTCGTTGGTTTTCAGGATTCCGAACTTGAAGGGTGCAGTGAGATCTTCATGCTTCCAGGGGCTGTTCATCTGGAATTCATAGTTAAACTTAATGCTCCTGGGCATCATGTAGGCTATCAGCAGGAAGGCAATAAAAAACAGGAAGGTTGTGCTGATAAACTTATAATTTGACTGTATTTTATGGATCAGAGAACTCATAGGCTGATGGCTAATTCATTCACTAAATGTACTGAAATTTTATTTCCTGTGAAAAGTAATAAGAATCCATTACAATATGAACTAAACAGAGAGGGAGACAGAAAGTTTGACGATACTGGTATTGTTCGGCCACAAAATCTTAAACATGTTGATATAGTAGGGTGAAGGGTTTAATTAAGAATTAAGATTGTTTTCTAACTTCGTTCAGCATGAATTCCATATTTATTAAGACATGACTACCTTTATTTGTTTATTGCCCATGATCCCCATACGAAAGGAGCCTGCTCACAAATCAGAACAGCTCAGTCAGTTAGTTTTTGGAGAGAAGGTCAGCATTATTGGAGCTGACCGGGAATGGGTAAGGATCAAAACATGCTTTGAAAGCTATGAAGGCTGGATGGAGATCAATTCGCTTACCGAGGAAAAAGAAGAGGATTTGCGCCCCGGACTGGTTATCCGGGAACCTTTCCTTGAGGTAGAGAAAGGTGCAGGAAGGTTTGTGATCCCTTCCGGATCAGAAATTCCCCAACCGGATGACAGAGGGAATTTTCAGTTGGGAGGATCATATTTCCGGGCCTGCACAAAACCACGGACTGATCTTAAGGAACCCTTTGACCATGCCGGAGAATTTCTGAGAGCACCCTATCTATGGGGTGGAAGAACGGCTATGGGAATCGATTGTTCAGGATTGAGCCAGTTAGTTTACAAAATTCACGGCATCACCTTGCTGAGGGATGCCAGTCAACAGGCCGGTATGGGCAGGGAGATAAAAAGCCTGGATGATGCAGTACCGAACGACTTGTTATTTTTTTCCGATGATGCTGGAGCCATAACCCATGTTGGACTTTTTATGGGTGACGGTAAGATCATCCATGCGTCGGGGTCCGTGAGAATTGACAGAGTTGACAGTCGGGGTATTTTCAGGGAAGAACTGAACAGGTATACCCATCAGCTGCATGCAATAAAAAGGCTTTTATGAGGCATAAAAACACCGGGTGTATTTGTATCAACCGGTGAGTATTTTGCCTTATACGATCATTCCTGCACAAACGGTCTCATTGGTGCCTTCATCGATGAGGATCAGGCTGCCGGTGACACGGTTCTTCGAATAAGAATCGAACAACAGGGGTTTTGTTGTCCTGATTTTCATCATGCCGATTTCATTCAGGCCTACCTTTTTATCCTCAGTATTCCTTTTCAGGGTGTTTACATCTACTTTATACTCCACCGATTTTACAATACAGCGCGCCTCGTTGGTAGTATGTTTCACAGTGTATTTACCATATGCCACCAGGGGTTTTTCATTAAGCCAGCAGAACATGATGGTGATGTCCTGTGAAACTTCAGGCTGGTTGTCCTCGGCGACGATCATGTCCCCCCGGCTGATATCGATATCATCTTCGAGGGTAAGCGCCACAGACTGTGGGGGGAATGCGGTTCCTACCTGCCCGTTCATGGTTTCGATGGTGGCAATTTTTGTCATCAGACCGGAGGGAAGCACAGCGACTTTGTCTCCCTTATGGAGTACCCCTCCGACAACTCTTCCTGCGTACCCTCTGAAATCGTGGTATTTATCAGACTGCGGCCGGATAACATACTGAACCGGGAAACGGGGATCCTCATAGTTCCGGTCATTGGCAATATGAATATTTTCAAGCAGGTACATCAGGGTGGGGCCATCATACCAGTCCATATTGGTTGAACGGTCAACAACATTATCACCTTTCAGCGCACTGATTGGGACAAAACGGATATCCTGAGTTTTCAGATTTTCAGAAAGTGCCTCATAATCGTTCCGGATCTTATCGAACACTTTTTCATCGTAATTCATCAGGTCCATTTTGTTGACACAGATCAGAATATGGGGTATCCTCAAAAGCGATGCAATAAATGAATGCCTGAGAGTTTGCTCTACCACTCCATTGCGGGCATCAACAAGGATTATGGCAGCATTCGCGGTAGAAGCGCCGGTCACCATATTCCGGGTGTACTGTACATGTCCTGGAGTATCTGCAATGATAAATTTACGCTTTGGGGTAGCGAAATACCGGTAGGCAACATCAATGGTGATCCCTTGTTCCCGTTCGGCTCTCAAACCATCGGTAAGAAGGGCCAGGTTTACATGTTCCTCTCCCCGGTTCAGGCTGGCACGTTCAATGGCTTCCATCTGATCTTCAAAAATCGCTTTACTGTCATAGAGCAGTCGCCCGATCAGCGTACTTTTTCCGTCATCCACACTGCCTGCAGTAGTAAAACGCAGCAGTTGCATATTTAGATAACCATCCTGTTTTTCCTGAAATTCTGACATTTTATTAGTTGCTAGTTTCTTGTTTCTGGTTGCTGGGTGCTGAAATCCGTCATGCCAAATTAAAAATAACCTTCTTTTTTACGGTCTTCCATTGCGGCTTCTGAACGTTTATCATCGGCGCGCCCTCCTCTTTCGGTAGTGCGGGTTGCCGCAACTTCCTTGATAATATCCTCAAGGGAGTTGGCTTTTGACAGGGTGAGACCTGTACAGGTAATATCCCCGATAGTACGACAGCGCACATCTTTTTCTATCAGCTTCTCGGTATCCTTAAGCGACATGAACGGGGCCTCAGCAAGCCATACGCCATCCCTGTTGAAGACTTTTCTCTTATGGGTAAAATACAGGTCGGGGATATCGATATCTTCCATGTAGATATACTGCCAGACATCCATTTCCGTCCAGTTGCTAAGTGGGAAGACCCTAAAGTGTTCCCCCATCCGCTTTTTCCCGTTAAAAACGTTCCAAAGTTCAGGGCGCTGATTCTTTGGATCCCACTGACCAAACTCATCACGATGTGAGAAGAAACGTTCCTTGGCGCGGGCTTTCTCCTCATCGCGCCGACCACCACCCAGGGCACAGTCGAGCTTCAACTCCTCAATGGCATCAAGCAGGGTAACCGTCTGCAGCATATTCCGGCTGGCATTGTACCCGGTTTCTTCTACCGCCCTCCCTTTATCAATACTATCCTGAACCAGGCGAACCAGGCAGGTTGCCCCGGTCTCTTCAGCAAGCTTATCGCGAAATTCCAGGGTCTCCGGAAAGTTATGTCCTGTATCAATGTGCAGAAGAGGAAAAGGAACCTTTGCGGGCCAAAACGCTTTCCTGGCAAGGTAGTACATGACAATGGAATCTTTTCCTCCGGAGAAAAGCAATGCAGGACGTTCAAATTGAGCGGCGACTTCCCGGATAATATAGATAGACTCAGCTTCGAGCTCCCTCAGATGATTAATGACGTATTTGTCCATGATACAATGATAAAAATTAAGCTGCCTTTTACAGGCGGACTGCAAATATAATAAATCCTTGCTAACCTGAAGAATTCATTGCAAACAGCTGTTACTGAATAACAAGTTTGCGGGTTGCGGAAATGTCACCGGCCTTAAAAACAAGCAGATAGGTACCTGGACCAAAGCCAGACAGATCAACTTGTTTTTCAACCGACTGCTCCACGATCAGCTCAGAGAACTGCAGGATCCGTTGTCCGGAAAGGGTGTAGATTTGGATTCGAGCCGATGTGGTTCCCGGGAGCTGCGCTTTCAGGTTCACGATTCCAGGAGATGGATTAGGATATACTGAAAGATGAAGATCAGCCTGCCGGTGCACGGATGGAATAGCGTCGGGAGTGTAGGTGCCGGACCAAATCCCCCTGCCATGGGTGGCTACCACGATGGTTTCATCCTGGATAAACATTTGCCAGACCGAAACAGCCGGCAGGCCAATATCAGCCATATGCCAGCTGGCGCCATTATCTTCGCTCTCTATGATGCCGATCTCCGTGCCTGCCCAAATGCGGTTGGGCTCATCGGGGAAAACAAGCAGGGAATAAACCACAACATCAGGAAAAATGCTGCTGGTGCTGTCAGCCCCGAAACCTGAAATATCCTCCCAGCTTTCGCCGAAATCTTCGGTACGCAGGATCTTCGGCTTATGGTCCATGGAGAACAGCACATAGGCGGTGGCCGTATCACGCGGGTGAGTGGCGATGCCGGAAATATATCCCATTTCCCTTTCAGGGTAGAGACTTACCTTTTTAAAGCTCTTTCCGTAATTCTTTGACAGGAATATGTTAAGATCGGGGTTTTCGTACATTCCTCCGCCTGCCCAGACGACAGATGGATCAGCGAGTGATACTTCCACATTATGGGAACTGGTAACCTGGTCAAAAACAGCCCATCCGGTATCGATGGCAGTCAGGGTCCATGGATAACGTCCCACGCCAAAATTAGTATGCCTGTACACCCCGTAATTACCTACAGCGAAGACCAGGTCGGGATTAGCCGGCGAATTTGAAAGACGCGTAATGAAAGGCCCTTCACCACTTATACCTCCGGTTGCTGCCTCCCAGGTCTCTCCCCCGTCGGTTGACAGTTTAATCTGGTTGTAGTAGGATGATGCCAGGATACGTTGCGGGTATTCGGGGTGCCAGAGGGCTTCAAATCCATCCCCCTTCACGCGGTCGCTGTATTCTGAAGCAGGACCCGCTTCTTCCCCTACAGGAGATTGCCAGGTTCCGTTATCCTGCATTCCCCCAATGTATTCATTTGCGCCTGGTTTCTTAGCCACACCATAAAACTGGGTCGTAGGATACCCGTTCCTGATCTGTTCCCAACTCATTCCCTTATCATGAGTGACACCCAGTCCGCCGTCGTTAGCCTCTACCATCATAAACTCTTCATTACCTGCATCAGTAACTACAATATCAATGGCGTGGTGGTCGACATGCAGGTTGCTGTTCCGGGTGTCATCAGCAAGGGTAACGGTGGTCGCATCCTGCATCCCGAAAGTGCCATACCGGATCAGTATGGATGATTCCGGCAGGTTCGTGGAATTCCAGGTTTTATCTTCCGGTAATGCCGGCCATAAAAAGTAGAGCATTTTTGTATAGTGCCCACCATCCTGAGCTATCTCCTGAGCGGGTGTTTCCTGGTAATCCAGGGCATGTGCAAAAATATATTCGCGCCCGCTAATAATATCATCCCATTCCCGATCCACCAGGTTAAAACTGCCGTCATTCTCCTGGTCGCGAAAGGAAACCATAAGTTGACGGTTGTTATCGATATCCCAGACCTGGAAAGGTACTCTTACATAATCCTGATAGGTATAGGCACTTTGCGGCACACCCGGGCCCTCGCCTTCCGGCACGGTAAATCGGTGGGCCTTCTGGGATATTCCCGGACCAAAGCGTATTTCAACGCTGACAAAGTCTTCTTCCTCCACATCGGCATCCTCTTCGAGGCCCGTTGTCAGGCCGCCATTGAGGAAAGTGCCGCCGAAATCCACAAAAGACAGCCAGTCCCCTGTGCCGCTTGTATCCACGCGCATAAGCTGCGGATCGCTTAGGGATGACCCTGACTTAAATTCTACGCTACCAAAATACACACCTCCGATATAGACCTTATTGCAGTTGAAGGGATCGGCCTTGATCACATTGTTAAACCATCCCTGGTTCCCCAGAAAATGAATAAAAGACAGGTCACTGTCATTCATCTTGCGCCAGCTTGCTGCCCCGTCTTTTGAAATATACACCTCTGTAAGTTCTCCGGGAGCCTCAACACTGGTGAAGATATAGCTGGTATCCACAGGACTAATATCCAGGGCGAAACGATATCCGGTCCCGATTCCTTCGAAGGCATTTACCCAGCTGGCACCACTATCGTAGGATTTTATGATTCCCAGGCGGTTTAAAGCAGCATAGATAGTGCTGCTATTCAGGGGATTAGCCTTCAGATCCTGCACAGCATAGCCCTTCGAATAGCTGATGACCCAGCTAAGGCCACCATCAGAAGAATTGAAGATCCCTTCGTTGGTGGCTACGATGATATGGTTTGCATCCGACTCATCGATCAGGATCTTGTTGATCCATCTGAAATTCTCGTTTTCCCGGGTCGATTCCAGCTGCGACCAGGATTGCCCGCCATTAATACTTTTGAAAATGCCATTTCCGCTTACCATGCCGAATCCGCCATACCCTTCTCCGGTTCCAATATAGATTATGTCAGGATCAGAAGGTGCAACAACCAGGCTGTTTGTCGCCAGGTTAACCAGATCGTTCGTAAGATTTGTCCAGCTCTGTCCGGCATTGGTGGTTTTCCATACCCCACCGCTGGCTGCGGCGGCATACCAGGTATTATAGCCGGGATCAGTACGGTCAATAATCACCTCACGTGTCCTGCCGCTAACATTTCCGGGTCCGCGGAACTGCCAATCGTATTCTTTTTTCGCCAGTTTAAGGCGCTGTGCATTTCGTTTTATTTTCTGATACTCTCTGAACTGGTAGCCGGGTTTGTATCCATTATGCTTCTGCCCGGGGCTGGTGGTAATCAGTTTGTAGAAATCGGCATACCCCTGGGGCTGGTCGTAGCGTCCTTCCTGTTCTTTGCGTCCACCTTCAGCATCAGCCCGCGACGCTTCAATTCCAGCGACTGAATCTTTCTGACCTATGATTTCGCTGCGATGGTAGCATCTGAGGAAAACGGCAGACAGGACCATCAACGATGATGCGATCAGTATGTATATCTTTTGTTTCATGTAGTAGCTTCCCTAAAAACTGACATTTTCAAAACCTGTTTTACGATAGCCAAGAATCAGCACGGTATCAATAACAGACTGATAATCATCGTAAAATCCTGCCCGTATAAGCATCACATCTTCAATATCCGCTTCATAGAATGACATATCTTCGAAAAAGAGCGTTGCCACATCGTAAATCAAAGTTATCAGCACCGGATTTGTGGTCACATAGCCTTTTGCGCTGATATACTTAATCCCGTAGTTATTGGTACTTACCAACTCGAGCTGGTCTCCCATCCTGACAGAAAAGGCTGTATCGGAAATATCGGCACGCACCCTGACATCGGCATTGTAGAGCTTATCCAGAATCAGGGCATCCGTACGGTTTGGATCAAGGGCCGTAGCTATTTCATAAGGATCAAGCACCCGACCACTAAGCTCTGCACCCTGGAATTCGAATGCTATCCAGTTGCCGGCAAGCTTTGAAGGGTAACCCTCAGCATATTCCACAGGTTCTTCCCCGCATGACCACAGGGTCAGCAGTACAACTAAAGAAAGAGCGATATGTAATTTCTTCCGCATACTATTCTTTTTTACGCCAGATCACTGGTATTTGAATCCCGTCGTTTGGTTCATCAAGCAGGTAGATGGTCCAGCTAAGGGTTGAAAGCGTATATTCCCCTCCGGAGGCGGCATAATGACCGAAATACCCTTCACCATCGATAAGCATCAGCTTGTTCTCGCCCAGGTCGACAAAACTACCCTCCATTTCCAGGTCGTAATAGCCCATCACCTCTTCACAGTCATATAATCCATTTTCATTGACCTTTCGCACTTTTGATTCAACTGGTTCCCAGTTTGTACCTTCATAAGTTCCGGAAAGATCGTTATCACTTACATCTTCATAGGTTACCGCTACGATCCTTCGTCCCATCCCGATCAGCTTATCCTCGTTCTGAGCATAATAGTTTATGGCATATACACCAGGATGGCTCAGGTCCACCTCTCCATCTGCATAAACAACAAGTTCCTCGTCGCCTGACCAGGCAGTCACACCGGGATCCTCAAATTCAGCCGTATCGTTCTGAATATAGGAAAGGAAATCCCCTCCTTCCATTTCAAATTCAGGCAGGTAGGATACATGCGAGACATTATCGGTATAGTACCATTTCTCACAGGAAACCAGGATCAGAACCAGCAAACCGTATGTTAACAGTCGTTTGATCACTTTGTATCAGATTTAATATCCCACCAAATAGTTTCCCACACCGATTTCACTACGGGGGTGTTCGGATTAGTTGATATTTCAGACTCAGGGAAGAGCAGGCGCTTTGGATAGCGGCCGCTGGTAACATTATTCACTGAGATAGTAAATTCTCCCGGTTCGTAGTTCTCATTATCAGGCAACACTTCACTCGACGCCGGATAGTGCGTCCGGTTGTGCTCAAAAAAGGTTTCCAGTGATTGAATTCCGGCCAGGGATACCCACTTCTGGGTGATGATGCTTTTAATAAATTCCTCCACCGGGCTTCCATCCGTTGGAAAGCGGTACTCATTATTGATAAATCCGTCGATCAGATCGGTTTTGTTATCGGTACTCAGTCCGGAAGCTATGGACAACACCCTTAAATAAGCCTCCCTGAGCCCGTCATCATACTTTTCCTTTGCATCGGCGTAATCTGCTACATGATACCGGGTAATGGCTTCTGCCTGCAGAAAACAGGCTTCTGTGTAACTTAGCAGGTATACCGGGGCAGCGGGTAATACTATTGGCTTGGAATAACCAGAGCTGTTTGTCCCGGTTGGTTCTTCCGGATCGTTATAATTTCCCTGGACGAGTGACTTGTGTCCTCCACCCGATTGGGGAGTATAAAACATGTAATCGAGGCGGTAGTAGTCGCCATTATCTTCCAGGTAGCTGTGCAGGGTTCGGCTCAGTATCAGGTTCGGGTTGTTCCCGAAAGCATTGATCTCCGTTTCGTAGAGCGGGTTCCGTTGTCCCGACTGGTTTTGGAAATGCTCAAATTTCGCATCAACAGACAGGAATTCCGCATCTTCAGCATAGAGTGCCTCGATGCCCTGACGGGCCACTTCAGGCCTTACTTCGGTCTGGCGCAGGTATATTTTAAGTTTCAGCGTATTGGCAAACTCAATCCAGCGGTCCATATCCCCATCAAAAAGCACGTCCACCGACCCGGGGTTTTCCAGTTCATCCGCATCCAGGTCTTTATCCAGGGCTTTATCAATCCGCATGATGAGGCTATCGTAGATATCCTGTCCTTTTTCATAATGCGGTGCCATACTGCCGTCTTCCCCGGCAAGTGCTTCGGAGAATGGAATTTCATCGTAGAGGTCTGCCAGAACCTGGAATGTATAGGCCTGCATGACCGTAGCAATCAGGTAATAGTTCCATTCATTTTCCCTGGCAGATTCGGTCCTTACGTACTCAAAAGCCTTCAGTGCCCCGGCGTACAGCTCACCAAACTGGTTATCGAAGCTGGAGCTGTTTATATCGTAGGAGTCAATACCTGTGTACTGCGACGCTCCCAGGGACTGTGTCCAGTGTTGTGACCACAGGGCTCCCAGCACCTGGTAGCGCCCGCCCATCACATACATTACCGAGGTAATGCCTGAAGGAAGCACCATCTGATACTCCACGCTTGCCGGATTATTCGGATTCTGATTAACATCCAGCCAACCCTCACATCCCGACAAACCCAGGAATAAAATTAACGACACTATGTATGCTACTCGCTTCATCAGAAAACAATACGCAGGTTAAGTGACACACTCCGGGTTGAAGGCTGGGCTCCATACTCTCCAAAATCAGCTGCCAGGTCGTTCCCGAAGGTAGTAAGTTCCGGATCGATATAGCTTTGACCGGCAGGTGTAAAAAGCAGCAGGTTCTTTCCGATAAGGCTCAGGTCGAGACGCTCAAGAGGCCATTTATCCGTAAGCTTTTCAGGCACCGAGTAATTCAGCACTACTTCTCTCAGCTTAATGTACGATTTATCGAGCAGGGAAGCACCATCGATTTCCATACCTCCGTTCCCCCAGTAGCTTACCAGGTCAACAATATCGACGGGGTTCGTATTTTCGACATAAACAGGATCCCCGTTTTCATCCTCACCAACTTCCATGACGGAATTGGGAATGATGAAGGGCTGCCTGTCATTATACAAGGTGACGGGTACCGTTCCAGCCCACATGGTGATGTCTTTGGTCCGGGAATACATCAGTCCCCCTTTGCTGTATCCAAGCTGCAGGAAAAGAGAAAAATCCTTCAGGACAAACCGACTGGAGATCCCTCCGAAAAAATCTGCATGACTGGTCCCATAAGTTACAAGTTCTTCGGCAGCTACAGGCAGTCCCTGGTTGTCGACCACCATCTTCCCGTCCTCCGTATATTCGGGTCCCCGCCCCTTAAAGATACCGATAGGCTCACCGGGAATGGCCAGCCAGACAATCTGCTGCCCACCGTCGACACGCAGGGCATTCAACTCAGCGTCTTCAAGTTCGCTATTCAGGTAATCCAGTACGTTGTAGTCGCGGGTAAAATTGATGCCCAGCTCCCACCTGAAATCCTTCCTGCTGACAGGAACCAGGTTAAGCACAGCTTCAAACCCATAATTTGTGATTTTCCCGAGATTTTGCATCTGCCTGGCATAGCCGGAAGCATACGTTACCGGAGCGGGCCAGATCAGGTTGGTGGTCGATTTATTATAATAGACAAAATCGATTGAGAACCGGTTTTTGAAGAAACGCAGGTCCGTCCCCACCTCATATTCATCCGTTATTTCAGGCTTCAGGTCCTCGTTTGCCAGCAGGTTACCGACGTCATAGGAGTTCACTCCGTTGATCAGGGGGTAGCTGAAATATCCAAATCCATCGCTGTGCCCACCCTGAGAGAATACCGACTGCACCAGGTAAGGCGCTGCATCGTTCCCTACTCTTGCCCAGCTGGCACGGATCTTACCGAAAGACAGGACATCATTGAAGGAGGGCATCAGTTCGCTGAAGATAAAGCCCGCGTTCACACCCGGGAAGAAGTAAGAGTTGTTTTCCGGAGGCAGAGTTGAGGACCATTCATTCCGTATGCTGAAGGCCATGAAGAGCATACCTTTGAAGGAAATATCGGCACTGCCGTAAACTGCTGCCATGCGTCGCAACACGGTTGATTCACTGGCGCTGGGCTGCTCTGTCGAATTGGAAAGATTAAAAAAGCCTGGTATTCCGAGTGAACTAACAGAGGCTGCCAATCCCCTGCCCTCCTTCTGATTCAGGTTCTGGCCCGCCATAAGGCTGAGCGACCAGTTTTCAAAGTCGCGGGTATACGTCAGCAAGACATCGCTGTTGATCTGCATTTGATATATAGAGCTTTCAGCAACGCTCCCCGGTTCATAGACAGAAGAATACTCATTATTACCTTCCGGTTCGACCCGGCTCCTCCATACCTTGCGCTGCTCATTGGAAACATCGGTTCCTACCCTCCAGAGGAGTTTCAGATCTTTCAGAAGGTCCATCTCAATGCTGAAACTTCCATAAAGGCGGTCTTCCTTGTTTTTATTCCCGTTATTTTTGAGGATATAGTATGGGTTAACCGTGTAGAGGGAGTAATGATTATCAACCGAATTATAGACTGAATCGAGGTTAGCCAGTTCCACGAGACTGATATCCCTGGGTGTTTGCATAACCTGGTTGTAGACCGATTGCTCCCCTTGCCCCGTAGGCACATAGCTGCTTTGTTTGCGCAGGTAGTTCACCGATCCGGAAGCTTTCAGCCATTTGGCAAGCTGGTGCGAGGAACGCAGGGAGAATGAGTGCTTTGCATAGGTATCTGCATCTGTCGGGAAGATCCCGTCCCATGTAATGTTCGAATAGGAGAAATAGTATGTGGTCTGTTCGGAACCACCACTCATCGACAGGGAGTTTGAGAGGCTTTTCCCGGTCTCGAAAAATTCCTTCACGTTATCTGGAAGCGGCTGATATGCCTTAACACGTATGGTGTTATCCACTTCGTGTCCCCAGGGTCTGAACCGATAGTCGAATTCAGGTCCCCAGCTCATATTCTCATAGAGCACTGCATCGCCATTGATCCCCTGACCATAGGTATTCTGATAGTCAACCAGCCGCAGGGGCTGTTCCAGCAGGAGCGATGAATTTAAGCTTACCTCTGATTTCTTATTTCGTTGACCGCTTTTAGTGGTGATAATAATTACGCCATTAGCAGCCTGTGATCCGTACAGGGCAGTTCCGGATGCCCCTTTGAGCAGGGATATAGACTGAATATCATCGGGATTCAGGTCATTCACCTTGTTCCCGAAATCGGTACCCCCGTTGATCGAACTACTTCCCGACTGAGAATTGCTCACCGGAACGCCGTCAATAATAAACAGGGGCTGATTGCTGCCTGTCAGAGATGAAACGCCCCGCATCAGAATTCTTGTAGAGGCCCCAGGGGCACCCGAAGCCGAGGAAATATTGACACCGGCAACCTTACCCTGTAGCGCGTTCAGGACGCTGCGGCTGTTCCCCTCGGTGAGTTCATCACCAGTTACAGCGGTCATGGAATACCCAACGGATTTTGCCTCCTTGGATATTCCCAGGGCAGTGATCACCACTTCGTTCACGGTGTACAGTTTTTCCTGCATACGGATGTCGATTTTCTTTTGATCGGCAATGGCTACCCGTTGAGTTTCCATTCCAACGAAACTAAATTCAAGAGAATCGGTACCATCAGGAACGATCAGTTCATAGTGCCCGTCGAAATCAGTAATCGTTCCATAACTTGTCCCTGGCACAGCAACGGAAACACCCGGGATCGGTGTCTCGTCAAGGGCATTGATGATCACACCTGAAATTTTTACATCCTGGGCAAACAGCGCCATGGGAAGTAGTAGAAAAAGCAGCAGAATTACCTTATTTCGTCCAGGAAGTAGTTTCATTTTCATTTGCAGTGCGACAAAGCTAATTCGAATAATTCAGATTTCAAACATGAAATATGCTTAGGTTTCGACTTGAAGATAACGGGGAATGCGGAGTTTTATTGAGTTTGATTTACTGAAGACTGGACAGACTGGAAGTAATCGGCTTTATGGCTGGAACATTTCAACGATCCGTGCTATCCTTACCGATAAGGAAAACCTACAGCAATTTAAAGAGAGACCATAGCGCCCAAAAAAAGACAAACCGGTGCCGGCAAACCGAAATTAACCGTTTGTAACCGGATATTTTTTAGAAATTCCTGTACCCTGACATGGTAACAGGCAAATTTAGCGGGAGCGCGACTTTAAGTCGCACTCCCGCCAAAATCCAGTGTTGACGCGAAAACCTGATAATCCTCAGGACAGCTACCTACTCAAGAATTATTCTTTTTGAAACCACCTGATCACCGTACTCAAGGGTCACGATATACATTCCCTGCTTCTGCCCTGTAAGGTCAAGCTTAATTTTCTCTCCTGAATTATGAGTCAGCTTTTTGCTGATCACCAGCTTTCCATTGAGGTTATACACCTGAACAGCCACTGTTCCGGGTTGATTTTCTCCCAGATCAATCGTCAGGTTCCCTGACGTAGGATTAGGTGATAAGGTAATTTGTGAGGACAGGCCAAGCTCTGTATTCAGGTCATCCCAATTCAGCACAGGACCGTACTGACATGTCCAGATCCCACGTCCGTAGGTAGCTGCGATCGCGACATTATCCTGGAGCGTCAGCTGGTAAATGGGAACAGTGGGCAGGTTGCTTTCCAGGTAGTGCCAGCTTTCCCCGTTATCGCGTGATTCCATGATCCCGATTTCGGTACCGGCCCAGATCACGTTGGTTGAATCCGGAAATACCACCAGGGAATGTACGCCCACATTCGGGAACCCATTCTCGCTGACACCGGAAGCATTCACCTGTGTTATGTCCTCCCACGTTACTCCCAGGTCAGTAGTTCTCAGGATTTTCGGATAACCATAAAGGGAATAGAGCAAATAGGCTGTATTTTCATCAACGGGATGCAATTCCAGTCCACTGATCAATGCAGGGACAGGGGTTGAGGGTTCCGTTGCTGCAATATATGTTGATCCCTGGTTTTTAGAAATAAACATTTTCAGGTTCACCTCTTCATACAAACCGGCACCAGCCCATACAATATCTTCATTTGCTTTGGATACGGCTACTTCGTGCGAACTTGTTACTTCTGCATAAGGTCCGAGCCATGGGGAACCCACATTCTTCTTCTCCCATTCGGAGACGCCGAAATCATCAGTTTTGAATATCCCGTCGGTCCCAACCGTGAAAATGATATTATTATTTGAAGGTACAGGTGTCAGTTTCACGTAAAAGGGTAGCTGATCGTCCAATCCCCACATGCCTGTTGTCCAGACTGCTCCGTTGCTCAGGCTGCGATAGATGGTATTATACAGGGTGGCCATGATACGGGTGGTATCCTGCTGGTGCCACACTGCTTCAAAGCCGTCGCCTCCAATCTTCATCTCATAGTATGATTCGCTTGTAGCTTCCTCATTCTGCGGCGATTTCCATGTTCCATTATCCTGCATACCCCCGATAAACTCGTTTCGGAATGCTTTTTTAGCTACCCCATAGAACTGGGTTGTGTGCAGCGACCTGTCCAGCTGTGTGAAGGTCACTCCTTTATCTTTCGAGATGGCCATACCCCCGTCATTCGAATTTAGTATCCAGAAATCATTTGTAGCCGGGTTTACGGGTATGGTAACAATCTCGTGATGATCAGGGTGCGATCCTTCCGTCACTTCATCGGTATAGTTCCACTCGTTTGAGCCACCCCAGCGGCCATATACATCGACAACAGGAGTGACTGCTCCATCGCGAATGGTCAGATAGGCGTAATTCACATCGATCCTCGATTCGGGAAGGTTATTTTCGTTCCAAACCCCGTCTTCAGCAAGTGTGGGCCAGAAGAAGTAAAGCATTTTGTATGATCTGCCTCCTGTGGTAGCGATATTTGGATTCGGAGTGGAGGCATTGTAGGCTACGGCATTGATAAACAGGTATTCGCGGCCCATTTCTCCATAGTTATCTCCTGTCCTTTCATATAAATTGAATTTTCCGTCTCTTTCCTGATCGCGGAATGAACACATGAGCTGGCGATTGTTCGTAACATCCCACACCTCAAAGGGAACATCCACATAATCCACATACGTGTAAGAAGAAGCAAGCACTCCGCTGGTAGCTTCCTCCGGAACAAAAAACCTGTGCGCCTTTTGAGACATTCCGGGTCCAAAGCGAATTTCTACCGATGCCCAGTCAGAATCAACCAGGTCGGTGGCCCCTTCCAGGTCGCCGGTGCTCATGCCGGGCATTACCTCACCAGTAAAATTGGTAAAGCCGAGAAAGGATGAGGTATTGATCGTATCATAACCAACGAAAACACCTTCTCCCGGAGTGGTAGAAGCTGAAACCTGAGCTTTCCAGAGGTCTACGCCCCCAAAGTATACAATGGAGCTGTTATAAGGATGAACCGCAATAGTATTGTCATAACCACCCTGACCCCCATGGAAATTATACTCTTCATTTGCATCATCCACCACCAGTTCCCAGCTGTCTCCACGGTTCCAGGAGGCATACAGCGCTCCAGTTGCAGAGGTTTCAACACTGGCATAGATACGTTGCGGATCGGATGGACTGATGGCTAGCTCTATTCTTGACCTTATTCCAAGGCCATCATTAATAGCTTCCCAGGTATCGCCTCCATCGGAAGACCTGATAATTCCCTGGGAATTTATACTGGCAAAAATATAGTTGAAATCGCTGGTATCAGCGACCAGGTCTTCAATATTCTGATCGGCGTAAGTTTTAATGAATGTTTCTCCGGCATCCACAGACTTAAAAATACCTGCTGTTGTAGCAGCAAGGATAATACTGTCATTGCCGGGATCCACTTCGATCCGGTTCACATACCGGAAATCCTCGTTAAGCATGGTAGATCCCAGGTGAGTCCAGGTTTCGCCACGGTCAGTACTGCGAAAGATGCCTCCCCCGGTAGGGCTTCCGGCTCCCCAAAAGCTCTCTCCGGTTCCCATATAAATCACATTATGATTTGAACCGGCCATCGCCAGTGTCGTAGTAGACTGATACGGAAGATCATCGCTGAGGCACCGCCATGAATCGCCCCCATCAGTAGTCTTCCATACTCCACCTGAGGCCGTACCGGCATACCAGGTTAAAAATGTCGGGTCATCCGGATCAACAATAAGTCCCCGAGTCCTTCCACTGACATTATTCGGACCACGTTGGATCCATTGAATGGGATTGCCTGCTGCCTTGGCAAACCGGGAGGCAGCACGCACCTTTTTGTATTCTTCACCGATATATCCTGCAGGGGCAGGAGATCTATCCATTCCAAAAGGTATGGTAATTCCGTTGATAAACTCCTGCCTTCCATGAATCTTGGCTTCCCTTTTTGACCCTCCATAGCGTGCATTGCGGGCTTCCTTTCTGGCTTTTACCTCTTCGACCATATTAAGGCCTTTTGGATCAGCATCGGTTTTTAGTCCATTCCCGACCTGTTTAAATAAGGGCTTACTTAGCAGCAGCAAACCAAAAAAAGCGAGTATACTGACAGTCAGGTAGGTTGTTTTCCTTCTCATAGTCTTTGATTTTCATTTATTAAGGGATTATGAACCAGTTCCTTCTTTTCTATATCGTAGAACCGGAGGTTTGATTGTGTGTTGGCATCACCCGGTTTTGTAACAGGGAGAATTCCCTGTCGGGTTTTTAGTTTTATCGTCTTATTATCCAGCCACTCAACAGAAAGATAGTTGTTGATGCTCTTCCAGTTCATGGAATGATCTTTCAGATCGATAACCAGAAATGAAACAGCATCCGCACCTTCGAGTTGTGCCCGGGTCATGCAAATCACAAAAGTTGAGTCGGTATTATAAACTAATTTCAGCTTGTTTTTATCTCTTATTGTCTGTTTATAAATCCTGTACGCCTCTTTCTCGTTAGTGTCCCGTGTAAGTTCAACCGTCTTGCAGGATCCAAGAAACAAAACCAGAACAAAGCTGAGAAATACGCGCATAGAGACAGTTATTTTGAGTTGCTTAAATTAACAAAAGTCGGCGAGATTATCTAAATGAATGGGGGATTCTGTATGAAAAGTTTGTGGGATTGATGAATTGCCAGGTGCTTTTTGGATGGGTGGTGGGGTATTGAGGTTGGGCGGTTTGTTAGATGTTGGGGTTTTGTTTAGTTGTTGTTTAGTTGTTTAGAATGCTCCGATTAAGGTAAGTGCTAAATTCGAAGGTCCGACTAAACGAATAAACGACTAAACGAATAAACAATGAGAAGCTGATGAGGTTGCTCCAGGCAAAGGATTGTTTAGTTGTATACCTCCGCCAAGGCTCCGGCAGATAAATTTAGGTGTTTAGAAGTGCTGCCTGGGTGGAATTGCCATGGGTTCGACGAAAGGGTGGCTTATGGGTTGAGGAGTTGATGAGTCGAAAGTTCTGATTGGGACGAAAGGCAGGATTCAAGGTTATCTGGTGACATGTAACCCATCTGCTGAGGTAGCAGGATCGACTACTCAACTACTCGACTACTCGACTACTCGACTACTCGACCTCGATTTTAATGGGTTGATGGGTTGATTTTTGATTTGGTGTTGAAGACTAAAAAAGCCAGTGAGTAAAACTCACCGGCTTTTTTTATGCTTATGATAGTCCGTCCTTTAAGGAACGGGCGTTATCAATTTACTTTTTAGCGGGCTTTTGAAAACCACTTGTCAAAGGAGTGGAGAAATCAATTTTCGCAGCACCGTCAAGTGCGATTTCAGTATACAGGTAGTTGTAGCCAAGATAAGCAGCATAGGTAGCGGCCAGACCGGCAGCATCGCCAGGATAGTAGATGTCATAGCTGATCATCAGCACCGGTGTACTACCGCAGTTCTCCCAGAATCCTGAACCAGCAATCTCGTAGTCGTAAGGATCACCTTCATAATCAGTAGTATAAATGTACTGACGCGGAATATTAACGGTACCAAAAGGAGTTACCTCCATGGTGAAAGTTCCACCGTCAATAACGGTTTCACCCCAGAAGTCAGCGATGAAATACTCAGCCATTCCGTTAACCTGAACGTGAGTCTCATCCACTGCATCAATGGTGATCTGGCTTGGCCAGTACCAACCGTCATAACCGGTGGTCCATGAACCAGCGAGGTCGTTGGCACCATTTGCCAGCTCACAAACTGTCATTACAGTAATATTAGCTTCAGCATCTCCTGTTCCTGTAACACCCAGTGCAGTCAGGTTTTGATAGAGGCTGGCACTAACCGTGTTATAAACTACTCCGTCAAGCACCTGATAAGGAGGGCTTGCCACACCGTCGGTAGTAGGAATTACATAGATATGGAAGTTGTCATCAATCGTGATGTCAGCAGCACTGCTTAATTCATCGATTGCACCAACCAGATCAGCAACAGTAATCGTAACATCAACAGGAACGCTGGTGATATTATCCAACAAGGTGTATGGATGTTCGTAATCTCCGTCGAAAACCACAACCATTTCCAGCTTATCGAAGGCAATATCTTCGAATATCACATTGATAGTACCATTCAGAACATATGCATCCGGAGAGTTGGTATTGATGAAAGGCGATGATGTCTCAGCATCCAGAGCAAGATATGGGAAACATGACTCCGTCATCGAATCAGGCATCCTGCCATTTTCATCAAACTCACAACTTAGCGCCAGAAGCAAAATTGCGAATATTGATATATATTTTAATGATTTCATTTTTCTATCTTTTTAAGTAAATACTAATTATCCCAGAATACCTTATCTGTAGCGATAGTCTTTTGTTCAGGAGCGTTGTCATTCATTGAAAGCTCATCAGAACTCCAGGGGAATGAGACAGCAAATTCTCTGGTACATTGTACAGGTACTTCACCGCTTCCGTCAGGGCCACCGTCGGCAACCATGGTGTTCGGGTCAAATAAGACAGGATAACCTGTTCTTCTGTAGTCTGTATAGCAATCGATTGCTGAACCGAATTTCGAGATCCACTTTTGAGTCATTACGATCTCAAACTTTTTTTCAGCACCAGCGGCATCATATTCAGCCAGAACAGCTGCAATATAATCAGATGCTTCAGTAGAACCATCGAGTTCAGGCTCAATACCAGTTCCGGCAATCGCTGTAACAAGGTCAACCTGAGCGAAGGAAGCCTGCATGGCAGCCTCCAGGGTAGCACGAAGATCACCGGTAATTGCACCATTGGCGATCAGCTCAGCCTGTAAGTAAAGAACATCAGCATAGGTAATCATCCTGTAAGGAGCTGCTCCGGTTCCGTCACTGGTACCAAGTGCTTTATTTCTGTTACGGGTATCAGTATCATAAGCTCCACCAACAGGATACAGTCCGAGCATAGTAAATGTATTACGACCTGCATGATCCCTGTTAACACCTACAGAACCGAAGTAGAGCGATACGAATGTACCGTTTGCATATTCCGGTGGGTTTTCAGCTTCACTGGCATCATCCACCTGAGAACAGAAGTAAAAAGGAATACGCGGGTCAACAATACCACTGAAGATATTATCATTATCACCATGCATGATCTCGAAGAACCAGGGGCTGATATAGCTGCTGATCTGACCTCCGGCATACTCGTCAACGTATCCTGGGTTCCTGTTATCAGGAGCTACACTTGGACCGTAAGGGATAGAGAAATCCTCTCCGGGTCCAATCAGGTCACCTGCCAGTAATTCGTCAACTGCTGTCTGATCGTAAAGAGCCGTACCCTGAACCTGAACATACAGTTTAAGGAGCATGGTGTTAGCAACCTTAAGCCAAGAGTCGATGTCACCACCATAGATGATGTCATCATCACCGGGAACCAGGAGGTTCTCAGATTCTTCGTTCATCAGATCGCTCTTTGCACTTTTGAGTTGAGCAATAATGTCTGCATAAGCCTCGGAGTCTACATCAAATACAGGATTGAAATTAGGATAGACTGCGGCCTCAGAATAAGGAATATCACCCCAGAGGTCTACCATTTGAGAGAATACATAGGCCAGATAGATCTTTCCGATACCGGCATATAAAAGATTATCATCTTCTTCAGCTATGCTGATCATACTCTTAAGTTCCTTGACAGGTCCTGAATATAAACCCGCCCAGTTAGCATCAACATCACTTCCGTTAATTCCATACTGATCAATCGATTCGCGGGTTGTCAGATGATGTGAATAAACAGATGCTAAGTATCCGAGGCCAAAATACCTGTTACCTAAATAATATCCTATATCCTGGTTGATACCTGGTAACAACTTATTTACTTCTGTAGTTGAAGGATTGTTGGGATCCGTATTAACGTCCAACCAGCCTTCACATGAAGACAAGAAGCAAATCAACGCTATTATTGGAATGAATTTTTTCATTTTCTTCATTGTTTAATTATTTAAAAAGTGATTCTGACGTTAAATCCATAACGTTTTGTAGAAGGAGCACCACTGTATTCAACTCCCAATACGTTGGTAGCACCGTAGGTACTAACCTCAGGATCAAAGTTCAGATATTGTGGAATATTGGGTGTCCAGAACCATAAGTTCCTGGCAGAGAAACTGATGTTCAGTCCAGTGATCGGAATATTCGCCAGAATCGATTTTGGCAGCTCATAGCCAAGTGCTAATTCCCTCAGACGGAAAGTAGTAGCATCGTAAACCTGGAACTCACTGTATGAGTTGATAGCGAATGAGCTAAATCCTGAACAGAAATACTGATCGTTGTAAGAGATCTGAGTGGTGTTCGGAATGGCATTTCCTTCCCCATCAAGGATAGGCTCAACCGTGCTTGAGTTTCCGTAAACACCAGGAATAATCACTGATTTCATACGGTCTTCTGTATCCATGGTTACACCGCGACCGAGCATGGACACGATAGAGTTGGAATAAATGTCGCCACCGTATTTCAGGTCGAACAGAACAGAAAGTGAAACTCCGTAAAGGCTGAATGTATTGGCAAAGCCCATCTGGAAGTCCGGGTTTGGATCTCCGACGATACCCTGCTCAGCAGCTTCGATAATTAAACCGGTTGAAGGATCGATCAGGAAGTTACCATCATCATCCCTTGCTGCCATACTACCATAGAGCACACCGTAAGGTTCACCCACGATAATAGCCGATGCAGGATCACCGAAAAGCTGACTGATGTAAACCAGTGAGTCAACTCCGTTGATGTCATTGATGACGTTCCTGTTTCTTGTGTAAGTTAAACGGGCATTCCACTGGAAGTTGGAAGCATCAACGATTTTTGCATCAAGTGCCAGTTCGATACCGTTGTTTTCAAGTTCACCAACGTTGGTAACCTGAGTAGTGTAACCTGAAGAAGTTGGTACATACACAGGGTAAATCATGTCGGTAGAGATACTGTTATAATATGCGAAGTCAACTTTAACTCTGTTGTTGAAGAAATTCAACTCAGCACCAACTTCCATATCCTGTTTGAATTCAGGACTTAATCCCGGGTCAGTTGCCATATCGGGAGTGTACAGATAGGGTTGGCCCATAAATGGCGTGCCGATTCCGTAGACAGTACTGATCAGATAAGGATCAGCATCCATACCTACTTTACCCCAGCTGGCTCTGATCTTACCAAAACTTAAGAGATTGCTCTTCATATTGAATGCATCGGTGAAAATGAACGAGGCATCAACAGCGGGATAGAAATATGAATTATTTTCAACAGGAAGAGTAGAAGACTTATCATTTCTGGCTCTTACAGTCACGAAAGCATAGTTTCCATAGCTAAGAGTAGCTTCAGCCATCAAACCCATCAGGCGACGGAGTGAAGTACCTCCACCCAATGCAACAACATCTTCCGTATTATCAATATCATAGATTCCGGGAACGATATAAGTATATCCCCGATAAAGTTGTCTGTTGGTCTGTCTTTGGTTATTGTTCAAACCGATCAAACCGGTCAGCTGAATATCGCCAAATTTCTTATCGAAATTCAGAAATAACTGAGATTCAATTTCAGTGCTTGAATATACATCGTTGGTAATACCACCGTCGCCGCCAAATGTTACAGCACGGGATCCGATATCGATAATCTCAGCACGGTCCTGACCGAAAGAGTTGAAACCGAAGCTGTAGCTAAGATTCAGCCAGTCAGTCAACTCATATCCCAGGTTCACCTTACCGGTGATACGGCTCATATCTGTCATAACCTGATTGTGTTTCCAGGACCACAGCGGGTTGTCAAACTGAGCTCCGTTGGGCTGCATGGGTGTTCCTGTAACCGGATTTTCATAGGGATCCATGATCCAGGTACGACCCAGCCAAAGTGCTCTGGCAAAAGAAGAAGCAGCATAACCGTCGCTGGACTGGTTATTACCAAAGATACTACCGATCTGGTTTGTTTGGGCATAGGACAGTGATGCCCGGGCAGTTAATTTGTCCCAAAGCATGGTTGATCCGCCGACACTCAGACTTGACCTGGTAAAACTTGAATGAGGAATATACCCTTTGTTCCTTGAATCAGATACAGTCAGGTTATAGCTGGTAGCTTCCTTCGTACCGGAAATATTAACAGAGTTGTCAAATGAAACTCCTGTTTGGAATAAGTTCGCCACGTTATCAGGCTGAGCCTCATAAGCGATCATATCATCCCAGCCGAATGCATCGACATATCCCGGCCATGTTGGGATAGAATCGAGGTCTGCAAAAGCAGGTCCCCATGATCCGTTTGCATTTGAATAGTTGAATTCAGATCCGGTACCATAAGTATTCTGGTATTCGGGGAGACTGGCAATCTCTTCAAAGTTAACTGAACTGTTAACAGTTACAGAAAAACCTTTCTTACTGATTGCTCCGGATTTTGTCGTGATCAGGATAACCCCGTTCTTGGCCCTTGAACCATACAGTGCAGCAGCGGCAGCACCTTTAAGAACAGTTGTTGACTGGATATCGTTTGGATCCAGCGTTCCCAGACCTGAACCATAAGCAGCACCTGAAGTACTCATGTTGGTAGTGCTTATGAAGTCGTTGCTGTAAGGAATTCCATCAACAACGATCATAGGCTGGTTGTCACCAGAGAAAGAGGTATTACCACGAATGGTAATCCTTGCAGCGGAACCAATGGCACCACCGGAAGAACGAACCTCAACACCGGCTACTTTACCATCAAGAGACCTTACCAGGTCATTCTCGGATTTTTGCAGAAATTCATCAGAATTGATTTCGGTTGCTGAGTAACCAAGAGCCTTCTTCTCACGGGTGATACCGTAGGCAGTCACAACAACCTCATCCAACTGTTTATCGGATGATGTCATCTCTACATTAATGATGGTCCGGCCATTTACGGATACTTCCTGATCGGCCATCCCGACGAAAGTGAATACCAGCACCGCATCGGTGGGTGCAGTAATCGAATAGCTACCATCAGCTTCGGTAGCAATCCCGGATTGTGTACCTTTTATTACAACAGATACACCCGGAAGAGCGCTACCATCATCCAAGCTGGTAACCTTACCCGTAATTTGCATGTCTTGTGCCAAGGCTGAAAGGCCTATGAAAGCAAGACATACAAGAATACTTGTAATTCTTTTCATAG
>JAFGEO010000040.1 GCA_016931575.1 Bacteroidales bacterium | reverse complement strand
TCAATAATTTTCAATTTGTTGAGTTTAAAGTAAACTCCACTGCAAGAGATCCAATCTTTCTGGATTAAAAAGAGCCAAGCAGTGATACTTTTATTAATGCACGTTTTTTATGTATTGTGAGGGATTAGCTCCGAAACGCTTCTTGAAGCTTTGAGCAAAGTTTGAAAGGTTATTAAATCCAACCCTGTACATCACCTGGGTGATGTTATTTTGCCCGGACCTGAAGTATTCGGCTGCAGTGTTCAGACGTAAATTTCTAAAAAGCTCACCGGGCTTCATACCTGCCAACTGACCAATCTTACGGTAGAGCTGGCTACGGCTTATCCCCAGATCCCTGCACATTCCGTCCAGCTGGTAGTCAGGATCAGCCAGGTTTCTCTTCATTAGTTCCACCAGTCTTTTTATAAATTGGTCCTCAGGAGTATGCACATCAGTAACTTCAGGATTTTCAATAAGCAAGCTGTGGTAATTATTCCTGATCTTTTTTGCCGTATCCAGATGATTCCTAACTTTAAGTATCAGCTCTTCCATATCAAAAGGCTTGGACAGATAGTCCTCTGCTCCGGAGTCCAGACCCTCAATCTTACTGTCTCTGTCTACCTTTGCCGTTAGCATCAGGACTGGGATATGTCCTGTAAGCAGATCTTCTTTAAGACGCTTGCTCATTTCAACCCCATTCATTACAGGCATCATCACATCGCTGATCACAAGGTCCGGGATCTCTTTTCTGGCCAATTCCAGACCCTCCTTTCCTTCGTGGGCGGTCAGTACATTAAAGTGTTTTTCCAGGTTGGTTTTAAGAAAAAGGTTCAGGTCATGATTATCTTCCACTATTAGAACCAGGGCCCTGTCGTTTTCTAATGCTGATTGGCCCGGCTCAATGTGAGCTCTTTTCTCAGGCAGCTCCGGTTTAACCGCGTCATCCTTATATATTTCCCGGGAAAGCGGAATTCCGATTCTAAACAATGATCCTTCTCCCGGCTCAGAATGAACCTCTACTTTGCCCAGGTGAAGCTCTGTGAGCACTTTAACCAGATAAAGTCCTACTCCGGTTCCCTCTGTACTGCTTTTTCCATCATGGTTCAGGCGATAGAAACGTTGAAAAATATTCTCCTGTTCCGACTCCGGTATCCCCTGGCCGGTGTCACTGATCTCGAAAAATGCCATTGCCGTTCCCTTACTCTCTTTTGTTTCCAAAGTTAAGTTTACTTCCCCGTTACGGTCAGTGTATTTCATAGCATTTGAAAGGAGGTTGCTGATGATCTTTTCAAGTTTGTCGGCATCATACCAGCTTTCCTCCACAGAACTGTTTATGGTGTACTTGAAATGTATCCCTTTTTTCCTGGCCAGAGTAGCATAGGTTGCCGCCAGTTTTCCAGTCCATTGTGCCAGATCACCCCTGGTGACCTGAAGCCTGTCCGGGCTGTTCTCCAGCTGGCTGATGTCCAGGAGCTGGTGAATAAGTTCTTTGATACGAATGGCATTCTGATAGACTACCTCAAAAGACTCCTTCTCCCTATCGTCCATAATGGGCAAGAGGCTGTTCTTCATTTCATCCAGCAAACCAAGAACAAGGGTTAGGGGGGTTCTGAACTCATGACTTAAATTGGAGACAAATTCTGTCTTGATCCTGTCTGTTTCATGTAATTTGATCAACTCAGATTTGCTCCAGTATGATGTGATAAGGGTTCCTACGGCCTCAAGTGTACTTAAGTCTTCCTCGTTCACATCTTGTTTCATGGCATGGTCTACGCTGGCTCTGCCGGTGATGATAAGTAGTTTTATTTCTTTATTGTGGAGAAGAGGGAAGTAAAGCATGCTCGCCAGGCCCAGTTTTCTGGAAATTTCTTCCTGTCCGGATAAGCGCTTATCCCCTGATTTAAGGATAAAAGGTCGTTTTATATCCTCCAATCCACTTACATCCAGAACCTCATTATTATCCATCAGAACGACTGATCCGGGATTTTGATGGTCGGAAAGTCCTATCTTGCAAGCAGTCATCTCAAGGTGACGAGAGACCAGCTCACTGACTTTCCAGTAGAATGCATGCTCGCTCTCAGCAATGGCAATGTTTTGCTGGAGCTCATTCAGTAGCTTTAGGGCTTTCTTCTGAATGCTCAGGCTCACCCTCATTCCTGTGATAAGAATGTCATAACGATGCAATTCCCTCACAAGTTCCCGGTTCATTTGATCCAGGTAGGCGATATGTTCTTCCTTGCTCATAATCAGTCTTTCTCTTCACTAAACACACAAAGTACCCCGGTCCAGTCAAGTGGTATAACTTTGCCACGGACCCGGGCAATTTCTACCCCCGAATAGATACCCAACAGCGGGATATCATCAAGGGCCTCACGGACTTTATCCCCCTCCTCATTTTCTGATCCATAGAGTTTTTTAACCCGGCCCAGACAGGATATGTATAAGGCAAACAAAGGCTTCCTGTCATCCAGGGAATCAAGCAATTTTCGTGCTTCCACACCCACCATGTCTGTCTCAATGCTCCTGCGCATAAACTGAAATTCCTCCCCTTCCTTCAGATCCGTTTCGGCTAAAATCAGACCGCCATTTTTTTTATCAATGCCAGCCACCATCCGGTTTACATAATTATCTTCCCGGAAAGGTCCATATTTGTCTCCCCTGTTCACGCCCAGGGTAATGAGCGAGGTGATCGATGTCCAGTCCACATCATCGGGATCACCAAGATACTCGCGTACCAGTTCCAGGGCCGGCCTCTCATTTACTTCCAGAAGCTTATTTCCTTCCATCCTGGTAATGCGGTGGTAATCGGAGGCCGGTTTGCATCCATGCATGATGGTAGTATCCATTCTAACACCTCCTTTGATCACCAGCCCCATTATCTCACTCTCCACGATGGCATTTTTATCCCACATCCTGATTTCCTGCGGTCGGACAATGTCTACGATCCCTACTCCGGCAACAGGCGGCCATTTGCCAATTTCACTCTCTATTTCTGAAATCAGGGGACTGGCAATGTGAAAATCCATTGCTTCAGTATTTCCTTTAACTATAGCATCATATATTAGCAAGAGATTGGAATCGGAACCACCGAGCATGCCTTTTAGCTCCCTCCCGAAGCGCTTTCCAATAATCTCTAAACCCTCATTCAGATTGCCTGTGTGGCAGCTGTTGAAAGTAATTGAGTCAGAGGCAACCACAAGAATACCTGCAAGCATTCCTTCATAGGAAAGAAAATCATTGGTTAGTATGCCCGGAGAGGTAGCTCCCATGATGTGGGTGCCTGGTCCAAGGATTGACTTTATTCCTTCCAGAAGCTTTTCTACCCTGTGTTCTACCGATGCAAAGACCAGGGCGAAGTTACATTTTTCTATTCCGGCATTTTGTAGTGCTTTATTGGCCAGTTCCTGACCCGCAAGATAAGAATCCTGCTTTGTGCTGTGTGCGACTCCGCTCCTGGTTGCCATAGCTTATTTGTTTCTTAATTAGATGATTAAATATACAAAAAACTAGAATCGGGGACTTATGTAATGTACCCGATGTTCCAGAACTCCCTCATTGAATTTCTTCATAATGGCATCGGCTTCTGACTCTGAATATTTCAACAGTAGTACATCCCGTATATCAAGATTGTCTTTTCCATGGTGATAGGGAGCCACAAGGGAATGGAAAGTGTAATTCCCATTCTTGTCGGGATTAAGGTCCATATAATTCGCAGATCTGGCCGCAAGACCTGGATTCTCTTTTTCCGAAATAGCAAGCCAATCTGCAGCCATTTCTTTCTGCCATTCCCATGCTTCGGCTTTGATTTTCATGGTGATAAGGCACAAAGTGTCCTCCTTTGATGCTTGCGGAGGAAGAGGGAGGCTGCTATTCCATATATCCTGAAGGACTATCCAGTTGTTTCCCTGCTTTTCCCAGGTAACGATATATTTGCCCTCGTCTATCAGAGCTTCCCCCTGAGCAAAAAGCTGGTACTTACCTTCTTCAATGGCTACCTTTCCGTGAAGATCGGCCTTTTTTGTTTTATAAACGATTTTATCAACTCCCATGGTGGCCATCTGATTAAATACCATGGAAATGGTCTCTACCCCCATAAAAGACTGACCGTTGGGTGGCAAGAAAGTACTTTGTGAATTGTAGTAAGCCATTACAGTTTCCTGGTCTCCATTGATAATGGCATCAGTAAGGATATCGTTCTGAGCCTGTATTTCCTTACTGACGTCCTTTTGAGCTTGAGCACAGGCTGAAAAGAAAAGGATTATGGCCATCATTAGAGCCACGTTTGCGATTTTCGTCTTGTTCTTTTTCATGATGGTAAAATTTTATGGTTAATTACTGGGAACAAAATTACCAGGCGAATACAGGAGGGTCTAACGGAAAAATACCATTGTTGAACGGAAAAGTTCCATTAGCATTTCAAAATGCATTTGCCAGAATCTTAATATGCTGAAGCGGATGAAAAATTCCCCAAAATCCTGGCTCCAAACTGGCTCCAACAAAAAAACCACCTACAAAATGAATTGTAAGTGGTTGATTTTTAAGTGGGCCCAGCTGGGCTCGAACCAGCGACCCCCTGATTATGAGTCATATTTTTTTCCTTTCCGGTTTTTTCCGTTTTTTACTACTTTCTTCCATGTAATTGATAGTCAACACTTTTATTTTTCTCCTCTTTGCTGTTGTTTTCTGATATCTACCATAGTTGTTTATTCAATTGTTTATCCTGCGAAAATATTTTTAGACGAAATTAAAACCGGGACACCAGAGCTGCATAACACTAAAAATCAAAAATTAATAGTGTTATGATTAGCAGAAGTAAAGCAACAGCGAAGATCGTGCTGGCGCACCGATTGAAAAAAAGTAAGATTGATGGCAAACAAGCAATTCAGTTACGTGTAATTTATAACAGGAAACCTAAATATTACGGACTGAAATGTTCAGTTCTGGAAGAGGACTTTCAGCGAATTCAATATGGCAAGGTTCGTGGTGATTTAAGAGACCTTAAAATTGAACTACAGGAAATCGAATCGAAGGCTAATGCCATCATCAGGGAATTGGAACCTTTTTCTTTCCCCCGGTTCGAATCCAGGTTCTTCCGACCAAGGGGAAAACAAAATAATGCCATAATGTATCTACAACAGGAAGTGAAGAAGGCCAGAGAAGAAGATAGAATCGGGTCAATGAAAACAGCCGAATGTGCTTTAAAATCAATACAGAGATTTTCAGGGAAAAGTATGCTGTCCTTTGAAGACATTACCGTTACCTGGCTAAAATCATACCAGCGTGACATGGAATTCAGAGGCAACAGTCCTTCAACAGTAGGAATATACCTTAGAACGCTGCGTGTGGTATTTAATAAAGCCATAAAAGATGGTGTAGCTGCAATTGATCAATACCCTTTCGGAAGGGGAAAATATGAAATACCAGAGAGCAGGAATGTAAAGAAAGCTCTTAAACCCGAACATCTTAAAAAGATTTTAGAATATGAGCCTGCATTGAATAGCCGTGAAAGTTGGGCGCGCGATATGTGGTTATTTATGTATCTGTGTAATGGGATAAATTCGAAAGATATGGCCAGCCTGAAATATAAAAATGTTG
>JAFGEO010000039.1 GCA_016931575.1 Bacteroidales bacterium | reverse complement strand
GCCCTTAAGCGGGGACATTTTGCTACCTTGTGGAACATATACATAGAAACTGTTAATTCCTGATCAGGAATGCAGTTACAAATTATTAACCAATTAAACTCTTTCACAATGAAAAGAAATGATTCCCCCCCCCCGATTACGGATTGTAATTGGAATTAGCCTTTTAGTTTTGATTTCCTTTAATCTTCACGCCCAGTTGAAAATGAATTCTGATGGGCAGCTGATCGATACACGAACGATGATATTAACAGATTAATTTAAACAAGATGAGAAGAATAGTATACATCTTTTTGCTGTTAATAGTAAGCGTGCCGACGAAATTAACAGCTCAGAAACTGGATATCCGGGATCATTACAAATACTGGTATTACCGGCAGCGGCTTATGGATGAATTTATCGTTATTGGCGAAGCTGAAGAACTTGGTGTGCCTTCTGGTTTAAGCATACCCGCTTTAGCTGCTGATCACTGGGGTACGAATGATTTTTTAACTCTTAGCTGGAAAGACAACCCTATACAAGGCCTGGGTAGGTATATTGGAGTACTTGCCACAGAATTAGCCTTATTGTATCAGAATGGGGAACCCTATGAACAAACACAGTGGGAGCTCTATAGTGCTATGAAAGCCTATGAACGTCTCGATTATAATTGTGAGAAGCTTTACTATCCAGAAAATACTAGTGGTAGCCTGAATGGTCTATTTTGTAGAGATGATGTGCCTGATTATTTTACTAGTAATCTCTATACCTCATTTAGACTAGATAATAATTATTCAGAGGTTGTTAAATCCAATCTGAGTGAGTATAATTCAGATTATAAGATTTCTAATCCAAGTGGAGCTCTTGAGAAGACTTTCTACCCAAGTTCTGAAGAATGGGAAGGTATGCTAACCGGATTTGCTTTATTAGTCAAGTCCTTGGCTAATTGTCCTGAAGGAGTCGTTGTTTACAATAATTATAGGTTTATCGAGGAAGCAATCTTACATACTCAGCGCTACATGGATTACTATAAAGCTAACAACTGGGTTGGAAAGACTACGAATGATTCAGTATATGCGTATGGATATAGTGATAAATTGTATATGGGATTATATGGACAAGCAAGAGCCGCCGATTTCATTTGTGACCCGGATCGTCAATACACAGTTCCTCTATCAATTGTTCCAGATAGAGATTATAGTTCTCAGTTCGATAATACCGTTAATCCACTGACAGATACCTATGTATACATGGCTTTTGAAGTTTGTGGTGTTATTTTACTTGGTGTTGAATTCTGGAATTTTGTTCTTGATATTGCAAGCAATGAGCTAGAACTTATTAATAGCCTCTTATCACCCAATGCCCAAGATTACTTGAATCCTTACAATGTAATAGGCATATTGCAACAACACAAAGACGATCGCAGTTATTTAGAAATTCTTGAGGATTACCTTGAACTAAGGCTAATCAATTATCAAAAGTTTTGTTGGAATATGTTTGGTAATCCAGGTAGTCATTTGCCAGGATTTGATTCAGTAGGTTATGTTATAAATAATATACTAAGGGATGAAATGACACTGGTTTTCAGATATGATAGCATTAACCTACTTGGTAATACCATACCTGGAGATACTCTAAAAGAAAAAGGTACAAGATGGGGAGCCTCAACAGGATATACCTATGCTGCAATAGGAGACTCATGGATGCACTATGATGGAATCTTGTTTCCGGAAGCAGAAAATGTCACATTTGAGAGTCTCTGCACTTACTCAGAGCCTATTGGTTGGACAATTTTCCCACTTTTAAATCTTTATCTAAATCCAAAAAATAAGGATGCTGACCTAGTTCGGAAGCAGCTTATTGCTCAACTTCAAACAGCTCCTTGTGATGGACCTCACTATTTGCCTGAATTTGAGCCAGCGGGTTTGAGTGAAGGAGTTGCCGGTTGGCGCAATAATTATAGATGGGATGCAAGTCGCGATCAAATGAATGGTACAGTAGAAACAGATAGCAATGATCCCAATGGAGCAAAATTTCCAGGCCTTGACTACATGCTAGCATATAATTTACTTTGGCTGGAAGCAAGTCAAAATGCTTTATTTAGTGATTATTTTGATATGACAGAACACTATGATAATTTGCTTGATCCGGAAATAAATAGTATCGAATCTGAAGATGAAGTAGTTTATTTCGATTTCACCCACAAACCTGATGCTGAAATAACTTTAGATGGTAGTCCACGTTCAGGATACAATTACAAACAATATGATGTCAAAATAATAACAGATCATATTACACTAACTGGAAATCAGGCGTATGGGGATGGATATACCTTGGAAATCCTTCCCGATACTACAGTTACCTACTGTGATATTGAAGAATATTTAGTCCCCTGATAATTTCAATTATACTTAATTTCTCAAGAAATGAAAAAAATCCTTTTATACCTGTTACTCCCATTGCTTGCCTCCTGCTATCAGGAAAAGGAATGTCCGGATATTAGTGATCCTGAATTTCCAGCAAATACCCTTGAATGGTTTTCCTTTCAGGTTGGAGACACCCTCCATTTTGAGGATAGGGGAGGAAAGACTTATGAATTAATTTGCTCCTCAAGGACAGAGGATTGGGATTCATCTTTTTACGATAACTATAAATGTGTGAATGGGGGATCGTTTATTATTCATCCATCTATAAGTTTTTCATTTATATCGGATTTTCCTCATTTTAGTAATAAAAACTTAAACCTTATTTTAAAAATAACTGGCAGTCCCAATTCAAATGCAAGAATAAAATTTAATACCAATGATCAATTAAATTACGAGTATTATTTTGTCTATAAACCTGAAAATAATGAAATCATTTCCTATGATGATTATGTTACAGACATCGCGTATATAAATAAAACAACAATTAATGAAACAAGCTATGCTGGGGTTTATAAACTTAATAAGGGAGATTTACCTGAAGGCTCTGCTGAATTTTACTATGACACCATCTATTACAACAAAGACGGCTTCCTGAAATTTATTTCGTCGAAGTATGGGTACAGGCTGGAACGATTACCCTAAAAGGATGAGTTGATGAGGTGAGGAGTCGAGGAGTCGAGGAGTCGAGGAGTCGAAACTTCAAAAAATAACAGCAATAAAAATAAATGCTAATTACACTAAATAACCCATCAATCAAGTACCTGACTTTTCAGGTAGCAGGATCGACTAATCATTCTGTAAAGGATGAATCGAGTTACTGAGGGTTCTGATCCTGGCAGTTCGCTGGAATTAAATCGTCAGTTTCTCAGTTAATCAGTTCACCAACCTCACACTCACCTCCCTGGCAATCTCCTTTGCTGTTGTGATCGTGCTCAGGTCCTCGGTGATGCTCCCGTCCTTCCCAGCGTAGTGGCTATGCCCGATAAGTTCCAGCGGTATACCTTTTCCTGCTTCGGAACGACTTACTTTCGCCCGATAAACCAGGGCCGGCTGGCAGGAAGTTTTGTATTCCGGATCATCCGGGTATTTGTCATTGGTCCAGTACTCGTTCCAGTCCCAGGTCTGGTTGACCTCGAAATAGACATAGAAAGTTTCCGGGAGTATTTTATCGGTTTTGGCCCGCAGCAGGAAGTTATTCTGGGGTGTCGCCCCGGTATAGGCATCCGGTATGGCCGTTTCCTGTGTGGGGACGTACCAGCCATCGGCTTCCTTTACATCGCGCCTGTGTGCCCAAACCGGCAGGGCTGCTGGCCTGCGGATAGGTCCCGGGAGCCATTTTCCGGTTTTTTTATCGCCATGCCCGAAGACTCCTTTGGCAATGGATTCAGCAACATACAGGGTCTGAATGTACTTTCCGCTTTCATCTTCAATCCAAACGGCCATCAGGGGATGGTTATGCTCAGGGCCCCGCATAAAACTAAACTCGATGAGGTCGCCAGATGCAGCTGCATTTGCAGACAGTGTATCGGTGGGGTATTGTTTGTCCAGGCGTGATGAGCTTCCGCAACCGGTCATTCCTGCCAGCAGGAGGATGGCCGGTGCAAGTATCAGGATGAATGAATATTTTTTAAGTTTCATGATGATCAGTAGTTAAAATTCGACAATAATTCCGACGGTGGGCAATACCGTTCCCTCGCCCTGCCCGCTGAGTTCATAAAGGCTATAGCGTTCTACTCCATAGTCGTCAACATACACATCGTTGATTTCCGGATTGATGAAGGACTCACGCACAAATACCGGTGCCGATTCAGATTTGAAGTTGTACACGTTCTGAATATCGACATAAAAGTTGAGCGACCAGTTCTTGAAGTAAAACTGCTTATCCACCCTGAGGTCGAGCTGATGAAATGCTTTCAGCCGTTCCTGGTTGTACATGGAGTAATCGGGATAAGCCCTGCCTGTAGCATCCCATGCAGCTTTTATTGAAGACAGCTCACTGTCGTAAGGGGTATAGGGGGCACCGCCAACAAACCTCCATTTGAAACCTACGTACCAGTTGCCCTTGAAGGTCCGTGTAGCTGTGATATTCAGCAGGTGCTTATTGTCCCAGGCTGTCGGAATATACTGATCTTCGTAACCGGTACGCTGGTCCTTAAATTCGCTGCGCACAAAGGTATAGGATACCACGGTGTTAAAACCCAGCAGGTCCTGCCAGCGACCCAGGACTTCCACTCCATAGGCCCTCCCTTCTGAAGTAGAGTTTACAGCTTCATCCCCGAATATCCCAAAGTCAGCTCCCTTGCTTGCCAGGGGAATGGAATCGGTGAGTGAAAATGGATAGTCGGAATAGTGCTTGTAAAACCCTTCTGCGGTCAGCTGGGTGGAATTATCGGGGCGCCATTCAAAGCCGCTCACGAGGTGATCGGAACGCATGTATTTCAGTCCGTTTTCCTGATTGACAAATACCCCCTCACTGTCTTTATACCCCATGGCCGTATAGGCGGGGCGCTGATGGTATATGCCTGTATTAAAGTTCCAGGTCCACTTCTCTGAAAGCTGGAAGGAGGAGCTGAAACGGGGCGAGAGGTTATCCAGGGGATTTTGCATAGACTCCGAATAGGTAGATCCATCGGCTCTCAGACCCAGGGAAAGTATCCATCGTTTGCTAAGGTAAGCCTTGCTGACCTGGGCAAAGGCACCGTAATGGAACATGTTGATGTCGGTACCATACCGCAGGTCATTCAACTCCCCGGAAATATAAAATTGCCGATAGGTATCGTTGATATATTTGGCAAACTCAGTTCCGGCACCCACATTGATCTTATATCCGTTTTTAGTGGTGATGTTATGCTCATACCTGAACTTATTCTCAATCTCCTGTGAAGAATAATCATAGGTTCGGATATCCGTTACGTCATTATCAAGGTGCTTGTATGAAACATTATTCAGCATGTTCCGGCTAAGCACCCAGGTATCGTACCCGCGCTCGCGGTAATGCTTATACACCGCACCAACCGTATAGTTCCATTGCTCATTGACAGGAAGATAACTCAGAATATATTTCTGACCCGGAGTCTCATTGGCATCCAGGTTGAGCTGAAACTGATCGATCGCTCCCAGTCCGATAAACGTGATCTCGTTCTTATCGTCAATTTTTGTCCGCGACTTGAATTGAAAATCCGTATAGGTAGGCAGGAATGGAAGCTCCAGGACTGAAAACAGGAACTGCAGGTACGAACGGCGTGCGGAAGCAATAAAGCTGGTATTTTCACCGATGGGCCCATCGAGGGTCAGGGCCAGGTCGCTGGCACCCAGGGATCCGCGAAATTTCAGCTTTTCCTTGTTCCCGTCGACCTGGCGCATATCCAATACGGAACTTAGTGCACCGGAAGTATTGGCCGGGAAAGCCCCGGAATAGAAATTCACTTCGCGAATGAAATCTACATTGATGATCCCAACCGGTCCGCCCGATGCACCTTGCGTAGCAAAGTGGTTCAGGTTGGGGATCTCAACCCCGTCGAGGTAAAATCGGTTTTCGCTCGGCCCTCCTCCCCTGACGATTACATCATTCCGGTATGCCGGAGTAGAAGCCACACCGGGAAAGGACTGGATCACTTTTGAAATATCGCGGTTGCCCCCGGGATTTTTTTCGATCTGCTCAATGCCGATCCGTCGCAGGGAAACCGGGCTTTCTTCATCCTTTCTGAATGGGGATGCCTTCACGATGATCTCTTCGATAAGCTCGGTGGATTCGTTTAGAGGGATCTCAATAAATGCCTTGTTGGCATTCGTTACCAGGAATTCTTCTGAAACGTACATCTCAAAGCCTACAGAGCTGGCCTGAAGACGGAGGTAGCCGGGTTGTATCCCGGTAAAAATAAACTTGCCATCCAGGTCACTTACCGAGCCTATGTTTGTCCCGTAGACTATCAGGTTTGCAAAAGGAACAGGTTCATTATTGGCTTTATTAAAGATCCGGCCCTCAATTATCCCGGAATTTGATTGCTGTGCCTGCAGGGGTATTCCTGCAGAAACCAGCAGCAGAAGGACACTTATAAAAAATTTCTTTTCCATTTTTTCATCAAGAGTTTTCAAAGAAACATGCGAAAATGAATAATGTTTATTTTTCATGATAATTTATTAGACTTTTTTTAAGCTGGCTTTTTCGTCCTCAAAATTCATGAAAGGATACTCTTTTTCAACTATAGAAATAGTTTCAAGAGTTTTAGTAATAAATTTTGAATAGGCTTCCGTATGCGGAAACCTTGGTTTATGTTTAACAGATTGTATTATTCTTTCAACACTTCTAACAAGGGTCAGCGTCTCATTATCCATCAGGTTTTCGGAGAACTTATGCCAGATATAGGCAGTTGCCTCCTCTGAGGGATGAAGCATGTCGGCAGCATAAAAGCGGTAATCGCGCAGCTCATCCATGAAAATCTCATAGGCGGGAAAATAATAAACCTCATCGAGTTTTTTCTGCAACTCAGCAATGGCAAGAATGAGAGCGGCCTTGCTGCGCTGGTTTTCGATGGCGCCGTCTTTCCAGTGCCGGATCGGGCTGACGGTGAGAAGGATTTTCAGCCCGGGATTGACTTTCCGCAGCGCAAGGATGGCATCCTCCAGGAGTTCGGCTGATGATCCGGCAGAGAGGAATGTCCGGTTAAAAGCCGGGGCTGGTACCTTATGACAATTACTGACGACTTCGCCGGTCTCCTTCAATGAATAGGCCCAGGAAGTCCCCAGGGTAATGGACAGGAGATCTGCCTGTGCTAGGAAGGCTTTTGCTTCCTTAAATTGACGGTTGATTTTATTAAGGCATTCCCGTTTATCAGGATCTGAGAAAAGAGTATAGTGTGAATAGCTGAACCACAGTTCATTATGAAAGGAAAGGTCCTGCTCGGTAAAGGCATCTTTCTGCAATAACTGAAAGAGGTTATGGCTCACTGAGCGGGGATTGTATACCACGCCAAAAGGATTGTGGCAGACCTGAAATTTCAGCTCTTCCATTCTCCGGCCGATATTCCCGGCAAAGCAGGAGCCCATAAAAAGCACCCTCGAAGAATAATCAATTTGAAAGGGAAAATGAGGAATCTGTACAGGAGTGATGAAGTCATGCATTTTGCAGGGTCTGTGGGTTAGCATAATGATCCAGCCAATCCTTCAGCGCGTCAAACACCTTATCCTTATCCAGGTCGTTGTGCAACTCATGGTACGATCCTTCCCACTCGATATACTTGGTTTTATTGCTGGCATTACGGGTAAAATTTGCGGATGCTTTACAGGAAGTAATATGGTCTTCGGAGCCGTGCATAAGCAGCAGGGGCGAATTGATCTTATAGATACTCATAGAGGCCTTAAGTCCTGCCTGGTAGCATTCCGAGAACATCCTCAGGGTAATCTGGTGGTGTACCAGCGGATCCGTTTTATAGTTATGGACGATCCGCAGGTCGTGTGAGAGGTCTTCGATCCGGATACGGTTCCAGACCCTCATGGCCGGGAAAACCCTGCTAAGTATTTTCACTGTTTTAATCAGGATTGGTGAGGGTGCATCAGCCAGCTCCAGCCAGGGAGAGGTAACGATGATCCCATCCAGCTTCATGGCACTCCTGATCACGTAGTTCAGGGCGAAGTTACCCCCAAGGCTATGGCCATACAGAAAAACAGGAAGATCGGGGTATTCCTCCCTACACATGGTAAGGAACAGCCCGATATCATCCATTACTTTCTGGTAGTTCGGTATATGAGCCTGTTTGCCGGGGGATCTTCCATGCCCGCGATGATCAAATGAGCGGACGACAAATCCTTCCCCTGCCAACCGGGAGGCCCAGTCGTTGTAACGGTAACCATGTTCCCCCAATCCGTGAACCAGGTTAATAACTCCCCTCGGGGTGCCCCCGGGTGCCCAGGTTTGCATGTACAACTGAAGCCCGTCTGCTGTTTGCCAGTAACTGTTTGAATGGCTGAAGGTTTTTTCCTTGCCAAGACTTTCTCTCTTTAACATATCAATTTATCAACTCAATCCGGTATATTATCTTTAGCAAGTAAAAGTAAGGGTAATAATCAAATTTCTTTATATCTCATACTAATTTAGGAAAATACAGGGTTTTAAACAAGTAACAACGGACAGGCATTTTGGTTTGGTTGATTATAACCCTGAAACTGACAGACTAGCTCTTCTTCAGAACCTTATCTGCTGCAAGTTTTCCTGTCAGGATAGACATGGGCACTCCCGAAGGACTGTAAACCCACTGTCCGGCCTGAAAGATAGAAGGAATCGGAGTGAGCACGGATCGCGCCGATCTGGCCATTTGGTTGATAACAGGTATGGGTTCCTGAAATGACCATCCGGTAATGGCCCCTTCTGAGCTGGAGACTCTGTTCTTAATACTCAGGGGAGTAAAGGAGAATTGATTAAGGACTTTATCTTTCAACATCGGGAAAACCGAATCAGAGAGCACGCTGAGCACAAGCTTTTCCAGCTCAGAAATAAATTCGGTATACCAGCCTGACTCATAAACTTTTTCAAACAAATCATAGTCAGATAAAAAGCTTATTATCAGCCCGGTTTTCCCTTTCGGTGACAAATCGGGATTTTTCAATCCCGGAATGGATATTTCATACGTATTCAGCCGGGTCAATTTTCCTAACCAAACGAATACCTGTTTCTTATTATCATTCTGCCAGTTACGCAGGAGTTTATTAAGCTCTTCGGTATGAACTTCTCCCAGTCCCTGTTTGCTTGGAGTATAGAAGAAATGCCCATGAGCAATTTGTTTAAAGCTCTCGAGGGGCTCATCAACTTCGAGGTACAGGCTGTAGACTGAATCGCCTCCCCTCCCGGCCAGCATCATTTTTTTTTTGGCTTCAAATTTTAATCTGATCCTTTCGGATAATCTCCGTGTATCCGTGATTTTGTAAAGAGTTTTTAAATCTGCAGCCCAGATAAGGCTTTCATAGTGATAGGCGACATTATTCTGATCCATAATCGTATGCTCCCCGGCCAGCACCCTGTTAATAACTGTTCCGGTCTTAATCTCACCTCCCAATTCCCGCAACCTGTGTTCCATGGCCTCAGCAAGTTTCCCCACCCCGCCTTTAGGATAGAAATACTCAAGGTACAGGGAAAAATAACTTAATGCAAAGAAGGAAGGAGTCTTTCTAAAGAAGTGCTGCGTGATTATATCGCGCAATGACGGGTCCTTCACAATTGCTTTCAGGTAATCCTCCACAGGCATCTGCAATTTATCGATCTTTCTCAGCGTAAGCAGGAATTTAGGCAGCCAGGGCAGAAGTTTGCGGAATATGAATCTTTTATCTCTCCAAAGATCTTTGATTACAGGGTTATCAATGCCATAAAGGACATCAACGTCCTTCATGATCCTGCGAATAATTTTTATGAGCTTTTCAATATCAGCTTTACTTTCCGGATAGAGCCTGATCAGGAGGTCCTTATACTTATAAAGGCTGTTTTTATCTTCAATGTGCAGTATTTCCTTTTCGATTCCAACAGATACGGAGCTTTTAACTACCTCTAGTTCAATATCAAGTTCATGAAGCATCGGGAAAATAATTCCGGCATTCAGAAGTGCCCTTACACCGGCTTCATAATGAAAGCCATTTCGGGTAATGGAACTAACCAGCCCCCCACAATCTTCGTTCTTCTCTATGAGTAAAACTTTTTTACCCTTCTTTGAGAGCCAGGCTGCTGCAGTCAGTCCGGCAATTCCACCACCGACAATAATTACTTTGCATACATTCTCACGCATGCTTTGTGGCTCATACGGCATTACGTTCAGGGGCTTGTTCATGAATATCCATTTCCGGAAGCCCAGTGATTTCAAGGCTCTTATCCCATATCTCGAAGGCTGCTTCCATGTCCAGTGCCGGAGGTGCAGGTACCTCTTCTTTCGTTAGATTGAAAAATTTACCACTTACTCCTTCCAGGTCATCCGAAGCTCCGAGATAATAGAGTGCCTCAGCAGAAATGTCTGTAGGTTTAAGGATCCTGTCAAGGATATTTCTTTTATACCAGCGGTACATTGGTCCGTTATCCTGTCCGGTTTCAGTTTTCACGGCTCCCGGATGCATGGCATTGATGCTTACACCAGAATTTTTAAAGCACTCCTTAAAGACAATCATGGATAAAAGCTGTGCCAGCTTTGCGGATCCGTAGCTTTTTAACCCGGAATACCGACGCTTTTCCCAGTTCAAATCATCGAAGCGAAGGCCCCAGGCGGCAAAACGATGCCCCTCAGAGTTCACCATGATCACCCTCGCTTTTCCCTGCGACTTCAGTTTATCCACTAAGAGGTAATTAATAACAAAGGAGGCAAGGTACTGGACCATAAAAACCTTTTCAATACCATCGGGGGTGATATCCCTTTTAGTAAGGTAAACCCCGGCATTGTGGATAAGGACATCAATCGGCGTCCGAAGGCTTCGAAGTTTTTCTGCCACCTGAACAACTTCTTTCATACTGCTTAGATCAGCGAGCAGAAAATCACATTTTACGCCAAACTCCCCCTCTATCTCACGCTTTAAGTCTTTAGATTTCCGGGGATTTCGATTTATACACAGGAGATTTGCCCCCTGTGAAGCGTACTTCCTTGCCGTTGCATAACCAATCCCCGAAGTGGCTCCGCTGATCACAACCAGTTTACCATTCAGCTTTTCCGCACAGACTTTTGGCTTTAGACTATTATTCCTGATCATCCTTAGAATGTCCGGAACATTATATTCTTTAATATACTGTGATTTTTTCTTCATGATATCACCCGAATTTCCTTTTCATAAAACGCCTGTATGCCTTCCCAAACCTCGGAATATTGTCAAAAATATCGCCCCAAAGATCATAATAATCCCGTTGTTCCCGGATCAATCCTTTTTCATTCAGGGTCACACGACTCGCTCCGTAAATTATGGAGCGGGGCCTCTTTTTGAAGGTTAATGTCATCTCCCACTCAATAAAAATGTCACTGTCTTTCATCGACGTTCGAAGAATATCCATTTTCAATTCTCCGGAGCGATTGGCCAGGCGCTCTGTCATTTCCCTGAAATCCTTTATTCCGTGAATTCCCTGTATGGAATCCCTGAAATATATCTGTTCATCATAATAGGGAAGAATATGCGACCAGTCCGGTCTCCCTGCTGCATTATAGGTTTTTGACCACAACTCCTTAATGCTTTCAGCATTCAATGTAATGATTTCGAAAGCTTCTTTCTTGTTATCAGGCTCCTCAAACATAATGGGATCGTATCAGGTATACTAGTTTTTTTAATAAAATCCAGGTTCTTCAGGGAATAGCTCATCTCTTATCTCCATGAGCTCCTCGCGCGTATCAATGTCTTTATTAATCGGGACCAGTATCAGGGGGCTCAGCCCAATATCCGGATGCTGTAAAGAATTTGACGGCTGGTTCAATATTTTTTTTGATGCCCCGACAACAAACTGTTCGGATTTATCCACAACATAACCTGTTAAAGTTCCGTCACTATTCAGTGTTAAATAATTACTGAAAATTTCGCGTCTGGTTATGTAAATTTCTCCTGAGAAATATTTTCCAACGCTTAACTTTACAGTAACCCCGGGATTTCCATCTTCATCCGGATCGGTCAACTTAGGATCATTGGGGTCTGTTGACAAGGGTTTTGAAGGATCTCCATCAATACCAAGAAGACTTGGCGTTGCCGGACGATGAATGTGCCATTTCCCATCTTTATATGACAACTCCACTTCCTGTACCTTAGGCTTAATGGCCTGGACAGATTTTTCATTAAAAACAGATGTCGCATTCTTTTGGCTTAACTTTTGTTCTGCATGCACAAACCTATCTGACTGCATTAACTTACCGTCCTCCAGGTATAAATCCGTGAACCCATACGATATTACGAAAGTACGCATGGTGGTTCGTGTTGTTGTGTCCTCGTATGCAACCACATCATAATGCGCATAATGCCCAACTAAATCCTTCATGACACTGTCCAAATCGTACCCATGTGACGAATCAAATTCAGCCGGATTAAAATTGTACAATGGAGATTCCGGCCATGCCAATGGGTTGGAACAAGAACTGAAAAGTACAAGAATACTCCCTAAAACCAAATTCCGTATAACACCCCGGTGTAACATCATTATTGATAACATATGAAACTTACTTTTTGCTTTATCAATGACAAGTTATGAAAAGAACACATTGCTCAGGCAAATGTTTAGCAAGAATATATGAGACAGTGCACAAAATTAAAAACAAGGATAGAAACAAACGCAGGTATAAGGTGTTATCTTCGAAAGAAAATATTCCCCAAAATACAGCATTTACCAGTATTAAGGGGAAAAATGAAGAATTAAAAATATTGAGGCATTAACAAGTTTTACCTTCAGACTATGAGAAAACATGTATTTTTAGTATTACTGGTTATTGGTTCTGCGATGATAAAAGCGCCAAATACAAATGCTCAAAACCAGAATGGTATGATTGACAAAACAGTTGTAAAAGAGCTCGACCTTCAAAAATATTTAGGGACCTGGTACGAAATTGCCCGCTATAATCACCGGTTTGAGCGTGGATTGGTCGGTGTTACTGCTAATTATTCCATACGAGAGGATGGAAAAATCAAAGTTTTAAACAGCGGGTATAAAAAAAGTCTCGATGGCAAGTTCAGCCAAGCTACCGGAAAAGCATTTATTCCCAATCCTGATTCGGAACCAGGCAAGCTGAAAGTTTCCTTTTTCTGGAATTTTTATGGTGATTACTATGTACTGGAGCTTGATGAAAACTATCAATGGGCAATTATTGGCAGTAGCTCTGACAAGTATTTATGGATATTAAGTCGCACCCCAATTTTAGCGCCCGGACTATATGATGAACTCCTTGAAAAAATCAGGTCCCGAGGCTATGATACTTCAAAACTCATCAGGGTGGAACAGAGGCCTCTCAAAAAAAATTAATCTTTATCGACACAGACAAAGAAACTATCTGTTACATTTATGTGACTAATTATCAACCGTGAAAGCCCTGATCCATGCATATTCATGACGATGAACAATTCATTAAAGGAGTTGAAAGCCTAATCGACCCGATGGCTGTCAGCGATCTGCTTTTCCTGCAAAAACTCAAAGGGATCCTGCCATCGCCGATCATGAAAAGATTGCTCCTGCATGCAGCAAAAAAAACTCCCCGCATAGGATTTGTTATTGAGCCCTATAGTTTATTTTTATTCTTCAGGCTTAAAGATATTGAAGCTGCCAGGAAGATGCTTCCCGAACGGTATGAGCTTGCCCGGACAAAACTCTTTGAGGATGACGAACCTGATTTCTTCATGGGAATTGGAAATCTGGGCACGCGTGCAAGCAGTTTCTGGGGTGCCAGGCAGGAATGTTACCTTATCGCAACCGATAAAGAATCCGGGCTTTTGTCCTTTATTTTCATTGAAATTCTTAGCAATACCCTTATCGCCTTGCCTCCCAAAGGGATAACGAATCCAAATTGCGAAAAAGCTGTTTTCACGACAAGTGCCAAAGGAGATATCTTTGTGGATATGAAGGAAAAAAAGACGAGCAGGCAATTCACGCTCAGGGGCAATATTAAGAGGGGGAAGCTTCGGAAACTGGATCAAAATCTGTGGCTCATGGGGAACACTTCAATTGCCCATAGCCAGAAACTGGCAGGTGGAGATTACAGGCCTTTTGCGGTGATATTTGATCCGGCGGAAGTAGCTGAAGCCCTGGATATACCCACCGAAGATGTAAGCATTAGCAAAAACACCCTTTTCCCCGGGCTGGCAGAATCAGAGCCCGTTAAAGTAATCTGTTTCCCTTACGCTCAGCATTACGTAGCTGACAGTCCGGGTTGTTATACCACTGTGAAGGATCGCGATGAGCTGGTAAGCATCTACAACCAGCTGGGAGATCCCGGGAAGCTTAAAATATTCTCGGCTAAGACCATTCTGATACAACTCCTTGCCGGTGTTGCCGTTTCAGTGCTCATCGTTTTCGTCCTCTCATTGATCCTGTAGAATCATTAATTTTCATCATTCAAAGATTCCAAGCTGAATTTCAAAGTATCGTACATGGGGATTATTAATGGTGATTTGATGAGAAAACAATCCATGATATTAACTGGTAATCTGAAATCTATTTCCTACTGCAGGGAAATTCAGTAAACATCTAATCCAGCTCCAATTTTAGGATCAGCATCATCGGGATTAACTGCCTGGTTTATCCCAATTTTAATTTCCAGTGGGTATAACTTACTTCTGTCATTAGAAGTTGTGACCAAACATATTCCCAGGAAACAAAATAATACGATTATCTTTTTCATCGTGAGGATAGAATAAGTTTAAAACTATTGGACAACCACCTTTTAACAGGAAGTCGTTTCTGCAATATGCCTTAAGCAATTTGATATTATCAATTGAACTAACTACCATTCCAATATCAAAAACCTTGTATACCTCATCTCTTACCTGAAACATCTGTTTTTTATTGATAATATACCTTTCTTTTATATCATCCTTATTACATGAACCTAAAATTACAAAAAAACATAACGAAAAAATTAATTGTCTCATTCTCATCAATTTTAACGATTAAACATTTGTTTAGCCTCATCCCAAAGTGAGTTTTGCGATTTTACAACGGGATGAGGTTTTTTGTAGCCTTATTATTAAGGAAGCCTGACTTACTCCGGGGATTCGTCAGCTGACAGGAACCGGATATTCCGCAGGAAGCCTTCATATTTGGTTCGTTTCACGGCTGTGCCATTAAAGACCTCCCCGAATTCTTCTTCCGTAATCCCTTCCCAGTTTCGCTCTGCAAGAGCTATAAGCGCTGCAGAAGGCCTGAAGCCGCTGATACTGGTAGCTATTGATTTCCTGTTCCACGGGCATACGTCCTGGCAGATATCACAGCCAAAGATACGTCCGTTAAACTTTCCCTTCAGCGTGGGATCAATTGGTCCGGAATGCTCGATCGTCCAGTAAGAAATGCACCTGCGGCTATCTACCACACCGGGTGTGATGATCGCCCCGGTGGGACAGGCCTCAATACAGCGGGTACAATCCCCGCAGCGATCCGGAATGGGACTCCCGTATTCCAGTTCAGCATCCACGATCAGCTCCCCGATAAAAAAGTACGACCCGGCTTTCGGTACGATAAGGTTGCCGTTCTTTCCGATCCATCCCAGTCCGGCTTCCCGGGCAAGGGCCCGTTCCAGCACAGGCGCTGAATCTGCAAAAGCCCTGCCCTGCATGGGCATTACCTCCGCGTTGATGAGCGTATGGAGCTTTTTCAGAAGCGTTTTCATAATCTTATGATAATCCCTGCCGCGGGCATACTTTGAAATAACAAGCCTATCCTCTTCCGGTAGCGGGACTTCCGGATAATAATTCAGCAGTACCACAATCACGGATTTTGCCCCTTCCACAAGAGATGCAGGATGCGTTCGCTTTTCAAAATGATTTTCCATGTAACCCATGCCGGCATGCATGCCCTTGTCAATCCATTGCCTGAGTCGCCCGGCATCTTCAGCCAGGGGAGCGGCAGGGGCAAATCCGCAGGCTGTGAATCCCAGATCGAGGGCCAGCCCACGGATTTTTTCGGAGATTTCTTTTTTTTGCATGCAAACAGGAAACAGTATGGTTTCTGCAAAGTACGCAAAGTAGCTGCAAGATATCCTTCAATTGAACTTTTTTTTATGATTCCGGATCGAGGATGATTTCAGGGGATTTGAACAAACCACCTTTAGCCGAACCCAGGGCAATTAAGCTCAGGCAAAACCGTCCCTCGGAGGCCATAGGCTTGCCGACGGCGATGCAGTTACTCAATCCCACCAACCTCCCATCAACCCTCTAAACCTGTCAACACCTAAACAAAAAAAAGGCCCGTTTTAGCGGGCCCAATATACTAGTGTGTATATTTTCTACAAAGTCTTCTTCACTTCGAAAGTTTCATAAGCTTCGACCATGTCTCCGGGTTTGATATCGTTGAAGTTAACGATGTTCAACCCGCATTCCAGTCCGCTGACCACCTCCTTGGCTTCATCCTTAAAGCGTTTCAGTGATCCCAGCTCGCCGGCATAGATCACGATACCATCGCGAATGATCCTGACCTGGTTGTCCCTTTTGATCTTTCCTTCCCTGACGATACAACCGGCAACGGTTCCCACCTTGGTAATCCTGAAAACTTCCTGAATTTCAAGTGTAGCAACGATTTTCTCCTTGATCTCAGGCGAAAGCATACCTTCCATCGCTGATCTGATCTCATCAATGGCATCGTAAATGATGGAGTACAGGCGAATGTCGATCTCTTCTTTTTCAGCCAGCTTCCTGGCAGAAAGAGACGGACGAACCTGGAATCCTACGACGATGGCATTCGATGCTGCCGCCAGCAGGATATCTGCTTCGGAGATCTGGCCTACGGCTTTATGTTTGATATTCACCTGGATCTCTTCGGTAGAGAGTTTGATCAGCGAATCGGATAGGGCTTCCACTGAACCGTCCACATCACCTTTAACAATGACATTCAGTTCCTGGAAGTTTCCGATAGCGATCCGGCGCCCGATTTCGTCAAGCGTAATATGTTTCTGTGTCCTTCTGCCCTGCTCACGTTGAAGCTGTTCACGCTTATTGGCGATTTCCTTGGCTTCTTTCTCCGTGCTCATCACATTGAACTTATCACCAGCCTGCGGGGCTCCGTTAAGTCCGAGTATCATAGCGGGCTCAGAAGGGCCGGCAATGCTGATCTCCTTCCCACGTTCATTGTACATTGCCTTGACTTTCCCCATGTGGGTTCCTGCCAGCACAATATCGCCCAATTTCAGGGTTCCGGCCTGCACCAGGATTGTGGTTGTATATCCGCGTCCTTTATCAAGGGCCGATTCCACTACAGTACCGGTTGCACGCTTATCGGAATTGGCTTTAAGTTCCAGGAGTTCTGCTTCAAGCAGGACCTTCTCAAGCAATTCCGGAATATTGAGTCCGCTTTTGGCTGAAATATCCTGCGACTGGTATTTTCCACCCCAATCTTCGACAAGGATATTCATATTGGCCAGTTCCTCCTTAATCTTTTCAGGATTGGCGGTTGGTTTATCAATCTTGTTGATAGCAAATATCATGGGCACTCCGGCCGCCTGTGCATGGTTGATGGCTTCGACAGTCTGGGGCATGATCCCGTCATCTGCCGCCACAACGATGATGGCAACATCGGTAATCTGGGCACCCCTGGCACGCATAGCCGTAAAAGCCTCATGACCGGGCGTATCGAGGAAAGTGATCTTCTTTCCGCCTTCGAGGTTTACGCTATAGGCACCGATATGCTGTGTGATCCCTCCGGCCTCCCCGGCAACCACGTTTGCACTCCGGATATAATCCAGCAGCTTGGTTTTACCATGGTCGACATGACCCATAACCGTTACGATGGGTGGTCTGTCGGTCAGTTGATCCTCTGTATCTTCTTCTTCGTGTATAGACTCGAGGACTTCAACGCTGATAAACTCCAGCTCGAAACCGAACTCTTCAGCAAGCAGGGCCATGGTTTCAGCATCGAGCCTCTGGTTGATGGATACGAAAAGTCCAAGCCCCATACAGGTTGAAATAATCTCTGTAGCAGAAACACTCATCATGGTGGCCAACTCGTTAACAGAAACGAATTCGGTAACTTTCAGAATGTTCTTCTGCAGTTCTTCCTTATCGTGCTCTTCCTGCAAACGCAGGCTTACGGCATCACGCTTTTCCCTGCGGTATTTCGATCCTTTTGATTTACTCTTGGTCAGGCGGGCAAGGGTATCCTTGATCTGCTTCTGTACATCTTCCTCGCTGATTTCAGGCTTGAGTGATTTGGTTTTACGTTTCTTCTTTCCACTGTCCTTGCTGGCAGCACTTGTATCTGTACGCTCCGGCGTCCGGGAATCCACCTTTACCCGTTCCTTATCCTTCCTGATCCGCTTCCGCTTTTTCTTTCGATCGGCAGCGCTGCCTTCACTGGAATCGCTTTTGCTTTGTTTCTCAGGAAGTACCATTTTACCGACTACTGTTGGGCCGGTAAGTCTTTGAACCTTAGCCCTGATGATATGTTCATCCCTTTTCCCTTCAGCTTTTTCTTCAATCTTTGGTTGAACAGGCTCCTCTTTGGGCTTTTCTTCTGATTTAGGAGGTTCTTCAGCCGGTTTTTCTTCAGCCCGGGGTTTTTCTTCGGCAGGTTCTTCTTTTTGCTCAGCTTTTTCCTTTCGGGCAGGCCGTGTAGACTGATTCATCGCATCGAGGTCGATTTTCCCAAGCACCTTCACCTTTGATTCCGGTTCCTTCTCCTCAACCTTCCCGGGAATCTCTTCCTTTTTAGCTTCAGGCTTTTCAGCCTTTTCTGCGGGTGGTTCCCCGGCTTTTTCTTCCTTAACCTCCACTTTCTCCGGGGGAGCAGGTTTCTTATCGATATCGATCTTGCCAATAATTTTAGGCCTGGCCACTTCCGGCCTGGAGGATTCAAAAATGTTTCCGGCAGCCTGGTTATCCTTTACAAGGAATTCCTCCTGCTCCTTACCGGAATTATCCTGAACATGCTCAACATCATTGATAGACACTGATTGCTGCTGTTCCTTGATATGCTTAAGATTCAGCCTTTCCGATTCCTTTTTGATAGAGATATCGGAGCTGAATTCTTCAATCAGCATTTCATATAGCTCAGGCGAAATTTTTGTGTTAGGATTAGAATCAACCTTCTGACCCTTTTTATTGAGAAATTCAACAATTGTTGAGATCCCAACATTTAACTCCCTTGCAATTTTACTAAGCCGTGTAGCCTTGCTTTCTGCCATAAAATAATTTCCTTTTCGATCGAAAATGCCTTAAAATCTAAGACATTGCGCTAATATACTGTTTATTATTCAAATTCAGAACGTAAAATTTTCATCACCTCTGCGATGGTTTCCTCTTCGAGGTCGGTCCTCTTCACCAGGTCCTTAACGGTAAGCTCCAATACACTTTTAGCGGTATCACAACCTACAGCTTTAAGTTCATCCAGGATCCAGCTATCAATTTCATCGGCAAATTCTTCCAGGTTGACATCCTCATCATCTGATGTTCCTTCGCGGTAAACATCGATCTCGTAACCCGTCAGCTGACTGGCCAGCTTAATGTTCAGTCCCCCTTTACCGATAGCCAGTGACACCTCATTGGGTTTCAGGTAAACCTCAGCGGTCTTGTTTTCCTGGTTAAGCTTTATCGAGGTGATTTTTGCCGGGCTTAAGGCACGGGTAATAAAAAGCTGAATATTATTGGTAAAGTTGATAACGTCGATGTTTTCGTTTTTCAATTCCCGGACGATGCCATGAATACGGGATCCCTTCATTCCAACACAGGCCCCAACCGGGTCAATCCGTTCGTCGTATGATTCGACGGCCACTTTAGCGCGTTCACCGGGTACCCTAACGATCTTTTTAATGGTGATGAGGCCATCAAAGATCTCAGGAACTTCCAGCTCGAATAACCTCTCGAGAAAAACAGGAGAGGTACGGGAAAGGATGATCAGCGGGGTGTTGTTCCTCATTTCCACGCGGATTACCACTGCCCGGATGCTGTCGCCTTTTCTGAAATAGTCAGAGGGTATCTGCTCCGATTTGGGAAGAATCAGCTCGTTGGCTTCCTCATCCAGGACCAGGATCTCTCGTTTCCATACCTGGTATACTTCGCCGGTGATGATCTCACCGATGCGGTCGCTATATTTGAGAAATACATTATTCTTTTCAAGATCCAGGATGCGGGCGGTAAGGTTTTGCCTCAGGGCAAGGATTGCCCTTCTTCCAAAATCAGCAAATTTCACCTCGTCTGTCACGTCCTCGCCAACTTCATAGTCTTCATCGATCTTTTTTGCTTCGGACAGGGAAATCTGCAGATTGGAATCTTCAATATTGTTATCATCCACAACTTCCCGGTTTCTCCAGATCTCGAAGTCACCTTTATCAATGTTAATGATGACATCAAAGTTTTCATCTGTGCCAAAAATCTTCTGCAACATACTCCGGAAAACATCTTCCAGAACAGAGATCATCGTGGCCCTGTCGATATTCTTAAGCTCTTTAAACTCAGAGAATGTGTCGATCAGATTAATATTTTCCATATCTCATCAATATTACTTCTGTTGTTATTTAAATTTTAATTGTAATCTCACTTTATGTCCTTCACTAAAAACAAAGTTAAGGCTTTCGCTTATGCTTTGTTTCTTCTTTTTCCCTTCGACAGTTACTTTTTTTATCTGCTCGACGATATATCCGTCTTCTTTTACCTCAACCAGTTTGCCGCTAACTTTCGCGCCTGTGGTAAGCTGGATTTCCACATCCTTTCCCAGGTTCTTAAGGTATTGTTCCCGGATTTGAAAAGGTTCAGATATTCCTGCAGAAGAAACCTCCAGCTCAAAATCCTCTTCTTCACGGTCCAGGTTATGCTCAATTGCCCGGCTAAACGCAACACAATCGTCAATAGTTACCCCCCTGAAGCTGTCAATAATCAGCCTGATCTTGTTTGCGGTACTGATTTCCAGCGAGACGATAAACACCTCTTTTTCAGTCAGTAAAGCTTCGATCAATCCTAATATTTTTTCTTTTGACAACATTTTTAAGCAATAAAATAGGGGACTGTTGTCCCCTAAACGATAATCACCTTGCGGGGCGAAGGTACAAAATATCCGCTTAACAACAAAAATATTGGTAATCAATACAAAAGAAATTTACATGAATGAAAAAAAATCTATTAATTAAACCCGGGAGTCATTAGCTTTGCAGGTATAAACACTCCTATCTTGAATCAGGCAAGGAAAAATAAGAAGAAGATCATAAATGATCCGGTGCACGGATTTGTCACGCTCCCGTCTGATTTTATTTTTGACCTTATTGAACACCCCTATTTTCAACGCCTTCGGAGGATTAAACAGCTTGGGTTAACGCATTATGTTTACCCCGGCGCCACCCATACCCGCTTTCAGCATACCATCGGGGCGCTGCACCTGATGACACTGGCAATTGAAAGCCTGCGCTCCAAGGAAATTCTAATCACGCGGGAAGAAGAAGAGGCTGTGCACATCGCCATCCTCCTGCATGATATCGGTCATGGCCCGTTTTCGCACGCCCTGGAGGAAAGCATTATCGCAGGGATCAGTCATGAGCACCTGTCGCGGCTGATGATGAAAAAGCTGAATGAAAGTCATCCCGGGCGGCTGGACATGGCCATTGATATTTTTAAAAATTCCTATCCGAAAAAGTTCCTGCACCAACTGGTAACCAGTCAGCTGGATATGGACCGGCTGGACTATATAAAACGCGACAGTTTTTATACGGGGGTTACGGAAGGCACCATCGGCACGGACAGGATCATTAAGATGCTGAATGTGTACAACGATATGCTGGTAGTTGAAAAGAAGGGTATTTATTCCGTGGAGAAATTCCTGATCGCCAGGAGGCTTATGTACTGGCAGGTGTACCTGCACAAAACTGTTATCGCTGCAGAAAATCTGCTGGTGCGCATGCTAAAGAGGGCCAAGCTCCTGGCTGACATGAAGGCTGAACTTTTCTGTTCGCCCTCGCTGGCTTATTTCCTCTACAACAACATCAACGCCGGAAACCTGGATAAGAACCTGGATAAAACGATTGAGGCATTCATCAAACTGGACGATACCGATATCATTTCAGCCTCAAAGGAATGGCAGTATCATTCGGATAAGGTCCTGGCTCATCTCGCCGGGAACATCGTAAACCGGAAATTACCATCTGTCCGCATCAGTGAGAAACCTCCGGAGAAAGCCTTTATAAGTAAGCTAAAAAGCGCCATCCTTGACAGGTACAAACTGACAGACGAGGCCCTTCCCTACCTGCTTTCTTCCGGCGAGCTGTCAAATAATGCTTTCAGCAGCCACGAAGACATGATCCAGATCCTTTCCAATGAGGGCATCAGAGATATCTCCGAAATTTCCGATATCCTGAATGTCCCATACCTTCAGCATTCCGAGAAGAAATACTTTGTATGCTACCCCAAGGAGTGTCAGCCGTAAAAACCGGAGGTGCCAAAAAAATATAGCAAGAACGCTGATCCCCGCCTTCAGCGGTAGCTGTCAGATTTTCTTACTCCCCGTGCAAAATTTGGAATTATATTATCTACTTTTGCTTCAAATTTATTACCATGGAATTCAGCGCAGAACAAATCGCTCAATTTCTCAGGGGGGAAATTGAAGGTAACCCCCAGGAAAAAGTAAACAATATCTCACGGATTGAAGAAGGTGGAAAAGGAACCCTTTCCTTCCTGGCAAACCTGAAATATGAAAAATACCTTTACAGCACTACAGCCTCCATTGTTCTGGTAAATAAAAGCCTTGCGCTTAGCCAGCCTGTAACCAGTACCCTGATCAGGGTAGATGATGCTTACCAGGCTTTCGCTTCCCTGCTGAACCTGGTTCAGGGCACTGTTCCCCGCAAAAAGGGCATTGATCCCGGAAGTTTCATCGCGGAGAGCGCCAGTGTTGGGAAAGATTGCTATGTGGGAATGTTTGCATTTATCGGTGAAAATGTCAAAATCGGGGACTCCGTGTGCATTTACCCGCAGGTATATGTGGGCGACAATGTCAGCATTGGTGATAACACCATTTTATATCCCGGTGTAAAAATATATCATGACTGCCAGCTTGGAAAAAACTGTATCATCCATTCCAGTACGGTTATCGGCTCCGACGGATTCGGATTTGCCCCCGGAGAGGAAACATTCCAGAAAATCCCCCAGCTGGGCAATGTCATCATTGAAGATGATGTTGAAATAGGCTCCAACGTTTCCATTGACCGGGCCACAATCGGATCCACCATTTTACATAAAGGAACCAAGCTCGACAACCTGATTCAAATCGCCCATAATGTTGAGGTCGGCGAAAATACGGTTATCGTTGCACAAGCGGGCATTGCCGGGTCTACCAAGATCGGTAGGAACGTTATGATCGGGGCACAGGCCGGCATCATTGGCCATATCATTCTGGCAGACAAAGTGAAGATCGGAGCACAGGCCGGGGTGGCGAACTCAGTAAAACAGGAAGGGGTCATCCTGCTGGGGGCTCCTGCTTTTGATATCCGGGATGCGAAAAAGTCCATGATCCTCTTCCGAAGGTTGCCACAAATGTACGATCAGATCAATAAGCTGGAAAAAGAAATTGAATTGCTGAAAAATCAGTTGACTGATAAAGGCTAATATTCAATTAATAAGATTTTTATATCTTGCGCAGCAAAATCTAATATCAAGTCCCACGAAGGAATGTCAGAGAAGCAGAAAACGATATTTAAAGATATCAAACTTAAAGGTAAAGGTCTCCACAGCGGTAAAGAGGTAAACCTCACCCTAAAGGCTGCAGAAATTAATTCGGGGTACTGTTTCAGGCGAATGGACCTGGAAGACCAGCCCCTCATTCAGGCAGTTGCTGAAAATGTGGTAAGCACAAGTCGCGGAACCACCCTTGAAAAGAACGGTGCCCAGGTAATGACCGTTGAACACCTTTGTGCTTCGCTCTATGGACTGGGAGTTGATAACGCGCTCATTGAGCTGGATGGACCTGAGGTACCCATTCTGGACGGAAGCTCCGGACCTTTTGTTGATGCGCTCCTCGAAGCCGGACTGACCGGGCAGGAAGCCGACCGGAAAATGTTTGTCATCACTGAAAAAATCACTTACACCGAAGCAGACAAAGGGATTGAAGTTTCCATCTTCCCGGACGACCATTTCAGTATCGACGTGCATGTGGATTTCGGGTCGAAGGTAGTTGGGCAGCAGTTTGCCTCTATCGATTCGCTGGAAGAATTCGAAACGGAAATTGCCCGCTGCAAGACCTTTGTTTTTCTGCATGAGCTTGAGTTTCTTGCCAGGAACAACCTGATCAAGGGGGGTGATGTTGACAACGCACTGATCATTATCGATAAGCCGATGTCCAAGGAGCAGCTTGACCGTCTGGCCGACCTATTCCATAAACCGCATATTGAAGTTCTGCCGGAAGGATACCTGAACAATACCCAGCTGCACTACCAGAATGAACCCGCCAGGCACAAACTGCTGGATATTGTGGGGGACATCTCCCTGACCGGTGTGCGCTTCAAGGGTAAGATTGTCGCTAAAAAACCCGGCCATCATGCCAACACCGAACTGGCAAAGATCATTCGAAAGATGATTAAGAAGGAGCTTTCCAAACCACAGCCCCCCCATTACGATCCAAATGCCGAACCCCTGTTTGACATCAACCAGATAAAGAAATTCCTGCCGCACAGGCCTCCCTTCCTGTTGGTTGATAAAATCACCTTCATGGATGAATGGTCGATCTGTGGAATTAAGAATGTAACCATGAATGAGGCCTTCTTTGTTGGCCACTATCCGGAAGAGCCCATCATGCCGGGAGTATTGCAAATTGAATCCATGGCACAGGTCGGAGGAATTTTGCTTTTACATAAAGTGCCTGATCCTGAGAATTATGTGCTTTATTTCATGAAGATTGACAACATTAAATTTAAAAGTAAGGTAGTGCCGGGCGATACGCTGAATATCCGCATGAAATTACTCGAACCCGTACGCAGAGGGATCGCCATCACCCACGGAGAAGTTTTTGTCGGTGACCGCCTCGTGATGGAAGGGCAGTTTATGGCACAGCTGGCAAAAAAACCTGAACAGGAAGAAAAATAAAACGCAAAATAATGAGCAATTCTCTATCGTATGTTCATCCAGAGGCTAAGATTGGAAAAGATGTAGTCATTGAGCCTTTTGTCTATATAGCAAAAGATGTAGTTGTGGGGGACGGATGCTGGTTAGGCCCCAACAGTGTTATTATGGATGGCTCAAGGATCGGCAGGAAATGCATGATCTTTCCCGGAGCTGTCATCTCAGGAATCCCACAGGATCTGAAATACTCCGGCGAAGAAACCACGGTTGAGATCGGTGATAATACCACCATCAGGGAATTTGTAACCATCAACCGGGCAACAAAAGCTAAAGCGATAACCAGGATTGGGCAGAACTGTCTGATACAATCCTATGCACATGTAGCACACGACTGCCTGCTGGGCAATAATGTGATCCTGGGCAGCCATGCCGGTTTAGCCGGAGAAGTGGAAATCGATGACTTTGCTATCGTAAGCCCCTATTCGGTGGTCCATCAGTTTGTCCGTATTGGCACACATGCTTTCGTGCAGGCCACCGGAAAAGCCAGCAAGGATGTCCCCCCATATATTCTGGCTGGCAGGGAACCCCTGTCCTACACCGGCATCAACTCCATCGGACTGCGGAGGAAAAATTTCACCAACGAAGCCATCTACGAGATCCAGGAGATCTATCGCATCATTTATCAGCGCGGGCTTAATATCTCAGATGCCGTAGAATTTGTAGAAACCAATCTGCCTGCAACTGATGAGCGCGACAAGATCATCCTCTTCATCCGTAATTCCAAACGGGGAATTATCAAGGGTTATTTTGATGATGATAAATAAGCAAAGAACGTGAAAGCATACGCGGGAAAGCGTAGTCGGAAGGCTACGCTTTTTTCATGCTTCGGTTCATAGAGCACCTCCCATCTAAAAAACAAAGTTCGTATCTTTACAAGAGTATATTATACTCTTAATTAAGATATGAAGACACAAATCATCTTGGTGATCGGAACGGTCCTGTTTCTGATCTATATCCCTGCCTGCAATGCACAGGACTATCCCATCAAACCAGTTGATATTAAAGATGTCAAGCTAACGGATGCTTTCTGGTTACCAAAAATACAAACCGTTCAGGAGGTAACCATTGATCATAGCTTCACTAAGTGTGAAGAAGAAGGAAGAATGGAAAATTTCCTTATTGCCGGCGGACAAATGAAGGGAAAAACACGGGGCAAAATGCCCTTTGATGATACAGACCTCTACAAAATCATTGAAGGAGCTTCCTATTCACTCATTTCATCTCCGAATCCTGAACTGGAAGCTTATATTGACTCGGTCATTGCGATTATTGCCGTAGGCCAGCAGGAGGATGGATACATCACCACCTGGCACACTATCGACTCACTTCATCCGCCTGCCAATTGGGTAACGCCTGCTCCACGTTGGGAAAGTGAGATCAGCAGCCATGAACTCTATAATGCGGGCCACCTGTTTGAGGCTGCTGCTGCCCATTACACGGCTACCGGGAAAACCAGCCTTTTGCATATCGCTGAGAAATTTGCCGACCTGCTCGTTGTGGTTTTCGGTGAAGGAAAACGTGAGGCTCCTCCCGGACATCAGATCGTTGAAACTGGTCTGGTAAGACTCTATCGCATAAATGGCAGAAAAGACTACCTTAACCTGGCAAAATTTTTCCTGGACATCCGGGGTGATTCCACTACACACAAGCTTTACGGTGCATACAACCAGGATCATATTCCCGTGATCGAACAAAACGAAGCCGTGGGTCATGCCGTTCGCGCAGTATATATGTATGCGGGAATGACTGACATCGCAGCCCTCTATGAAGATGCTGATTATCTGAAAGCTGTCAATGCACTTTGGAACAATGTGGTGGCTAAAAAGATGTATATTACGGGAGGTATTGGTGCCCGTCATGAAGGCGAATCCTTCGGGGATAATTATGAATTACCCAACCTGACTGCCTACAATGAAACCTGTGCAGCCATTGGGAATGTCCAATGGAATCACCGTCTTTATATGCTTACCAGCAATTCAAAATACTACGACATTATTGAGAGAAGCCTGTACAACGGGCTGATCAGCGGGATTTCCCTGGATGGGAAAACCTTCTTTTACCCCAACCCCCTTGAATCAGACGCTCATTTCATCTTTAACCACGGTAGCTGCACACGTTCGGAATGGTTCGACTGCTCCTGCTGCCCGACCAACCTGATTCGTTTTATTCCCTCTATCCCGAACCTGCTTTATGCCACCAGGGAGAACACCGCCTATGTCAATTTATATATGTCAAATGAGTCCCAGCTGATACTCAACGGAAAGAAAGTAAGTATCACCCAAACAAGCGATCAGCCCTGGGGAGAAAAAACCCTGCTCACCATCAGTCCGGAAAAACCTGCCGATTTCACCCTAAAACTCAGAATACCAGGATGGGTGCGAAACGAGGTACTTCCCTCCGACCTGTATCAGTATATCGATGAAGCACCCGGAACCTTCACCCTGCAGGTCAACGGGGAAGCGGTAAGCATCCTGCCTGATGAAACAGGCTATGTGAGTATTACCCGGAAATGGAAAGCGGGTGATCAAATAGAACTTACCTTCCCGATGAAGGTCAGAAAGGTGGAAACCAATTCGGTAGTTCTAAGTAACAAGGGCCTGCTGGCACTTGAATACGGCCCTGTTGTCTATTGTCTGGAAGAAAAAGATAACCCTAAGATCAATGCCCTGACCCTCGGAACGGATGAAGAACTTAAGGCAGAATGGAAAGCAGATATGCTTGGCGGAATTACGGTTTTAAAAAATAATAAGCTGATGGCCATACCTTATTATGCCTGGTCGAATCGGGGCGTTAACAAGATGAAAGTCTGGGTGAAAGCTGTGGAAGGAACCCCGGTGCAGGTCCATACCGACAAAGGGACCATCGAAGGTCTTCAGGATGAGGAACTGGGCATCAACCGATTCCTGGGTATACCCTATGCCAAACCACCTGTCGGCGAATTGCGCTGGAAAGCCCCGCAGACCATGGATCCCTGGGAAGGAGTGGTGCAAACAAAAATGTTCGGCCCGAGAGCTGTGCAGGAAAACGTCTGGGGCGATATGGTTTACCGTTCGAACGGGATGAGCGAAGACTGTCTGTACCTGAATGTATGGGCTCCTGCCGGCAAAAATCTGAAAGACCTGCCGGTACTGGTTTACATCTATGGCGGAGGGTTTATCGCCGGAGATGCCTCCGAACCCCGTTACGACGGCGCCAACATGGCCTCAAAAGGAATTGTTGTGGTGAGCATGAACTACCGGCTGAATATTTTCGGTTTCCTGGCACATCCGGAACTAAGTGCTGAATCCCCATATCATTCGTCCGGTAATTATGGTTTGCTGGATCAGCAGGCTGCCCTGCAATGGGTAAAGAACAATATCGCTTCTTTCGGCGGAAATCCGGATCAGATCACGCTTGCCGGAGAATCGGCCGGATCGATCTCCGTAAATTTACACATGGCATCTCCCTTGTCGAAGGATCTGTTGGCAGCTGCAATCGGTGAGAGCGGCGCTGCCATTTACCCAACCTTCACTCCTGTTCCTCAGGACAAAGCCGAGCAAATCGGGAAAGAATATTTTGAAACTGCAGGATATAAAAATATCGAGGAACTCCGCGCCATGAGCACAGAGGAGATCTGTTCTTATTATAACGACTCAGCACATAGTCGTTTTCCGCTGGTCATTGACGGATATTTTCTCCCGGCAAGCGTAACGGAGATCTTTAAAGCCGGGGGACAAGCGCAGATACCTCTTCTCGCAGGTTGGAATTCAGAAGAAATGTCCGGGACTGTTTTCATGCAGGGACTCCCGTACACCCCTGAAAACTATAAGAAAAGATTACAGGAGAGGTTCCCGAAAACCTACAAATCAGCATTGAAACTATTCCCGGGAGGCAATGAAAAGGAGGTAGAGCTATCAGCTACTGCCCTTGCTTCTGCCGACTTTATTTCCTACAGCACGTGGAAGTGGTGCGATCTGCAACTGAACCATAGCGATCAGCCGGTATATCGCTACTACTACAGTAAGATCCGCCCACCCGTTGATCACAAAAAACAATCCGAACTTACCGGCATCCCTTACAACGTAGACCCGAATGGGCCGCCGCCAAAAACGCTGGGGGCTTCTCATTCAGCAGAGATCGCTTATTGCCTGGGAAACCTGCCATTGCTTGTTGAGTATCCCTGGAAAGAAGACGACTACAAAACCTCTGAAACCATGCAAGGCTATTTTGAGAATTTCATCAAGACCGGTAATCCAAACGGTGAAGGGCTGCCAGAATGGCCTAAAACAGCTATCAGTCAGGATAACCGCTCGATCATGCAAATCGATGTGGATTCAAAAGCCATTAATTCTGAAGAAGAAAGGTATCAATTCCTTGATAAGTCTTATAGAAATGAATAATATGCTGCTTTAGGCAGTCAGGAAGAAATTAATCACAAAAAAGAAAGGCAGAACCTTTAGTGTTCTGCCTTTCCTGCTTATAATAGTCTTTATTGTCGCTTATTCCTTAATGATCCTTTGCGTGGCTGAACCCTCTGCATCGACCATTTTTATAAAGTAAACACCTGCAGGATATGCTTCCAGATTCAGCTCCTGGGTCCGACCCTGGCAATTTTGTTTCAAAATTACGTTTCCGTTTATGGTATAGACTAACATTGTAAAGTCAGCCTGATCGTTTTCGATCATAAACCTTCCATAACCCGGATTTGGAAATACGCTGAACGAATTCTTAGATGACATCCTGACGGAAAGTCCTACCATCGCATTGTTGTCAACAATATTTGATTTGCAGTACTGGTAATCATTCAGGGTCGATTTAGCCATTCCAATATTACAGGGATAAGGATTCTCAATTACCAGCTGATAATAGAGCGTTCCCAGAGGTGGTGCAATATCAGAAAAAGTAAATAAATTGGAGGCTATCTCTGCAATTTTTACCATGTCATCGGGTGTTGATCCCCGGTAAACATGATAGGTGCTATAATCAAAACCTTCATACTTGTCCCATATCAGATTGACGGATCCGTTTATGCCCGCATTCAGTGTGAGGTGCATCGTTTTATGTGCAGCACTTATAAATGACTCATTCTCGGAGGTATCTGTTAATGCTATCTGGTAGCGACTTGAGTTTTGGGCATTCAATGAGTTATGATCAATGAATAGCGAAGAATCCTGAATGGATCGCGACCCTATCCTGATAAACTCATCTGAAACGGATGTTTCTTTATAGATTATCACTGAATCGACCAGCTCATCCTCCAAAGCATCCCAAATTACAACATTCTGATTGCTTTCATTCTGACTTACCATGCAGATTTCGGGATGCAGTCCATAGATGCCACCATCTACCTGAAAGGAACGATAAATAAGACTATCGGGACAATAGGTCTCTGGTTCACAGATCTGCATGGAAATAACTACTGAATCTGGTGGTGTCATGTAAAGAGGAAGGTAGACCTTGCCCGTTAATACCGAATCCGCAATAATAAAATCGTCAGTATAATATATAACGGTCCAAGATGCCCAGTGATCACCGTAACCCCAGATATAAATACTGACTTCTAGTCCCTCATCGACAGGAGAATTAAGAATAATCGTTATATCAGTTGTGTCACCGGATTTGATATTATTTGGAGTAATACTCAGTATTTCATTATCGATACTGAAAACATTAGATCCTGCTAAGGTGAGGAGCACTAAAAGGCATACTTTGTTAATCATTGATAAGACGTATTGAAAAGTTAGACATAAATTTAAGTTAAACCTCATCGTGGTCTAACCTTTGTTTTGTATGGAGACATCTACGGCTACTGATGAATAAAGGTTACGCAGATCAGGACAAATGATTCAGAATTGCAACAGACCGGCAAAAAAATACCCGCATCAGAGGACCAGCTGCAGCCGCGCTAATTCCTTGCTGATAAGGGCTATTTCTTCCTGAGTAAGTTGAATCTCCAGTGCCTTTGCATTTTGTACTGCCTGCTCCGCATTCCTTGCCCCGACCAGGGCAATGGTTATTCCCGGTTGTTCGACAGTCCACCGGATGACAAGCTGTCCCAAAGTGGCACCCTTTTCAATCGCCATTGGCTTCAACTGATTTAGAAAAGCATTGGTGCGCCGGATATTTTCATCGCTGAAATAAGCAACCGTTGAGCGATGGTCCCCGACTGAAAAGTTATGCCCAGGCTGCATCTTTCCGGTGAGGAGTCCGCGTTCCATCGGACTGTATGCCAAAATAGACTGGTTCTGCTTCAGTATATGAGGGACAAGTTCCTTTTCGATATTACGGCGAAGCATATTGTACGGCACCTGGTTGGACAACAAATGGATATATTTCTCCGCTTCGATCATCTGTTCCACCGAATAGTTACACACTCCGGCATGCCTGACTTTTCCGGCATCGATCAAACTTTGAACAGCCTCCATAGTTTCTTCTATGGGTGTGGTCGGGTCGGCCCAGTGGATCTGGTAAAGATCGATGTAATCCGTTTGCAGCCGGCGCAGGCTTTCCTCACATTCTTTAATGACGCTCTCTTTGCCTGCATATCGATATATTTTCAGCGGTTTTCCGCTGTTATCCAAACTGCTGAAATAGAATTCACCCTTTGTCGAATCCCAGCGAAGCCCATATTTGGTAAGGATCTGCACCTTATCCCTGGGAATACCCTTTATGGCTTCCCCGGTGATCTCTTCACTTTTCCCCTGTCCGTATGCCGGAGCCGTGTCAATGGTGGTCACGCCCAGGTCGTAGGCTGCCCGAATGGCTTTTACAGATTCACCGTGTTCAGTGCCACCCCACATCCAGCCACCTGCTGCCCAGGCACCGAAGGTTACGACTGAAAGTTTCAGTTCTGAATCTCCGATTTTTCGATATTCCATGGTATTATGTTTTAAAGTTTATGCAAAACTAAAGTGAAACCCTGAGTTGAATTTACTAAAAACAAGAACAATAACCATGTGATAAATGCCATGTGGATGTCTTTGTTCAGGCTTTCACTCAGATCGAAATCCCGAATCGAATTGGGCGACGCCCTGAACAAAATAATCCTGGCTTGTACTCAACTGTCATTTACCTGGTTAAAAACTGTTTCCTGCTGATTTATGGGTAAAGAAAGATAAAACACAGAACCCTGATGCAAAACAGATTCAAACCAGATTTTTCCGCCCAACATTTCAACAAATGCTTTGGAAATAGCAAGCCCCAGACCTGCTCCTTCCTGATGATATTCATATTTACTACCGGTATGATGGAAGCGTTCAAATACCTTGTTCAGAAATTCGGGTTTAATTCCCATGCCGGTATCATGAATTGATATAAGCAGATCACCGTTTTCAACAGTACAATGAATAAACACCCTGCCATCCCGGGTAAACTTAATGGCATTCTGGATAAGATTTGAAATCACCTGTACGACTTTGTCTTTATCAGTGAATAGCCATTTATCTTTCTCTTCAAGATTTATCTGACAGTTTAGCTCAAGATTTTTCTGCTGAGCTTTTGGTCTAAAGAATTCAATCGTGTCTACCAGTAACTCCCTGATATCTGCTCTTTCCAGGTTGATCTCCATTTGATTGGCTTCGATCTTCGAAATATTTACCAGGTCATTGATTATTCTCAGCATCCGCTCTCCGCTGCTTTGGAGAAGATTAATGTATCGTTCTTTTTTAGCATCCCCAAGCTCAGGTTCTCTGAGCAGATCCATAAAACCAAGTATCCCATTCATGGGAGTTCTAATCTCATGGCTCATATTAGCGAGAAAAGCCGTCTTTAACTTATCGGCTTCCTCAGCCTTTATCTTTTCCTTTTTTAGCAGGTCGGAGATTTGTTTTTCTTTAGTGAGTGTAGCCTCCAGCCGGGCGAGGATGAGTGAAACAGATATCGCAATCAGTGTACTAACAGCCAGGAAATTGATTGAATTCACCAACCAGGACAGCGGGTTGTAGGTAACCAGCAGGTAATTCCCCGGCCATTCCAATAAAATGGGAATACCCAGAATCAGGAAGCTTACAAAAAGTGTAAACTCACTCCAGATTACGGCTTTGAAATTCAATAATATGGCAGAAAGTACCGGAAAAAGAAACAACCATACCAAACCGGCACCCATGGGACCCAGTATAATTTGTAAGGTAATTCCAAGCACATAGGTGATACCCAGGATAAAGTAGATTTTAACCCGGATCTTCATGCGTTTTGAAAAGCCCAGGATGAAAACCAGCACCATTGCCAGCGTGTCCACAATAGCAATGCTCCAGATATCATGCTTGATTGAAACAATGAAACTGGGGACATAGGCAATCGCCCCAAGGCTCATCATACCAAGAATGAGGAAATACAAAAACTTTGCCCGCCAATAAGCCATCCCTTCCAACTGATCCTCATTCGGAAAAGGCACAAAACGAATGATCCAGGATGTAATTCTGTCATCCATATGGGCTATTAGAAACAGGGTAAAAAGCTGATTTCCCGGAGTAAATTACTAAAAATCCTTGAAAGACCCTTGCTTAATCCCCTGATTTCATGCTATTCCACCCCAATGCACTAATCCCGGCAAGACTTCCATCCTGGAGAACCAGGCAGGAGCCTTCGCTTTTGCTCGTAATATGCCCCAGGATGGTGATGCCTTCGATAGCGGTCAGCGCTTCATAGGCATCCAGGGGGGCAGTAAACAGCAATTCATAATCTTCTCCTCCGTTCAGGGCAATGGTAACGGCTTCCAGACCCATTTCTTCTGCTGTTTTCCGGGTATCTTCTGCCACCGGGATTTTCTCTGCATACAGCTTGCAGCCAACACCGGAGGCATCGCAAATATGAAGAATCTCCGATGACAATCCATCCGAAATATCAATCATCGAGGTAGGCTGTATCCCTTTTTCATCGAGCCATTTTATTACGTCGTGTCTGGCTTCCGGTTTCAGCTGACGTTCCAGGACATAATCGTAGCCTGACAGATCGGGCTGGATATTACCCGATTCGGAGTAGACACGCTTTTCACGTTCCAGCAACTGCAATCCCATAAAGGCCCCTCCAAGGTCCCCGCTAACACAGACCAGGTCGTTTTCCTTTGCTCCGCTCCTTCGGGTAATTTTATCTTTATGCGCACTACCAATTGCAGTTACGCATATTGTTATCCCCGTCAGGGAACTGCTGGTATCGCCGCCAACCATATCCACACCGTAAAGCTCGCAGGCCAGGTGCATACCTTCGTATAGTTCCTCGATCATGTCGGTGGAAAACTTGGCTGAAACGGCTATCGAAACCAGGATTTGTGAAGGCCTGGCATTCATGGCATACACATCGGAAAGGTTAACCACAACCGCCTTGTAGCCGAGGTGTTTCAATGGGGTATAGATCAAATCGAAATGAATCCCTTCCGTCAGCAGGTCAGTTGTAACCACAATCTGACTGTCCCCCATATCCAGAACAGCGGCGTCGTCCCCAACACCTAAAACGGAGCTGGGATGCTGCAATTTGATCTTGCTGGTCAGCAGTCGGATAAGCCCGAATTCGCCAATTGTTTCGATTTCCTGTTTCTTATTTTTATTCGACATGAATTAGTTATTTTTGAGGTTCCCAAATGAACCACAAAGATAGTATTTCGTTTACTTTTATTATCTTTGCCTTTATTTAGACTATTTTCAAATAACGTAAAAGTTATTTGATTTACATAGAAAATATTGAGGATATGAGTGCTGAACAGGATCAATTACTGAACGAGGTAACCTCAAACGATTACAAGTACGGTTTTTACACGGATGTTGACATCGACAGCCTTCCCAAAGGGCTGAATGAAGACATAATAGGCATGCTTTCTGCAAAGAAGCAGGAGCCTGAATGGATGCTGGAATTCAGGCTGAAAGCTTTCCGTCACTGGCAGACCATGAAGATGCCTGCGTGGGCACACCTGAAAATTCCTGAGATCAACTACCAGGATATTATCTATTATGCTGCACCGAAACGAAAAGTTCAGTATGAAAGCCTGGACGAGGTGGATCCCGAGTTAATCGAAACCTTTAAAAAACTGGGCATTCCTCTGGAAGAGCAGAAACACCTGGCCGGAGTTGCGGTAGATGCTGTGATGGACAGCGTTTCTGTTAAGACCACCTTCCGCGAAACCCTGGCTGAACACGGCATCATCTTCTGCTCATTCAGTGAGGCGGTTAAGGAACATCCTGACCTGGTAAAAAAATACATGGGCTCAGTGGTGCCCTATACCGATAATTACTTTGCTGCCCTGAATTCGGCAGTTTTCAGTGACGGTTCCTTCTGCTACATTCCTAAAGGTGTCCGCTGTCCGATGGAGCTGTCAACTTATTTCAGGATCAATGCTTCGAATACGGGTCAGTTTGAGCGCACACTGCTTATCGCTGACGACGATTCGTATGTTAGCTACCTGGAAGGCTGCACAGCCCCAATGCGTGATGAGAACCAGCTGCATGCAGCCATCGTTGAGATCGTGGCGATGGACAATGCAGAAGTCAAATACAGCACCGTACAAAACTGGTATCCCGGGAACAAGGAGGGCAAGGGAGGTATCTACAACTTCGTGACAAAACGGGGGATTTGTAAAGGTGATAATTCCAAAATCTCCTGGACACAGGTGGAAACCGGCTCAGCCATCACCTGGAAATATCCCAGCTGCATCCTGAAAGGCGACAATTCGATCGGTGAGTTTTATTCCGTTGCCGTAACCAACAACCACCAGCAGGCTGATACCGGATCCAAGATGATCCACCTTGGAAAAAACAGTCGCAGCACCATCATTTCAAAAGGTATTTCAGCAGGGAAGAGCCAAAACAGCTACCGGGGCCTTGTTAAGGTCTTGAAAAATGCTGATGGGGTACGGAATTTTACCCAGTGCGACTCCCTCCTTCTGGGTGATCAGTGCGGGGCACATACTTTCCCCTACCTGGAGGTGGATAATGATACTGCCATCATTGAACATGAAGCCACCACATCCAAAATCGGAGAAGACCAGATATTTTATTGCAACCAACGCGGAATCGATACGGAGAATGCCATTGGCTTGATCATTAACGGATATGCCAAGGAGGTGCTGAACAAGCTCCCCATGGAATTTGCCGTTGAAGCCCAGAAGCTTTTGCAGATAAGCCTGGAAGGAAGTGTTGGGTAGAAAATTGATTAGAATATTATGAATATGTTAGAAATAAAGGATTTACGCGCAGCCATCGATGGTAAGGAGATATTGAAAGGAATAACCCTCAGCGTTAAACCGGGTGAAGTGCATGCTGTAATGGGACCAAACGGATCCGGGAAAAGTACCCTGGCCTCTGTTCTGGCAGGAAGGGAAACTTTCGAAGTAACCGGAGGATCGGTCAGCTATCTTGGGGAAGACCTGCTGGAACTTCCCGCAGAAGACCGTGCACGGAAGGGCATCTTCCTGGGATTTCAGTATCCGGTCGAGATCCCTGGCGTTTCGATGGTCAACTTTATGAAAACTGCCATCAATGAGCAACGCAAATTTAAGGGTATGGATCCCATTTCTGCTTCCGACTTTCTGAAGCTCATGCGCGAAAAGAAAGAAATCGTGGAGATCACCTCCAGCCTCACCAACCGCTCTGTAAACGAGGGATTTTCGGGAGGGGAGAAAAAGAAGAATGAGATTTTTCAAATGGCCATGCTGGAACCAAAACTGGCCATTCTTGACGAAACCGATTCAGGCCTGGATATTGATGCATTACGTATCGTGGCCAACGGGGTCAATAAACTCCGGAATAAGGACAATGCCACCATTGTCATTACGCACTACCAGCGCCTGCTCGATCATATCGTTCCAGATCATGTACATGTACTGTATAAGGGCAGGATCGTTAAGTCGAGTGGAAAGGAGCTGGCCCTTGAGCTTGAGGAAAAGGGCTACGACTGGTTGAAAGAAGAGAATTGAGTAACGTGAAAAATTACCGGCTATGACGCCCATAGAACTTCAGGAAGAACTGACAAGCTTATATACTCAACATGCCGATACGATCGCAAAATCCAGCAGCGAAACGATCAACAACCGGCGCGTGAAAGCCATGGAAGATTTTGTAAGGTTGGGTATCCCCTCCAAAAAGACTGAAGAGTACCGATACACGAACCTTATGCCCTACCTGAAAGGGGAATATACTTACGAGCTGGCGCCTGCACGCTTTTCAGTGGATCTGAACGACCTTTTTCGCTGTGACATCCCAACCCTGGATACAAACATTGTCCTGGCGCTGAATGGATTTTTCTATGAGAAAAACCAGATTGACAGACTCCCCGAAGGAGTGATCATCAGCAGCCTGGCAAAAGCTTCCCTGGAATATCCCGAGCTGGTTAACCAACATTATTCCAGGTACGCAGACACCTCTCTGGATAGCCTGGCTGCCCTGAACACCCTGTTTGCACAGGATGGCATCTTCATTTACGTACCAAAAAATGTTGTTCTTGACAAGCCCATACAGATCATCAATGTAGGGTTCTCACTTCAAAATCTGCGCATTACGCGCCGTAACCTTTTCGTTGCCGAAGCCGGATCGCAGGCATCCATCCTTATATGCGACCATACCCTCTGCAAGAGCAGCTTCATTACGAATTCTCTCACCGAGGTTTATGTCGGAGAGAATGCCCGCCTGGACATCGTAAGGATGCAGAATGAAAATGACAAATCCTCCCTAATAAATAACAGCTTCATCTACCAGGCGGCCAACAGCCACCTTTCATCGAACACGATCTCCCTTCATGGCGGACTGATCCGGAACAATGTCTTTACAAAACTGGATGGCAAGGGGGCCAACAATGAAACTTACGGACTTTTCTTCTGTAAAGAAGACCAGCATGTTGCTTCCTTCACGCACATCCATCATGCGAAGCCTAATTGCACAAGCGACCAGCTTTTCAAGGGAGTGCTGGATGACAATGCAACCGGGGCCTTCAATGGAAAGATCCTGGTTGACAAATACGCCTCCAAGACACTTGCCTATCAGCGTAACCATAACATCCTGCTCTCCAAACAGGCCAAAATGAACACAAAGCCCCAGCTGGAGATCTATAACGACGATGTGAAATGCAGCCATGGAGCGACTGTGGGCCAAATTAACGAAGAAGCCCTCTTCTACCTTCGTTCCAGGGGCATTGCCCGGAAAGAGGCACACCACCTGCTCATGTATGCTTTTGCCGATGAAGTGATCAGCAAAATCAGCCTGGAGCCCCTCAGGGAAAGGATGAACGACATGGTGGAAAAACGCCTCCGCGGTGAGCTTTCCCATTGTGAGAATTGCGCGATACAACATAATTGATCGCTTCACTGATGTGAAATTACAGGATTGGGGATTTCAGCAAGGTGAAATCCGGAATGTAGCTGTAAGCATGAAGGAGATCCTGATATCCATCAGGATGAAGGCTGCCACCATTAACTAAGACATAAATTGCCAGACAAATGTCATAGGATATTATTCCGACAACTTTAACTTTGCGCGAAAGTAGTATATGAGCATGACAGGTTTTAATATTGAAAAAATCAGGGCCGATTTTCCGGTCCTCGCACAGAAAGTACACAACAAACCCCTCGTATATTTTGACAACGGAGCCACCACACAGAAACCCCTGGCAGTAATCGATGTTGTCAACCGGTACCATAGTGAACTGAATAGCAGCATTCACCGGGGTGTGCATTTCCTGAGCGACCAGGCAACCAACGCCTATGAGAATGCCCGCAGGGAAGTGCAGCACTACATCAATGCTAAAGAATCCCATGAAATAATCTTTACCAGCGGAACTACGGGCTCCATCAACATGCTGGCCTTTTCTTTCGGCGAACGGTATATCCGGCCGGGTGATGAGATCATCATCACAGAAATGGAACATCATGCCAACATCGTCCCCTGGCAAATGCTATGCGAACGGAAAGGCTCGAAGCTGAAAGTCATCCCCTTCAATGACCTGGGTATCCTTCAGATTGAGAAGCTAAGTGAGCTTATCACGGAAAAAACCAAACTCATATCCGTCACCCACATTTCAAATACTCTGGGCACCATTAACCCGATCAGGGAGATCATCAACATCGCCCACAGGCACAACGTTCCTGTTATGATCGATGCGGCCCAGTCCATCCAGCATGCCCGCATCGATGTGCAGGAGCTGGATGTGGATTTCCTGGTATTTTCAGGGCACAAGGTATATGGTCCTACAGGTATCGGTGTTGTCTACGGCAAAGAGAAATACCTCGAGGAGCTCCCTCCTTACCAGGGCGGAGGTGACATGGTGGATGAGGTAACTTTCGAAAAGACGAGCTACAATGTTCTCCCCTTCAAATTTGAAGCAGGCACTACCAATTATATTGGCGCTATTGGCCTGAGTGCTGCCCTGCAATACATCGAAGATATCGGTATTGCGAAAATCGCCGCCTATGAGACCGAGGTCCTGAACTACGGAACCCAACAAATGGAAGAACTTGGCTACATCCGCATCTATGGACGTTCCCCGCAGAAAGCTTCCATTCTGTGTTTCGGGATTGAGGGGGTCCACATGGCAGATGCCGGTATGATCTTCGATAAGCTGGGAGTGGCCGTGAGGATCGGTTCACACTGCGCCCAGCCTGTCTGGCAACATTTTGGGATGACCGGGGCACTTAGGGCTTCCATTGCTCTTTACAACACAAAAGAAGAGATTGATTATCTTTGTAAAGCCATCCGGCAGGTAAAGACCATGCTTGGCTGATGTGCTGAACATTCTTTATGTCTTATTGTTAAAGCAGAATACGTGAGTACCATACAAGAAGTACAACAAGAGATCGTAGATGAATTCGCGGTATTTGATGACTGGATGGACCGATACAACTACCTCATCGAGCTGGCGAACGAGCTGTCGGTCATTGACGAAAAAAAGAAAAATAACGATTACATCATCAAAGGCTGCCAGTCGCGGGTGTGGCTAAATGCAGAATTTGAAGATGGCAAAGTGATCTACTCGGCTGAAAGTGATGCCATCATCACCAGGGGGATCATTTCCCTGCTGATCCGGGTGCTTTCGGGAAGGGAACCCGGGGAGATCATCAATGCCAAACTGGAGTTCATTGATCAGATCGGTCTCAAGGAAAACCTGTCTCCGACGCGGGCCAACGGCCTGCTTGCCATGATTAAACAGATGAGGCTCTATGCCATTGCTTACGATGCAAAATCGAAGAAAAATGAACAGGGGGAATAGCCATGAGTGAAGAGAAAAAAGACTATAACCAGCTCCTGCAGCTGGAAACCGATATCGTCCATGTTTTGAAGGAGATCTATGATCCGGAGATCCCTGTGAACATCTATGACCTTGGGCTGATCTATGAGATCAATCCGCTGGAAGACAAGAAGGTAGAGATTGTCATGACCCTGACTGCGCCTAACTGCCCCATCGCAGACCAGATCCTGGAAGACGTGAAGGCCAGGACGGAAATGCTGGATGCCGTTGAGGAATGCCTGGTAAAACTGACCTTTGACCCGCCCTGGGACCAGACGATGATGTCGGAGGAGGCGCTGCTGGAACTGGGGATGTTGTAAGACTGTAAGCATTCGGCCTGCCACATTCCTCTTTCGGATCATGCTGACCTATGTCTGGATTTTTCTTAATCCCTGTTCCGGAGTTAACAGAAATAATACCTGAAACCCTCAATAAGCGCATAGCCTGTTGCCCGGGATGCAGTTCAACCGGGAACCAGGGACGCAGGACGAGCTCAGCGAAGCTAACAACCGCCGGGTTCCCGCAAGAATGCGGGACAGGTATTGCGGACCGCTTATGTTCCTATGTATTAGCGGCTGACAATCATTCATTTATCAATATTGTTTTCAATTTCTATCAATCGTTTTGTTCCAATCTCACTTATTTGTCCTTTTTTAGCAAAAT
>JAFGEO010000038.1 GCA_016931575.1 Bacteroidales bacterium | reverse complement strand
TTTGAAACAACACCGTGCCCCAGTTCATGTGCGGTGACATCGAGGGCTCCTGCCAGCGGCTTGAAATATTCCCCGCCGTTACCGTAAAATACTGCCTGGCCGTTCCAGAAAGCATTTTCCATAGAGCCGCCGTCATCCTCTACAACGTTTATGAATGAAATTATATTCCCGCCATTCCCGTTTATTGAATTTAATCCGTGAGTCTGAAGGAAGTAATCATAAGCTTTTGTGGCATTGTAATGGGCGGATACGGCCGACTTGTTGTTCCATGTATTATTGGCGGAGGTTACGTACCTGTAATCCAGTTCAGTGGTTGAGGTGTTGTTTGCATCGAGGGTTATGATCATTCCCTCTTCAGTCGAGGGATTGAACATAGGTTCTGCAATGTTTAGCAGGTAGTAGGTCCCGTTCTCAAGGTAGGTATTTATGGTTCTCGAGATATTGTTCAGGTCGAGTGCAGTGGCGGTTTCAGGTCCGTCGGAGCAGGTGGCATTAAATGAGTGGATGATGCTTCCTGTTTCAGCGTCGATAAAGTAGCGCCACACTTCAACGACATTTGGCCTGACGGTTATCTCCCAGGCAAGCGAGTAGGATTTGCCTTCCGTATTGTAAATCACCAGTCTGGTTTCGGGGGACTGGTATTTTAACAGTTTTTTTTCGTTGGTATTCAGTTCCTTCACCACTGTTTTAAGCCTAAGGTCGGACTTTACAGTTGCGATTGCAGATACAGAACTAATAACAGGGATAGTGTTGATTTCATTTTCAATGTTGTGAAACAAGCCTACGAATCTTTCTTTTTGAGCCGACAGGTGGAATGTAGCTTCCGATCCATAAATGTCGATCCCCCTGTAACGCTGTATTGTTTTCAGGTGGGTGATACCGTTTCTGTCCTCACTTATCTGAGTGACAGCGAACTGTTCTTTCGGATTTATAGTTCCGCTTATGATCCTTGTTTCTTCGAGGAACCTGGACAATTTTTCCCCTGGTGAGGAATCAGGATCCGATTTGGCCTGATCCGCTTTTCTCTCTATGTAAACAGGTTTTCCATCCTTTCGTATCACTTTATCAACCAGTTGCGGGCCGCCTTTCAGAAAAAACCTTTCAAGAGAAGGAACTGTTGAGTACTTGCCTGAAATTCCTGATTTTGAATTGCTATTCTGGTTAACCGTTACGAACTCAAAGCCGGGTTTAAGGGTTCCGGATGGATATTTTGTCCGTGATTTTATATTTGTATTCTGCCCGGTGGCAATCATGGCCGGAATAAGCAGCAATACCGGCACCAATAGTTTTTTCATTATCATTCTTCTTTTGCTGTGGTCTCCATCAGGGCACTGTAAATCATTGCAAGTCCCTGCATTTCTGATGAATCGAACCAGAGCACTTCATTTTCGTAGTCATTTCTGACAACCCGAATAAAATAAGTTATGTTTCCGGGTTCTTTAATACTTAGGTCCCTGAAGCTGGTATTGCCTATAAGGCTGTTTATGTTGTCAAGCTGACCGGAATTGATTTTTCTGATTTTAAGCAGCGAGTCATTTTCGAGTTTGAAAAGCTGTCCCTTTTCGGTAAGAACATATTCCAGGGGTATATTTGCAAATCCTCCTCTTTTCCCGAAATGAATGCGGGGTGATTTGAGTGTGTAGGCAAATTGCCTGGTGTTTATGCAAGAACAGAGCAGGATGATGGCTGCGGCCATGATCAGGGGTTTCTTCATTCCATTTTTAGTTTATTTCTGATCACAAATACTAATCAAGGAATCATTAGCTGAAGATACTAAAAAGGGGGGAGAAACAAAAATTTGGTCGGGAATTAAAATTGGCTCCAGATGCAGACATGAAACCGGATACAGTGGCAATAATGTCTTGCATCAGAGCTTTTCAGCCAGCGCCTTCCTGATGAACCGGTTCGAATTTCCTGCTCTTGAAGCGAGGTTAAGAACCGCGGGATTTTTCAGGACGATATTTCTTATTATCATGTAATTCCTGTTGGTGGGCCACAATTTCCGATAAAGGGTTAAATCGTACGATTTCATAAAATCATCAGAGAAATCATTTTCCCGGAAGCATACAGCGGCCTGCCATCCGGCATATCTTCCCGATTGCATGGCTTGTCCGATTCCGGCGCCTGTTGCCGGATTCACAAGTGAAGCAGCATCGCCGCAAAGCATGAATCTTTCGCCGGAGATCTTTCTTTTACAGGTGAAAAGCGGTAGGTAGTATCCTTTAATATCCCCTTTCATTGAAGCGCCGGAGAATCTGGGCCCGATGACCGGATCGGTCTCAATGATCCTCATCAGGGTGTCCCTGAGGTTTATTTTCCTGGAGGTTACGATAGACGACGGCATTCCTATTCCTGCATTGAATTCATCTCCGGGAAGAGGGAAGATCCAGAAATATCCAGGGAGCAGATCCTTTAGGAAATGAAACTCGAGGGTTTCATGAGGATTGTCCATAATGCCGCTGAAGTAAGCTCTGACAGCTACCGATCCTTCTGATGGTTCATGGATGGAAGGTGCAAGGATCCTTTTTGATACACCTGTGCTACCGTCACAACCTATAAGCAGTCGTGCGTTTATTTCGTCGCCGTTTCCGGTGCTCACGGCAACATTTTTGCTTCCGGTTTTGATATCTTTTATCTGTGTCCCGGTGAAAATGGTCAGGTTATCAAGG
>JAFGEO010000037.1 GCA_016931575.1 Bacteroidales bacterium | reverse complement strand
GTATCTAGGGGGTTAATTGGATGGTTGGTGGTATCAAGGTTTCTAGGAGTCTAGGTATCTAGGGGTAGGATTATTGGATTGTTGGTGTTGGATGGGGTGAATAATAGCGGTAGAAAATGTTTTCCTCCAGGTTTCCACAGGGCTTCACTTCGTTATTTATTATTCCTTGTTGGATATTTGATATTTAAGAGAAGTATGAATAATGAGAAAGGATTTCCGAATGTCGAAATGGCGGAATCTGGAAACTCAACGGGAATAAGAAGACTTGCGGATACAGCAAGGGAATATTTTACCCTCCAATTGTTGTTTTACTTTGCGATGCAGGGATTGATATCACCAGATTAAGGGATGGCACGTGCACCTTTAAAATCTTTATCCAATTATCGTAGGGCGTTGCCCTACGCCATTGTTAGCTGCCCCTCTGGGGCGAATGTCATGCAAGAATTCAATGAAGCACATCATTGCAATGTTGCAGGGCCTTCACCCTGAAAGGGTGAAATCATCATAGCCCAGGGCAACGCCCTGAGTAACGGTAACGAATGTTACCCGAGGTGCACGCTCCACATTGCTATGTAAAATGTCTTTTAATGCACCGCAACGTGGACATTGATTCATTGTACAAGCTTTTATTAACGTTAGTTTCTCTTAAATTAATAGCATTAAGGGGGACATAGAAGGGGATGGGTATTATTCTGCCTCATCCTAACAAACATATAAACCTACTTTCCACAATGCGTCATTGCGCGCGCAGCAAAGCAATCTCATGCCATTTATACAACAGATTGCCGCGCTTCGCTCGCAATGACGCTTTGTTCTATGTTTGATGGTAATTTGAAAACTACGTGGCTCTACTTATCCAAACTCCCAAAAACCTTCTCCAGTAAGGGTGTAATCCGGGCAGAAGCCTGGGTCCTGATCTTTTTCTCCTCATCCTTCACCTTCAGGAATAAACCATCGAGGCCTTTGTTAGTCAGGTAATCATCCAGGTCTACGTTAACTGGTTTAAAACCACCAACTCTTCCGGCTACCGAATTTGCAAATTTGTTCCAGGCTCCGGTAAGCTTTTCCCAGGATTCTTTGGTGGACATACCGGCAATAAGTTCTTTTTTCGTGGATGTCTGAATTTTGGGTTTGTATAAGTTATACAGATTGGTACGTGTGGTCCTGACAAGGTATTGGGTTGCAGCATCATCATTTCCCCGTAAAATGGAGAATGCATCGGTAATGGTCATTTGCTTAATGCTGTTGATGAATATTGGGGCGGCTTCCTTTGCAGCATCTTCTGCCGCACGGTTGACCCTCAGCACAACGTCATCGACAAGCTTTTGCCCTCCGGGGATCTTTGAAATGTTTTCAATGATTACATTGGCTTCTTCCGGGAGCAGGATTTTTACAAGTGCATCCCCGTAATATCCATCTGTGGCCCCCAGTATGGAGGAGGAATTTTTCGCCCCGGTGATCAACGCCTCCTTCAAACCATTGGCCACTTCTGTTTCGGTCAGGGGAGCAGCAGAAGTCGGCACAGATGTCTCGAGCATTTTCATGAGTTCAGCGCATCCGGTGAGCATAATAGCCAGCAGTGGAAGTATTAGTATCTTCTTTTTCATAGCCTTTGCAGTTTAGTTTCCCTAAAGGTACAAAATTCTTTACCTGCTTTTTTCAGAATATCAAAAATGCCTTATTGAACGAAATTGATCCAGGGCAGATTCAAGGAATCCCTCAGAAAACTATAACTTCATCATAAAATCCGTCAAATTTGCATCGCGATCAAGATCCATCTTCTTGCGCAGGCGATACCGGCTGATCTCCACCCCCCGGACCGAAATGTTAAGAAGAGGAGCTATTTCTTTACTGGAAAGGTTCATTCGCAGGTAGGCACAAAGCCTTAGATCTTTGGGAGTCAGTTCTTTAAAGTTATTCCTGAGTTTCTTGATGAAATCCTCGTGTACCTGGTCAAAATGCATCTCAAAGCGTTCCCATTCTTCCTCGGTGATGATGTCTTTCTCAAGGGTTTTGATCAGCTCATTGACCTGTATTTTGGATTCCTGGTGAAGCATTTTCCCGGATACCCGGATCAGTTTCTGCTTGATGCGGGTGAGCATTTCATTTTTGTAGGTTATCTGCATGGCCACAGAGGCAAGTTCTTTTGTCTTGCTGTCAATTTCCGCCAGATTACGCTGATTCTCGGCCTCCAGTTTTTCATTTCTCAGTTTGATGATCTCCTGTTCGGCTTTCATAGTTTCCTCGGCAAACTGTTTTTCACGGGCTTTCATATCTGCTTCCTGTTTGACGTTCAGGGCCAGTTTTTCCTTCTCAATTTTCCGTAGTACAACCCTTACAATGAGAATAATAACAATGATGAAGGCGATGATATATACTACATAGGCCAGTGAAGACCTGTACCAGGGCGGGAGGATCACAAATCTGAAGGGCTCCGACTCGCTGAACTGACCATAAATATTCCTGGCCCTCACCCTGAAAATATATTCCCCGTCCATCAGATTGGTATATTCCTTTTCGGTGGAGGCAGACCATTCACTCCAGCCCTTGTCAAAACCTTCAAGCATGATGCTGTAGGCATTTTTATCGGAAAATTCGTAGGACAGCGCTGAATAACTGAACCGGAGCCCATTATCCCGGAACCGGATCGTATTCCTTTTTGAATTCCCTAATAATCCGGCAGCGTATCCCCCGTATATCAGGGAGTCAGGGAGTATCTCAACGCGCCGGATGGATACCCCGTGAGCATCTTTATAGTCTTTATGGAAATCCGGGTTAAAATGAATTACCCCTTCCTCAGTGGAAAAAAGTATATTGGAACGGTTGATGGCGTAAACATTTTCATAGGAAGCAATAACTTTCTCATGAATGGGGCTGAAAGGTTTGACTGTCTTGCTATAGCTGCCGTCAAAATTTGATTTCAGTATGCCCACCTCTTCCGTAGAGAAATACCATATGTTTCCGGTTTCATCCTGGATCAGGTTCTGGACGTTATGGTTGGAAAACAGATTCGTCAGTTCCTGGTTCCGCTCAAAATTATCGGTCTGATGATCGTAAAGGAAGATCCCCTCATTGGAACTAATCATGATTTTTTCGTTCAGCTTAAGTACATGCAGTTCATAGTTTGAGGACAGCCCGGACTCTTTCCCATAGTGCCGGATCTCTGTGACACTATCCATATTTTCATTGAGTTTCAGGCGGTAGATCCCCTTGTAACCATGTCCCACCCACAAGTACCCCTTCTGATCGAATCCTAACTGGCGGCAGGATTCGCTGAAACCTGCAATCGTGTTTTCCAGCACCCATCCGGAACGCTCCCCTTTTGAAACATACCGGTAAACCTGCAGTCCCTGGTAGGTCCCCTCAATGATCCGGTTCTGTCGTCCGGGAACTTCAATAAAGATCCACCCCCCCTGGACAGTACTTAATATGCTGAGTTTGTTCCCTTCTACCTGAAAAGTACCTTTGTCATGACCGACCAGGATCGTCCCCCGGATATTTTTGACGGTCCACACCTGACCCTGTGAGCCTTCCACAAATTCGAATTCCGGTGCCTGTGATTCAATTTCGGCTTTAACGGGCCAGGAGCTGATGTACAGGCCCTGATTGGTTCCCACATAGAGCTTGTTTTCTTTATGTGCCACAACATAGGTTGCTCCGAGGTCCCGCTCATGGGCAATAAAGGATAGGGGCGAATTGATCATGACATAGTCAATGCCATTGTCCAGTCCCAGCCACAGGTTTTTTGTTTTATCGACAAAGAGACTAAGGATGGTATTATTTTGCAGTCCCCGGTTCCGGTTGATGTGCTGAACCAGGTTGCCGTTCTTATCCACGATAAGCACTCCATTTTTAACGGTTCCAATAATGAAATATTCCTCCTCAAAGGGTCTGACACTGAATATCTGGTGTACTTTAAAAAATTCCTGAAGGGGTGATTCAAAGGGCCTCACCCCCCTGTCGTCCAGAATAAATATCCCTTCTTCACGGGTAAAGACGATCAACGATTGCTCATCATACTGGAGCACGGAAGAAATAACAATGTCGGCAAAAAACTCACTGTGTTCAACCAGCTGAAGCCCATTGGAGGTTAGCTCAAGGATACCTGTACCATTATGTTTAACCAGGTACTTCCCGTTAACATCGAAAGAAAAATGCAAATCAAGTTTGAAGCTGATGGTGCTGATCTCATCGCCATACAGGAAAAAAACAGCATTATAGGAATGAAAAATAATCCCGTTTTCATAGGGCATAATGTTCCATACTTCGCCAAAATTCCTGTATTCCGCAGGCACCTTATCCAGGAGAGAGGTATAAACAAGTTCGCCCCGGTTATCCGGAGTAAAGAAACCGAAATCGTTGAAACACCCGATGTAGATTTTTCCATCATCACCCGCCATGACACTGCGGATGATGGAACGGTTGGGCACCGGGTAGAGGCGCCAGTTCTGGCTGTCAAAAGTCAGCAGCCCTGAATTATTTCCAAAATACAGAACCCCATTATCGTCCTGATCGATGGACCATACCTGGGTCCCGGCATGATATACTTCCTTGGTGTAATTTTCGACAAAGGAAATGCCAATGGATTTACTATCGGCATAAGCTTTGAGCCCGATACCAAAAAAAATGATCATGCACAGTATCCGGTATTTCACAGGTCGTCAATTAATTCAACCTCAAAAATAAAGAAAAAAGAGAGATATGCTAATGGGAAGACCAGATCGGAGAGGCAGCATCAATTCCTGAAGTTCAACATGGCTTAGTGGAAGGTATTGGAAAGGAGCGCGCTGAATTTTGGGAGATCCCGATCACTGAAAATATTCCCAAACCGGCAACTCACCAGAAAGAAAGGTACAAAAAAGGGCCCCTTAAGGCCCCCCTTTCATTTATGACACTTTTTAGAACTATGTCCAGGTCTTATTTCATGAGAATATCCTCAATCTGTTTCTGAAACATGGCTTTGGTCTCCTCAGGCGTCTGAGCAATGCCCATCGACATCACGGGCATTTCCTCCATCGGGATAAACAGGAAGGAAGGTATACTTTGTATACCAAAGGCAGCAGCTAATTCCTGTTCAGTCTGCACATCAATTTTAAAAAACTGAATCTTTCCTGCATACTCTTTTGCCAGTTCCTCAATAATTGGTGAGGTAATCTTACATGGCCGGCACCAATCGGCATAGAAGTCGATCATGGCAGGGAGTTGACCTTTATAGATCCACTCATTAGGATTTGATTCGTAATCGACCACTTCCTTTAGAAAACTTTCTTTTGTTAAATGCACTACTCCCCGAGTTTCTGCTTCCTCAGCAGGTCCTTCAACAGGTGTTGCTGAGGGTTCCGCTTTTAATTCAAGTTCGGGAGCACCCGTGTTGGCAAATGAGGTAGACCCTGCAATCTCTGCATCATAATTCTGTATCCCCTGGGTAAAAGGTTTTTTATCCCCGGAGTTATTGCTGTTGCATGAATAAATGATCAGCCCACCCAGAACTCCTAAAATAATCAGCTTTTTCATATCCAAATATTTAATTATTTCTTTCAATTGTTTTTGTTTCATGTTGTCAATAGTGAATCCCTCAACTTTGCAAATATGTCAGGAAATTTCTTTTATATTTATTTATCTACATATTTACATATTTTATGCCAAAGTAAAATAAAATGTCCCATTAATGCAAATAATTTACAAAAATTAACAATTCCCCGGGCATAGTACACTGCCCTGATTATCAATTTGCCCTTCTCATTGCCTGTGCATTTTCAATAAAATGTGTTGCGATAACAATATTTTCAATTAATTGTCTAAATTTGCAGGCTCAAAAATTAAGTAGGTTTTTTAAACAAATTTTATTTTATGCCCGCAAAAATCAGATTAACACGTCAGGGTCGCAAGAAAAGACCCATCTACCACATTGTGGTAGCAGATAGCAGGGCGCCACGAGATGGCAGGTATATCGAAAGATTGGGACAGTACAACCCCAATACTAATCCTGCTACAATTGATCTGGACTTTGATAAAGCTCTGGATTGGTTGCAAAAGGGCGCCCAACCTACTGACACCTGTAAAGCTATCCTATCGTATAGAGGTGTCTTAATGAAAAAACACTTATTGGACGGTGTGAGAAAAGGAGCCTTCAATGAAGAAGAAGCCGAAGCCCGTTTCGATAAATGGCTAAAAGAGAAGGAAGCAAAGATCCAGGCCAAAACAGACAGCGTGACGAAAGCGAAAGAGGCAGATGAAAAACAGCGTCTGGAAGCTGAAATCAAAATCAAGGAAGCGAGAGCCGAAGAGATTGCTAAGAAGAGAGCCGCCGAGGCAGAATCTGAAGCTAAAGCAGCAAAGGCTGAAGAGGCTGAAGCTGATGTCGAAGAGAACGTGGAAGTTGCTGAAGTAGCTGATACTGACAATTCGGCAGAAGAAGCAGTCGCTGAAGAACCAAAGGCAGAAGAACCAAAGGCAGAAGAAGTTTCTGAACCTGAAGCATCCGAGGAAGAGGAGAAAACTGAAGAATAATTTCTCACCCAATGGCAGATGATTAATCTTGACCATTGCATATTGCTTGGAACGCTTACCAAAACCCAGGGCGTAAAAGGGAAGTTAGTTCTTCGCCTTAAGCACCTCGGATTTGATACAATTTTAAATATGGAATCGGTATTTATCATGATTGATAAGCTGCCGGTTCCATTTTTTGTTGAAGAATACCGCCATCTGCAGGCCGACGAGATAGCCCTCCGGCTTAAAGATGTCGAAGATCCTGAAAAAGCCGCTGAATTTGTTGGCTATGAAGTATGGCTGCAGTCCGGTGACATCCGGCAGGAAAAAGAGTCCAATTCACTTCAGAGCATAGCCCCCCTCCTGGGGTATAAGGTCATCGACTCAGAGCATGGTTTGCTGGGGATACTGAATGAAGTTATCGATGTCAGTCAAAATCCCCTCCTCCAAATCCTTAATGAGTCAGGGGAAATCCTGATCCCCGTTCAGCAGGAATTTGTTATCGATATTGACGACCGGGAAAAAACCATCCATGTAAGAACCCCAAAAGGTTTGGTGGACATTAATAAGACCCCCCGAACCCCCGGCGAGATTATTTGACGAACATAAGTATTTTTCTGACGAACATCCTTATTACAGTCATAAATGCAACCCTCCTCTTTTTTTTTCGTATAGTGCATTACGACTAAAAGGCAACTTGAAAAAAAATATTGGTTTACCATCCCCTTAAAGGATGGGTTAATTAAAGAATACCAACTTGGGCAATTACAGCGCTCTTTTGTGCTGAAAAAGGTATTTGAATGAGACTCACAAAACTACTAACTTTTTTCATGCTTTCATTTTTGGTGCCTGTCAGTCAGTTAAGCGGGCAATGCTCTCTGATCACCAAAAATGGAAGTTCTCAGGATCCGAAAACCGTCTGTGCTCCTGTAGATTTTACCATGAACGTATGGTTCAAATTCCTCATTCCGGTCAATACATCGCTGGTTGAGATCCGTTTTGTCTGGAATGATGGCATGGGTTCCGTAACAACTGTCCCGGGAGTCTGGAATGCTGCAGGCGATTCGATTTGGGCAGAAGCTTCGCACATCTATCCACCTAATGACGAATGTTCAAAGACGGCAGATGCATACGTAATTTTCGATGGGGATGTATGCACCAGCAGCGGACACCAGGAACAAACTTTCAGTACCTGGGGAACCGATGAGGAAAACAGCGGTGTCCTCAGCACAGATCCGGTAGTCGCTTATTTCTGTGAAGGCGAAGACATCGTAAATGTCACCTTTGATGATAATTCAACTTTCAATTGCAATATTGGTATTGAGCCTGATAATCCAAACCGGTATTACCGATGGATACAATTTGTTTACAATACTTATACCCAGGGAGGTGACAGGATTCCGGACATCACCATTGATGACGGGGCCGGCACGGTCTATACCATGACCGATAACGCAGGGAATTTTGTCAGTCAGCTCGATGGTCCGATCATCCAGATACCGATACCTGCCGATGGGCCCAATCAAACTTCTTATGCAATCAGCGCCCCTGCAGGAGGCGTAGCCGGAGATATCTTTGAGATCACCCTGCGTAACTGGAATGTCTGCAATCCTTATGATAACCTGCCAAGCGATGGTTTACCCCCTGCTGATATCCTCAACGGGGATAATGCTCCTATACTAACCACGGCACGAATTGAGATCATCGCTCCTCCACCTGTGGTGGTCTCTAACCTGTTTGAATTCTGTACCGGTGACGATATTGAGCTGACCGCAACTGCAGGAGGGGCAGAAGTGCGTTGGTATTCCGACAGCAGTCTGACCAACCTGCTTCATATCGGCAACAACTTCGATCCCGAAGCTCCTCCCTTAAACCTCGATCATGATGTTGCCGGGACTTACACCTTCTGGGTTACCAGTCTGGAGGGCATGTGTGAAAGTATCCCGAACCGGGTGGACGTCGAAGTATACCAAAGCCCGGTTTCTGTTTTTGCCGGAAATGATCAGTTAATTTGTAATGACAGCATCTATTTAAGTGCCACGCCACCCTCAGCGGGAACAGGGATCTGGTCGACATCCGGAACATCGAACATCGTGGATCCCGGAAGTCCGGCTACCTGGGTCAGAAATCTGGAGCACGGAAATAACTCATTCACCTGGACGGTAGCAAATGGCATTTGCCAAACAACAGACCAGGTTAACCTCATCAGCGACAGACAACCTGATCCGGCATTTGCCGGTCCAGGCGACAGCACTTGCAGTCCGGGGAGCATTAACCTCGCTGCAAACCCTCCTAACTTGGGCGGAACGGGACATTGGCTGATTATCGAAGGTTTCGGCACTCTCCCCGATACAGCCTCTCCCTCCGCTCAATTAGTTAATCCTTCATCGGGATGGAATACCCTTATCTGGAGGGTTTCCAGCGAATACGGAGCCTGTCCCGTCACCCTGGATACCGTGGCCTATTTTGTTGACCTGGTCCCGGGTGCTGCCAATGCAGGTCCCGATGACAGGTTCTGCGAAGTAAGTACTTACAACCTGTCAGCTAATCCTCCCCTGAACAGCGGCGCAGGAACCTGGGAAGTAGTGTCAGGAAGTTCAGTTTTTAGTGATCTTCATGATCCGCTGGCCCAGGTGAGTAACCTGCAGGCCGGAGATAATTCTTATGTATGGCACCTCAACAGCCGGTTCGGACTTTGTCCTTCCACCTACGACTCAATACGGCTTACCCGAGACCTTTCACCGGGCATAGCCAATGCCGGACCCAGTATCGCGCTCTGTCTTGAAAATTCAGACACCCTGTCTGCCAACGCCCCTGCCTTCGGAGCAGGAGAGTGGGATGTTCTGATCAATCCCAGCGGGACGGCGCCGATATTCAGCCCGGACCGGTACACCCCCGATCCAATCCTTACGGTCCTCCCGGGAAATGAAGGTTTATATGTCCTTAGCTGGACTCTTGAGAATGGCACCTGCACCAGCACAGATACCATGGTCCTTGATTTTGGGGTGCCTCCTCCTCCGGGATTTGCCGGGGTTGACAGCACCGTTTGCGGATTACGTACCTGGTTGCAGAGCAATACCTTTGCACAGGGTCATGGAATGTGGAATCAGCTCACAGGACCTGGCCTGACCGTTTTCACTCCCGATGTCTACGATGATAATCCGGAGATCTATATTCCCGGCGGAAGCGAGGGAACCTATACCTATCAATGGATGCTGACCAGTGGTGCCTGTGCTCCCTCGTCAGATACTGTCCAGGTTACTTTCCTCGGAGCACCCCCCGATCCCTTGATAACCGGAGGTGAATCCTGCGGGCCTGCTTCTTTTACGCTGGAAGCTACTGTTTCTGAACCAAACGTACTGGTAGAGTGGTTCACCTCCATGTCAGCCGGTGCTCCCTTCCATTCGGATCAAACGTATACAACACCCTTGCTGTCTGCCACCACTACCTATTATGTTGAAAGCGTCGATACGCTCACCGGTTGCCGCAGCCCGAGATTCCCTGTGCCTGCCATTATTCATGCTATTCCTGACCTTCCGGTCCTCAATGGCGATACGCTTTGCGGGGCGGGAATTGCCGGTCTCAGCGGTAGTATTGCCCCCCCAGCCACCAGCATCAGGTGGTTCACGGGGCCGGGTGGGTCCATTCTTATTGCAGAAGGCCTGTCCGTCAATCACCCTGTCAGCTCAAGCCAATACATCCTGGCCCGGGCCATCGATACACTCTATGGTTGTGTCAGCGGACCCGATTCTGTCAGGATTATTGTCTATCCTGATGTTCCCGAACCTGTTGCGGTAAGCGATTCTTCCTGTGGCCCTGCCGATCTCCTGCTGACTGCCATAAAATCCGGTAGTTCCAATGACCTTTACTGGTACACCATGCCTGGAGCTTCAACACCTTTCAGGATACAGGATTCCGTGTTGCTGATCGGCGCAAGCAGCCCGGTAAGTTTTTGGATAGCTGAAGTTGATAACAGTACGGGTTGTGCCAGTGATCGGGTTCAGGTCGACGGACTGATCCATGCAGTCCCCGGCCCACCTGTTCTTAATGATACCACCTCCTGCGGACCTGCTGCATTCATTCTTCGCCCTCAGGGAGACCCAAACAGCAACTCGTTCAGGTGGTACGATCAGCCAATAGGCGGAACACTCCTGCAAGAATCCCCTGAATTAAATACCGGACTGCTTTCTTCATCGATCTCTTATTGGGTATCGGGATATCATACTGAAACATCTTGCGAAGGCCCCCGAAGTCAAGTTGATATTTCAATATTCCCGATACCCGCCCCTATCACCATTATCGGGCCTACCCTGGTCCTAAAGGATCAATCCGGCGTCATCTTTTCAACGACTGGAAACAGTACATCAACCTATGTCTGGACTGTTCCCGCGGAAATAAGTGTGGATGAAAATATGAATGATTTTTTACGGCTTTCGTTCCCTAACACTGGTTCTTACACCCTGTCGGTGTATGAAATTACGGCAAACGGTTGTGTGGGCGATCCGGTCAGTCATCCCGTTACGGTTATCAATGACTCAATAGCAGTCGATATCGGATTATACCATCAGGCTGCCTGTACTGCTGTACCTTTCAATATTAAGCCTTATCTGTTTGGAGGTACGCCTCCCTACACGTATAGCTGGACTGGTGATATAGCTTATCTGTCTTCGACCAGCAGCCTTTTTACCACATTCAATCCTCCGGGTACCGGTAGCTATCATTTGTACCTCCAGGTTGTGGATGTCAACCTTAAAACCTCCACTGATTCAGTTGAGATAACGATGTACACCTCCCCAACAGCAAACATTACCACGGATAACCAGGTGGTCTGCGTCGGAGATGAACTTCATCTTCAGGTTGCTACCACCGGCTATCCTGCCGTCAGTCATCTCTGGCAGGGACCGATTCAGAACCTTTCATCCTATGCCATTCAGGATCCTGTGTACACCCCTCATCAACCCGACACGGTACAATATTTCTATACCCTGACCGATGTCAATGGCTGTAAAGCGACTGACAGTACAAGGATCTATTCCGACATACCACTGGCTTATTTTGAATTGCTGACAGATCCCGGGTGCAGCCCGCTGGAGATGTCATTCCGGAATTTATCCGAGCGGGCAGTTGGTTACGCCTGGGACTTTGGTGACGGATCAGGCTCCTCTGCTGAAAACCCCTCGCACAATTATGTGAATCAAAGCGCTGAGATCCGCTATTATCCTGTCACCCTTGAAGCTGTAAGTATCCTGGGCTGCCGCGATGAAATCACACAATATGCCATGGTCTGGCCAAATCCGGTGGCTAAGCTTGAAGCCCTTCCTGAGACTGCCTGCAGTCCTGCTGAGATCACCCTGTTCTCGACCCCGGGAAACAAACAGTACATCTGGGACTTCGGTGATGGTGAAACATCAACAGGGAACAGCTTCAATATCAGTCATCTCTTTACTGCTGAAACAGAGCATGACGAAGTGTACCCGGTAAAAGTAATTACGGTTTCGTCCCTGAATTGTGTTGACTCTGCCTTCCTAAACCTTAACATCCATGCCAGCCCGGTATCAGACTTCCGAATCAGTCCGCCGAGCGATACCTTCCCGAATAACGTATTCGAAATCACAAACCTTACCGAAGGCTTGCGGTGGGAGACAAACTGGACGCTTGGTGACGGTCGGACACTGGATATCAGGGATCCGGGAGTAGTGCGCTATGATAACCCCGGAAACTATACCGTAAGCCTGACCAGTTCAAGTGAATACTGTGCTGACAGTGTAAGCAAGACGGTTTACCTCCACCCGGCAAAACCCCAGGCTAAATTTGCCGGCCCGGAGCCCGGATGTATGCCACACACTGTCACTTTTATCAATACCTCCAGCTATGCTGATGAGTACCTGTGGGAATTTGGCGATGGAAGTATCTCCACTTCTCCGAACCCATCCTATACTTATTATGAAGCCGGCTTGTACAGGGTAAGTCTTACCGTAAAAGGCCCGGGGGGCGAATCCAGCTATTCTGATACGGCCCGGGTACATGTGCTTCCGAATGCTTTCTTTGACATGGCACCCAGGTATGTTTATGTGAACGATGAAGCTGTGAACTTTTTTAACCTGTCTGAGAAGGCCGATACCTTTGAGTGGGATTTCGGGGATGGTGATTTCTCCTCCGAACTCAACCCAAAGCATGTTTATAAGGAAGAAGGGACATTTGATATTACCCTGAAGGTGTGGACAAATCACCAGTGTTTCGATCTGTATGTTATGGAGAATGCTGTTTTTGTTGAACCTTCAGGTATCATTGAATTTCCGAATGCTTTCCGTCCGGATTCACCCCTGGAAGAAAACCGGGAGTTCCTCCCTGGAATTATTGACCATGTGGATGAATACCACCTGATGATCTTTAACCGTTGGGGAGAACTAATTTTTGAGAGTTATAACCAGGAAATAGGCTGGGACGGATACTATAAGGGCGAGCCTGCAAAGCAGGATGTCTACATCTGGAAAGTAACCGGTAGCTATTCAGATGGAAAGGGATTTTCAAAAACCGGAGATGTGACACTGCTGTACTAACAGAAATACCTCCTGTTCCGGGCAGAACAGGAAGAAAGGGCCGAAGGCCCATAGGAACACAGAACTGACTAACAAGGCAATGCCGTAGAGATGAGAAGATGGGCGTTCATAGTATGGTTATCACTCACCGCAATGGTGTGCACGGGGCAGGACCCTCAATTTTCGAGGTTCTATTCCAATGCACTCTATATGGCCCCCTCGTTTGCCGGCAGCACTGGTCAGAACAGACTTGCCTTGAGTTACAGAAATCAATGGCCCTCAATCGAAACCGGCTACCAAACGTATACCGCTTCCTTTGACCACTATTTCGAAAAGCTTCATAGCGGGGTAGGGTTGCTGTTCCTGAATGATATTGCCGGCACAGGAAACCTGACCACCACCAACATATCCCTGCTGTACAATTACGATTTTAAAATTAAAAACAGGATCCATATCCGGCCGGGAATGGCTTTCAGCCTTGCGCAGCGGAGTATAGACTTCAACCGACTGGTTTGGCGGGATCAGATGTCGGCTATTGGCAATGCTCCTTCTTCGGGGGAGGTGGTATCCTACGAAAATGTTAACGATCTGGACTTCTCGGTATCCGGACTGGTCTATTCCGACCTGTTCTGGCTTGGGCTAAGTATTGACCACCTGTTACATCCAAATCAATCCCTGTATGACCAGGAATATGAAGAAGGCAATTCTGCCTTGCTCCCAACCAAGGTCCAGGCATTTGGGGGTTGTCAGATTATCCTGAAAGAAGAACTCCTGCGTCCGAAACCTACCTCTATGCAACTGGCATTTCTCTATAAAAACCAGGCAGGGTTTAACCAGTTGGATATGGGATTTTACTGGAACAGGGCTCCCCTTGTCCTTGGAATCTGGTACCGGGGCATTCCATTTTTTAATGAAATAGCAAATAACGATGCCTTAGTGCTGCTGATCGGCTTCCAGTCAAAACAATACAACCTTGGTTACAGCTACGACTTCACTACCTCCAATCTCATGGTTTCCTCAGGAGGGTCACATGAATTGTCATTCTCGTATACTTTTGGGAAACCCTCAAAAAAAAGGAGACCAAAAAAGATGGTCCCCTGTCCTGATTTTTAAGTTATATTTTTATGCCGGATTAAAATCCCCTGAACCACTTACCCGGGATTTAATTCTCGGATTCCCCTTGTACTGCACATCCCCGCTGCCGGCAATTTGGGCATCCAGAAAATCAGTTATCCAGAGCCTGATATCCCCGGATCCTGCAATGGATATTTTGGCATTCTTTGCTTTTAGCTCTTCCAGCCTGATATCCCCGGATCCTGCCATTCTGATGTCGAGTTCTGAAGTTACTTCACCCCCGATCCTGACATCTCCGGAACCGGAAAGTTCTATCTTCAGGTTGTCAGCGGTAAGTTTCCCGCAATTTAAATCACAACTCCCCGCAAGCTTTAACCCAAGATCATCGGTCTTAAGTGGAGTTGAAAATTCAACATCACTGCTACCGGCAACCGCTACTGAATGTAATTCTTTTACCTTAACGATGAACTTCAGGTCCTCAAGCCTCCCTGATTCACCCTCCTTCTTGCCAATATGAAGGGTTCCGCCCTTCACTTTCATTTCGACTTTCTCAATATCCTTCGCGGCACCTTCAATAATCACACCTTCAACCTCTCCCTGCTGAATCTCCAGGTCGCAAGGCAGGGACATGGCTATCTTATCAAAGCCGCTTAGTTTTCTTTCGTCTGTAATTCTATCCTGTGCAGTTACACTGCACCCTGAAATAATGATACTGACAAATACCAGCAGTTGCAAAACATTTCCTTTTTTCATGTTAACATGGTTTTAATGATTACTCTTTAATACCTGTATGACGTATGAAAAATGCAAACGCTGCACATAGAATTGATCTATCTGATATTGGAGGGATCCCGAAGGCTTGACCCCCTGACGATCAGGTCGGTTTTAATCTGCTCTACCCTTGTTTCAGGTACATCTTCCGCCTTAATCCGGTCGAGCAACAGGTGAATGGCTTTCCTTCCAACCTCGAATCCCTGTTGCTCAACGGTGGTCAGGGGAGGATCAGTCATGGAAGAATATACACTGTTGCTAAAGCCCACAATGGCAATATCATCAGGGATAAGGTATCCGGAACGTTTAATGATCGACATAGCCGTTATTGCGGTGAGATCATTTACGGCAAAAATCCCATCCACCTTTTTCTGCAGGGACAGGATATAGGGTATACACTTTATGGCGTGCTTATCGGTATCGCAACGAAGAATGATTTCATCATCGATTTCGATGTTATTATCCTTTAAGGCCTGGATGTAGCCGCTTTTCCTGTTCCTCCCAATAAACAATTCCTGGCTCGTGGCAAGATGGGCGATGCGCCTGCATCCCATCCGGATAAGGTGTTCAACGGCCTTGTAGGCACCGGCGTAGTCGTCCACAATCACCCGGTCACTTTGGGGCAGGTTTAATACCCGGTCATAAAACACAATGGGTATATTACTCCGCTGAAGCTCAAGGAAATGATCATAGTTCGTTGTGGTTTTCGATACTGAAACCAGAATGCCATCCACCCTTTTTGACATCAGGGTATGGATGATGTTACGCTCCTTTTCATAATCCTCATTCGACTGACAGATGATAACAGTAAAACCCTCCTGGTAGGCAATTTCTTCAATTCCGCTGATGACGGAACTGAAAAAATAATGGACAATCTCGGGAATGATCACCCCGATGGTTTTACTGGATTTATTCCTGAGGCTTAACGCAATGGCATTTGGCTCGTAATTCAGCTGCTCAGCCAGTTCCTTTACGGCTTTCCGGGTTTTGGGACTGATGTCAGGATGATCCTTTAAAGCACGCGAAACCGTAGAGGGGGAAATCCCCAGGGCTTTGGCAATGTCCTTTATTGTAGTCTGGGAGCTTTTCATTGGGTTTTCATAGCTGAAAGCACTTATGCCAGACTAAATTACTACTAAAATGGAATACTGCAAATAAAGCTCATTCCTAACGCAAACGTTTGCGGGAACGATTGTTCAGTTTTTAAGCTCAAAATGCCCGATAATTATAGAAATATATGGAAACGGATTTTACCTTTATATGTTTTAATCCCATCATCCGATAATTCTGCCTGCTATGAAAATAAAGTGGTTGTACCCCGTAAGTATTGTGATTTTCTCTTTCTACATGGGAGAAAGAGTTATATCCCAGGTGATTGAATCAGATCCGGAATTTCCGACCGTTAATGATTCCGCTACGATCACCTTTCATGTTAACCGATGCGATTGCAACCTCATCGGGTATTCCGGGGACATTTATGCCCATACAGGTGTGCTGACAGATGAGAGTACTGATGAGGGTGACTGGAAACACGTCGTTGCCGACTGGCAGGAAAATATCGAAAAGGCCCGGCTTGAAAAAGTTGACGATTCTACCCTTGTCCTGCATATTACCCCGGATATTTATTCCTACTACGGGCTCTCAGCAAGTACAAAAGTGGAGCAACTGGCTTTTGTCTTCAGAAGTGCTGACCGGTCACTACAAACGATTAATTACTATTATCATGTGTATGAACCCGGCTTGTCGATTTCAATAGATGCGCCTGAAATGGAAATAATCGCTGCTTCGGGGGACGTGATCTCCATTGCAGCACAAGGAATTGCACTGGGAACCGACCTCCCGGACAGTCTTACCCTGTATATTGATGATGTGAAGGAATACGTGGCATATGCTTCTGAACTAAACTATGAACTGACAGTATCCGACCCAGGACAGCACTGGATAAAAGTTGTGGCGGATAACGGAACTTTTTCCGCTGCAGATTCGATTTTTTATTTTGTCAGAGACGCTATTAACGTCCTGGACCTCCCTGCCGGAATTTCTGATGGTGTAACTATTATTGATGACAATACCGTAACCATCGTGATCTATGCCCCCAATAAAGAAAGTATCCTGCTGATCGGCGATTTTAATGACTGGAGCCTGGATAATGATTATCTGATGAGCCAAACCCCTGATGGTAACCGGTTCTGGCTAAGCATTCCCGGTCTGACAGCCGGTGAGGAATATGCTTTCCAATACCTGATTGACGGCAACATCAGGATTGCTGATCCCTACACGGAGAAAATCCTGGATCCGTGGAATGACCCCTATATTCCAAGCTCAACCTATCCCGATCTGAAGTCATACCCCGCAGGGAAGACTACCGGTATTGTAAGTGTTTTTCAAACTGTTCAGGATGAATATGCATGGCAGACAGATACCTTCACCCCGGATAAACTTACTGACCTGGTAATTTATGAGATCCATGTTCAGAACTTCACGGATGAAGGAACATTCAGCGCACTCATTGATACTCTCGGCTACCTGGAACAGCTGGGCATCAATGCCATTGAATTGATGCCGGTGAATGAGTTTGAAGGAAACCTGAGCTGGGGATACAATCCCTCCTTTTATTTTGCCCTTGATAAAAATTATGGAACCAAAAATGATTTTAAGGCACTTGTTGATGCCTGTCACGCGCACGGGATCGCTGTAATCATTGATATGGTCCTGAATCATAGTTACGGTCAGAGCCCGCTTGTCCGCATGTATTGGGATGAAGCCGGCAATAAACCCGCTGCTGATAACCCCTGGTATAACCAGAACCATAATTTTGTCGATAACACCAGTGCTCAGTGGGGATATGACTTCAACCATGAAAGTCAGGCTACGCAGGATCTTGTCGACAGCATCAATAGCTACTGGATGAGCGAATACAAAATCGATGGCTTCCGGTTCGACTTCACCAAAGGATTCTCCAATACCCCATGGACAGGAACCGATAACTGGGCAAGCAGCTATGATGCTTCCCGCATAGCTATCCTGACCCGTATGTCAGATGAAATCTGGCAGCGTAATGAGGATGCCTTTGTCATCTTCGAACACCTGGCAGACAATTCCGAGGAGACCGAACTGGCTGATCATGGTATCATGCTTTGGGGTAACATGAATTATCAATACAATGAAGCTACCATGGGTTACACATCAAACCTCGACTGGGGCTTCTACTCCTCACGCGGCTGGTCCGGGCCGCAACTCGTAACCTACATGGAAAGCCATGATGAAGAAAGGCTGATGTATAAAAATCTTCGCTGGGGGAATTCCAGTGACAACTATGATGTGACACGATTCCCAAATGCCATTTCACGTATTGAGGCTGCTGCCGCTTTCTTCTTAACTATTCCCGGACCTAAAATGATATTTGAATGGGGGGAATTGGGATATGACTACAGCATCAACCGTTGCACCGACGGCACCGTCGATGATACCGGCGGCTGCAGGCTGTCCCTTAAACCCGTGGGGTGGGACCTCTACGAAAATGATTACCGGTACAGGCTTTATAAAGTATTTCAGGCCCTGATTAAACTGCGTAAAGAGGAAGAGGTTTTTGAAACCACCAACATACAATTCTCCACCAATACCACAATGAAACAAATTATCCTGAGCGATGCAGGTATGAGCGCTGTCATCCTGGGTAATTTTGGAATTACTGAAAACTCTGTCACTGTTACTTTCCCTGCTGCCGGAACCTGGTATAATTATTTTACCGGAGAAGCTGTTTCGATTGAAAGTACGGAAGAAAGCTTCAGCCTGATGCCGGGAGAATACCGGATCTATTTCGATCAGCAGCTTGAGGTCCCCGACATACCCATTGTCATTAATGAAGTGAAACAAGAGAACAGTCTCCTCCTGAAAGTATATCCGAATCCAACACATGGAAGCATCCGGATTGAAACTGCCGGGATCACAGATTTCGTCTTTGAGCTCTATACCCTCACCGGTGAAAGAATCATTCAGAAAAATATCCGGGGAGCCTCCACCGGGTATTCCCTGGATCTTGAACAGGAAACCGGTCTCCTCAACAATGGAACCTATCTTTACCGGATCACCGGAAATGAGGTCCGGCAACAGGAGCTACTAATCATTCTCAACTAATATCCTGGAAGAGATGAAATGTGAGTGGTGCACCAATAATGCCCTTCTGGAAAAATACCATGATGAGGAATGGGGTACTCCGGTACATGACGACCAGCTGCTCTTCGAACACCTGACCCTGGATGGATTCCAGGCCGGGCTCAGCTGGCAGACTATCCTGAACCGGCGTGAAAATTTCCGGCAGGCATTTGATCTATTCAATATTGAGAAGGTAGCCGCCTACGACCAGAAAAAAATTGAAGACCTCCTGTTGGACACGGGCATTATTCGTAACCGCCAAAAAGTGGAAGCCACTGTCCACAATGCCCGACTTATTCTCACAATACAAAAGGAATTCGGAAGCTTTGATTCCTATATTTGGGGTTTCACGAAAGGAAAGGCCATGCAGAACCGGATAAAAAGCATGTCAGCCATTCCCGCAACCAGTGAGCTTTCCGATCAGATCAGCCAGGACTTGCGTAAAAGAGGATTTAAATTTGCAGGATCCACAATCTGTTATGCCTTTCTCCAGGCTGTTGGTGTTGTCAACGACCACGTGGCAAGTTGTTTCCGGTACCAGGAACTGGGTGGCAAATAGGCAAATCCCATCCTCGGTAGCATGCCTCTGTATTTTTCAATTCAAGTTGATTGGAGTGAATAAATTATTCATACAATAACTTACCGATTGATTATCTTGCAGCCTGTTAAGAATCTCTGGTTTTTGCATGCCAATCCATTTGGGGTTTCGATAAGTTCGCATTAACTTGGATACTCTTTTTAACATTGAGATTTTGAATTTATGGGTTCAAAAATCAATTCCATAGTCCTGACCATCCACCGGTATAAATGGCTTTTTCTGGCCATTATCCTGGTCATGAATACTTTTTTAGCTTTTCAACTACCCTCACTTAAAGTAGATAATTCCATTTCAGTATGGTTCGCGAAAGACGATCCCACCCTGAAAGCCTATAATGAATTCAAGAAGCAATACGGAAATGATGAGGCCATCATTACCAGCCTGCAGTTCGACAAACCCCTTCAGGATTTTTCTAAGATCCGCCAATTATCCGAACTCCTCGACAAAATCCAGCAGGTAAACGGAATACACAGGGTGATGAGCGTTCTGGATATCCCGCTAAGAATGGATAATAATCAGCCTGTCTATCTGCGGGACGAATTAAATTCAGAAGCAACTGAATATCTCCCCGACAGCGTTTTCCACAAAATAAAGGGTCTGAAGTCTACCCGCAGGTTCCTCGTTCAAAATCAAAGTTGCCTGGTTTTTTATGCCTGGCTGGATGCCGATCCCGATATTGAACAACGCAGAAAAGAAATTCATGATCAGGTGTATTCCCTGATTGATGCTTCATTCGGCCAATCTGCCACCATTAACCAATGTGGTCCGGGTATTATCTATGATACCCTCAACCGCGAGACCGTGGCTGTGGCTCCTGTTATGCTGGCACTATCCTACCTGATCGTCCTGATCCTGGTCTGGTTTTTTACCCGGCGTGTCCGGTGGGTATTCATTACAATTGCTGCTATCAGCATGTCCAATATTTGTCTTTTCGGACTTATGGCCCTGATAGGAAGTAAACCCAACATGGTCACCATGGCAATTCCGCCTCTCATTGTTGTTGTCGGGGTTGCCAACATCATCCATTTCGCTAAAGGAATTAACCACCTGAAGATAAAAAGACTAAATCCCGAAAGCTCCCGTCAATTGTTTTCATTCATTATGAAACCCCTGCTGTTTAATGCCCTTACAACTGCAGGAGGCTTTGCCTCACTATGTATTGCTAAACTTCAGGTCACGAGGGAATATGGACTTTATGCCGCTATTGGTGTGCTTCTCGCCTTTGTTCATAGTTTGCTATTCTCCCTTGTATTTGCGGGTGAGAGTAAGGAAAACCGGGAGGAGGTCCCATGGATCAAACGTTTTGAGGACCGGATCGTCTCATTGATGGTTTTTTCTGCCCGGCACCGGGTGCTCATGTATACACTCTCACTTCTGATTTTAGTGATCTTTGGTTATGGAGTGAGTAAACTAGAAGCAGACACTGATATAACCGACTTTTTTCAGAAAAAACACCCCATCCAGAAGCAGATCTCCGATATGGAACATCAGCTGGGCTATTTTTATCCGGCAGATTTTCTGATCAGGTATCAGGACAGGTATTGGAAGGATACGGCCTTTCAGAAAAAACTGGCCACCTTCCAACATAGAATAGATGAGGATACCATCTTTGGCTTAAGCTATAGTATTAACGATATTATCAATGACAGCTACTGCCTTGTTAGTGGAAGCAGGGAACCTGCCTCTGTAAATATGCCCGGAATATCAGCTCCGCTGTGGAAAGGATTAACACGCAGCGTTCAGGGTTCGGAGTATTTCTCCCAACTGGTAGGCAACGACAAAAAAACAATCAGGATTACCATCTCCGGACCGGTTAAAAGTGCCAAGACTTATGTGCAGCTCACTCATTATCTTGAAAGGACTGCTCATGAAGTTTTTGGTGAAGGATTAACCATGACTCCTGCCGGAAACCTGCCCCTGTATTCTCAAAGTATTGATTATACCACTCACGATCAGATGACTTCGCTGGGACTTGCGATAATTATCATTGTCCTGCTCATCGGAATTCTGTTGCGCTCAGTCCGGCTATCCCTCATCGCTATTCCCTCAAACCTGATCCCCATTGTTTTCATCCTGGGATTTATGGGATTCCTGGATGTCCGCCTGGACCTGGCAACGGTAACCATTGCTGCGGCAATCCTTGGAATCATCGTTGATGATACCATTCACCTGCTGTATGGATATAAAAAACTCCAAAAGAAGGAGTATTCCCAATTGGAACTGATCCGGCAGTTGGCCCATCAAAAAGGGCCGGCCCTTGTATTTGCCTCTATTATCCTGTGTTCCGGTTTCATCGTTATCGGCCTGGCAGGACTTAAATCAATCGCCCGCCCGGGCTGGCTGATCTCACTGGCCGTTTTTGTAGCATTGATCACCGATCTCTTCCTCATTCCGGCACTTCTGATCCAGGCAGGTGACAGAACCAATAAATAGTTCTTAACATTCGCAACACAGACAGTAATAAGCGGCACAACACCCGCAGGGCAATCAAGCATTTGCTGAGTGAAGAAGGCTTTCTGTTTGATCCGTTTCAGCAGATCGATAAGAAAAAGCTAAAAGAAGCGGGGTATTGACAAACCCTCCCGGAATAATAAATTTCCTGGGGTATACACTTAGCGTATTCGCCCTGCCTGCCGAAACAACCGCACAGACCTGCTCATCATGATCTGCAGGACTACCCGAATTTTTTCGCTTAGCCCTTCATAATAAGGCAAGGGATGTATTCCGAATGCTGCCAGGTTTTTCAGATGGTACACCTGCTTTACCTTTGTAAATCGAATCTTTCTGTTCCTGCTATGGATCAACTGCATCCAAAGTGAAGGTTCGTTAATTCGGATGACAGCGGTTTCATCCTTCCATGCTGTATGCTTGCGGCTCCAGATGGTCTTCAGATCCTTTGTTCTACGTTCTATCAAACTCAAAAAAGGGCTCCATTCTTTATAAATCCTTCCCAGTTTTATCCCAGGTTCAATCTGCAACCTATATCCGTTGACCAGATCAATCAGCATAAAATCCTGACCTGCAAATTGTTGCTGTATAGTTTTCAGGGCATCCTGATGCAGGCAGTCGTCATTATCCAGGCGGGTAGTAATGACATGACTGCATTCTGCCGGAGTATACTGGTCAATGTCCTCAACCAAGCTTGAGGGTAAGCATTCAAAGCCATCAATAAAGTGAACCCTGAGATTCGGAAAAGATTGTTCCCAAGTCCTCGCAAGGACGCGGTATGGAGGTGATGTATCCGTATCAAAGTATACCAGCCAAATAAAATTTTTTACGGATTGATCGATCACCGAAGGCATACAAAACTTCTCAAAGTATTTAATACGATGCTCCATCCACTCCTCTGTCCGAAGTTTTTGTGAATTTTTATCGGTATCCCAAGTGTGTGTGCGTAAATTAAACCGGGTTATCAGAAAATGTTGAAACATAAAGAATCACTATGAATTTCGGCGGCTGATTTTCATTCGGTGCATAGAACCTGGCAATCCTATTCAGGACAAACTAAATCATACTGCCAGGCTAAATTATTGCCAAATAATCAGACGTAATAAAGTTAGAAAGAAAATCAGTTCCATCTCATCGGAAACCAGTGTTTTGCTCAGTTTCATGAAAATCAGATTTGCCTTTTTATAAAAGCGGGGCGGGCATAAGCTGCAAATTCTATATCAATCCTTCTGTTGGGATACATGATCAGCCATGCCAGTAAATCCAGTATCTTCGTGAATCTGTCCCTGTTTAGATGGCATTTATCAAAATCTGTTTCAGGCTTACTTAACATTTTCTTAAACTAGTACCTGCTTAGCTATTTGACCATTATCTTGAGTGTTTTTCGGCATACTTTGGGGGAAATTATGAAGGACAAGTATACTTTACTAATATTTCTTTTTATCTCAGCTTTTTGTAAAACTGGTTCGGATAGCTATGCCGCTGACATAGTCATCAGCGAGATTCTTGCGGCCAACAATACCACTAATTATGATGAATATTATTATAATTTCGGAGATTGGATTGAGTTTTACAATTCTTCGGCTTCCCCTAAAAATTTACAGGGATATTTTCTTACCGATGATCCGGATAATCTGTTTAAGTACCAGATCACTGACTATTTTGCGATCAATCCGGGAAGTCAACGGATTTTTTGGGCCGATGAGTATGATTCGTACATTCATACAAACTTTTCAATTGACAACGAAGGAGAATTCATTGCGCTGATCGATCCTTCAGGAAATATTGTAGACTCCCTGACCCTTCCTCCCCAGTTCCCGGATGTTTCTTTCGGACGCTCTCCTGTTAACAGCCAAAATTGGCAGTATTTTGATCATCCTACTCCCGGAAGCAGCAATGGAAGTGGTATCGATAACGCTATATTTTCCGGGGAGGTGATTTTTTCCCTTGAACCGGGATTCTATTCCGGATCGATCGTGGTTGAACTAAGCACTAATCAATCTGTTGAAGAGATACGTTACACCCTTGACGGCAGCTTCCCTGCTGAATACTCCACCCTGTATGCAGGTCCCATCAGCATCTCAAAGAACAGGGTCCTGCGTGCCCGCAGCTTTACCGATCAGATGCTTCCCTCTCCGATAAAAAGCCATTCCTTTTTCATCGGGGAAGACAGCCTGACACTTCCGGCGATCTCGATCTCCACAGCTTCCGCTTACCTTGAGGATCCCATGATCGGCATTTATGTAGAAGGTGAGAATGGAAAGATCGACAATTGTATTGATTCAGCCATGAATTTCAATCAGGATTGGGAAAGAGCAGTAAATTTTGAGTATTTCCTGCCTTCCGGCGAACAGGTAATCAACCAGGTGGTGGGAGTGAAGATCAACGGGGGTTGCTCCAGAAATGTCCCTTCCAAATCGTTTGCAGTATATGCCCGAAAGAAGTATGGCAAGAACCGGATGGAGTATCCCTTTTTTAAAAACAAGAATATCATAGAATATAAAAACCTGATCCTCAGAAATGCCGGAAACGATTATTACTACGCCTATATGCGGGATGGATTCATGCAAACCCTGGTGGCTGATGTGACAGCTATCGACTACCAGTCGTACCAGCCTGCAAGAATTTACATCAACGGAAAGTACTGGGGCATTCTCAATATGAGGGAAAAGCAGAATGAACACTACCTGGCGGCCAATCACAATGTCGACCCTGACAGGGTAGACCTTATCGAATCTAATTCAGTGGTTATTGAGGGTTCCGATGAGCACTATGTTGCCATGATGGATTTCCTTCGCAGTCACGATATAACAGATTCTGTGAATTATGCCTATATGTGTTCCCAAATGGACATGGACCAGTTCATCGACTACTACATCGCTCAGATCTATTTCGAAAATGAGGACTGGCCCATGCACAATATCAAATGCTGGCGCCCACAGACCGAAGGTGCAAAATGGCGATGGCTGCTATACGATACTGACTACGGTTTTGGACGCTGGCCACGTACCGGCAATACCGTGAACTGGGCATTCATGAAAGATTGGGAACCCACTATGCTGGGCGCCACGCTTGTCGAGAATGAAGCCTTCCGGGATGAGTTTTGCCAACGATTTGCTGCCCGTCTAAGCACAAGTTATTCCATTCCACGTGTCTTGCACATCCTGGATAGCCTGAGATCCAATATTGATACCGAAATGCACCTGCACATTGAAAAGTGGGGGTCACCCTGGGCACACTGGCACTGGATAGATAATACACAGGTTATGGATGAGTTTGCCCTTGGCCGGGGTAGCCTGATGTACCAGCAGGTCAATGATAAATTTCATTTGGAAGGTACTGCTTCGCTGGTGTTATCCTCCTCCGATTTTT
>JAFGEO010000036.1 GCA_016931575.1 Bacteroidales bacterium | reverse complement strand
TTAGCATTAATTTAAAAATCTGAAATTTTAATACTAACCGGCAAAATCATTGATATGACAAAAGAAGAAATCTTAAAACAACTTGCAATTTGCGTTGAACGCGGAAAAGTTAACAAAACCGCCCCTTTCCCACCGGACCTTAAGGAGCAGGACGGGGCCGATGAGCTTACCAGGCTTGCCCTTGAACAGGGTGTGGCTGCCGACGAAATCCTTGCAGAAGGCCTTGTTACCGGAATGAAAATCATTGGAGTTAAATTCCGTGACAATAAAGTCTTTGTACCAGAAGTACTGATGGCTGCCAAAGCCATGACTGCCGGGATGAACCACCTCCGGCCATATTTCCAGTCCGGGGCAGTTAAGCATAAAGGAACATTTATTATCGGCACAGTGATGGGCGATCTTCATGATATTGGCAAAAACCTGCTTGGGATGATTGTTGAAGGGGCAGGATGGAAAATAGTTGATTTGGGAATCGATGTATCGGCGGAAAAATTCCTGGCCAGCCTGGAAGAGAATCCGGGTGGATTCGTTGGTTTGTCGTGCCTGCTTACCACAACAATGCTGAATATGGAAAAAATTGTGCGTGAGATTAAAGCTGTTAAACCTGATACAAAGGTCCTTGTTGGGGGCGCCCCGGTGACCGATGATTTCAAATCCAGGATCGGCGCCGACTGGTATTCCCCTGATCCGCAGGGAGCCGTTGATTATCTGAACAGCCAAATGGCGATTTAGTCATGGACGGAAGAGAAAGGATCCTTAAAGCTTTTAATTCGGAACCTGTTGACCGTGTTCCCTGGGTGCCTTTTGTAGGTGTTCACGGGGCTTTTCTGATCGGAAAAAATGCCGATGAATACTTGCAGTCAGCTGATTTGATGGTCAGGGGGATTGAAAGTGCCATCGAAGCCTATCAGCCTGACGGCATGCCGGTTTGTTTTGACCTTCAACTTGAAGCTGAAGCCCTGGGATGTAAGCTGGCGTGGTCAAAGGAGAATCCCCCGGCGGTAATCAGCCATCCTCTGGCGGGAGGAAAATCTGTGGGCATACTGCCTGTTTTTGATAAGGAGAGCGGGCGTATTTCCCTGGTTCTTGAAGCAGCATGGCGGGCACGGCAAGGATCTCCCGGCACGGCAATGTACGGACTTATTACAGGGCCCTTCACCCTTGCCCTGCACCTTCTGGGAACCGATATTTTTATGATGATGTTTGAAAATCCTGATTACATAAAGGAATTATTGTCCTATACGGCAGGCATTTCAAAAAATATGGCAGACTGGTACATTGAGGCGGGATGCGATGTAATTGCCGTGGTTGATCCAATGACTTCCCAGATCGGCCCCGACCACTTTGAACAATTCATCCATAATCCGGTTTCTTCCGTCTTCAGCCACATCCGGAACCACGGGGCGCTGAGCTCATTCTTCGTCTGCGGGCATGCCCAGCAGAATATCGATGTAATGTGTAAAACCGGGCCCGACAATGTATCGATTGACGAGAATATCCCGCTTGCTTATGTCCGTGACATTTGCAGGCGTTACGGGATCAGTTTCGGCGGCAACCTGCAGCTGACCCTGGTCCTGCTGATGGGTTCACCTGAAGACTGCCAGAAACATGCACTCGATTGTATTGATACAGCCGGAGAATCAGGTTTCATACTTGCCCCCGGATGTGACCTTCCGATGAAAACCCCTGTTGAGAATATTAAATCGGTTGGACAACTCGTAAGGGACAACTATCAGCGGGATGTTGTAAGGGCGCTCGACAAAACCCCGGATGAAATGCCCAGGCTTAACCTGGGTGAATACGGCCAAACCGACAAGGTAATTGTTGACATTATCACACTGGATTCTGAATCCTGCGCCCCTTGCCAGTACATGGTGGAGGCTGTAAGGGAGGTGGCACCGCATTTCGAGGAACTCGTTGAATGGAGGGAGCATTCAATAAAAAACCTCGACGGGGTTACATTCATGTCCTCCCTGTTCGTTAAAAATATCCCCACAATCTGCATCGACGGTAAAATATCCTTCGTTTCACAGATACCTCCGAAACAGGAACTGATCAAAGCGATACAAAAAAGGATCAACGAGAAAATGAAGCTGAGGATCAGGGAAAAACATGGTAAAATAGTCCTTGCAGGCTCCCCGGAGGAATTAAGGGAAATCATTGAAAAAGCAAGGATAGCGATACTGGAACTGGGGGCACAGATCGAAATAGAAACTATAACGGCCGAAGAGGCCAGAAGTTTGTACGGCATTAGCCAGTCGCCGGCATGGATAAATGTCAGAAACAGGATTAAGTCGGAAGGAACAGAACCCGCTGTTGATGTTATGAGAGAATGGATCAAAGCCCTTCTTTAGTGAAAATACCGCTAATACTGGTTACCGGATTTCTTGGCAGCGGAAAAACCAGCTTGCTCAGGCAGGTTTTGGAAAGGCTCGGCCCCCGAAAGAGAATTGCAATTATCCAGAATGAATTCGCACCGGGCAGGGTTGATTCAGCTGAACTGGAGGCTTCAGGTATCCCCTTTCACCTGCTGGAGATCAATAATGGCTCTGTCTTTTGTGCCTGCCTGCTGGATGATTTTATCGTCAGGCTCGCAGAATTTCTGAAGACATATCAACCGGAAGCAATTTTTCTTGAAGCTACCGGCCTGGCAGACCCCGTTTCACTGGCCCAGGTCATGCAGGCGCCTGAAGTATCAAAATATCTGTTCCTGGGAGGGGTATGGACGGTTATCGACAGTGTTAATTTCAACAAATACCAACAATATGTGCAAAGGGTCCGTCACCAGGTCCAAATCGCTGACCTTATCCTGTTCAACAAATCTGACCTGGCAGCTCCTGACGCGGCGATGACTGAACAAATTAATCTCTGGAATCCCACGGCTGAAAAATTCATTTCCAGGAACGGATTTTTTGACAATATTGAAGAATCTATATCAAAAAGCATGGGGGTTCACGAAATCCCGGATATAGCAGGGTTGAAAGAAAGCCTGCCGCGCCCTGATATAGGATCATGTGTAATCCGAACGCAAAAAGTCTACACAGAAAAAGCCCTCATCGGATTTCATGATGAAAACAAAGAAATAATTTACCGCCTCAAGGGATATGTGCGCTCCAGGGACGGACAGGCCCTCCTGGTTCACAGCGTATTCGGACGGCTTACAATTGAAAAAGCTGCATATTGGGACGGGCCGACTGAGATTATCCTAATGGGACCGGGTATAAGGCCGGGTTTGATAACAAAAGAATTCTTAAAATCAGGAGAAAATGCATAGGAGTATTTTAAACCTGCTGCGGGAAAAAAAGACTATCATCAGTGACGGTGCATGGGGTACACTACTTCAGGAAAAGGGATTGCTCCCCGGAGAGTGCCCGGAAGAATGGAACCTCTCGCACCCGGATATTATCAGGCAGGTTGCGGAAGCTTACGTTGCAGCCGGCTCAGAAATGATTGAAACCAACAGTTTCGGCGGCAACAGATTTAAGCTGGCCCATTATAAACTTGACGGGAAGGTTCGGGAAATAAACAAAAAAGCTGCCCGGATTTCACGCCTGGCAGCAGGAGAGTCAGTGATAGTCCTGGGATCAGTAGGCCCCACAGGCAAAATGCTATTAATGGGAGATGTGACTGAAGATGAGCTATATGAAGCTTTTAAGGAGCAGGTACAGGCACTTCAGGACGGCGGGGCAGATGCAATTTGTATAGAAACTATGACAGCTCTTGATGAAGCAGTTATTGCCGTAAAAGCTGCAAAGGAAAATACCCGGCTGGAAGTAATTTGTACAATGACTTTCGACAAGACTGTCACAGGAGAATTCCGCACAATGATGGGTGTAAGTCCGGAGCAGATGGTCGCTGAGCTGAAATCTGCAGGAGTGGATATACTGGGAACCAATTGCGGAAACGGAATGGAGAACATGATCCCTATCGTTGAGGCAATAAGAAAAACCGATCCTTATATCCCTGTCCTTGTCCATGCCAATGCCGGACTACCCCACCTTCATGAAGGCAAAAATGTATTCGATGAAACCCCGGATGTAACAGCCTCCTTCGTTTATGATCTAATTTCAGCAGGAGCTGATATTATAGGCGGATGCTGCGGCACTACTCCGGAACACATCAAAGCAATTAAAAGAATTGCAGATAGGTAAGCTATCAGGCTTATCCCTTAAACCTTTCAGCAACTGCATCCCAGTTAACAACGTTCCAGAATGCATTAATATAATCCGGCCTCCGGTTTTGATATTTTAAATAGTAAGCATGTTCCCAAACATCCAGGCCAAGAATTGGATTTCCCTTTATTTCTGCCAGGTCCATAAGAGGATTATCCTGATTTGGTGTGGATGATACAACCAGTTTACCGTCCTGATCGATCAGCCAGGCCCATCCTGATCCGAAGCGCGTGGCTGCTGCCTTGTTGAATGTATCCCGGAATGACTCAAAGGACCCGAAATCCCTGGTAATGGCATCGAGCAAGCCGCCCTGGGGTTTACCCCCTCCGTTTGGGCCGATCACTTCCCAGAAAAGATTATGGTTGTAAAATCCTCCTCCGTTATTGCGCACAGCCACAGGATATTTTGAAATATCGCGAAGCAGTTCCGATATGCTTTTACCTTCCATTTCCGTGCCTTCGACAGCGGCATTCAGGTTATTTGTATAGGCCCCATGGTGCTTGCTGTGGTGTATCTCCATTGTCAATGCATCAATATGAGGCTCAAGTGCAGAATAATCGTACTGTAATTTTGGTAATTCAAATGACATAATTTATTTCCTCCCTATTTTGGTTATTTATATTCTATCTAAATAACACCAGGGGAATAAAAAGGTTTAAATTTGTGCCTTATGAACAAAAAAATCCTTCGCCTGGCGATCCCGAATATTATCAGCAATATAACAATCCCACTTGTCGGAATGGTTGATTTGGCTGTACTGGGGCACCTGGAATCTGAGGTATATATTGGAGCCATAGCTGTAGGAGGATTGATTTTCAATGTATTGTACTGGGGATTTGGCTTCCTCAGGATGGGAACTTCAGGGTTTACTGCCCAGGCTTTCGGTGAGCGGAATCTAAGCGAAGTGATGAATTTATTAGGGAGGTCGATCCTGGTAGCCCTCGGCGGCGCTGCCTTACTGATCATTCTTATGAAGCCG
>JAFGEO010000035.1 GCA_016931575.1 Bacteroidales bacterium | reverse complement strand
TAAACCATAAACCATCAACCCTTCTATAAACCCATGACAAATAAGTTCAGGCAAAACCGTCCCTCGGTCGCCATAGGCTTGCCGACGACGATACCTTCGGTCGCCATAGGCTTGCCGACGGTGATGCAGTTCTTCAGTTAATCAATTCAACACTTTCTCATTTAATCAAATCTCCCAACGCCATATCCAGATCCCGGAACCTGAACCGAAAGCCGGCAGTCTGGACCTTCTCAGCGGATATGCGGCTACCCTTTAACAGTACATCAGCCATCTCGCCAAAAACCAGTCGCAGGACAACTGCTGGAATGTTTGGCAGCCAAAAGGGTTTGCGGAGTTTCTTTGCCATCTGCCGGGTGAATTCCCGGTTGGTCAGGGGAGCAGGGGCCACTGCATTATAGGCTCCGGTCATTTCTTCATCGCTGATGGCCTTCATGAAAATGTCGCCCAGGTCCCGGATGTGGATCCAGGGGATAAACTGCTTTCCTGTGCCGAGTGCAGCTCCTATTCCCATTCTGACAGGCAGTGCCAGTCGCGGCAAAATACCACCCTCCGTTGACAGAACCACCCCGGTCCGGATCCGAACTGTCCTGATTCCCGCCTTTTCAAAACGGTCGGCGACAGCCTCCCAATCCCGGCAGGTTTGCCCCAGAAAATCGTTACCCGCCGGATCTTCTTCTTTGAAAACCTTCTCAGATGTCCGGGTGCCATAGTATCCTATGGCTGAAGCTGTGATGAAGGCTTTCGGCCGGATCCCGAGCTCCTGCACTTTTTCGAACAATAAATTGCCCGATAGTACACGGCTTCTCCTGATATCCTCTTTTCTTTTTGACGTCCACCTTTTCCTGCCAATGTCACTTCCGGCAAGGTGTACGATATAGTCAGCAGCTCTTAGTGCCCGCTCATCAATTAAACCATTTTCCGGATCCCATTCATATACTGGCAAGGCACTCCGCTTCCCGGTTTTACGGCTCAGGATAAAAACTTTATACCCCTTCCCGAGCAGCTGCCTGGTGAGCTGTCTGCCGATCAGTCCTGATCCTCCTGTAATTAATACTGTAGCCATAACAAGTCGATTACCTGATTATATTGAAATAAACCATGAAAAGGCAAATTGGTTTCAGGCAAGTGAAAACAATATGGTCATGGTGTTCTTTTCCTATAACGGAAATTTTCCGCCTGGCGTACTTTCATTTCTGGTATTTATTGAATAATTTAGGTGAAAACATCCGCAAAACATGAGAACTATACTCGTACTTTTTTTGACCCTGTTCATTATTAATGCCAGCAATTCACAATCTGAAGTGAGTGTGAATGATGTGCGAAACATTTTTGATGAGAAGGGAGATTATTATTTCGACAGGAAGGACTTTAAAAAGGCCATCGTTTACTACAACATGGCTTTCGACCTGGACGGGAATAATTACTATTCGGTATTAAGAAAGGCGCAGGCTTATGAGGCCCTGGGGCTGTATGACCAGGCCGCAGAAAGTTTTCGCATCCTGTTTGGTACCAAATTGTATATTCCCAATGAACACCGGCTGGAGGCTGCCCTGTTATTACTTAAAAACAAGGACGTCAAGGGCTTCGAAAAGCGGATGGAAGAATATAACGAGATTGTCAGCTCCGAGATCCACGGTTACCTCAGTGACCAGAATGTCAGGGCTAAAATGTATAAAGATTCTACCCTGCTTATTGTCGAAAACGAAAGTGTGCTGAATACCCCGGAAGCGGAAATCTGCCCGACTGCCCTCTGGAACCTGGTTATCTTTGCTTCAACACGAAAAAACCTGGCAGCCTACGGGTCGAATCCTTTTCTTAACCTGTATACTGCAAGCTATGTGGAAGGCGGCCAGCTTGGGCGACTCAATAAGTACAACAACAGTTTGACTACTGCTCAGTCTGAAAGCTGGTTAACAAGCTCCAAAAAAACAAACCGGATCTATTTCACCAGGGCCAATCCCGACGGCTCAGGCATGAAGTCCTACTCTGCAGTGCTCCCTACCGGGGCGGATGTTGATTTGAAACCTGAAGAGCTGAGACTGGAAGGTTTCCCCAATATTGGTCATATTTCTTTCAATAAGGAAGGTAACCTGATGTACTTTGTCTCTGACGCTCCGGGGGGCTCCGGAGGACTGGATATCTATGTCAGTCAGCTGGAAAACGGGAGCTGGGGAAAACCAAAGAACCTGGGAAGTACGATCAACTCGAATGAGGATGAAATGTATCCTTACGTATTGAATGATACGGTCCTGTATTTTTCATCTACCGGACATGATGGACTTGGGGGACTGGATCTATATGCTGTCAACCTAAATGAGAAGAGAAGTACACCAAAGAACCTGGGGAGCAAGGTCAATACCAAATATGATGACTATGCCCTTAGCTTCACTCCAAAAGGACTGACAGGATATTTTTGTTCCAATCGTCCCGGAGGCTTTGGCAAAGAAGATATTTACCGCCTGCACATGCTTGATATCAAGGTGAAGCTTGCCGCATACAAGTTTAAGCGTAAGACGACCATGGAGGAGGATAAGATCAACCTTTACCTGAACAGTGGATCTGAATATAACATTGCAGAAGAAGGGAATACGGGATTTAACTTTGGCTTTCGTCCCGAAGAGCCCTATAAAATGATTATCCGGCACGAAAATACCCTGGTAACTGATGTGATGTATAATCCGGATCTGTTGCCTGAACAACGCGCCAGGTTATTCCTTAGGCCAAAAGCTGTTGAGGAAACGATGATACGCCTCGATCCCGGAATGAAATATGAATTCACTGCAGGCATGAAACCTATCGGGGAAGATTACAAAGCCGCCCTGAACGAGATGAAACAGGAATATTCCGGAGGCAGCGGGACCATCGATCTTACAGCCCTGGCCAAGGAACTACTCCTAAGGGAGGGCGAGGTATATACGATCCGGTTTGTTCCTGATGATGATCGGTTTGCTGAAGGAAAATCGAAAGAAATAACTACCCTGTTTGTCAATGGACAGGAGGTACCGGTAACGGGTAACTCCTTTTTCATTGTGCTGCCCCTGGACGTGGAGGCCAACTTCAATATCAAAACGGATATCGCACACCTAAAGGATAACTTCAGTCCTAAAAAGGTAGGTGGGGTTAAGGTTGATGAAGCAGCCGTGCTGAAGGAGCAGCCCGTTAAAGAATCGGAGGGCTTCCCCATTCTTGTGAATACCGAATCATTCAGTGAGGTGATCAAAGGAAAAGAAATCAGGGCAACCGAACTTTCAATTATTCCCGGTTCCATGTACATCCTGGCGTTTAAACGTACGGATGCTCCCGACGACGATCAGGGTGTCGTCATTCCGCTGACTAAAGGTGTGAAATACGACCTGGGAACTGACAACGAATCGCAGGAAGCCTACATGAAGAGCCTTTCCCAGATAAAAGCAGCGAGTGACAATACCAGTGGGGAACTAATCGATATTGGGGTACTCTCCAAAGAGCTGGATATTGCAGCGGAGAAAGAGATCGTTTTCAGCCTCACTCCGGCAAAAGAATTCGGACAACAGGAAGCTGCCCGCAATGTGCTGACTACCCTGGCCGTAGACGGAAGGAAGTACTACATTACCAAAATGCAGCGCCTCCAGGTGAACCTGAAGCTTCCACAGAACGAAAGGGTGAATATACAGACAGACCTTACCTATGTTAAGGATAATTTTGATGCTTCGACGATTGCCCTGAAAGTGGATACCACATCACTCAGTAAGGATATCGAAAAGAAAAATGAGATCACCGATCCGGTCTTCGATGTGATCACGATCAATTTCAACCTGAACGATTATGCCATCCAACAGGAGGCAAAAATCACGCTGGCCGACGAAGTTATTAAGGTGCTTTTGGGGGATAACCGGCTCTACGTAACCATTAAGGGCTATACCGACCCGCTGGGCGATGCAGCCTATAACGAAAAGCTCTCCCGGAACCGGGCACAGGCGGTGAAGGATTTCCTTTCTAACAATGGCATCGGTGAAAGCCGTATCAGGACCTTCTCATTCGGTGAAACCGGATCGCTGAAGGCTGGAGAAAAATGGGAAGATATGAGCGAAGAAGAATTGCAGAAACACCGTAAGGTGGAGATTGTGATGTATTTGCCGAAGTAGACTGGTACCGATGTAATACGATATAGTATATTGGTAGAGACGCCTTACATGGCGTCTCTACCTTTTTTTTACATATCAAGCTCAAACTCCAGCGGCAGTTTCCCATGGCTGAGCAGTGCATCAAGCTCCTCGATCTCCTCAATGGAAAAATTACCGGTGATCATACACACCCCACCCTTGATCTTGTTCTGCACCACCGGGGCTGAATATACGCGGTTGTTGAGGACAATGGCTACACTTTTACCGATCTGACTGCCCGTTAACTCCGCCCATTTTGCTGTCCCGGGATTGTTGAACCGGATCATCAGGCGGGGTTCTCCGGATCCTGCACTCAAATCCACCTCAGATTGTGCAATGTCTGAAGCATCCATGGCAGGAGCCTGCTTAAGCATATACAGGCCGTAGTTTCCGTCAGGACCTGGTTTTGCACTCCAGGCAAAGCGTATACTTTCACTTTCATTTCTAACATAATGCTCCCTGAGAAATTTATCTACTCGGGGGCGCATACTGTCGGCGCATGTTCCGAGAACGTTTGACCCAAAAACGGTTTGCTTGTCCATCCCGGGTATGTTGAGCAAGTCTCGCAAAGGACTGTCATTATCAATACCAGGCAATACATTCCGACGTGCATAAGTCTCAAAAAAATCAGTAGTGCCTTTTCCGATAAGGAGATCATCAATGAAATTCATAGGAATTTCCCTGCCCAGTTCAATTTCCAGACTTTTGGTTTTGTTATCAACCCTGACTTTCACGGGTTTGAGATGCATAGCTTCTAATCGCCTTTTAATAATGGTAGCCGATTGGTCAAGAGCCTCCTGCGAGGCGGCTTCAGTTGTACACTGAAGGGTAATGACTTGTATTGATTTAGCGGTAGCGACTGAAAAGCTGAATAGGCTGATCATCACCAGGATCCTAATATAGAATATTGATTTCATAATAGTAAAATTATAAGATTTTCATCCGCAGGAATATCCTGCAGATAACTATTAAAGTTAATTGTGTTGAGGTACTATTATGAAAGCGGAGGGACTTCACCGGTACGGGAACCGATACCATTCGGATTCAGCCGTGTGGTTAATAGTATAGGTTTTATAGTAAGATATTTTTCAGCATCCGTACGGAAGGAGACATCATCGTGACTTTCTGAAATTCGTATTCTGAAAAGGATGTCATCTCTATTATACCCGGAATGTTCACAGGGTAACAATGAAACGATAATGGATGAAGAAAGGGTGGTATCCGGGACAGGGAACTCAGCGACAGCGGGAGCAGAAGAAATGCTCTTTATCGTATTCTGTGTAAGGTTTTGTGTTTGACGGGTATCTTCCAGATTATGAATCAGGAAGAGGGTATAAACCAGCGAAAAGATCAGGAAGACCTTCCAGCTCAAGCGTTCGGTATGGTTAACAGTAGGGTTCATGTTCTTCAAAAGTATGATTTTTAGCGGAATGATCCAAAAAAAATGTTATCAGGGGAGCCTATAACGTTTAGGATATGAGGCGTTTGGCACTTTAAAGCTCCATAGTATCAATCCGATAGATATTTTATTAATGTACTCATTTTCATGTTTAGTACTATCCGCCAAATGACCTATTATTTATTGTTGTGTGCAGTTTTTACTTGTATCTAATCCAAATGTAAACAATTATAGAGCAAATAATTATACAAAACACTCTTAATACATTTCTCGTGAAATTTGTCCTAAGAAAAGGTATTTTATGAAGTGAATGGTGCTGGTATTTCTCAAAATCTTGTCTTACTGCAAATGCCAATGTTACTTTATAAATATACTCTGCAGCATTTTTATTTATCAATTCCCCGAGTTTTTTATTAGCAAGTCTTGGATAGCCCAGATGTCCGAATCCTGCAATTTTTTTATTTACTTTTTTGGGAAATATCATTTCTTTTTCCTCAATTTTTATGTCAGGAAGATTTGAATAATCCTTTTTTACTAAATTTTCATCAATGTCAAGCATTGCTGAAGTTTCAATCCAACCTGCATGAAAATCTTTTGGATATTTTTTTAACATTTCTTCCATTTCAACGGGGAAATTCAAATCAATTCCCAATTCATCGTAGGAGAAAAAAGCTCCCATTGGTGAAATTGCACAAAGTCCATGTTTTTTATTAATCTTATCGCATGCTTCCTCAATCGCAATCAAATGTTTTGGTTCTCCGTGCGATGCAATTATTATGGTATTCTTTATTCCCCAGCTTGCAGTTTTATTTAGAATTTCACAAGCAACTCTATAAACTGTTTTTTGTGATACATGCAAGTTCCCAGGAAATCCTTCAACAGTTCCTTGAGCAAATGGAATTGGAGGCATTGTCAATAGTTGATAATCTAAGTTACTTTTTGAAATCATTTCAATTGCCTTATTTCTCCATGTGTCTCCAAGAAAAATATCTACTCCAAGTGGCATATGATGACTATGTTCCTCTACTGGGGCAAATGTTAAAAATAATAGTGTTTTATCTTTAGGAAGAGCTTCAATCTCTTTCCATGTCATTTTCAATATATCCTTCATCATTTAAGTAATTTACATTACAATTGCGTTTTGTCTGTTCCAAATTGAGTTAGCACATCTTTTGCCCATTTAAGCTCAGCTTTATGGTGAACATCATGATGATTGAAAATGTGGGTTGACATTATTAACTCATCATTAGACAAGTACTTTTCAACATAGTTTCTGTGTTCTTGTAAGGACTTTATGTCCTTTTTTAATTTTTCGATATATTGCTCTAAAACAGTATAAATTTCATTCTGGTCTAAAGAGTCAGAAAAAAAGAATAATGCATCATTTAGAAATTCAGGTTTGTAGTTAAAATCGCAGACACTTTTTAAGTAATTTTTAAATTCATTTTTTCCCTTAGTAGTAATCGAGTAAATTGTTTTCTCTACTTTATTTGAGTCTTTTTCTGTCTTTGATGATAACAAGCCTTTATCTTTCATCTTTTCAAGATGATAATAAATAACGGGCAGTTTTATCTGTGTAAAATCTGATATTTGTTCAGATATATTCTTTTTAATCTGATAGCCATGTTGTGCCCCTTGTCTTTTCAATATTCCTAAAATATACAATGGAATCTTCATGTTTGCTTTTAAATATTAAATTAGTCAGTACTGAACAAATATAATCAGTACTGACTAATTTGCAAAAAAATCTCAAATAATATTTTATATGATTTTAGAATGGGATAATCAAATTGTCAACTGACTAATAGTCTTGGAATTTGTTTTTATTATTGTTAATTCTAATTGCTCTCTATCAACGGAATGTGCGTTTTGATAAATTGCACACAACTAGTAGATAAGCAAGGTTTTCCAGTCTGATTGATCTTGAAATCCCGGTCTACCGGTTGATTTTCGCATAAAACTCCAGGCTGTACGTTTCGCTTACGGGAATGAGCTTATCGTAAATGTAAATGCGGTTTCTCTCAATTTTCTCAATTTTGTCCAACGCTACCATATAGGAATTGTGGACGCGTATGAATTTGTCATTGGGAAGGAGGCTGGTAAGTTCCCTGAAGGATTGAAGCGTCATGATCTTTTTTGACCTGGTTATGATTCGGCGGTAATCTCCCATGCCTTCGATGTACAATATGTCATCCAGGTCGATCCCCTCCAGCCGGTATTCGGTTTTTACGAAGATCTTTTTTTGCGGATTCCTGTTCTGCAGGCTGATTTCTCCAGATACTTTTTCGCAGGCTTTTACAAAGCGTTCGAACGTAATCGGCTTCAGCAGGTAATCGCTGACCTGAAGTTCGTAACCCTTCAGGGCATAGGCCTCGTAAGCCGTGGTGATGATCACCTTCGATTCGGGACGGACCGACTCCAGGAACTGTATTCCCGTGAGGTCTTTCATTTCGATATCCAGGAAGATCAGATCCACGGAATGATCGTTCAAATAGGCAATGGCTGAAACGGCGGAAGTAAAACTTTCCGCCAGCTTCAGCGTGGGTAGCTGATCGACAAAGCGGCTCAGCTTTTCAATGGCCAGCGGCTCATCGTCGATAATAATGCAGTTTATCATCTGTCAAATCGTATGATAAGTTGGACATGATACTCATTTTGAATTTGCTCTGTGGTCAGCCGGTAGGTTCCCGGGAATAGTAAATCTAATCTTTTTCGTGTTAGTTCCAGTCCCATTCCAGAATGATTCTTTGCCTGATTTCTTTTGTGGATGGTATTCCTGCAATCAAAAGAAAGCGTATTTTCATTTACCTCCAGTTTTACAGACAGATGTTGTTCCGGGTCATTCAGGTTGCTGTGCTTAAAAGCATTTTCAATAAAGGGAAAGAACAGCATGGGCGGAATATCCAGGTCGATCCGGGCATGACTGACAAACTGTACGGCCTCAGGATTTACCAGACGGATCTTTTCCAGTTCGATATACTTTTCCAGGTATTCTATTTCCTTATGGATTGAAATGTTTTCCTCCTCGGTTTCGTAGACCACATACCTTAACAGGTCGGATAATTTTGAAAGCATGGATGATGCCTTTTTTGGACTTGTTTCGATCAGGGTGTCGATATTGTTGAGGGTATTGAAGAGCAGGTGCGGATTGAGCTTTGATTTCAGGGTTTTTAGCTCGCTCTGCAGGTTCTGGTTCTTCAGTTCCTGTTTTAGCTGCAGGTTGTTGTACCAGTCCATTCCAAAGCGGTAAAAAGTACCCAGTCCGCCACAGAAGGCCGTTCCCAGTGCGCTTCCCAGATAGGGGTAAATAAATTCTTTGGAAGGGAAGGTTCCATATACCTCGTTTCCGGGGCCGAAGAGGTGGAAAAGGAGTTTAATCAGACTCATCGTTATCGCCGGCATCAGCACAACAATTATCAGGGCTCCGTATAGGCCAAATTGTCTGAATTTCTTTGTCTCCAGGTACTTCGGCACCAACCAGGAGAAGAAGATGTAGAAGCTTCCGAGGAACCAGGCAATGATGATCAGTGAATCGGCAAACAGGAAAGCAGCATTGGATTGCATGCGTCCTTCCCAGGCGGCAAGGAAGATGATGGTGATCGCTACCAACCATACGGGCAGGTGGTAAAGGAAATTAGCAATACGTTTGTTCATGGTTTTAAATTTAAAGATTTAACATGAAACAAAGGTGCAGCTAGTGAAGCTTGTGATCAAAAGCAATCGGTCGATCGGGAAATTTTATCGGTGGTTTGGTTTTTTATTCATAAACAGCATCCACGAAAGGCAGTATTTCGAAGTAAAAAACGGAATACCTCCTGATCCCGTTATTTTTTAACCTGTATACTTACTTTTGCCCGGGCATGTCCCTGTTTGATATAGCTCATAGCTTCGGCAAGCTGCTCCAGGGGCCAGGTCTTTTCAATGACTGCTTTGATCTTACCCGAAGCTGCCAGATCAGCCAGAAAGGCTATGTCCACGGCCTTAGGCTTAAAGGATAAACTGCGTATTTTCCTGTTTCCCGGCGATAGCAGCTTTCCAAAGATCAGGGCCTTGAAAATCTGAGCAAAGCTGCCTCCCACCATAAGATATATTCCTCCGGGTTTGAGCCTCCGCTTGCATTTAAGCAGGGAATAGCTGCCATTGATGGCAAGGATGTGATCGTACTGTTTTCCTTTCTGAAGGACTTTGTCTCTGGTGTAGTCGATCACTTCATCGGCTCCCAGTGAGCGCGTCTGTTCTACGTTCCGGGTGCTGCACACTGCCGTTACACGGGCACCGAAGTATTTTGCAAGTTGCACGGCATAGACACCTACACCCCCGGCACTGCCCAGTATCAGGACTTCCTGGCCGGACTGGATATTGCATTTGGTACGGGTGGCATGGAGGGCTGTCAGACCGGCAAGTGGAATGGCTGCAGCATCGGCGAAGGAGAGGGATGCGGGTTTAGGGACCAGCACGTCCTCCGTTGCCAGGGCATATTCGGCAAAGGCTCCGAAATTTTTTATGGACAGGTCACCCATGACTTCATCTCCGGGTTTGAAATTCCGGATATCCCTGCCTGCTTCAACCACTTTTCCTGCAATGTCGGCACCGAAAATTTTCGTTTTGGGGGTGATTCCCAGCTGCAACGAACGGTAATCTGCCGCATTCACGGAACTTGCATAAACTTCTATCAGCACCTGGTTATCCGCAGGAACAGGTTTTTCAATTTCCTGGTAGACCAGCTTGTCGGGCTTTGCTTTTTTATTCACTACAACAGCTTTCATAGTTCGGAGTGTTTGGTTTTCCGGATGAGAGAATATCCGGTCTGAAGATAGTCTTTTTCAGTGCTCAGGGTTATCAGTCCATCTATAAATCCATAAGTTTTTCAGGAAGGCAGAACATGCCGTCCTCATCAACAGGAAAATCCATGACCTCTGTTATGGCCGACAGCTTAAGCGGACCGTATACATGAGGAAACAAGCTTCCGGCTTCCGGGCTATGCAAAGCACCTCCGGTTGGATCTTCATACTTGCAGGGAGCCTCGAGGGCTTCCTCATCGACGCAAAGCAGGATCAGGCCTTGCTGTCCTTTAAAGAAAATATTGGCCGTTTCTATGGTTTGTTTTAGTGTTGAACAGTGAATGAAGCCGTCCTGTTGCAGGGAGGGAGCACGATATTCGCCGGCTTTCAGTGCTTTTTCCCAGTCTTTTTGAGTTGTAATGTGGAAAATCATCTTCATGAAGTGAATTGTTTTTGACAATTTATTTCCATCTCCAATGGGGTTTATCGAGCCAGGGGATATTCTGTTGGTTAGCAATCTCCTGAATTGCTGAACGGACAGCCTGGTAACCTGCCATTTTTACTGGCAGGATGAGTGTTGGACCGGTCTTTGTTCTGATCAGCAGGTTTTTACTGATCTCATCGACCTGGAGAATATCCTTGGTGTTTATGCTGGTTTCCCCGGAAGGATCTTTGGTCCTGAGATGCTCAGGATCGATAAACAGGTCAATGTTCACGCCGAAACGATTCTTAAAATTTCGCTCCACCCGCTTCGTGTAAAGTCGCTTGTACCGCCATCGGGTGTAAAAAGGATAAAAAACCAGGCAAATAAACCCAATGATGATAAAATATTCTGCCAGGAACCGGTCGACGCCGAGCAGGACGAATCCCAATCCCAAAAATCCCGCTGAAAACAGCATCCAGCTCCTGACTCTTGATCTGAAAATCTGTTTCGACTGGGAGGCCGCATACAGCAGCGATCTTACGAAATCTTCTTTTTCCAGCGTATAGGTGTACATGATCAAAACATTTTTTTTCAAATATAGCAATTAGGCAACGAATGACATCATATCGCAGGCTGTCCAAACAGCGTGGTTCTGCATGATATCCTGACTGGCAGGCTTTTTATTATCGTAAAGAAAAAACTACTTTTAGGGAATATTCGGGGATACAGGTTTGCAGACACCTTGCCTTTATTATTTTACCGTGAACCAATGGAAACCAACAAAACAACCAGTCAGGTAGTACTTGTCAGCTGTGCCGATTATTCGCCTGAAAATGTGCGCCTGGCCATCAGGAAGGGAATAGAACTGCTTGGAGGGCTGGGGAACTTTTTTTCTGCTGATGACCGGATCTTGCTAAAACCCAATCTGCTGGCAGCTGCAGTGCCTGAACGGGCTGTTACCACACACCCGGAAATTTTCAGGGCGGTAGCCGGACTTTTTCTGGATCAGGGATTGGATGTACGGTATGGTGACAGCCCCGGTGTCATTCCCTTTTCAAGAGCCAGCAGGAAAACAGGGCTTGCCAGGGTGGCTTCGGAAACAGGTATTGAGGAGGTTAATTTCTCCGCATCCCACATCAGGCATTTCCCGGAAGGCCTGCAAAACAGGCAGTTTGAAATGTTTGATGCGATCGATCAGTTTACCCGCATCGTGAGCCTTCCAAAGTTTAAAACCCATAATCTGACGCGGGTCACGGGGGCTGTGAAGAATCAATATGGTTGTTTGTCCTTTCAGCAGAAACGTGAGTTTCATGCTATCCTGCATGAACCTGTGCATTTTGCCAGGATGTTGCTGGACCTGAACCGGTGCATACATCCCTGTTTATACATTGTGGATGCGGTTGAGGCAATGGAAGGCAACGGGCCTATGAATGGTATGCCTTACCCGCTTGGCCTGATAGCCCTTTCGACAGATGCCCTGGCCCTGGATGCTACCCTCTGCCGGATTGTGGACCTGGATCCCTTCCTGGTAGATTACCTTTCCCAGGGTGAAGCACTCGCCTATGGAAATGTCCGGGAGGAGAGAATCGAACTCCTTGGAGATCCGCCGGAGTTATTCTTCCGCAGGGATTTCAGGGTAAACCGGAAGAAATCGTTCCGGCCACAGGACCGGGCACTTTTAAATTCCCTGTTCGACCGTCTTTCGAAAATTCCTGTGGTAATTCCCGATAAATGCACCGGGTGCGGCGATTGCGAAAAGGCCTGCCCGACAGAGCCTAAAGCTATTTCATTTCCTGGTCATCCCAAAGTATCCTCTATTGATTACCAGAAGTGTATACGGTGTTATTGTTGTGAGGAAAATTGCAGCTATCAGGCCATAAGCCTGAAGAGGAGGGGATTCAGGAGACTGAAGAAAAACTAGAGATAGTTTTTAATTCCCTTGCGGATAAGGAACGACCGGATTTGCTGATAGATACGGTTTTCGATCATCTGCTTGTCGATCAGGTCGATCAGTGCGCGCTTGTAGCTCATCTTCTTAAATACTTCGTACCCAAAGCGGTCCCGGATGCGTTTCAATTGTTTCAATGAAAAATTGGGATGGGCAATGTTGCTTGTCTGAAAATAGGACTGCCCATGTTCTTCGAGGAGCCAGCCCTTTTTCAAACAGTGGGAATAGATTTCCGTGCCTTTATACGCATTGAACAGGGATACTGCCACAAAATCCGGCTTGCATTTTCTGTTCAACAGGATGGTCTTCCTGATGCTTTCGCGGGTTTCATAAGGAATACCAACCATATTGTAGCTAAGGGTCTGAATGCCATTTTCCCTGGCCAGCCTGAAGGCTTTAATAATTTGTTCGTCGGACTGGTTCCGCTTGAGTACCTCGTTCCGTATTTCAGGATCCCCGCACTCAATTCCAAAGGATATCCTCTTGCATCCGGCTTTCCGCAGGAGAGGATATTCATTGTCGTGGATACTGTCAACTCTGGAGTTGATATAAAAGGGCAAGCCAATTTCCCGGGGATATCTCTCACAGAATTCCTGCAACCTTTTTCGGTCGAGGGTAAAGGTGTCGTCATAGAATTCAAGCTCCCGCACAGCGAATTCTTTCAATACGGATTTTATTTCCTCAAGAAAGTAGGAAATGGGCTTAAACCTGATGAAACCCTTCATCCCGAATTTCTCCACCATAGCCTTGTTGATGCAGTAGGTACAGGCATACGGACAGCCATAGGAACTGATAAATGTTGCCAGTCCCCGGTTGAGGTTGATGTAACGCTGGTAATCGAAGAGCCTTCTATCCGGGAAAGGCCATTTCTCCGGGTGGTAATTCAACTCCCCGAGGGGGGTATGCACCACACGGCCATTCCCGCGGTAATATATGCTTTTTATTTTTTTCAGCCCGGCAGGGTCTTCCCCTGAAGAAAGATAATCAATAATCTGACTGAAGGGAATTTCCCCCTCACCAACTACGGCGAAATCAATGGAGGGGTCTGCCATAAGATCTTCCGGGGCCATGCTGGCATGAAAACCCCCTGCAACAATCGGCAGGGTATATTTCTCTTTCAGATGTCCGGTAATCTGAAGGCAAAAATGAAAATCGTTGCTGGCCACCGGTATGCCGATGATCTCCGGCCTGAATACCTCAATCTTTTCATCGATCACGGAGAAGTCTCTGTTAAAAGTCAGGTCCGTAAGTTCAACCTGATGGTTCAGCTTTTTTAGAAAGGCACTTAGCGATGCCAATCCGAAAGAGATATCAATCGGGTAATCGGTAATGTTTGGATATATCAGAAGGACACGCACTTATCTGAATTTTTTAGAGAAAAGTATCAGGGCAGCTCTCCTCATACGGTTTATGAAGCCTTTCATACCTTGTCTTTTGATCAGGTACATCATGAAGTAGGATTGCCGGAAAATCCAGCCGGGTCTGTGAAGTTTGTGCCTTAACCATCTTCCGTGCGAACGGGCCTCTGCCAGGCGCAATTCTTCAACTGAAATTCCCGGCAGGTTCATGATGGTATCGTGCGTCGGATCGTAAGCCGACCAGTCCGTTTTCATCAGGTATCCCTTTTCTGTGGCTTCATCGTAAAAAACTGTTCCTGGATAGGGGGTTGCTATGCTGAACTGGATGGAATCTGATGATAAGCGGTAACTGAATTTCAGGGTTTCCTTAAGGGTTTCCGGAGTTTCATTCAGGTGACCAAAGCTTACCGATACATGTGTCTTGATGCGCAGTCTGTTACAGAGTCTGATCAGCCGGCTTAGCTTTGTTATATCAAGGGGTTTTTGTATTTCTTTGAGTACTGACGAGTTAGCACTTTCCAGGCCGAACTTAATGCCAATGCATCCGGATTTTTTCATGGCGAGGATCATTTCTTCATCGGAAACCATGGCATCTCCCATCACCGACCAGGGGGTGTTCAGTTTGCGTTCAAGGATCAGACGGCATACCTCCATGACATGCTTCTTGTTTCCAGTGAAGGTGTCGTCGTCTATATAGATCTCCCTGGCGCCAAAGCTGTCGCGCAGAAGTACCATTTCATCCACCACACGGGCAGCATCAAATACCCGGTATTGCCCCTGCTGATAGATGAGCTGGGTCCAGAGACAAAACTTGCAGCGGAAGGGACACCCGCGGGAGCTGTGCATCTGGAGCGCCGGCCGGTTCTGGCAAAAGCCATCATGGTAAAGACCCAGGTCGTTTACTTTTGATGAAGGGAACAGGTGACGGGCGGGAAAGGGCAGGGAATTGATATTTTCAATGGCTGCCTTTTTATTGATCAGAATTTCGCCATTAGACTTTTGCATGGAAAGCCCGGGGATGGTTTCAGGCACCTGACCCCGGCTCAATCCCTGAACCAGTTCCAGGAGGGCAAATTCATATTCGCCACGCAGGATAAAATCTACACAGGGATATTCAGCCAGTGTTTCGCCGGGAAGGGCTGTTACGTGCGAACCTCCAAAAATGATTTTGGCACCTGTATCTTTCTTCAGACGCTCTGCAATACCGGCTATATACTTGATAGAAGTTGTTACGGGTTCAAAAAATAGGATGTCTGCCTGTGCTTCCAGCGCCCGGACCAGGAAATGATGTTCATCGAGATTCAGGGGAATGGCGTCAATGGCCTCCACCCTGAAGCCAGCTTCTTCCAGCAGGGCTGCAGCATAGCCCAGCATAAATGGAAACATGGCATAGCGTGGATACTCTTTTTTAGCTTTAATAAGCGACCATGGACAGCGACTGCCGGCACAAAAGAAATATTGTTCCATGCCATCAGACAAATCCACCCGGTAGGCCGGATTCGCTAAAAGGATTTTTAGGGTATGTTTTTCAGTCAATCTTTGGCTTGCCTTTTAATTTTTCGGATGTTCAGTAAAAACCTGGGAATACCCAGTAGATAGCGCCTGATCAGATGGGGCTCAAAAACAATCCGGTGCAGCCATTCCATTCCCAGCTTGCTGAGCCATATGGGCGATCTTCGCTTGGTGTTCGCGTAACACTTTATTGTTCCGCCTCCGATATGCCATAAAATGAGGTCCCTGTTCAGAGAACCCAACTTTTGAATCAGGTGCTCCGATTTAGGTGTGCCCATACCCAGCATGATGATTTTTACATCGGGTAGCTTTTCTATTTTGGTGACATAAAAATCGAGCTCCTGAAAACCATGATAGCAGGCGGCGACTTCTATGCAGGGTGAAATCCGGTTTATTCTTTCGGCGGCCCTGCCGACCTCCGTTTCGCTGGTTCCGATCAGGACGGCGCGGGTTTTTGGAAGCCCCGTTTCGAAGATTATGCGTTCAAAGAGGTATGTCATGATGGTCCTGGAATACCATTCCCGGTCTTTCTGCAGCAGGGCTAATTTGATGCCAACCCCGTCAATACTTATCAAATCAGACCGATTAAGCACCGCTCTCACGACAGGGTCCTTTATGCAATGGTTATAAACATGGGGATTTAAGAAGGTGATGATTTTCCGCGAGTTGGGTTCCATGATCCAGGTCATAATGCTCCTGTGCTGGACATCAATAGATTCCGTAGTACATTTTACGCCATAGAAGTCCTTAGTCAGCATTGTCCGGATTCTCTTGTTTATGATAAAATACCACGAGTTGTTTCAGGGCATCCTCCAGACTTACTTTCGGAACCCAACCCAGCTCTTCCTTCATTTTGGTGAGATCCGGGATCTTGTCGAATGCTTCTGCATATTTTTCTCCGTAGATTTCTATCGGGTCTACAAACGCTATGCCGGAGCGGCTGCCCGTCACCTCAAGGATTTTTCCGGCCAGTTCAAGGATGCTGACACAGTTTCCATCATGGCCAATATTGTAGGTTCCGGATTTTGCGCCGCGTTCCATGACTAACAGCATGGCATCTACAATATCCTGTACATAGCAGAATGAACGTTTTTGTTTGCCATCCATGAAAACAGGAAGAGGACGCTGATGCAAAGCATGCTGGAAAAAAGCCGGGATTACGAAGCCCAGTTCGGCAGACTGTTGCTCGCCAAAAACATTAAATGGGCGGCAAACAGAGAAATTTAGCCTGTGATCTATCGAAAGGTTGTATAAGATCTCCTCTGACAATAATTTCCCCAGGCTGTATTCCAGACGCGTCCCCCGATAGTTTGGGACAACCTTGCTTACGTTTTCAGTATGTACCCCGTCGTGTCCATAAATTTCGGAACTGGAAACAAACAGCAAGCGGGCATTATGCTGAATGCTGAGCTCTGCTATCTTATAGCTTAGCGATAGAATGTCCCGGGCTATGTAACCGTTTCTTTTCAGGATGCCCAGTGCACCCACCGGGCTGGCCAGGTGGTATATCTCATCGTAGGGTTCAGTCGGATTAAAATCGAGGAGGTCCATAATATGAACCTCAACCTGTTCAGGTAACCAGCTGAAGTCTATTTTTGTTGAACTCAGATTATCAACGATGCTCAGCCGGCAATCAGAATCCTGCTTCAATAGCTGCTTTGTCAGGTGATGCCCGATAAAGCCTAATCCTCCCGTAACCAAAATCTTTTTTTGCATTAGTCTGAAACATATCTGAGACAATGAAATCCCTCGGCGAAAGGGAGTCCGGCCTGAGTTCCCCTCAATTCGGCCATGGCACGCAGCAGCTCCGGGGAGCGATAAGTTCTGACCTGCGAACGATAACACTGATAGGCCTGTATCTTTTCGTCGATGTTTATCTCTTTAAAATAGTTGGGTTCGAAGGGCCTGTCCGACCATAAAAAGGCGTGCGGTTGTTCATACACCAGGACCTCCTTAACAAAGTAATTGATATCATGTGGACGTACTGCCACCCGTGCCGCATGGTATACCGCCCGGTGATCCTGATTGTATGAAGGGAAAGGTATCAGGATCCTTTCCGGTTGCCGATCATTAACGCTGTTTTCAATCGTTGCGATCAGTTCGTTCTCCAGGTAACTGTTTACCTTAAATTTTTCCAGTTGCCAGGAGAATCCTTTCTTTTGCTGCACAGACCCTTGTTCCTTAAGTCGTTCTCCGGAAGTCACCTGTTCCCGTTCTTCAACGCCAAAATAAATAACATGTGTATCCGCGGAAAGAAAGGAAAAACAACCGAGGACCTCATCATCTATGTGCGGGGACAATATCAGGTTAGCGCAGGACATATCAAAATGAGTCAGAAAAAAATTGATGTTTCAGGGTCGCTGAGATCAATAGACTACATATTTATGAAATATTCTTGAATTACAGAATAATATGCGTCGAAAACTGTTAACCGGTTAATTTCGGATACCCTCCTGTACCCCGCACAAGGATCCTGTTATTCCCTGCTATACCTGATAATGCTCGTTGCTGTTTTAAGTTCCGGGTATACCAGCACTTCGATAACACACTATTTGAAATATCGCTTGCGATATAAATTATTTTAGCTATATTTGCATCGAACAAGATAAAGTCGTAAGCGATATAAAAAATGAAAAATAATCCATTCAGGATCAAAAAAAGAGAGTTATGAAAAAGGGATTTTATGATTTTGAAGCTAAGAGTCTTCAGGGAAAAAATGTAGACATGAAGGCTTATCAGGGGAAGGTAGTGCTTGTTGTTAATACTGCCAGTAAATGTGGATTTACGCCGCAACTGGAAGGACTTGAAAAGCTATATGTGAAATACGGTGAAAAGGGATTGGTGATTCTAGGTTTTCCCTGTAACCAGTTTGGTAACCAGGAGCCGGGAGATGAAAAATCTATCGCTGAAGGTTGTGTACTGAACTATGGGGTTAGTTTCCCTATGTTTTCCAAGATTGATGTAAACGGAAAACATGCCCATCCACTTTATAAGTACCTGAAAAGTGAACTTAGAGGATTCCTAAGTGGTAACATCAAATGGAACTTCACTAAATTTCTGCTTGATAAACAAGGGAATCCGGTCAGGCGTTTTTCACCGACCACTTCTCCGGAGAGGATGGAAAAATACATTCTTCAATACCTGCAGTAAGGATAATTAGTTTTTCTGAAGGGGTTCAGTATATATTTATTCAACCAAAGAGTGCGAGATATGGCAGATGAAAGACTTAAACTTGAGAATCAATTATGCTTTCCGGTATATGCGGCTTCGCGGTTAATTACGAGGGAATATCAGCCTTTCCTTGACAGCCTGGGCATAACTTATCCGCAATACCTGGTGTTGATGATCCTGTGGGAGCAGGATAATATGCCTGTGAATGATATCGCCAGGAAGCTGATCCTGAATACCAATACCATTACCCCCTTGTTGAAGCGGATGGAGAAGCAGGGTATCCTGATGCGTGAGCGGTCAATGAAAGATGAAAGAAAAGTCATGATCCGGTTAACGGAGGTGGGCCGGAACCTGCAGAATGAAGCGATAAAGATACCTGAGCAATTGGCTGCAAAATTGCTGCAGGGGCCCCTTAGCATCGGCGAACTGATCCGTCTGAAGGATGATCTGGGGGTGATTATTGAGATGCTTACCAGGTCCGGATCCTGATACCCTCATGTTGTCTTCAGGATGCAGGGGCGTTGCACGCAACCCCCCTACATATTTTATAATGTGCCTTCTAGTTTTGTACTGCGAAGATATCCACAGTTTGACCATCTGTATCGATCTCGATCCGGGCCGGTGTTGTAGAAGCCATCGTACCGCCTTCATCCAGCCGGATATCATAGACCCTCTGGTCATACTTGACGATGGAACCTGTCAGGAGATCAATTCCCCATCCGAAGAGGTTTTCCAGGTTCAGGATACTTACCAGGTTAAACTCTTTTGAAAGGACGATGTAACGTGTTTCATAGCCATCCAGTTTGAAGAGGGCTTCTTTGTCATTAACGCTCCGATGTACTTTGACCGTGCAGGGTGTTGTGCACTGTTCAATGCCATCAATATACACGGTAGCACCTGCGGGTTCGGTGTTAAACTTGATTTTGTCCGTAGTTCCGGTAAAGATCGTTGCACAGCCTGAAAGCATCAAGCTGATAATTACTGCAGAAAGCAATCCCAGAGGTAGTTTTTTTGTTTTCATATGGTTAAAATTTTAATCCTACTCGTTAGGCTTTTTGGTGACGCCCCGTTTTTCAGGTGGTTTCTGGACTCCACGGTTTTTCGGTTTTCCCTTCTCAGCAGCTGTCCCGGTCATAGGCAAGGCGTATGCTGAGGGTGTTACGACAGGACAGAAAACAAATTTCAGGCCATAGCATGTTTCGGGAATTCTTTTCGCAGGAATATACCCATTTCCTGCTCTGAATGGGGACCGTAAAAAAAGGTGACTTAGCTATTATTCTTCGTTCAATTGCCTGTGAAATTGTAAAATGGATGAAAAAGGGGCTTCTGCTCCCTATCCCTGATTTGGTGAAGACCCAATTAAAATTGTCATGAATAGGATAGTTTTCTTAAAATTTGAGCTTGCAATGATAACACTGACATGATTGTTTTTATCCCTGATGTATTCTTTAGGGATCTGGATGTTAGGTCAGATCCTATGAAAACAAATACTGATACGATGGCATCAGATAGAAAACTTATGTAATCTCTATGAGAAAAATTCTATCCAGGTTAATTAGCTGAAAATAAGAAAAGGTGTAACTGAAATATTAGTTATCGTAGTCAGATAATAATTTGAATAAAAGAAGGACGGTTAATCCTCTTTTCTAATGTTTAATGCATAGTTTGAGAATTTCACTAAAACACCACCTAAAACACCACTGAATAAAAACCTATCAATTGAACTAATACTTTGTTGATCTAACCAATCCCAGGGTGTTAAAAGATGCCAAACCCTTATCAAGACTACAATTGAGATGATTGTGAAAGCTCCCCATAATGCAATAATAAAAATATAATGAAGGTTTTTCCTTGTATGTCCATTATATTTGTTTTTTTCTTCTTCCAACGATTTATAATCTCTTTCAATATTCTCCGGAGATTTAATATCGTCAATGTTTTTGGTTGGCATTTTAGAGATTTTGGTAAAATTCTTGAATTACATTATCAGGTATTGGGGTATCTCTTTCTCCATTGTACGACTTTTCCCAGGGGGAGCCCGTTTCATGGGTCAAAGTTGATAATTGAAGGCCATCATATTTTTTATAGACTTCCCAAACTTTGTCTAATACCTTTCGAGTGTCAGGATCAAGATCAGGAGATGGATTACCAAATATCTGTCGAATCTGATTGCTGCCGTATACTTTATATGTGTCATATACAGACCGAATTACAGGGCCATATCTCCACGCATGGACTTGCTCGTTTATGAGAGGATTGTTGGTGATTGCCATATTCCATCCGTGTGCTAGATAAACCATTTTCACAAGTTTCATAGGTGTCATTTCAACACCTTCTCTGAAAGCCTTGTCTAAAAAATAATTTGCTATCCAAAGTGCGCTGTATCTCATGATTATAATCTTATCAAATGTGCGAATACATATTACAAAATTACAACAATTCTACCAAATTAGTCTTCAATTTTAACCATATGAATTTCGGTTATTTGTGAAACTAAAACTTAGAATTTATAAAACCGGAAATTATAGTTTTAAGGGTCTACTTAAGCCATGAAATTATTAAGGGTATCTATAGCTCCAAATCATCTCCATTTATTCAGGGAAATCATTTTTTTTTCAGCCTCGTTGTTGATAGCTATTATTTCTAAAATGGACTCATATGGTTCATTCCTTGTTGTTTTATTCCAACTTTTCGATACCCACAACCAGGCCGTTGGCAATAAAATTATCGCCCCCTTTCAACCCGGAGATCGTGTAGGTTTCCGTACTTTCATTGATATATTCGATCTTTTCCAGACGGTCATTCCCTTTGGCTCCAGCGAAGATATCCCCAACCTCAATTTTCTTCACTTTTTTATAGCCTTCATACTGCTTTGTCTTTTTAGGTTCGCAGGAACTCCATCCCTTCTTTTCAACCAGAAAAGGATGATCCGGAGTGGCAGTTATCGTTCTGCCACTTTCGAAAGTGTAGGTCACAACCGGGCAGTGCACGGCATAAGCTACAGTTTCGATTTCTGCAGGTGTCAGTGATCCGCTCTTGGCATCAAAGCTCAGTACTCTATCGCCAGGTTTAAGGCTGCGGATAGCCCGGGTTGTGCCGTCAGCCATCAATATCGGAGTCCCTGGGGCAAGACAGTGTACATCGAGTCCGTCAAAATAGATCTCGGTTATGGCGACATCAGCATATTTCTTGCCCCTGTAAACTTCCATGATCTCAAATTTAAGGGTCCAGTCGGGGAGGGCCTCCATAGCTTCCCAGTCGTTCCGGTTGCTGTTACCGATAGGCTCAACCTCAAAGGTCTGTGTGCCACAGATGTCTTCAAGCTTAAGGATGGCATAGGGCTTGTCGTCAATATACACCTTAAGCTTTTTGACTCTTGAGTTGTTTTCCCAGGCGGCCTGACTTTTCACATAGCCGTTTACGACTTTGATCTCGGTAATGCGTGGAGCATTCGCGGCAAAGGTATAGAGCAAATATTCCCCGATGCCATATCCCTCAGCGCCTTCCACCCAGGCATATTTGTAACTCAGGTCGTGGGCGTTCGCGGGTTCGTAGCTGTTTTCCCCCTGGGCCTGGAGGCAGCTGGAAGCTGTTACCTCATACGGGCCACCACCGCAATACCAGCTGCATCCTTCGCCAATAATATCCCAATAACTCATCATGGTCTCATCAAAATTGGAGAGGATATTCTGTTCTTCAGGGCTCAGGTCTTCGTAGTCGAAATCTCCATTCAGTCTGGCATAGATCATCTGAGCGGCTTCTGCGTTTTCGTCGAATTTATTTTCTTCTTCTAAACTAAATGCCAGGGATACGATATCGGATGGAGTCAGTTCCCTGATCTGCGATTTTGCAGGTAAAAGCGGGAGGATCAGGAGTATGATCAGGAGTTTTTTCATTTTGGATTGGTTTAAAGTTAAAATTTTTCACCGGAATTATGGGAGCAAGGATTATCGGTACTTAATTTTTCTCTTTTCCCGCATAAAGACCTTACCCTCCTTTTTTGAGATCTTCTTCCTCCAGTTGCCCCTGCGGTCATATTTCAGGATATATTCAGTTTTCTTTTCCCCAAATTCCTGGCCGCCCATCAGGTTGCCGCCGGTCAGGGTATACTCATGGATGATATCTCCCTCCTTATTCAGGAGGTACTTCGATGTATATTCAGATGTCAGCCCGCTGTTCGAGAAGGTATATTTTTCAATGATCAGTTTCCCGTCATTCGATGAATAGACATCAAGGTGTTCGGTACTTTTTTTAGTGCCGGTCCATCCGTAATCAAGGTGAATGGAAGTCCCGGTATCCGAGGGTGTTCTGGAAAATACCAACAGAGCGGTATCGGAATGCATGATCAGGACAGAATCAGAAAGTCCCTCTTCATTCATACGATATTCAAAGCGACTTCTTTCAAGTTGAGGACTGGCATTAATCCTGCTGCCATTATAAGTTCTTTCCGGAGGTTGAAAGTTAGTATAGGTCAGGGAAGCAATTCTGCTCAGCGAGTCGTAACTAATCTCGTAAGAATATGCCAGACTTTTAAACCATGTCTGCATGCTGGTTAAGCGACCTTCCTGATCATACTGGTAGACATTCTTCCTTAAGGAGGAATTGGTTTTTTCGGTAATTGTACGGATGCCCTTCATCGACATGACGTCGCAGGGATGCCAGAAATGATGGCAGACAGCATCGTATTTCAGGCTTTGCCCGTTAAGAACCTGGGTGCATGTAAGCAGGAGAATGAAAAGATGCAGGCGTTTTGCCGGTCCGGCAGCGGCTATCTTACCCGGGAATTTCTTCATGGCATGATCGGTATCAGGTTCGGATGATGCCTTTGGCTGAGGTGTAAGTGCCGGCAGGAACTGCAGTCGGACCGAATTATTCGTTTTTCTGCACTCCCTGCCGGAACACTGTTTTTCAGGCTCCTTCCTACTTAATTTTCAACCGTATCCCTCCATAGAACATGCGGCCGAATACAGGGCCCCAGATCAGAGAACTGTCGAAGTAAGGACCAAAAGGATCATCAGCAGCAAGTATAGGATTTTCCTGTTTGAAATTCAAAAGGTTTTCTCCACCGAGATAGATCTCGAAACTTTCACGCCACTCTTTGCTGATCTGCGCGTTCATGAGAAAAAAGGCGGGAGAGTTTTCCGGCATTTGGTATTCCACAGGATTGGAAGCCGTCAGGGGAATTCTCCTGGCTCCATGCCACTGGACGGTGTAGTCGAATTTCCAATGGTTGCGGGTTTGGTAGGCAAGGTTAAGAAACGCCCGGTTCCTGGATACCAGGGGTTTGCTTTGCAGTCCGGTAAGATACTGTGTTTTAACATCGTACCACCGATAGGCCAGCCGCAAATCCAGCCTTTGGATCAGCTCATAGTCGAGCTGGCCCTGAAAGCTTGTGGAAGTCGACTTACCCTCCAGGTTATAGAACATTATGGTCTGTGGATCCTGGTCGAGGTCGACCACAATCTGGTTCTGAAATGTGGTGTAGTACAGGTCGAAACTGATTGCACCCTCCCTGTAGTCCAACCTGAACTTTTGGGTGAAATTGCCACCCAGGTTCCAGGCAAGTTCCGGGTCAAGACCATACGGAGTATCGCTATGCTCACCCTGGATTATCACTTCCCGGGAGGAGGCGAGGATGGCCATATTTTCTGCCAGGATAGAGGCTGTGCGCAGTCCGCGACCTGCTGAGAAACGGAAGACCGAAGTTTCAGCCGGGGCATAGCGGATATGCATGCGGGGGGTCATAAACAAACCATACTGGTTGTGATAGTCTCCCCGGATCCCGGTAACGAGGTCGAATTTAGCATTCGGCGACCAGGTATATTCGAAGAAAACTCCCGGCACGGATTCCAGGCGCTCATAGTTCAGGCTGTCCAGCATTTCATTGTATTCATCTGCCTGCCAGCTGATACCGGTCTTATATTTATGGCGGGTATCACCAAATACTGATTGAAAGATCAGGTTTGCATACAGGCTGTGCTGGTCTGCCAGGTATGTCTTATTGCCAAATCTTGAGTCCTGCTCATGCAGGGTTCCGGCCAGCTGGAATCCAAAACTGCGGTAAGGTTTATCCTCTGATACCTTACCCAGTTTGAACCAGCTTTCCAGCTTTCTGGCGTTCATGGCCATGGTCCAGGGATTTTCGGACATACCTGTACTGACGGGCATCTGTCCCCCTTCACTTCCCGAACTGGTGCCTTTAATGCTGAACTGGCTGTGCCAGCCTTCATGGTTATGGTACTCCCAGCGGTTCAAAGCAATGAATTGCTTCCCAAGGGGTTTATCCATAAAGCCATCGCCATTGTAATCCATGGGCACCGATTGGGTTCGTGCATGCAACAGCAGGGCTGTGCCCAGGTTTTCGCTAAGCTCATGTTTCAATATAAGGTTAGCTTCCAGACGGCTTTCCTGATTGCCGAAAACATTCAGGTAGAGCCTGTCAGCTGTTTCCGGCTTACGGAGCTCTGCATTTATCTGACCGGCAATGCTTTCAAAACCGTTGACCACGGATCCCGTTCCCTTGTTGAGCTGTATGCTTTCAATCCATGGACCCGGAAGGTACTCCATGCCAAAGATGGAGGATAACCCTCGGATATCGGGGATATTTTCCCGGGTGATCTGGGTGTAAGGACCGGCAAGCCCGAGCATCTGTATCTGCTTTGTGCCGGTAATGGCATCCGTGAAGGAAACGTCCACCGACGGATTTGTTTCGAAGCTTTCTGAAAGGTTGCAGCAGGCTGCCTTTTCCAGTTCGCCTTCACCCACCGATTCTATTTTAATGGGATTGATCATTGAGAATTCCGTGGTTTTTCTTCGGTGTTTCACCTCCACCTCTTCCAAATTAAGCCCTTCCTGAAGCACGACCTCAATTAAGTCGTGGTCTTCAACAATAAGCGTATCAGTCTGAAATCCGGCATAGCTAACTACAAGCCGGTTGGTTTGTTCTGACGGAAGTATGGCAAATTTGCCATTACCATCGGTAATGGTTCCCTGCGTAGTCCCGGCCCAATAGATATTTACACCGATGAGCGCCTCTTTCCTGCCTTTATGCAGCTCGTATACTGTTCCTTCCACAGAAGCCCCTGCCGGGGAAGGCTGCGCCAAAAGCCTCATGGTTGCCTGTGAACAGAACAAAAGAAAGAGGGATAGGAATAGTAAGTTCTTCATCCTCTTAATGTTTATGGGCTCCACCCTTGTAGGCGCAACATTTGGGGAGCTTGCTATAGGCTTCAGGGTCGGCTTCCACCTTGCTGGTCGAATGACCTGCCGCTGCTATACTGTTATGGATAGTATCAAGGGATGTTTTTTTGGAATTGTAGGTCACCTTCAACAGTTCGGTTTCCTTATTCCATTCGCAATGCTTCACCCCACTGATATAGGCTGCATTTTCGATCCGGGACTTGCACATGTTGCATACTCCCTCCACCTGGAATTCCTCAGTGACAATCTTTTTATCCTGTCCAAGTATCATATTTGTGCTCAGAAGCACGATGCTGCAGATGGCAGCAATTGTTCTTATATAGTACATGATTTTAAATTTTTATGGTTATTCTGGTGTTCTTCTTGTACTCCGAACAAAGGTTCTAACCATAAAAAAGAAAGGAATGTGTGAGCAGGTACCGCGGTTCCGAAGGCGGTTTTTCGTTAAGGCTTAGTCGAGACTTACTAATCAGGTCGGCTGCGAAATCAAAATCAGCCCTGAACTCCCCGATAAGGGCAAATAGTTCAGTATTCATGCCTGTTTCCGGCTGCTCTGAAAGGAGGTATTCTGAATCAAGATCTACCTCAACCGTAATATCCTGGCAGCATCCGGTATGGTCCTCGTGGGGATGCTCGCAGCAGTCTTCATCGGGCAGTGAAAAATTAACAGACTCAAGGATGCCATGACAATAATGAACATTGACAATCCTGATGGTATTCATCCCAAAAAACAGGAGCAGGATTCCTATCGTTAACGCCTTTTTCATTGATACAAATATGACGTATTTTTCACTGAAATGTTTCATGAATTTTGTTAATAGGGCGTTAATTCCATGAAATGCCAACTGGCTAATCGGCTAAAGAAAGGGCGAAAAGGCGTCAACTCTCTTTTTGCTGCAGTAGCGTCAGCATCCAGTTAGGCTGATTAATTCCGATCATTTCTATCCCGGGAAGGTTCCTGTTCTCTCATTAAAGTGATCAATGACTGTGAATGCTCATTAAGCTGCTGAGCCATGATGGCTAACTCGCGGGAGGCAGCAGTATTAGTCTGGGTTAGCCGGTTAAGCTCATCGAGCCCCGTGTTGATGACCCGCAGGCCGGTATTTTGTTCTGTGGATGCATTGGATACTTCTTTCATTAGCCCGGCAGTCTTATCGATCTCAGGCACAATCTTCTCAAATAATCCGATCAGGCGCTTTGAAATATCAAGGCTCCTGTCGCTGACCGTTCTGATCTCCCTGGTTGCCAGCTGGCTGCGCTCGGCCAGTTTGCGTACTTCAGCCGCTACCACGGCGAATCCCTTTCCGTGCTCACCCGCACGTGCTGCTTCCACCGAGGCGTTCAGCGACAGTAGGTTGGTCTGAAAAGCAATTTCTTCAATGAACCCGATTTTTTGCGTGATGTCCTGCATGGCCTTTTCTGTTTCTTCAATGACCCGCTTGCCGTCCTGAACCTGTTCATAGGTCGACTGTACAATCTGGTTGGTTGTACCTGTATTTTCAGTGTTGCTGGATACGGAATAGCCCATTTCTTCCATGGAAGCTACGATCTCTTCCAGGTTGGTCGACTGAGTATTGGAATTCTGATTGAAAAGCTGGGTGGAATCTGAGATGGTTTCTGACATTTCAGCCAATTCCCCGGAGAGTTTCTCAACTGCTGAAAAAAGGGTCTGCAACTGTTCCTGACGAATTTCCAGTGCAGCTGTATTTTGGCCCATCTGTTGGTCATAATCTTCAATGACAGGGATGTGCCGGTACGAGATAACTGCAATGAAGGTGGTCATGATAATAAAGAAGATTTCCCGGGTAAGCACGAACTCGTGGATCAGCTTACCGTTATCCATGCCTTTCACGGAGTATTCGGCACCCTGATTAACAGCCACCACAATGAAAATGATCCATCCTATGATCCCGAAAGCGGAGGCCGTAACGATCACTTTCTTATCGAAAAGGAGTTGAAGGGCAACAATGAAGCTTACCATAAGGATTGAGGAATTATAGGATTCCAGCGCAAATGTCCATGCCTCAGCCGTAAATCCGGCATTGGAAGCATAATTGAGTTTGGCCAGCAGCGGAATTGAAACAGTAGCCATTCCGGAAATCCACATAAATAGTATGGGGTTCTGACCTTCTTTCTTTTTCTTATAGATAAAATATGCTAAAAGGATGATACAGGAAATCATCAGCAGGGGGCGGAGAATCCCCATCAGGTCGACATGTCCAATGATCTGAAAAATTACTGCCGCTGCTGCGATGAAGATGAGACTGATAAGGTAGGTCAACGCTGCCCGTATTTCGAGTTGGTTTTTCGCCTGGGTTCCTGTAATCATGATTTTTTATGTAGAGTTCCTGAATAGCTGTGAATTGCATTCATAAATTTAGCATTATTGATACGATTTCCCATAGGGGTTTTTGTCAGGTGAGGGCATAATTATACTTTCTGTTTCAGTAAGGAACAGATTGTCAATCATAAGAAGGATCCTGGCCTGTCGATATCTTACTATGGAAGCTGGATAGGTCACAGGCACATTCCTTAATACCGCAGGTTTGTTTTAATACCTTGAATAGCGCATTATTAATTAAACCTGATCACTTACTTATTTGCGGGCATTCCCTGATCTGTTTTAATACTTGGTTATTTTAGGGCATTTGTTGAGAAATGTATTCATCAAAATCGATTCCGTAGGTCGACCGGAACAGTGCATAGAAATCCTTCGTTTTCAATGAATCATGAAGGAAACGGACGAACTTGTCTTCTCCGAAGTCAAGTACCAGTCCGTGGATGATCCAGGCATACTCCGAATAGATAAAGTGGTATTTTCCCTTTAGCGGGCACTGTCTCACGGTTTCTCCCTCCCGGCGGGTGATGGTTCCCCAGTCCCGGGGTTCGGCAAAATAACCTGCTCTGATGGTATCTTCGACCGACTCATAGCTATAGTATCCGTCCGTTCCTGCCTGAGCTGCCGTGTACACAGCCAGTCCCTCAAGGAACCATCCCGGATAGTTGAGTAACCGTATGAAAGGAACATTCTGAAAGAAAAGTGAGTGGGACAGTTCATGCTTGATATAGGTGTCAAACCGGATCAGATCAGCCCTGTATTCTTCCTTGGCCCTTGGAGAAATGTAGATCCTGCCATACAATGGCTGGGCGACAAAGCGGGCGCGGGTACCTGTATAGTGTCTGTATTTCTTCTCTGAATTCATAACAAAGAACGCGACCTTACGCTGAAATTGCAAGTGGTGGCTTTCTTCAACCTGGCAGATCAGGCTATCTATATCCGTAAATTCTGAAATGCTGTCCCCTTCGCGATAGTAGATCACTGCCTTGTTCAATTCTTTTTTTTCAAATCCGGTGATATGCGGTGAGAATGGCTGCAGGCGACCGGGAAGGCAGGAGGAGAGCAGGCTTAATAGAAGTATAACATAGAATATGCCCGACACTTTGGCTAATCGATACATAAACAAAACTTTAATCGAAGGTGTGCAATCTTAATCTGACAGGCAAATGCAGAGACATAAAAAATGTTAAGACTGTATCCCTCCATACAACCTGAACCGATACCTAAAGTTTTACAACTCCCTGTACTCAAAGTAATCAAAGTCTGCCGGATGCTGCATTCCCGTAAGGTCCTGGCAGCAGATCCCAACAAAGGCACCCGTGAAATGTGCATCCCCGCCTCCTTCATCGAACTCGTCGGAAAGGGTGCTGGCATCGAATACTTCCCCGATCCGCATCCATCCACGGCCATTTTCGGAATAGGAAAATTTCAGCTTGTCGTAATGCACTTCAGCTTTTAGGCAGATCAGTCCTTCATTTTCCAGGGGAAGTTTGCTTTCCAGGGGAAAGCCATACTGACCGGCTATGCAGGTTGTAATGTCCAGGCATTTTCCCAGCGCCTCATCCCAGGTGACGTTCAGGTAGTAGAAGTTAGTGTTGTCGTACATGCAGATCAGTCCCGCCATGTGCTGGAAGGTCTCCGGGCAGAAATCCAGCGCTGTTTCTGCAGAATAAATGAAGGATTGCTGCCTGCGTGCAAGCAGAGACTGTTTATGATGCGAGGCCAGTGATTCACCACCTCGGATACGGAGGAACCCGGGACGTTCCCTAAGGGATATGCTGTCGGTGATATCCACGCGGAGCGATTGAAAATGAATATTCAGGCTGTCAGAATCAAAATCATCCCGGGGATCTTCTTCCTCCCAGTTATGTTCAGGAAGATCGGGTGCATCAACCAGTACCTGTGGCTGGTTTATTCCATGTGCCAGACGGAGCCAGCCATCATCGGTCCATTTCAATTTCTGTATGGATGTTTCCCTGCCCATCGGACATCTTCCACGCGAAGGGATATGCCTGCCACAGAGGTGAGCCAGGTAAAACTCACCATCTTGCGTTTCGACAATAGAGCCATGTCCCGCCCGCTGCAGCTCCAGTGTCGGATCGTCATAGGAAGTAATAAGCGGGCTTTTCGGATCAAGCTCATAGGGACCATCAATGTTTTTGGACCGTGCCATGGTGGAGGCATGACGGAGTACCGTCCCTCCCTCGGCGGTAAGGAGGTAATAGTATCCCTTCCACTTATAGAGGTGGGGACCCTCCACCTTCCCGATTTCGGAACCCCTGAATATGTTCTTTATGGGTCCTGCCAGCTTTTTCTGTTCCGGTGAATATTCCTGAAGCAGGATTCCGCCGAAGGGGTGTTTGTCAGGTCGGTGGTCCCAGATCATGTTCACCAGCCATTTGCGGCCATCGTCATCATGAAAAAGCGAGGGATCAAAGCCTGAGCTGTTCAGGTAGATGGGCTCTGACCATTCTCCCATGATATCATCAGTGGTGACCAGGTAGTTGTGGGAATCCTTATAGGGGCTTTTAAAAGTTTTGGTGTCGGTATAGATCAGGTAAAACGTCCCCTTATCATACGACAGGCACGGGGCCCATATCCCGCAGGAATTGGGATTTCCGGTCATGTTCAGCTGTGACATACGCCGCAGTGGGCGGGTGATCAGTTTCCAGTGTATCAGATCTTTTGAATGGTGGATCTGGACCCCCGGAAACCACTCGAAGGTGGAAGTAGCAATGTAGTAGTCGTCCTTTACTCTTAAAATAGACGGGTCGGGATTGAATCCCGGTAGGATGGGGTTCTTGATTTTCATAGTAGTCAGGTATTATTGAGTGGTATGCAAACATGGACAAGGGTAAAGAACAAGGTGCTTGAAAACAGCTCCCTGGATTTCCACAGAGAGATCAGGGTAGCGGCCACAAGAACACCGGAGAATATCCGGTAAATCACAAAATTCATGTTTAGTACCGGCAGAATGAAAACCGGAATAATAGCCGTAAGGAGCAAGGCAGATCGTTTTAGGGATCGTGTGCTTATGGTCATTATTTCTCAATTTTAACGCAATGAATGTAAGGAAAAAACAGGAACCTGAATTGTGATTTATCACATAAAAAAAGCACCAAAGCTACCGATTTTTGGTTGGTATAAATGCAAAATACTAACTTCACAAGCGAAAACCAAACGAGGCATCATGCGATTCTTACATTTACTTTGTATTCCTATCTTCTGTATTCCCGGATTTCTGAACGCACAGGATGTTACCATCCAGGTACATGCGCAGGACGGACAACGGTATATTTCTCCATACATTTATGGGAGGAATGGTAATTTTTCGGATAGCCGGGCACCTTTGGCAGCGGAGATCACCCGATATAGATCTGCAGGGTTGCGCTTTTCCCGGGAGAACTCCGGGAACAATGCGACAAAATATAACTGGAGGAAAAAGCTAAGCTCTCACCCCGACTGGTACAACAACGTGTATGAGCACGACTGGGACTTTGAAGCAGCTCAGATTATGGAGACCTTCCCGGATATGCAGGTGATGTATGCATTTCAGCTTCTCGGGTGGGCTGCTGACAATACGAACAATAATTTCAACGACTGGCAATTTAACAGTTCGCAATGGTGGGAAGGCGTCAACCAGAACCTGGCAGGAGGAGGAGTGGTTAATACTGCTGGAGGAAGCAATGCACTGACTGACGGAAATCCGGACCTCTACCTGATGGATTGGCCGGCAGATTCTACCGTAGCGATCCTGGACCATTGGTTCGGTGAAGACGGAATTGACCTGCCGCAGGCAAACTTCAGGTACTGGAATATGGATAATGAACCCGAGATCTGGTCGGGTACTCATGATGATGTCATGGAAGTGCAACTGGCGGCAGATGCCTTTATGGAAAAGTATTTTGAGGTGGCCAAAAAAGCAAAGGAGAAATCTCCTGACATCAAACTTTGTGGCCCTGTAATGGCGAATGAGTGGCAATGGTACCGCTATGCAGACGAAAACCTTGATATTGGCGGTCAGTACTACTGCTGGCTGGAATATTTTATCAAGCGTTGTGCCGATGAGGAGAAGGCCAGCGGGATACCTGTGCTTGATGTGGTGGATATCCATTTCTATCCTTTTGAGACTGAACCGGCTGACCTGGTACAGCTCCATCGGGTATTCTATGATGAGGCTTATAATTATCCCGGGGCAAATGGCGTAAAAACCATTCACGGAGGCTGGGAAAGCAGTTTGCAGAATGAATATATATTTGGCAGGATCAATTCCTGGCTGAATGAACACTATGGGGCAGGCCACGGGATAGGCATCGGACTGTCTGAATTTGGCACACAGACAGATGACCCGGATATCAATGCCGTTCTGTATGCCTCTATGCTGGGTACTTTTGCTGACCAGGGCGTAGAACTATTTGCACCCTGGTACTGGCAAAACGGGATGTGGGAAGTGCTCCATTTATATAGCCGCTACACTCATGCTGTACGGGTGAAAACTATTTCCAGTCTCGAAAATACAGTTTCAGCATACAGCACACTTACTACCAGCGCTGACTCGCTGACAGTGATCCTGGTTAACAGGGATCTCAGCGCATCGCATGATGCACAGGTTGTAATTTCTGATTTTACAGTGAAAAACGGAAATTATCCCACCCTTCAACTTAGCTCCCTGCCCGGGGACGAAACCTTCGTCTCTCATACGGATAACGCGCTTTTTGCAGGTACAGTGGAACTGGTGGGGCAAACCCTTAGCCTAACCCTGCCTCCCCTCTCGACAACTGCCGTGTTGATAACAGGAAGCGGACATGTTGATGATCTGTCGTCCGTGAAAAACATCGATAAATCTCTTCGCTTATACCCGAATCCCTCCGCTAACCGGATATGGATAGAGCCTGGTGCGGAGCTTTCAGGGGATATCCGCGTGGCGGTATTCGACCATACCGGCCGGCAGCTTGATTTTTTCAGCTGGCAGGGACGAACCAGGAAGGCATTGGAGATTGACGTCCGGAATTATCCGGAAGGAATGTACTTTGTACAACTAAAGAGTCATACTGTTACCCTGAACGGAAAATTCCTGGTGAGGAAAAATTGAACCTGTTGTCTGAAGAAGCATTTCAGCCCGCATTACCGAAAGTGAATGTTCAACAGGTAGTATTCCCATTTTTCAATGAAATTGTTATCGTTGCTGACAGGGCTTTCACAAAAATATTGCAGCATATCCGGATTGATAGTGGCTGCTACCTGTAAGACAGTCCAGTTGTTCCATTCGCTGTCGTTTGCCCCCGACTCAAGATCGAATTCAATATCGAAAGGTTTTCGTTTCAAATCAAGCTCATTCATTCCTGTTTTCAGCTCATAAATATCCTTTTTTTGCCGGATAGTGATATCCTGGTAATCAGATGAGGAAGCTTCCTGGGCCAGCAAGCCGGGAAAGGATGCTGGAAGAAACATCACAAGGAATAACAGCTTAGCTTTCATGTTAGTATAGTTCAGTAGTTTGATTTCACCGAAGATAAAGAAATCTCTTCATGATTCCGGATAGTTAACGTCTGTCGATCAAGGTTTGTGTTACTGATCCTTACCTTCCCGCAGCATGCTGTCAAATTCCAGCTTTGAACTTGAGAATTTAAGGGCATCCCTCAGTATGTACATCTTATCCGGATTTTGTACATATTGATAGGAGAACCTGATAAGGTCCATTCTGTCATTTTCAAAATCGAAAAGCAGTACCAGCTCCCTCACTTGTTCTGCTGTCAGGCAATTATTGGCAATGTGATTTCTTGCAACCTGCGCTTTGTCGTTACTAAAACTCTCTGATTCAATTTCTTTTTTCATGTAACTGAACTCTGATGGATGAACAAAGCAGCCGTTTGCCGGAGGCCGGTGACCTGTTGGGGAATGCATCTGCTGACCGGCAATAAATGCATGCAGATCGTCCCTGTTCCGGGGACTGTTCAGGAGTTGGGTGCTATTCATGAAGTTTTCCATATCATAGCACTTGCTGTAGGCATATTTCAGGAATTCAAGCCTCCGGATTTCCGATTGCAGCTCCAGAGCCAGTTGCATGATCTGGGCGGTTGTGAAACAGTAGGTGCGCACTTGTTCTTTAAGGGTCTCAAATCTTCGGTTTTCATCCCGGTCCAGCTCCAGGTAGCTATAATAGCGCCGGAAATCGTTTTCATGCATGGGTACTTCGCAGTTGGCTCCGGTCATCCCGGCATAGCCATAGGGGGAAGGTAATTCGATACTTGTCTGGGTACCGGCGTGGCCACTACGGTCAGGGTAGTTTTCCTGCTCATGATCATTTGCTGCCGCTCCCTGGGTATGGTGATACAACATGATGGCATAGGAGAATTTAGAGAAGGAATCGTATATTCTGAAAAAGTTATACTTATCGATAATTAATGGGTATGCCTCAAGGCAAAGCTGGTAACGCGCCTCATCATTCTTCATATAATAGCAGGCCTCGGTCAGTTCTGCAACCGTAGATCGTTCGCGACTGAAATATTGCATGGCCCTGTCGTAACGGTACTGGCTGTTCTGGGTGGATTCGATAGAAACCATGACCCTGTCAAACCAGGGATTGGATGAATGATGTCTGTTTTGAGCAAGCAGGTTGCCACTTTGTGAAAGGAGTCCGGATACGAGAAGGAATGTCAAGAGTCTGTTCATGGTAATAGATTTTAGTATTTAGGTTGAATAAAACAATAAATGTGCCATCCGGTCCATTTCCGGATGGCAGTATGAGGTAATCTTTCCGACCAAGATACTAAAAATATATGCTGATGCTTGTGATTAAAATCGTTGGTTGATGATCCTGAGACCGATTTTTTCAAGAGATTTCCCGATTAGGGGGATCTCAATCCAGACGATGATATACCCCAGTGTCAGGTACCAGTATGAGGTCAGGAAATGTATTCCCTCTCCTTTCAGAATTCCGATTGCTAACATATCCAGGACAAATGGCAATACCGAGCTGTAAAATGCCAGCCATAAGGAAGCTCTGAAGAAGGGTACATTGATAAACCCCAGCAGGGTAATTGTGAAAGGGGGAATTACCGCAAAAAAGGTGATCAGCAGCAGAAGAATGGTTGATTCACGACTGAAATTCTGAAAGTAGTGATAGGGCTGACCAGCAAGAAAAAATCCGGACCATAATAAAATGCAGACTGTAGCAAATACTAAATGATAAGAGCGTTTCATTTTTAACTGTTTTGTTTTTTGTCGATTAACATATTATATACCCACGCGATGCAGGTTCCACCCACTGCTCCGTCAGCGAAAGCCCATGCCAGACCAATAAAGCTCCCAAGTGGAGAGAAAGAATACCCCCGGTACAGGGTTGAGACCATATTAGGCTCCGTAGAAGCCCCGTCGAACAGGATCACCCACCAGGTCAGCAGAAAGAGGCCCAGTCCGAAAAAAATGGCGAAGGTCAGCGCCATTGCTTTAATGTCAAGTTTCATGATATTTCTCCTTATTTTGATGAATTACTTTGCCAAAATAAAGGGATATCGGACGCCTGATCGACCGGAATTATAAATCCGGACAAGTTTATGCAGGATTTTTTTTGAATTGGGAAGGCGTTTGGCCGGTAACTTTCAGAAACGCGTCGTTGAAGGAAGATTTGGATTTAAAACCCACTTCATAGCCAATAGCAAGGATGGTAAAATCAGGCTTTTCAAGCAGGAGTTTTCTGGCTTTGGCAATTCTATATTCGTTGATGTAGTGTGAGTAATTTTTTTTGTAGCAGACATTTATAAATTCTGACAGCTGGTGTGTGGTAACCTGTGTTTTGATTGCCAGCTTTTTCAGGCTCAGGTTTTCATCCGTGAAGAGCTCTTCTGATTCCATGAGCTGCCTGAGGCTCTTTTCAAGGTTTTCATTATCCACATTCGATAAATAGCTTCTTCTTTCTTTTTCCCGGATCACGGCGTCACTGACTGCCTGCTCAAAATTTGGATAGATCAGGTTCATGATAAAAAGAATGATTACGGTTAAAGATATCAAGAGAATTGTGGCTTGCAGAAAGTAGTAGTTATCTAAAAGAACCGTTAAAATATCCATCACTCCCGCCAACAGATAAAGGACAAAGAGGACCATGCTGGTCATGGCTGCCGGCTCCTTTCTGAGGCTGGAGAAATTCCACAGAAAGTTTTTAAACAGTTTTCGGGCAGTGAGGAACAGGTAAACTGAAAAGATGAGATCACCCAGCCCCCCCAGGATGAGAATTAACAGATTTTCAAAAAAATCGTGGTAAACATGTAATTCCTGGTGCCCGAGTAGCCTTACAGAGACAATGGCTATTATCCAGGCGAAGAGTGCAGGGACAAGGTGTAACAGTTGTCTTTTTGTGATACGGAAGTTTCTATCCAGTGAGTATAGCACCAGGAACCAGGTCAGGGGGCCGATCAGAAAGATGCCCATCAGGCAGGATACAGCAAGGTAGGGGTAGTCCTGCATTTGCTTTGATTCGTAGAGGAAAAAATAAAAAATAAGCAGACTGAATGACAGGAACAGGCCAAAGAAGATCTGGTTTTTAGTTTCTTTTCTTCGTGAGAGAATCATCCCCAACGACATGAGTGTGCTGAGGAAAAACGTATGCAGGGTAATAATTTTAAGAATGCTTTGCACAGGTTTGATGCGATCATTGTTTCAAAGCGAAGATAGCCAAGATGATTCAAAATGGAAGCCGGTGCACTAAATTAATGCTGAGGCCATGCCTCAGTTTACCGCTCTCAGGAGGGTGGCCTTTAGAGAGTTAGGACTTTCAGCATTTGTTTTCTCAATTTGCCGGAAAAGAAGGGTGCTGAATTCATCCCTGCGATTGAGTCCCAGGTGCCAGGTGTCCGGGAAATCTTCGTCTGAATATTGAAATGCAGTATTGCGTATGATGGGGATATTTTTAGTGCGCAACCAGCTTTCCAGTATTTCTTTATCAGCCTGGGCTTTTGACGATGCATAAATCTCTTGTTGTACGGAGTGCAGGGGCATCTCAAAAAGAATGAGCCTTCCTCCGTGTTGAGTCACCAAACGATAAATAGCAGCCAGAGAGCTCTCTTCCAGTTGCCCGAATGTGAGTAAGGGTTGAATTTCGAGCTGCTTCTTCTCCAGCTCGGCATTGCTTCTGGCTTCTTCAATTGCAGCATTCATATTATCATTCCTGATCCCCCCCTCAGAAGCAAGATCATTACAATCTTTCTTAAAAAGCATAACCGTACCCATACGGTTGAAATATTCGTTCAGAAATTCACTGGAACGATAAACACTGCTCATCAGAAGCAGCATTTCTGATTTTGCTGTCAGAGAATTATGCGATTCCCTAAAGAAGCAACACAGATCCGAAAAATTCAGGTAAGGGAGTAATAGATGGGGCATGGCAGTCTCCGGACAATTTTTTTGCTCATGCACCCTGAATTTATCAAACTCAAATGGCGAAGTATAAATAGTTGGCCCGGGGTACTCGATAAATACGAAGGCATTTCTAAGATAATCCGGATAGTTGGCCAGCTTGCATTTTAATGCCTGGTAGTGTATTCCGGCAGTCATATAACCTCTACCCGCATTGATTACCGTCTTGCCCCCGGATAATTCCTTCAGAACTGCCGGGTTGATGGTGGAGGGTATCCGTGAACTTCCAATAAAGAGGTAATCCACATGTTTGGTGTCACAATTCAGGATATTCCGGATGCCTTTAACATTTTTCTCGTTAAAGGTGTTTATACAGAAGAAGTAAAACGGATCTACCACGAGCCTGGAGAACAACTCCAGGGATCCCAGAAAGATCAGCGAGAACAGGATGAATTTTTTCAGAAAGCGTTTCATAGGCCAGACCCTTAAAATTGGAAATAGATGAAACTTTGAGGATTACCACGGAAATAGAAGATAAAAAGTAACAACACGATATAAAATGCATACCGGTAAAATCGGGACAGGCGGGGGGAGAAAGACAGCGCATGGGGCTTTTCCCTGTTCCGCCATTCAATCAGGATGAAGATCAGCAGGAAAACAGATACCGCAGCCATTTTTAATGAGAAAACTGCAGGTAAGGAAAGCAGCGAATGAGAGAAAATCTCTCCAAGGATTTTCAGGGCCTGAGATACCGATTCAGCCCTGAAGAATACCCATGCCAGCAGGGTAAGCCCAAAGGTCGCGAGCATGGAAAAGAGTTCCCTGAACGAAGGCAGTTGCTTACCTTCGGCAATACTATCGAGGTTGTTACGGTTTTGCTTCGCCAGCAGTAGGGGAAGGAAATATAAGGCATTCAGGGCCCCCCATACAATGAACGTCCAGTTGGCACCGTGCCAGAATCCACTGACAATGAAAATGATAAAGGTATTCCGGATCTGCATGCCTTTACCACCCCGGCTGCCACCAAGGGGAATGTAAAGATAATCCCTGAACCAGGTGGAAAGCGAGATGTGCCAGCGCCGCCAGAACTCTGCAATGTCTCTGGAGAAATAGGGATACGCGAAATTACGCATCAGGTCGAACCCAAATAACCGGGCTGTACCAATCGCTATATCTGAATAACCGGAAAAGTCGCCATAGATCTGGAAGCTGAAGAAGAACACCCCTAAGAGGAGGGAGCTGCCACTCATATCCGCTGAGTTAGTGAAAATGTGGTTGGCAAATTCAGCACAATTATCAGCAATGACAATTTTCTTGAACAGGCCCCAAAGCACCTGCCGCATACCGTCTACAGCCCTGGCATAATCGAAGGTTCTTTTTTTATAAAATTGAGGGAGAAGGCGCGTTGCCCGTTCAATAGGTCCCGCAACCAACTGCGGAAAAAAGCTGACAAATGCTGCAAAAGCGATAAAATCACTCGTGGGCTCCAGCTTACGTTTATATACATCGATACTATAACTCAGGGTCTGGAAGGTATAAAAGCTAATTCCAACAGGCAGGATAATTCTTAGTGGTTGGGCCTCCAGTGGTCTGCCCAACAAACTGAAAGCCGACACAAAATTCTCAAGGAAGAAATCGAAGTATTTGAAAAATCCCAGGAATCCAAGGTTTACGAGGATGCTGGTCCACAGCAATACCTTTCTTTTAAAAGGATTCACTTCCGTTCGTAAGCCATGACCAACAAAAAAATCAACCAGCGTGCTGAACAGGATCAGTGATAGGAAACGCCAGTCCCACCAGCCATAAAAAAAGTAACTGGCAACAACGATCAGGAAATTCTGAAGTTTCAGGTTTCTGTTGGTTACAAACCAATAGAGAAGGAAAACAATCGGCAGAAATACCGCGAAATCAAGGGAATTGAAATACATCTTTTTTTCGTGTTACTTCGACTTTTTATTGCCGCCTCTACGAAAAAATTCATGTTTACAAGTTCTTAACCATCCATCCGAAGGGTATCTCGGTTCAGAGTGGTACTTTGGGGGAATTCTTTGATGTAGGTTTGGCAGTGTAAATATACTAAAGTCTTCCAAAATGATCTGCAACTAATTGATATTCAATAACTATATTTTGGTGGAACCTGCATTGTGCTTGACGAATGGCTATTTTTTAATGGATTAGCGCTCAATGAAGAGTTGTGCTCATTTTGAAGTTGAGGGGTTTTCTGTTTTTCAGTATCGATTGATTTAAGGTTTACAAGTGGCAAGATCTAATAAATGGAGAAAGCGCTCAAAGCCGGCTGCGATGGATTTATTCCCAAACCTGCCCGAAGCAGCCTGCTCTACCATGAGATTTTGAAATTCTCTTATGATGAACCTATCCCTTGAAGGGGTGCAGCTAATATCCTTTCCCGATAATGGCCAGACTAAGTTTACAGGATCAGGATACCTTTGTTGCCAGGTAATCAAACAGATTTCCCGCCAGCTTTTTCATCGGTGACAAACTTACCGGATAGTAGTAATCGGTCTGGAACCATCCCTTCTCACGGTAATACCTAAAATCTTTGAAATCATCGTTTAGCTTGATTTTCATGCTGGTTCTTGACATTCTGAAGACGAACATATCAAACAGAGAGGGGCGTGGCAGTTGCTTTTTCATTAGTTGGGCATAGTACCGCTTGCTAAGTCTGACAATTTTCTCTTCATTCTTCTTTATTACTTTTTCAGTCATGGGCTCCAGACTGTTTATGCAAATACCTTTGACTACCTTAAAACCAAGGGCTTTGCCGATGAAATTGAAATAGCTGACGATCTTGTTTCCACCGAATATTCCCTGGGCGACAATGCTGGTAAAAGTCTTACCGAAAAAACAGGGGCGATGGAAGATGTAGGCTAAACGGTCAATAAACAGTTTCATTCTTCCGGAAACATGAAAAGCATAATTTGGGCTGGCGAAGATCACCCCATCGGATTGCTCAATTTTTTCAAGAAGTTCATCCCTGCTGTCTTTCAGACGGCACCTTTCTTCCCCTTTATCCAGACATTGCTTGCAGCCTGTACAGATCCCGATCGGGTAATCACTCAGGTGAACGATCTCATAGTGAATGTCGCCCATGGCTGATAGCTTTTGAAGTAAATTTTCTACTGACTGGTAGCTGTGTTTTTTGCGTGCACTGCCTACAAATGCTGTTACTTTCATTTTGCTGGTTTTATGTTTTTACAGATTACTATTTTTTATAATGCTTTTATCAGAGCGTCTTCAACTCCTTTCAGGCAGGCCTTTGTATCGAGGGTGGCTCCACATACGGCATCAACCTGCAGGTTTTGTTGTCTGATTATGCAGCCATAAAGCGAATCAAGAAATTCCAGGGTATATTCCGCTTCGCTTTCAATGAGTTCAATATCGATTACCCTCCCCGAGTCTACCTCTACCCGGCATTCGTTTTCCCGCCACTGATACATGCCTCCGGCATAGTAGCCATCGTAGATTCCTGTTTTCAGCAGACTAAAATCTATAGCTGAAATCTCTACATTCCGGGCCTCTTCATGTTCCTTCTGCAGTTTATTGCAGCTACAGGCCAGAAACATAAGGGCAGCCAGGCCAATAACTAAAAATTTTAAATGCCTCTTCATTATTCTTAATTCTTTAGATTAATCCACTGGATAAAATCAGTTTCCGGCTTTCCAAGCAGGCTGTAGGTTTCAAAAGGATCACCCAATTCAGTAGTCTTTTCGAAATAGCCAAACATGCTGGCAACATTTCTTAACTCCTTATTAAAAGATAACAGTCCGATAAATTTGAGCATGCTTACCGGAACCGTTGATACTTTCCTGATCTCCGGATATTTCAGCTTGCAGTATTGTGTCAGCAGGTTGCGCATGGTATAGGCCTCTTTTCCCAGTATGTAATAGATCCTGTTCCAGGTAGAAGGATCCGAGAAAGCTTTGCCTACCTGTGACGCATAGTCTCTGGCTGCGATCCAGTGGCCTGGCCGCTCCTGTTTCCCTATCATCGTGGCTTTTCCATTCCGTACCATCAGGTCCAGGGATTCAAAGAACCAGCCGGCCCTGAAAATCAGGTATGGGATACCGGAATGGATGATGGTCTGCTCTGCACGGTACTTATTGTCGATCATCGGGAACCATCTGTTTTCTTCACAAACACTGTTTCCGGATATGGTGCTAATCAGTTGAATGTTCTCTTCCAGTGCAAGTTTTACGATGTTTTGAACAGCACGGGCTTCATCCTGCAGCGACAGGTTTATATGTATGGCGCTACAGCCTTTAAGGGCCTTTTGAACATCTTCAGGATGGAATACATCTCCGTTGATGATCTCATAATTTTTTGAAAACATGGCTTTAGTTACGTTCCGGGAGAACAGGCGGAGCTTATATCCTCTGTCGCCTAATTCCCTGATTACTGGTTTGGCCAGCATGCCACTGGCACCGATGATCAGAATTTTCATAGTCTGTAGTTTTCGATTGTTTTTTTTAAATTTGATTGTCAAGGTCAAAATTAGAGGGAGTGCCTGACTGTTGAAATAGTGATTTTTCATCATTTTTATGGATCCGACGAATTTTACACCGGGATTCCGGAGCTATATCAATCCGGAGGATTTTGATGTCGCCCAGGAAGATTATGACCGCTTTCAGGGGCAGATAGCTTTTATTGAGCAACTATCACAGGTGCAGAACAGCTCGGTTATTGTCTTTGATTTTTATAAGGCTGAATACGCCTTCAGGAGAATTCAGTTTTCAGACGTGCTTGGGCATGATCCCGAAAAAGCTGATGAGCTTGGTCTGGGGTACTATGTTTCCCTGATCCATCCGGATGACCATCCTGTGTTGCTGGATGCCTACATCAAAACATTTACCTTTATCGATCAGCTTCCCGTGGAAGAGAAAAAGGATTATAAGCTGATCTATAATTTTCGCACACGGGGCAGCGATGGAAAGTATTATGCAGCTGTCGATCAGATCGTTGTACTGGAGCTCGACCGTAAAGGGAATGTATGGATGATTCTCGGAATTACCGATATGCTTCCCTCGAAAAGTGAGCTGGGAAAAGCCAGCCGCCAGCTGATCAATGTAAAAACCAATGCACGTTACCTCTTTAATGATGACAAGGATGGAGAAAAGTCCGTACTCTCAACCCGTGAAGTTGAGGTGCTGGGATTGGTTTCCAAAGGCTTTGCCAGCAAAGAAATTGCCGAAAGACTTTTTATAAGTGTGAATACGGTGAATAATCACCGGCAGAAGATCCTGGAGAAAACTCAAACTTCCAATACGGCCGAGGCAGTTTCTTATGCCAGGAGCCTGGGGCTTGTTTAGTATTTAGCTATTACCATTCAAGAGCTTTCAATTTTCAATTTCGTTAAGGTTGAAACGATACTTTTAGCGATTGCCTTCCGGTGAGCTGCTCCACTGCGAAAACCGCGACTATGCTTCATCATTCTGGTTGGCCGGGGCGCTGGCCTGGTTATCCAATGGAGGATTTTAATTACTGAATTGCTGTTTTTCATCTTCAGGTTAAAGAACCAAATTTGAGCATACTCAAAATGATATGGTTAACCTGGAATATCAGATCCTCAGTATTAAGTCTGCCTAAAGTTTACTGCAAGGTTCCTGCTGATAGGAGAGAAGTGTGTTAAGTTACAGACACAGCAGACTATCACTAAAACTATTACCAGGAAGATACCCCAGATCACGTGCCTTTTTAAGGTACCCACAGCCATCTGCTTTATTCCCACGATCGAATTCCATATAACCTATAGCTTCCCATATTCTTCCGTCGGAGGGATCAAGCCCGGCTGCCCGGTAGTAATCTGCCAGGGCACTGTCCCTCTTATTAAGCACCAGGTAAATGCCGGCTCTGATTAAGTAGCCTGGTGCCTCAGGAGGCGTTTTCAGGATGCATAGATTGATGGTCTCCAGGGCTTCTGCAGGTTGATCCAGCAGAAGATACAGTTCTGATTTTATCCTGAGGGCTTCCGGATTTTTTGCATTAAGGGAGAGTGCTGAATCAATGTACTGCAGGGCAAGCGGATAATTCCCAATGGAATCAAGGCCCAAGGATCCTGTCTTTACTGCCATGTAGATATAGAAATCTTCCGTTATCGGTTCACCTGCCGGAGGTGTGCTGTGTCCTAAAATATCTTCCTGTGTACCGGAGGGAGCGCATGCTGCAATAAGTAGGAGGATTAATATCCCGGTTGTTTTATTCATGTTTTGAGTTTTTAACTTTCATCCTGCAACCACAAAGCAGAAAATCATTACCTGATCTCAATCTTCTCCCCCAAAAACTTAGGCTGCTTATCAACAGCCAAATCCAGTAACATCTTGACCCTTGCAAAATTTTCCCTTACCCTGGTTTTAAATCCATAATAAGCGGTTACATCTTTTGCATTATACCCTACCGCTTTGATGCCCTTTTTATCGGCAATATAAATAGCTCTTTCATTGTGGAACTTCTGGGAAATAATGGTAATGCTTTTCTGTCCGAAGATCGCCCTGCTGCGCACTATGGAATCCAGCGTTCTGAATCCTGCATAATCCAGAACGATCCTTTCAGCCGGAATACCTCTCTCCACCAGGTCGTTCTTCATAGTGGTGGGTTCATCATAATGCTTTTGCGAGTTGTCACCACTTATCAGGATAAAATCAATTTTCCCCGCTTTATAAAGTTTTACAGCTGCATCGATTCTGTATTGGTAGTACTGGTTGATTTGTCCGCTTACGAGGAACTTGCTGGTTCCAAGCAGCAGGCCTACCTTGTTGTGAGGGACTTTCTCTGTGGAGTTATACAGGTTTCCTTTGCCGGCCTTAACAACTACCCGGTTGGCAGTCCATACAAGGACAAGGGATAAAAGGGCCAGACCGGCTGTTGTAATCAGGATCCATCGTAAATATTTCATGAGAACAGGATATTAACTGATTATGAGGGTTTCATTTTTTTTCGGAAAACACTGGTAAGATACATTTTTTTATTGCTTGTGCTTTTCAAAGAAATTAACGATGGGGAACTTTTATCTGTATTCTGAGCAGTCAGGATTAAGGTTTTTTATCATTCAGGATCGCCATATTGTGCGTCGACCAGAACACATTACCCACCCGAAAATTCTCCTTCAGCAGCCCTTCAATCTCAAAGCCAAAATCCTCACTGCACCGGATCCGCTTCTGAAATTTTTCTGGGGACCAGACGCTCGATACTATTTCTTTGCTGGTCATCCAGCTTGTCAAAATCTTTATTGAAGAACTCCCGGGCCTTCATGTCCCTTATCTCCCGGTAAGCAGCAATCAGTTCATTCTGTACCTTAAGGTACATATCATAGGAGGTACCCCGGTCATTGTGCAATCGAATAATCGCTTTTGAAGTCATCTGATTACCGAGTAGCGGTACGTTGATTTCTGTTTGATCAGCCTTGAGAATGAACGCTTTTGCACTTGATCTCAACGCTGATAATTCAGTATGTTCCCCATCCAGTAAGATCTTGTCTTCATGCGTAATATAAACTTCAAGGAGATTTTCAGGATCATTAGTTCTCTCTTTCGTGTTGGTTTCCTCAAGAAGCGGAAGTTCCCGCATAATTCCTGATGAGTATGGGTCGAAACGATACAGGTCTGACAGGATGATCAAGCCGGCATAGCGATAAAAATTATGCTCAAAATCCTGTGCGTCATAGACCTGAAGGATGGCATCGGCAACCATCTCAGGGGAGATATTTATGCTTTTTGCCAGTTTGTTTCCTATGGTTTCTAATTCTTTAAGTTTTGACTCATTGATCATGGCAGTATCAATGGATATCCTATTACTGTCAAATGCAAAAAGAGATTCAGGCACATACGCCAGGTTCTGAATGTCTTCTGCTAAACCGGGGCAGTCAAACAGGACGTTGTTTTCTTGCCTAATCTTTTCGAGCAATTTAATATAACTATCTCCTGAACGGTCCTCAAGAATGTGGTGTTTTATGTATACGTCCTCCACCCGGCTCATGATCAGTTTGATATCAATCCCCTGTTCTTTGTAGTAGGAATAGCAATGATCCATAAGCATATTTTCCAGCGCATAGTCATAAGAGTCATCGTCTGTCTGGGAATATGCCGGCAAGAATCCAGTAAATAAAACGGTCAGAATGAGCGTCAGGGAAAGGGATTTCATGTTAAATATTTTTAGTGGACAGGCATAAAGATAGTTTTTCATGAGACATCCAGAGACGCGATGTACGAATTTCCTGTCATCTGGAAACCTCCGGATCGTGCGCCGCTTTCCATTCGGGGTAAACCTCCAGCACCTCTTCCGGCCAGTAGCCATACCAGGAATAGCCGAGCCGACGGTCGAAAGAGATCTCCTTCAGGTCGTAGACGATGGTTCCGTCGCGTTTTGAAAGGAAAGGCCTGCTTTCTTCGAGATCGTAAAATCTGGCCCATATTGGTCTGGCTAAGGGGTCAGGGATAAACTCCAGGTCGTAATCGACGGTAGTCTTATGGTAGGAGTGCTCGGCAATTCGGATGGTATCGTACCGGTATCCGGGTATCTGTGCTTCCTTAAGCCATTGAACAGCAGATTCAATCGCATTGGAAACCAGGGGTTCAGGATTTTCAAGTCGCATCAGGAACAGGATGATATCACAGCTTTCGTTGGCTGTGACCGAGGGATGTTCGTAGGTCCTTCCCTGTGCCGGAGCATAGGTACTGAAGTCGTGTTGCTGGCACCAGCCGGTCTTTTTACCCTTGATCTCAACCTGGCATTTCAGGATGACATCCAACCCCCGCTTATAAGCTGCCATAAGGCTGTCCCTTAGCTGACCGGAAAGCCATTCATAAGCCGGATCGTTTATTGAAATATCGAGCAGAAGGTTCATAACGCCTGTCATCACTTCATCATTGAAGGTAATGACATCGGCATCCCAGCCACGCCAGCCACCATTCGGGTATTCGGTATCCAGGATGTAGTGAAAACCCTGTTCTGCGCCTGTCAGGTATTTTTCTTCCCCGGTTTGCTGATAAACCTTAGCCAGGTATTCGATCTGGGGGAAGGTATTCCGGTTATCAAAGGTACTCTTCCGATAGTGCTCATCAAGGTCCCGGATAACCGAGTCAGGATCCAGTTTGGCCAGCCAGTCAATATTTTTGGGCCAGCCCCCGTCATCATTCTGGTAAGCAAGCAGATTGCCTGCGATCCCGGTGATGTCCGCAGTATCCAGTCGTTCCGTGGTTCGGATTCTGCTGTACAGCTCCCAGTGATGGATGCCATCTTCAAACTTTGAAAGATCTATATAACTGAATTTGGGCTCCGCCGGCTGATTGAAGGCCGGTATCGTTGCCTGCCAGAGCAAGAGTACCAGGAAGGGATAAACCGCCTTCATGACTTATCTGCATTATCTGATTTAACCGTTCTGACCAGGAATCCCATCGAAATCGTACCTATGATACCCACACCGAGTACAACATAATCAATGATCGGATTAGGTATGAAAAAGATAACAGAAAGTGAGATCATCAGCCACATGAGGGAAATGGCATAGATCTTTGTCGGCAGCGTCATCCCTTTTTTTTGATGGAAGTCGAGGATGTACTTACCTAATAGCCTATTGGAGATTAACCATTTATACATTTTTTCCGAACTCCTCATGTACAAATATGCGGCAATAAGTAAAAAAACTGTGGTCGGTAAACCGGGAACAAAGATACCCAGAACACCTAATCCAACGGATAGTGTTCCTCCTGCGACATAGATAAGTTTGAGTAGCCTCATGCAATCCTGATTAATCAGCTTCTTCCTGTACTCCTTCTCAGCCAGTTCGATTCAGGCCGGTGATTATCCAACCCGAAGAAATTATCGGGTTACTTCGGGAGGGCGCAAAAATACAAAACACAGAAGTGGGTACAATAGTTTATCCCTGAAAACTGTAGAAAAAAGTCTTCATCCCTGTCGCTGACACTCCAGAAAAGCCCCTGGGTTATCAGGCATGAGGCCCATAGCCTGAATCCGATGCTATTCTGAACACCACTGCTCTGCTGCCTCGAGGTCCCTGAAGATCTGGATCTGGATCAGCTTTACTTTTTTCAGGGCATCGTCGGCAGCAAATGCCGTGAATATGTCCTCGTTCAGCACCATTGCTGATTTTTTGAGACCTATCTGCACGGCAGGCCTGAAGAAATCGATGGTCCAGTCATTGAGCATAGAAAATGTACCTTTCATCTTTCTGAAATCCATAATGAAGGCAACGGTTTTATTCTGGTGTAAAAATTCCATAGCCTTCTGGTACATCACTTTGTGCTCCTCAACATTCGGATATCCTTCAAATGTGTAAGAGATCCTGAATTTTTCAGGATTATACTCGGCAATACATGATTTGCCCTGGAAAATGGTTTTCATAATGTTTTTTTTAAAAATTATAAATTTTTGTTCCTGAAGAAGCGCGATGTTAATACCTGAGATGTTCCTGGGAGTTAAGGAAGCTCTTTACGGCGCCATGCTCTCCGGATTGCCGAAGCGAACTAATGGCACCCATCAGGGGTCCCAAAGCACCGATGGACAGGAAGAGCATTTTTATACTCTCCATGAATTTTGAGGAGACGGGCAGATTGAGCTTGCTTAACAGGATGTATATGATCCATAAGCTCCATAACCACATAAAAATTAGTATAAAATAGCGGTAGGGGAACTTAATTTCTGCATTCATGGCCTTTTGGTTATGATGAAATTCGATTCCTCGTTTATCCCTATTGGATTATGGGTGTATGCAAGTTATAAAAAAGTTTTTATTCCTGCTTAGCTTTTATGGAATACAGGAGGTATATACTTGACAACTTTGAATTTATGCATAGACATTATTCTCCTTGATAGGATGATCCACATGCCAGATCTGGGCAATGAAGGGATTCGTTTTAGCGATCCGGTCGAAGGACCAGGGAGCTTTCAGGCATTCTTCGCACCAGTGGCCGGTCTTCAGGATCAGGTAGGGGCTGGCTTCAAAATCGTGTTTCTGGGAACAGCGCCAGTGGAGCTTTGTCCTAAGATCCCCTCTTTTCATTGAAATGGAAAGGCATTGCCCACCCCGGAAAGCGGCAGCCTGTTGCATATCTGCCAGTGCCAGATCACCGGCGGCCTTGGTTTCGTTGTAGCCGTGCTCGAGCTTTTTGGAGGGAGGATCCACAACGATTTCAAAGTCATCCCATCCTGGAATATTCTCCCAGGAATTCCGGGAGCCCAGGAATGCCCGTATGCGATCCTTATCGCTGTGCTTAATCCAGTGAAGGGGGCTATTGCCGGCTAATGCTTTTTTCTGCATGGCTCGTTTTACCCAGCGCTTTGGTAGGAGAGGAATCAGCCTGAGCGTAAGCGGTAACTTTGATTTTAAGCGGCGCAGCATATCGTCGATGCCTTCCCTGCGGAAATGCAGGTACTCATTGAGCAGATCGGAATCATAATAGTATTGCCCGTGAAAATTTCGCAGGGCATACCAGTTGGGATCTTCCAGCTTGCGAAAGTCAACACCCAGCATACGGTATACCTTATCGGTGAACTGGTAGGCTGTCAGGCGGCAGGGCTCGCCTCCGCCAATGTTATACACTTTCCCCCAGAAATCTTCGGGGATATCATCGGCACAGACATTCAACAGCAATTTGCCGGAATCGGCAGCCGTTATCCATTCCAGGTGGTTGTTGAGGGGCTGGTGGTAGGCAATACCGTCATTCATTTTCAGGAGGTTTTCATGCAGGATACCTGTCTGCCGCAGGGATACCCAGTATTTTAGTCCCGACTCGATAACATAGCGCTCGGCAGCAATTTTCGACAGGGCATAATTATCATACAGGCTCGGCACCAGCGGATCCCCGATCCTTCCCCAGTGATAGGGTACCGGGCGGTTCCCGGTTTGTGCTACTGTACCAATGGAGACCAGTTTTACCTGATCTTTATCGGGTCTCGAAAGAAGCGCATCCACAATGTTGCGGGTTCCTTCGAAATTCACTTTCCAGGCCAGCTCCGGGTGCCTGTCAGCCATGGGCGAAACCAGGGCACCAACATGTAAAACTATGTCGGCAAAACATACAGCCTTCTGAACATCCTGATAATTTGTCAGGTCGCCCCAGACGATCGATATGCTGTCATTGTTTTTGTAGTTGGCAAGTCGTTTTCTGTCCTCCCTGGAAGGCAGAGCGAGGATAACAATATGGTATTTGTCTCGGTGGGCATACAATTGTTTCAATCCTTCGCTGCCCATATTTCCCGTTGCACCGGTCAGTAAAATGGTTTTTTTTCTCATCGTGCAAATATTCTGCTTATTGATGCAAAGCTAAGCTGCCCCGTATGAGAAACGGTCGTGTTTTTAAAAGTCGAACCGGAGGATGTGGTTCAGGTTTTAAAATTCAAAGTCTGAACTGGTAAGTTTATCAGGTGACCGGCTGGTCAGCCCGGGTATTGTTTTTCGCAGGTATCCTTCCACATTATTCCTGCAGTACCTTCATGATCCTTTCCACCACCCATGGATCCGGAAGGTCAGGAGCCGCTGACAGGGCAAAAGCAAAATTATCCGCCAGGATCTCTTCCGGGTGAACAAGGTAGTGGGTATTTTTTCCTACCTGCTCAAAGAATCCGTCAACTTCCCTGAAGCTGTATAGTATCGGTTTACCTTTTAATTGCAAGGGTTTCAGATAAGAAGGGTCGAGCTGCAGGAATCCGATTTTGAGGTATCCAAAAAGATTACCCCCTTCGTACTTCTTCTCTGCATAGAGGACCATCATGCAGGTGATGGCATTTCCTGCAGCCTCCAGCCTGATATAGCTGTCGGTTTGGGTGGCATCCGGATTGGTAATTCTGAACTCCTGCAGGCTTTCGGGATAGCTTACCGGATCCATCAACTCAAAACCGATGATGCTGTACATTTCTTTCCTGAAATGTTCGTTATTCCTCGAGAGAATGTGGAAAAGTTCATGGCTGATAAGCCGAAGGAGGTCCTCTTCCGGAAGGCTTGTAACAATATTTGCCTTGAATACAATGTAGTTAGCTCTTGTGTAGGCCGAAGCGCCACCTTCCTCCTTACCGCTCGTCCTGACAAGGAAGATCTCATTGGGCAGGGGTATCTTCAGATTATTTTGAGTGAGCCTTTCGTCAAGGAGTTTCAGGACCGATTCAATCCGGTCTGTTTCTTCCTTTGTCCAGTCCAGTGCCTGCTTTCCTGCAAAAGCCAATAGTTCGGCTTTTGAGCTGTTAGGCTTTCCCATCCTGGAGTCAATATCAAACCGGCTCCACGATTTGGTAAAACTGTCTTCGGAGGTCAATAAAGCCTTTGATTTTTTCTGGTCTGCAAATTTTGCTGCCCTCAACAGGCCTGAAGTAGCCAGGCTTGGTGCCAGTGTGCAGATGATCAGCAATATGCAGAGTGTAAGCTTTTTCAAAATAAGTTTTATTAGATCCATCAACCTGGTACTGCAAATACCGGGCTAAACTATTTCAGCAATACTTTAAAAACTCCGGTTTTCCTGTATGCTCAATTACTCAGCCTGTAAAACGGAATTTTGGCACTGATTTCAAAACCCAGCCTGGTGGCAAGTTTATATGAATTTGTGTTTTCAAACCTGCAGGCCCAGATCGGTTCATAGTTCCGTTCAATGCAATAGTCAATCAGCGCAGAGCAGGCATGGAGGGCAAAACCCTTCTCCCGGTATGCAGGCAGGGTTTCAATACCAATTTCAAGCTGGTTTTCAAGCACAAAGGCAGAATAGGCCGTGGTGGCCAGGTTTCCCCCTGAAGTTATGCAAAATCCTGCGCCCCTCGTCAGGAAGTCTTCGGCGCTATCCCAGAAGTTAAGAGGGATTACCTTTCCCTTCATTTCATGGAAAAGACTGGCATCGGTCCGCACAATATTACATTCGCAGGGCAGCATTTTCTTTTGCTCTGCTAAATATTTCTTACGGTTAAACCTGAAATTAAGTCGGGTGTTCAGTTCGATAATGCCCGGGGTCTGTTCGGAAACCGCCTCGGACGACGGGATAAGCCGGTCGCCAAAAAGTTTAGTCAGAACCGTATCCCACTCTCCCGGGAAAGCCTGCAGCCATTCATGGCTGTTCCTGACTTTGTTAATATTAAAGGCATAATCTGCCAGCTCCCGGTTAAAATCCTCATTTTGGGAATTGCCGAATAAAAGTGACATCCCATAGGGATGGGCTATCAGAAAGCTCGCAGGGTTGTGGGGATCATCCACGTAAATTTTACCCGTGACATGCTTCTCAACCACTGCCCGGGCAAAAAGATTGTTGATTTTTACCTTTGTAAGGGGAGCAATGACTTTCTCATAGGAAGTGGGATCAAGCAGTATCATGAGATGTGATCTTTAAGTTTGTGCTAAAATTCTCCTTTTTCTGATCATGGTTTTGCTATGATCAATTCCCGGTCTCGTTCCGGTATGATAATCGGATCTATGCCATTGACTATCAAAGTCAAATATCGGAATATCCCTGAAATAATCAGCATTAATTCCCGCTAGCCTTCCAAAACGCTAAAACAAATAAACCTTCTTAATTCCCTGGCAGACTGACATAGAAGGGCATTCCTAATTTTTCAGGCATTAAAACCACTGTCTTTTCCTGAACAAAAGTACACCTAAAATTGATAGGATTAGCGATCCGAGGATTATGGAAGGCAGTGCCCAAACCGAATGCTCCAGGTAATTCGGAACATTCATTCCGAAGATGCTGACAGTCAGTGTCGGGATCATCAGGATGATGGAGATTAGAGTGAGCTGCTTCATCACAACGTTGAGGTTATTGGAAATCACCGAAGCAAAGGCATCCATCATCCCACTCTGGATATCAGAATAGATCTGTGCCATTTCAAGTGCCTGCCTGTTTTCGATCGATGCATCCTCCAACAGGTCCTCGTTGATTTCCGAAGTAATTTTTTTTGAGTTCCGGAGTTTTGCCAGGACGATTTCATTGGCCTTTATCGAGGTAATGAAATACACCAGGCATTTTTCCATTTTGAGCAATTTGTTCAGTTCCTGGTTTTTAATCGACTTTTCCAGGTCCTGCTCAATGGCAGAGGTCATCTGGTTGATCTGCTTCAGGTAATGCAGGTACAGATTTCCTGCACGCAGGAACAGGCGCAGAATGAAGTTAAGGTTGTCCGTGATCTGTTGGTATTGCTCCCTGAAAGGCGAGGGTTTCCTTGCCGGAAGGACGTCATTTTCCTGAAGGCAAAGCGTAAGGGTGAATTCGTCTGTCATGAAGATCCCGAGTGGGATGGTATAAAAAGGTACGCCATTATTTCTGGCTTCTACCGGTATCCGGAGGATGATCAGGGTCCAGTCGTCCTCGAACTCAATACGCGGGCGCTCATCCTGGTCAAGGATGTCTCTGACGATATCAGCGGGCAGGCCAAAATCGGCAGTCAGTTGCTGAGTTTCTTCCGGTGCAGGATTGGTAATATTTATCCAGCACCCCTTTTGCGGTGTGTTTATTTCAACATACCCCCCGAAAGTTTGAAAGATTTTAATCATGGTAATGTCTCCTTACGTTAGTTCTGTAAGGAGATAAGAAGCCCCTTACAGAAGTGTTATTACTTCGAATCGACAATAATAAGGGCCTTCGTCCATTGTTGTTGATTTTATAATTTCGCTGACAAAGGTATACTTATCCGGAAAATAAAAGGTTGGAAACCATGATTAATATCTTTCACGGAGATATTATTCAAAATGATTTATTACGACCTTCAATCATTTCGGAGGTGAGGAACGGATCAGGGCTCTCTTTTACCATTTATCACTGGAAAGGTGTTCAATATTCCTTTCTGTTGTTCAGGATCAATATATATCCCGGTTCTGATCACATTTCTTAATTTGTAATTTTCGCTGGCCAATGACTGGTAACCGCCATAAAGAACCAAAACCATCTCATTGTTCTCGAGATCGATCATGGTGTAGATTATAGAATAGTTATAGCTTGCCTGTGAGATAAGGATAGCATTCTTCGGGGGTTTCAATTCTTTTATGTCATCATCGCTGGCAAACGCCTGGATGCTTAGAAGGGTGAGCGCAAGGCTCAGAATAAGTTTGGCAGTTGTTTTCATAAGAGTAGCGGTTAAGATTTTGTTTAATTCTTTGAATTTGTTTTGTCAGACCGGCATGGAATTCCTTTCGGATTTTCCATGCTGGTAATCAATATGTTGTATGCCACAAAAAATGAGCCATTTTCTAAGGAGAGATACCGGAGATTGCTGTAGTCTCATGTGTATGTCACTGACAAAGGGTGTAAAACCTCCATCGGCGCACGGCTTCAGCTATGGAAGATTCAGAGGAGTGCTGGATGATGCCTGGTATTTCAAAGAAAACTCCGGAGGATATTCCTCCGGAGAACTTCTGTTTAGTGTGTCTTGGTGCTGTTCTTTTTAAGGTGCAGGAAAAATCTGACCGATGAAAAAGTGAGGAGGATACAAGCTCCGCCCACGCCGATATTGATGAAAATAAAGGTGATTACATCGACCTGAAGGAGGAAGCCCACTCCGGCTGACAGGCAGGAAATGGCATTCGCCAGCAAACCCATACGGATTCCATGGTTCGTCAACCCCGGTTTTAGTGAAAGGTAGAGAAACAGGGAGGACAAGCCCAGGAAGAGGGTCCAGCCCAGCATATTTACTGAAGCCAGGAACGATGTCGGATTGGCCTGCAGGAAATGCTCCAGCCCTTCATAGTGTCCTGCACCGATTGAAAACCTGACCGCCGTAAGTTGCACATAGTAATGCACAGATGATACCAGGGCGAAAAGTACTGCAAAAGCCAATGCCAGTCTTGCCAGGATTTTTTTCTCTGCGCTTGCGAATTCATAGTAAACAAATGCCAGGGCCATAAAGGCCAGACTAAACAGAATCATAAAGGATTTGGCCAGGTATTGAAAAAACTGGTTCTGATGATGTACATAGCTGACATATCCTTCAAGATCTGTCCAGGAAAAGAGAGGAGCGCTCAGGGCAATTCCTGTAAAGGAAACCATCCAGATGATAAATGAAAGCAGGCACAATCCGGAGGACCATAGTCCTGCTAAAACTAAAGTCTTATTCATAACTAAGTTTTTTAAAGGTTGATAAAAGAATGACAATGGAGGGTTAGGAAATGGCCCGCGGGAGTGGATCTGAGTGATCCAGAAATAGTATGTTGAAGGTATGCATGCAAGTAAACAGGTGCCCGTATTGGGAGAATTTATAATGTAGTATCAGAAAAGTAACAATGGTTTTCAGGTCGGCAGCTTTTACAATTAGTTGATGATTTCCACGGCTCTTATGTAAGGCTCTTATCTTATTTACCCAACCAGACTGTATCTTCCTGAGAGAACAGATCTTTCTCCAACGGGAAGTCTGTCTTGCAGTCATAACCTGTTCCGTCCGGAGTATCTGGTTGTTCCAGGAAAACACAGTTACCAGCGCCCCGAGGGGGATTGTGAATGAGAGGAGGATGAGCAGTATGGGTCGACAAATCTGTTTCATTTCTATCAGAAAAGACTGATTTAATTCTTTATTCGGTCATCTGAATACTATCTGGACAAGGTATTCAATCCACCGGTCATTCTCCTCATTGTTCATCCCTTTTTTTGAACCGCTGCAGGTGATCCTGTGAGATAATGCATTCACTATCCCGCAAAAACCTTTCCAAAATGCAAGTGCTGCTACTTTTGATAACTCCAGAACATGTCAAAATTCGTGGAGCCGAGCAGGTAAATCGCCTTACAAAAATTCTCATCGGGAAATTCCATCATTACCCTTTCCGGGTCATTGTAGCATTCAACCATTCTTAGAACCCCCCTGCTCCAGATCAGAGTCTGATCCCGTTGATGGGAGGTGTTGGTAAAGAGAATACCCTGTCCATCCTTCTCAAAGTTGTTCCTCAGCAGGCAGTCGTTATCCAGTTGATGAAAGCCCGTTTCGGTGAGAAGCTGGAACAGGTAATTGGCATTGCGGATATCCCTGTCCTTTCTGACTGTAACTTTATCCAGGTCGGTTTTCTGTCCTGATTCATACACCTTTCCGTCATAGAGGAGGTATTCCGTAAACTCGATCAGATCTACCTTTTGGCCGGTGTTGGCACAGGCAATGATCCGGTAACGCATCCCTGCTGTGCGACGCTCCATGCTCCCCTCTTCCAGAAGGTTTGACCTGCATAGGGCATAGTCGTAATCCTCCAGAAGTGGCACAATAACCGACTGGAAATATACGGAGTCATTTCCTTTCAGATTGCCTTTCATATATTGAAAATAACTTTGTGCACCGACCTGAGGGGATATGCCGATTAACAGAATGATAATCAGGAATTTTACTGGTTTCATTGACTGGTTTAATTTGAGATTAGTACCCTGTTTGCTGATGCTTACTGCACTGGGATGATTTGCCCGTATGGGGTAATACCGTTTTCATTAAAAGATTCCAGCGTAAAATAATACTCAGCACCTGCATCCAGACTGTTAATTGTCAGTGAAGTATCCGAATAGACCTGGTAGCTCTGGTAAAGTCTTTCCTGATGAATGCCGTATGAGATGAGGTATCCGTCGGCATTCTCAACCTCATTCCAGGAAAGTATTACCGATCTCTTATTAGTTGCATTGCGGATGGCTTCAAACTTCCGGATCATTCCCGGGACTTCGCCCTGCCCTTTTCCGAAGATCCTGAATCCGCTCAGGGCAAAGTGCCCGTCCGGGACCTTAACGTTTGTTAACTTCAGGTAGCGACAGGAGATTTTCTGAGGCAGCTGAAGGTAGACATGGGTATTATCATTTGTGTTTTCCGACTTGTCAGAAAGCATTTTCCAGCTTTCACCATCAGTGGAGTATTCAATGGTATACCGGTGGTACAGCCTGTCTGTCCTTCCGAACAGCTCTGTGGCATGTTCTGCGAAATTGACCTGCAGGGCATATACATCGCTGGGATGCTCCAGATCGAGGATGGCATATTCTCCTTTATCGCCGGATGCAGCTGCCCAGTAAGTCCGGATATTTTCGTCGCTGATGTTGGATGGGGGCAATGAGTCGATGGATGAGGAGGCATCCACTTTTTTCCCGTAGGAGAGCAGCATCCAGCCAGGGAAGATTTCCTGAACCCCGGAGATCTTATGGTCAGGCACGATCAGGGGATAGTCGCCATATTTTGTGCTGCTGTATAAGGTTCCCTGCTCATCAAAGAATGTCGGGAAAATTCCCAGTCTGCGCTCAAACATATGCTTCTGCGAGATGGTCATGGTGCCGATATGCCAGTAATTTCCATATTTATCCATGAAGGTGCTGCCATGACCGGCGCCTGCGGCAAAGCCTTCCGGCTTATATGCGAATGGATTGTGGGCCTGCGGTTCAAAGGGCCCCAGGGGATGATCAGAAACATAAACGCCATCGCTGTAGCTTTTATACTCTGTCCCCGGTCCGGCATACTGGAGATAATATTTGCCATCGTGCTTGTTCACCCAGGCTCCTTCGATCCAGGGTGCCTGCTGCAACAGGGTGTTGTAGTCGCCGGGAACTTCCCATCCAAATTGTCCCGGATTGGGATATTTCAGGGTTACGGGCTGACCAATGAATGAAAAGTTTGCTGCATAGTCGAGTTCCACACCATAAAGTGGATTCCGGTCGGAGCAGCCCCAGTACAGGTATAGCCTGCCATCATCATCCAGGAAGAGTGCCGGGTCCCAGAGCGGGATCTCCATGGTTTCGCGTGCGATGCTCCACTTGCCGCTCAGGGGATCCGCCGACTTGTACAAGGTGTTTTTTTCAGATGAGGAGGCCAGGAAATACAAGGTGTCCTTAATGGCAACAACAGTTGGGGCATATTCCTCCACAGGTATCTGTTCCGTCTGAATAAAGGTCCAGTTTGCCAGATCAGTGGAATACCAGTATCCTCCCGATTTGGAAGCAAAGAGCAGGTACATATCCTTAAAACGGACCATGGTCGGGTCGGCAGCTTCGCGTCGGGAGGGTTCATCGGCACAGAAGCGGTAGCTCAGGTTTAGCGGATTGCAGAAGGTCTTCGGACTTACTTTTTTCGTTTCCTGCGTAGGTTGGCATCCTGCTATCAGGATGGCCAGCAAAAAGAAAATTCCTGGTCGGTTCATGTGTTTTTTTGAATTTATAGATTACTCTGGTCTTTTCTTCAGATATCCCTGGGATTAGTACTGGTTCCCTGGGAGAAGAAACTTAGCTTTCAAAATTATTCTTTCCCTGTTAAAAAACATATAAATCAGAAGTGTTTGTCAGATTTCTTTTCAGCTATGACCGTTTTATCGATTCAGAAAAATAGTATACAGCACAGGAAACCTGCCAGGGATGCCCGGAACAATAAGATGATAATTGCTGCGGATGGTGATCATCTCTTAGTCCTAAGTATCGAATAAATATCAGTTCTTCTGTCCTTTAGGTTCCGAACGCTACCGAACTGGTTCAGTTGGCGCAGCAGATCAATATCCAGGTCTGCGATCAGGATCATTTCAGTATTCGGTGTGGCTTCGGCTTTTACTCCGTTTGTCGGAAAGGAAAAATCGCAGGGGGTGAATACCATAGATTGGGCATATTGTATATCCATGTTGTGGACCTTTGGAAGGTTCCCAACGCAACCTGCGATGGCTACGTAGCATTCGTTTTCGATGGCCCGGGCCTGTGCGCAGTTTCGTACCCGGGAATAACCATTCTGTGTATCCGTCAGGAAAGGAACAAACAGGATGTCTATTCCGTCCTCTGCTAAAATTCTGCTTAACTCAGGAAATTCGATATCGTAACAGATTAATATGCCAATTTTCCCACAATCCGTATCATAGGTCTGAATGTGCTTCCCTCCCTGCAATCCCCAGATCTTCGCTTCATCAGGCGTTACATGCAGCTTCTCAAACCGCTCCATGCCTCCACCTCTTTTGCACAAATACCCGACATTGTAAAGATTATTGTCAACCATTTCAGGCATACTACCGGTGATAATATTGATATTATAGGATATGGCGAGCTCAGCAAAGCGTTGGGTGATCTCTTCAGTATATTCTGCCAGTTTCCTGATAGCTTCGGGTTCTGAAAGGTTGTTATAGGGAGCCATCAAGGGGGCATTAAAGAATTCGGGGAACAACGCAAAATCGGCCCGATAGCCGGATACGGCGTCTACAAAGTATTCTGCCTGCTGCATAAGTTCCGTGAGGTTCTTATACAACCTCATTTGCCATTGGATCAATCCAAGTCGGACAACAGTTTTTTTTATAGCTGCTTTATTCGTCTTTTTTTCATAGTAGACATTGTCCCATTGCAGCAGAACCGCATATTCCTTCGATTCTTTATCTCCTTCCAGATATCCCTGTAATATCCTTGCAGGGTGAAAATCATTGGATAATTGAAAATCAAGTACCGGGTCGTGAATTTCCTTTTTCCTTACCTTCTCGATGTATTCCCTGGGTGATAAACTACCAGAATATTGATGATAATTAGGTATCCGCCCGCCGAATACAATTCCTTTCAGGTTTAATTTTTCACAAAGCTCTTTCCGGTAATCGTAGAGTCTTCTGCCGAGGCGCAGGCCCCTGAATTTTGGACGGATAAAAACGTCAATACCGTATAGTTTATCACCCTCATTGGTGTGTGTAGAAAAGGTATAGGCACCCGTTATTTCCCGGAAGGTATGCTTATCATCGAATTTTGCGTAATCAACGAGGATCGAAAGGGCACAACCTGCAAGTTCATTATCCACTTTTATCCCTACCTGTCCCTCCGGGAATTTTTCAATTAAGGATTTGATATGGTGTTCCTTCCAGTAGGCTTCAGGCATATTGGAATAAGCCTCGATCATGGCATTTTTAATTTCCTCATAGTCTTCCTGGTTGAGGAAAACCAACTCAATGTTGTCAATGGTGTGTATATCAGTCATTGTTCCCATATAGCTATGGTTTAAGTGCTTTCGTAATCTGAAATATTTTGCGTGAGAAGCAATCTGTTATTCTATCAGGAATAATTATCACCACTCAGTCCTCTGTGTTCTGCATAAAATCCGGGAAACCGCTTCCGGTCCATCCGAAAACCCTGGCGCGGGTTGCCCGGTTGGGATCAGCCAGTTCGTGCTGCGGGATCTCTTTAAAATCGCGGGCATGGTAGATCAGGACATCGGTTTTTCCATCCTCTGCTACTGTGAATGAATTGTGCCCTGGACCAAATCTTTTAAGCTCTTCATTGGTATAAAAAACCGGGCCGGGGGATTTATTCCAGTTGGAGGCATCGAGCAGGTCGGCTTCTGCATCGATCCATAACAGGCCCATGCAATAGTAATGATTGGTAGCACTGGCTGAATAAGTCACAAAGATCTTTCCATTGCGTTTGAGTACTGCCGGTCCTTCATTCACAAAATATTTCATCCTTTCCCAGCTGAATTCAGGGTCTGTAATGATCACTTCCGGTCCTGCCAGGGTAAGAGGATCTGCCATTTCAGATAACACCAGTGCAGTTCCGGCGCCCTCACCTCTTATATTCTGCGCCCATATCAGGTAGCGTTTTCCATTATGCTCAAAGGTAGTGGCATCCAGGGAAAAGCTTTCTTTGACAGTTTTTATCTGTCCTTCCTCGTTCCATTCCCCGGTCATAGGATCTTCCGAGGTATTGGAAAGAACCCACATCCGGATGTTCCAGATGTTTTCCTCCTCACCGGCTGCAAAGTAGATATACCAGGTGCTATCAATACGATGCAGCTCGGGGGCCCAGATGTTGTGCCCCATCACCCCGGTATCATGTTCATGCCATAGGTCCATTTCTTCTGCATCTTTTAAGCCATTGATGCTTTCAGCCCTGCGCATCACTATCCGGTTGTATTCTGGAACCGTGGCAATGAGGTAGTATACGCCCTCGTCGGTTCGGTATACCCATGGGTCGGCACGCTGCCCGGCGATGGGGTTGTCGAAATGAAGGGATTGAGCCATGCTGTTAACGGGGAAAATACCTGTCAGCGCAACCAGAAATATCAGTTTGATACGGGCCATAAATCATCCAAAATAGTTAAACATGACCAATTTGGTGATTTTTATTCAAAAATGGGCAGGGCTGTTATAGATTTCCCAAAATTTGACTGGACTTTTACCATAGCTGTGCACAGGTTTGGAAACTTGTAACGGGCCGTGAGCTTGCGATAAAATGATTTCAGGCCTGATCTAATAGGGCAGGCGGTAGGTAAGTCCGACACTGAAAAACTCATCGATGCTGTTATGAATGCCTACACCACCTGAAAAGTCCAGCTGGAAATAGGAAAGAACCTGCCAGGTGAATCCGGCATCGAGCAAGTGTTCTGCCTCGCCTTCCTCAGAGATATGGCCGAAGCTTTCGACAAACATCCCGACCTGGTTTAAAATCCTGACTCCCATCGAAACCGAATAGAAATAGGAGGGAACGGCAGTTTCCCCGTCCCACTGTGCCCCCAGGTTGTAGCCGAGTGACAGGCGGTCTGTGAGTGAGTGTGAGAATGCAAACCGGATATCCGCTCCCGTATGTTCCGTCTCAAAATCTTCACCGGCCGTAAAGGGCAGGACCAATCCCCCGAGGAATGCTATTCCGGGTTTCCATCCTTTTTCCTCAGAAATTTTTACCTTAAATCCTGCATACAGCGGACCGAGCCCTGAAGAGGTGAATGTAACCCCCGTGGCAGTATTCAGCTGTTTTTTTCCGAGGTATTCCAGGCCGGCACGCAGCTCAAAATTTTCTCGCAGGCCATAGCGCAACAGGCTTGTATTGTAAGCGAAAGTCTGTATCCGGAACCAGTGGATATCCGTGGTTTCCATGGCAAAACCCGTTTCCAGTTGTAAAGCCTGAAAAGGCACCACAGCAGATGATTCTGTTTGATCTGCTCTGTCGGTAATCAGTTCGGCGGGCAATTCCTGAGCCAGAACAGATAATACAGGCAGACAAAAAAGCAGGGTGGAGAATACCTTCATTCGGAAGTGATTAGGATGAGGATGAGTTTCATTGCGGTTTCCATGGACATTTTTCTATGCCTAAAGATAGTGAGAATCATGATAGAAGCAGCCGGTTTTTATTGAGGGTGTGGGGCGCACCTGACACCCTGTTCAATCCCGATTGTTGAAAGATCATTCAATCACGCTTATTCCTTGTCCTAAGGCTACACACTCATTGCAATAGGTTTTACCGTCACAACCAGTCACACCCGGACAATCCTGGGGACAAGCATTATCCTTATTTGCCTGATAAACCTCCTCATCATAACAAGAGTCCACCATACACGAAGTGGTAAGGATCAAAGTCAACAGAAGTCCCGGTAAAACTGAAAAGATGGCGTTTTTTCTCATAGGTTTTCCAGCATGATGCTTTAAGGGTAGGTAAGGTTGCGTTATAGGATCTCCTGGCGCCGGATCCCCGCCACCATTCCCTCGCTGTCAGGAACTTCTTTTTTTGTCTCCCCTCAGCGCCGTAGATAGACCTGTGTTTACAGGGGAATTGCTATTATAAATTCTTAGGTTTTAGTTTTAAAAATGGTTAATTTAATAAGATGACCCAAACCTGAAATTATGAAAACTGACATGCTGGATTTAATCGATTTTGCGCATGTAGACAGCCTGCTTGAAGGATTCAACAGATCCACAGGATTTGTAACAGCTATATTAGACCTGAATGGTAAGGTTTTGTCCAAATCGGGGTGGAGACAAGTCTGCACCGATTTCCACCGCATAAATCCTGAAACTTCAAAAAAGTGTACCATCAGCGATACTGAATTAGCAGGAAAACTGGCGCAGGGTGAAAAATATCATTTCTATAAATGTTTAAACGGATTGGTTGATGTAGCCGTACCAATTGTAATCAACGGGGAACATATAGCCAACCTGTTTTCCGGTCAATTCTTTTTTGAAGAACCTGATCATAAGTTTTTTATGGAACAAGCCGGGAAGTATGGCTTTAATGAAAAAAAATACCTGGATGCACTCAAAAAGGTTCCTGTTGTTTCAAAAGAAAAAGTTCTGAATGCAATGGATTTTTTACTGAATATGACTCAGCTTATCAGTGAAATAACTTTTCAGAAATTAGAACTACTAAAAGTTAATGAAGCATTGAAAAAAAGTGAAGAACGCTCCCGAAGTACTCTTGACAGCATGCTGGAAGGCTGCCAGCTTATCGGTTTTGACTGGAAATATATCTACCTGAATCGGACGGCAGAGATTCACAACCGCCGTCCAAACAACGAACTGCTCGGGAACAGATATATGGACATGTGGCCTGGAATTGAGCAAACCGAGGTATTTAAAACTATTAAGCAGACACTGGAAACGAGAGTTAACAATCATCTTGAAAACGAATTTGAATTTCAGGATGGAAGTCATGCCTGGTTCGACCTCAGTATTCAACCAGTTCCTGAGGGTGTATTTATTTTATCTATTGATATTACTGAACGTAAAAAAGCTGAACAGGCTCAACTCGAAAGCGAAGAAAAATACCGTCTGATTTCAGATAATTCGGATGACTGGATCTATTGGTTAAAGCCCGATGGGCATCTGCACTATGTATCTCCGGCATGCGAAAGGGTAACCGGTTATTCTCCGGGAGAGTTTACTGAACATCCGGAATTGCATCATCAAATTGTTTTTGATGCAGACAAAGAAAAAGTAAGGCAACATTCACGTTTTAAAATTTCGGAGATCAACCCTCACGAATTGGAATATCGCATTATAACTAAAGGAGGGGAATTGCGATGGATCAGCCACAGTTGCAGTCCTGTATTTGGTAACAACGGAGAATACTTAGGTAGGCGGGGTACGAACAGGAATATCACCGAACTTAAGCACAGGGAGGAACAACTCTTTGAAAGTGAATTCAGGTTTGGTAAACTCTATGAAAATGGTCCGTTCGGGATGGTAATGGCCGATAAGGAATTCCGGTTTTTAAATGCGAATCCCGAGTTTTGCGCAATCATGGGTTATAGTGAAGCTGAACTTCAGCAATTCACTTTTATGGATGTGACCCATCCGGATGATCTCCCCAAAGACATGCTTAATGTCAGTAAACTGATAAATAAGGAGATTTCGGTGTATAAAACAGAAAAACGCTATATCAAAAAAGATGGGCAGATAATATGGGGATCGCTCACAGTAACAACTACTTACGATAGTGAGGGAAGATTTCTTTATAACCTGGGTATAATTGAGGACGTAACCGAACGAAAAAAGACTGAAGAAGAAATTAAAAAACTTAATGCTGAACTTGAAATGAAGGTAGAACAACGTACTGCCCAGCTCGAAGCCTCTAATAAAGAACTGGAAACTTTTACCTATTCAGTATCTCACGACCTGAAAGCGCCTCTTCGAGGGATTGATGGATACAGCAAATTATTATTAGATTTATACAAATCAAGCCTGAATGAAGAGGCCCAAACATTTATTGAAACAATACGAAGCTCTACACTGCAAATGAACCAACTTATAGATGATCTCCTGGATTATTCAAGGTTGGAACGTAGTCAGTTGAGTTTACAGAGTATAAGAATCAGGGATTTAGTACAGTCAGTTTTATCCATTTACAAGGTAGAACTGGAAGAAAGAAAATTCGAAGTCCATAGCATCGTATCGGATATTGAAGTTATCGCTGATCCAAAGGGACTTACCATAGCCCTTCGTAATCTGCTTGAAAATGCAATTAAATTTACCAAGGGTAAGACTATCCCAAAAATTCAAATTGAAGTTAATGAAAAAAATGAGTCATTGATAATTAGTGTAAATGACAATGGAATTGGTTTCGATATGAAATATCATCAAAAGATATATGAAATATTTCAACGCTTACAAAGGGCAGAGGACTTTCCAGGTACCGGAATTGGTCTGGCAATGGTTAACAAAGCAATGCACAGGATGAACGGGAGGGCTTGGGCTGATAGTGAACCTGGTATGGGTTCAACATTTTATCTTGAAATTCCTAAAAATCAATAATCTGATCACGGAAAATTCGAACAAACCGGTCTTAGTTGCAGAGGACAATCCAATCGACCTTGACATTTCCCTGCGGACAGGTGCTTTAAAATAGCTTTCAAACCCTATTCAGAAGGTGATGGATGGTAAAGAAGCTTTGCAGTATCCGGACTGCTGGGGAAAAGAAGGACTAAGCCCAGTTAATTGTGAAAAATTTATTGATGTAGCAGGTCATATCGACTAGTAGAAGGGTTATTAATCTCCCCCCCTTCAGCTTAATTATGCTTTATTCCAGACCACATCCGTCCAATATAAACATAGAAAATAGGAAAACCTGAAATCCTGTAAACCATCGCTGATTGAACCTTCTTAGTCTTCTGCACCATGCTTTTAGATGGTAACAAGCTTATTTTTATTAATTCCGGGAATATCTGTTTGCATGGGCTGCATGTTTTTCCTTCTGCCGAGCGATTTTAACATCAATGCATGTTGATATACTGCCCCGGGAAAGGTTTTATTTACATGATAGGGCAGTTGATGCTTTTCAGCCGTTTTCTTAACGATTTTTGCCAGGTTCCTGTAATGAACATGGCTGATATTCGGAAAAAGGTGATGCACAACCTGGTAATTCAATCCGCCTATCAACCATGAGAATATCCTGCTGCCAGGAGCAAAATCGGAGGTTGTATACAATTGATGGACTGCCCAGTTATTATTCAGTTCGTTGTTGTCATCGGGTAATGGATAATCGGAAGTTGGCACAACATGAGCTGTTTGAAAAATTGTTGTCAAAACCAGTCCGCCGGTAAAATGCATAAGCAGGAAACCTGTCAAAATCCAGTACCAGGCAAGCGGAACGAATAGCAGGGGTAAAACAATGAAAGTTGTATAATACAGAATTTTAGCGATCACTAATTTAGTATACAAGGTTTGGTAATTTCCACTGCTGTTAAGCGTTGCTCCTTCTTTCTCATAGTTTCTCAATTGTTTAAAATCTTTAACGGTGACCCATGAGAAGGTCATCAGCCCGTAAAAAAACCAGGCATAGATGAATTGGTATTTATGCACTTTTTTCAATGGTTTGTGAGGAGAGAAACGTAAAATTCCCCCATGGGCAATGTCTTCATCGTGCCCCTCAACATTCGTGTATCCATGATGGAGTGTATTGTGCTGATACCTCCAGTTTGGTGGGAAGCCACCTAAAAGGTATAAGGAATCGCCAAACAAGTGGTTAACCCAGCGGTGTTCCGAAAAAGAACCATGATTTGCATCATGCATGGTTACCAATCCAATTCCTGACATGCCAAGTCCCATAACCACCCAACAAATTAAAACCAGCCCCGGGGAGTCAATGATGCCGGAAAGCATGAGTCCATATGGCACAAAGTAAACCAATGTCATCAGGATAGTTTTTAGTATAATTTCGATACCACCATGCTTCTCTATTCCTTTGTTTTTAAAGTAGTTGTTTATTTCGGCCCGTAATTCCGTTACAAACTCCTGTTTGTCTTTTTTGTATTTTAGATTCTTCATTTTACAGTTTGTTAGGCAGTATTCCCTGTGCACCTCTTAATCCGTAGACTGTTCTGTAATGGTAACCATAAACAGCCATGGTTACAGCATCGATGAACAAGTTTGGTCTTTTGAAGATTGTCCAAATGATCAGCTTCCAATATTCAAACCTCCCTTTATTTAGCAGTCCGAGTACAAAAACAGATCTGATAAATGCCCTGATGCGACTAAGGTTTAATTGTGAGCTTCCGACTTTACCCGGTTTGTAGTTTCTTAACATCGCCCTGATTCTGCGGTAATAGGGTTTAGCTTCATAGATGCTTTTTATGATGTGATGATACCCCTCCAGGAGTTTCCTCTGGTTCATTTTTGGGGTGAAGTTCATGGTGAAGTCGGTATTACTCCCGGTGGCATCCACCGTTAAGCGTTTCTCCCTTTCCATTTGCCGGTATAATTCCGTGTTTTTGGGCGCATTCAGTAAGCCCACCATAGCTGAAACAATACCGCTTTTCTGAATAAAATCAACCTGCCGTTGAAATACCGTTTCCGTATCGCTGTCGAAACCCACAATAAAACCTCCTGAAACCTGCAGGCCAGCCTGTTGAATCTGCTTAACGTTTTCCAATAGATCCCGATTTTCATTCTGAACTTTATGGCAGCTTTGCAGTGATTCCTCCACAGGGGTTTCAATACCAATAAAGGTTGAGGTGAAACCTGCACTGAGCATCAATTGCAGCAATTGTGAATCGTCTGCAAGGTTGATGGAAGTTTGTGCATTGAACTTAAAGGGATATTTGTGGGTCTCCATCCAGTTAATCATCTCCGGGAGAATGCTGTTTTTAACGACTTTCCTGTTCCCGATAAAATTATCATCTACTACTGAAACAGACCCGCGCCAATTAAGTTCGTACAATGTGTCCAGCTCTTTTAATACCTGCTGGCTGCTTTTTATCCTCATTTTGTGTCCAAGCAGGGCTGTTATTTCACAAAAATCACAGTTAAACGGGCATCCGCGGGTTACCTGCATGTTCATAAAAGCATAATCTTTCATTTTTAGCAGATGATAATCAGGAACAGGAGTTAGCGATAAGTCGGCAAACTTATCGGTGCGGTAAATTCTTTTTAGCGTATTATGCTGTAGATCCTTAAGAAAAACAGGCAGGGTTATCTCCGCTTCATTTAGTATAAAATGGTCTATCTGCGGATAGTTTTCGAAGTCCTGCGTAAATAATGGGCCACCTGCAATTATTCTGGCAGGAAAATCCCGGCAACGGTCCAGGATCTCATTTACAGAATCTTTCTGCACATACATGCCACTCAGAAAGACAAAGTCTGCCCATGCCAGGTCTTTATTCTCAAGCTTTTCAATGTTCAGATCCACCAGTTTCTTTTGCCACTTAACAGGCAGCATGGCCGAAACGGTAATAAGCCCGAGGGGAGGTACAGCAGCTTTTTTGGAAATGAACTTTAAAGCATGTTTAAAACTCCAGTACGTATCAGGGTACTCTGGATAGATCATTAATACATTCATCGCATTTTCCGGTTTTAATTACTACAAAGTTAGCCCTGACTTCCAAGTCAAAAAAACCTTAGGGATTAGTACCGGTAAATTGGGATAAATCGCAAATTTATGGGCGAATAGCATTGATACCATCCTATTGCTATTCGTCCCTACACCTTTACAGCAGCTCTTTCACACTCATTAGGTGTTGTCGTGATACGGGAATGGTTTCCCTGGTCTTATCAAGACTTAACCAATAGGAGCTGAAATTTCTGTTGAGTTTATTGATGAAGTGTATATTGACCAGACTGGTACGATGGGTGCGGATGAAATTATTGAATTCTGCAAGCTGCAGCTCGACATTTCTCAAGGTGTTCCTAAGCATTTTCTTCTTTACGGTTCCTTCCTCCAGATAACCTACTTCTACATAATTATCAGCCGATTTAACAAAGACAATTTCAGAGACCTGAATCCTGAAATTATCTGATTCATTATCAGAAATAATTTCGATATGTTTAGTTGCATAGCTTTCGGAAAACTGTTTTAGTTTCTCTTGCATTGAACGGTTTTCAACTAAAAGATTTTTTATCCGAACCTGATAAAAATTGATGCTGAGTTTTAAATGGACGGCAACCGGAAGACTCAAACAAACAAATACCACCCTTGCCACAACATTGAAAGTAATACTTATCAGTCCGACAAACCTGATATAAAAAACAAAGGCAAGCGCTGTTGCAGCAACCTGGAAAAAGTAGTATAGGGGGATGTAAACAGAGTTGATGTAGTTTTCTTCTTCCTTTTGTGAAAGAGTGGCCTGAAACAGGATTTGTGAGACAAGAAGAACTGTCAGCGCAATTATTCCAAATCCCGACAGGAATACAAGTTCATTTTCGAATTCGAACCTTTCAGATGCGAAAGGCCGGAAGAATAAAATAAACAGGAAAACCGATATCCCAATACTGAGATATAACCTGAAGTGTAGTTTTGTAAGGTATATAAATTGATTTATTTTCTTACTTGTTGCCAATAGCTTTATTACTTATCAAGGTCAATTTTCAGTTGTGTTGCAAGTTTTTTAACCAAAGTCCCTACATTATAATAATCTACTACCCCAACCACAGTCTTGCAGGAAGTGCAGCGCACAAATATCAGTTCATAATTTGAATTCACCGGTTTTTCGTTGATTGCTTCAAAAGCATTGTTGGAACATCTTGGGCATTTTGATTTATCATCCATTGTATTAAAGTATAACCAAAGGTATGCTTTTAACGGATTGGGCACAAATTAATAAGGATAAAGAATCTTTGCTATAGCTAACATTCAGGTTGCCAGCTCTATTTATATAGTGATAAAGGTACCCTATAATGATTTGCCCCTCTTTGTGTTGTTGATGAGTCCCTGGTGACAGGCTTTGGCTGTCGGGGAAAGCTTTCGCGCAGCCACTATACTCCTCAATCGAATTTGAATTGAGGTTCCTGCAGGACATTCCCCTTAGGGCTGCGTCTGCGTATGAATGATTTTCCTCATCAGGGTATTTCCCTGGCTGGTGATCCTTACCAGGTAAATGCCGGGTTTATACCCTGCCATGTCAATATTCATGGTGCCAGAATTGTATCGTCCGGAAAACACTTTTTTCCCTTCGGCCGTGAAAATTCCTACCTCAGCCGGTGCATCCGGCAAGGCGATATTCAGTACTTCCTCAACGGGGTTGGGGAAAAGCTGAACAGCCTGGACATGATCCGAAACCAGGGATGTGTCCTCAGGGCAATTTTCTGCATCAGCGCCCAGGTCGGTTAATACAGCATCAGCGTTGGTGGAGATCCAGAGCTTATCCAGCAGGGCGCCGTCCTCGCGGTACCCAATGGTCAGGGTGTGGGTGCCTGCGCTTAGTTCATAGCTTGTTGGGAAGCTGGTCCAGGTCCAGGAGGAGGAACCGGCAATCCCGTTCCACATAGCCCAGGAGCCATTGTCCATTCTGAGCCAGAACGAATCATCGTTGGCGCTTGGGCACATCACTCGGGTGTAAAGGGTATAGCTGCTGTTGACCTCCACATCGAAGGTGAAGCTCAGCAATCCTGAGTCGTCGGGAGCAGCATCGGTACTGTTATTCCCGGTTTGTACGGTTATGTATTGTCCGTGAGAAGCATTGCTGTTGGTTTTGATATCCCAAAGCGAACCAGCACTGCCGCACTCTGCTTCAAGCCATACACCGGCTCCGCTGCTGACGGTAACGTGAACACTTAAGGTTTGCGCGTCGCCAAGTTCACCCTGAAAGCTGACGATGATATCCACTTCGCCCTCAGTAAGTGCATTGATCTGTCCCATTGATACGGTGGCTATTTCAGGATTGGGGCTATTATATTCGGCTTGTGCGGTGACGTCTTCAACATGGCCGTCGGCATATTCGGCAGTGATGATGACGGATGATGAGGTGCCTGCATTCAGTACCATATCCGGGGTGTCTGCCTGCAGGGCGATGACGGTGAGCTCGCCCGGAATATTCTTAACCACCAGCTTTACACTATCTGTCATTCCGTTGTAGGAGGCAGTTATGGTTACCTCTCCGTAGTCAAGTCCCCGGATGACGCTGTCGCTGACCGAAACTATTCCCTCCTGATCGAGGGAATAGCTGGTTTCGGATACTACATTTACGCTGGTGCCATCGGTATAGATGGCGGTTACTGAGATAAGCGTGCTGTCATTTCCCGGAAGGGTATCGATCTTATAGTCCGCCACAATGGCATTGATGGCTGCCAGGTCTGCACTTGCAGTCTTCTCCGTGAAGAACCAGTAATCGAAGTAGAAAAGGTTTTCATCATCCCCGCCGGTAAATACAAAATACACATCGTGAATGCCGGTGATCTCTTCCGTTGAGATGGTTTCGGGTTTCCATTGATCCGGGCCTCCTGTATAAGAAACCGCAACAGTTCCGATCAGGGTGCCGTCCACGCCGTCTATCCGGACCTCGATGGCCCCGCCCTTCATATCTCCGTATTTCATTTCGCTGGCTACGCTGGCGGTAAAGGTGGCAGGTCCGTTCAGGCCGAAGTCGACCCCGCGCACTTTCACCCAGTCGCCATGCTCAATCTTATTCAGGGCCATTCCTCCCTCGCTGCAAACCTCCGTATAAATGCCTGTCTGGGCATCCATGGTTTCAGCTTCCACCCGTACATAGGGATCAACATACCCGACCTGCGGCAGGCCGTCAACCGTATTAACCATGGTGACGATGGAACCGTCCTCCTGATGGTAAAAGCTGTCGAGGCAGATGTTGCGCCTGTAGGTTGCGGGGATACCTTCCTGTGCGGCTACATACCGGTTGTGGTATGCTTCATACCAGGTTCCCTTGAATTCGAAGATTGCCTGGTGGTTATTGTTATTGTTATCCGGTGGCTGGGGCGATACGATGCCTCCATAGGTAAACCCCGTTGTTGGATTATCGCTCGTCAGGTAGTCGATGCGCATGCCATTGCTGGGATTGGTAGAATAGGAAAAGTAGTAGGTTCCGTTGTGCTTGTGCATCCAGGCTGCCTCAAAAAAGTAGGGGACATGGAACTGGGTTGCGGAACCATCCAGGCTGATCATGTCTTCATTCAGACGGATCACCCGCAGGTTATCTTCGCCATTCCCTCCAAAATACACATAAGCCTGCCCGTCGTCGTCAATAAAGGTCATGGGATCAAAAAGCCAGAGATTCTCGGCAGGAAGAACTCCCGGTGTTTCTGAGCTTATCAGTCGTTCGCCCAGGGGATCGACAAAGGGGCCGACAGGACTGTCGGCAGTGGCTACACCGATACCATTTCCTCCGTTACCGAAATAGAGGTAGAACTGGCCGTTACGTTCAGCAATAGTCGGGGCCCAGCTGTTAGCTGCCCAGGAGGCATCGCGGGGTACCTGGAAAACAATGCCGTGGTCGGTCCAGTTTTTCAGGTCGCTGCTCGAAATGCAGACGATGGAACTCATCTGGTAGCCGCCATCGTCGGTCGGCGGATTTTCATCATCATTGGAGCAGTAGAGGTAAACCCTGCCATTATATACCAGGGAACCCGGGTCTGCCAGGTAGCGATGTGAAACAATCGGGATATCGGCCAATACCTGTTGGAAGATCCCGAAGAGTAGCAAACAGGAAAGTAATTTGAGTGTTCTTTTCATTTTTTCTTTTTTTTATATGAAACAGGCAATCGCACCTGCTTCAACTCCTTAGGATAAATTACGGACGAAAAACTAAAAAGGGCTGTCATATTTTCGGCAATTACTATCAGGAATGGTGCGAGGTGGTTCTAGAGATCTTCCAGTAACGCTTTAACTTCTTTATAGCTGGTGAGGGGTTTGTCAACTTTGCTCATTTCAAAGGTAAATTCCCGATTGTTTTGTTCGGGTGGAATGTCGTTGAAGCTATTGAAGTAGTACAACTTTCCTTGAGTCACCGTCCAAAGAAGATTGTCCGAAAGCGGATTGTATCGGAAATGATGATGGTTCTTCACCGGATACTGGTATACAGCGCGTCTGTTTTTATCGATCAGGTTGATGTTGCAGCTTAGGGACACCTCACCGGCACTGAAGGAGGCGCTAAGTGTCATTCCTGAGGGAAGGTTGGAGGGTGTGTCGGTATTCCAGATCCCGAAGCCATCGATGGAGTAGGTTCTCATGACTTTGTTGTAGGCATCCATAGTTTTAAAGGCTTCTTTTTCTCTCTTTAGCATATTGTCAAATTCGGTCTCGATGAATTCATGAAGTGCAAGCAGGTTATTTTCCGAGTACTGGTCAGCAATCAGGCGCTGTACCACCCGGGATGGGGTATACAGGGATCTTAGAATTGCAAGCCGTTTGGCATTGAGCTCGCAGACCTGCTGATACATGGCCATTCCTGCCTCATGGCTTGAATCGGCTCCTCTTTGCTTACTGATCTTCCTGTTCCGGGTTTCGATGGCCCGGTTGACAGAATCAATACCCTCTTGTTTTGCCAGTCGGAGGTCTATCAGTTCTTGTTGCTGATCCACTTTATCCTTATAACTCCGGTTATAATCATCAAGTTTTTGATTATAGGTTTTCAGTGCCTTTTCCCAGTCATCTTCCTCAAAGACCGGAAAAGCGGTATACTCGGCCATCAGGTTTTGAGTCAGTTTTGTGAAGGTGACCCGGTAGCTCCCGGATTTTTTTCCGGCGGCGATCCTGACATTTTCCCAGAGGATGGCATCATCCCCTTCCTGAAAGGGTTTCACAGACTCATCGATCTCAAATAGTACATTTTCAAAGCCTGCCAGTTCCGGGAATTCGTTTTCCTCAAAGGCAATAGAGAAATTTACTTTCCCCGGTCTTGCCTTTTTTGGGATGAAAGGTTGGGAAATTCTGCTGATTTGCTCCAACTCCGGATAGCTATAGCCTGCTGCATCCTCTTCACGGTCTGTCAATGCCACCCTCTTTAATTTTTGCAGGTCGCCCGGTTCAACAGGCCGATCCTTTCCCTTCCCGATCCAACTCCCTTGTTTCTTATCGAAGCGGTACAGGTCAAAATCCTCCCGGGTAGTATAGCTTGCCTGAACAATCTCGATTTCTTTCCCGGGTTTGAGCTTTAGCTCTTTCCCTTTTTGAGTTGCGTATACCTCGCACATTGAAGCAGATTCGAAAAAGTAGGAGCCTGAATCCGTTGTGTATTCCATGGGTATGCCCGAAAGATAGATGTCAAACACATCGGTAAACTCCCGGAATTTTATCTCAACGTTTCCCTCGACGGGATTCCCTTTGCTGTCGACGAAGGCAGAATCGGGGATGAGGAGCATCGATCCGGTTTCGTACCGCAGGATGTTCACCGTTCCGGCGTCAATGGTATCGGAGCGGAAAGGGACATCCGCTGCCGGTATCGGGGGCTGGATGTAATGACACAGCTCAACCCTTGCAGTTACCCTTGGCTTTCTGACAAGTTGGTAGGTGATCAATCCGATCAGTACGAGTCCTGCGACTCCGATCAGAATTCCGTTGAACCGGCTGTTCCGGAAGGAGATCCCCTTTTGATGATGGAAGCGTTTGTGGGCTGCCTGGATGTTTTTCCGAAAGCTGATCATCCTGATTCGTTCCATCAGGATCTTTTGGGCTTCAACATCGCCGGCAAGGGCAGCGTCCTGCTGCATCTCCTGCTCAAACTGTTGGCGGTCTGCGCTGCTAAGTTCTCCGAGCAGGTAGCTTTCTATACGTGCTGTTCTTTCAAGTTCCCCTCTCATGACCATTCAGTTTTAAGTTCAGCCATCACACTTTCTGTTAACTTTCTTGCCTTTTCAATACACTTGTATTTCTGGGTTTTAGCAGATACCTCACTGCTGAATCCCAGTTTTATGGCTATGGCATTCATATTTAGCCCGCTGAAATAGAAAAGGTTTAGGATTTCCATGCATTTCTTCCCTACACGGACCAGAATACGGTCCAGGGCACTGAATTGTCTTTCACGCTCGATAAATTTTTCGATGCTTTCCAGGCTCACCTGATCGTCACCGGTCTCCGGTTTGATGCCCGCTTTTTTCTGATGGTCCCTGAAATATACCAGGCTCAGGTTGCGGCAGATGCTGAACAGGTAGCTGTTTATGCTGCAGGTAAGCGTGAAATTCCGGTTAAGGATCTTTTCAATGAAAATCAGCAGGGCATCCTGGAAGATATCTTCGGCATCGTTCCTTTTCCCTCCCGACTTTACAAAGGAATTGAGGAACGCAGGATAGTTTTTGTACAGGGCATCCAACGCCTGATCCTGGTCTCCTTTCCTGATACGGTCTATCATTTGATCGTCCGACATAAGCGTTTTTAGTATTAATGACAAACAGGGAATAAGGTGACCAGAAATTACAAAGAATTTTTTGAAAAGCATGATCGGAGGGAATAACGAAGCAGGACTGCAAATTCCGGTACTCCCCATGCTTTCAGCCTGGTAGGCTGAACAGAAAGGGTATACGAGGCTACAAAGGGAGGAACAGCTATGGTTTTCGGCCACAAGCAAACAGCTTACACGCAGTTCAAAAATCTTTGGGATATATCAAATCAGGCTATCAGCACATTGTTAATATCGACCTGAAATCATTTCTCTTATCGGTACTTCAGGGAATGGTTGAAAAGCCACGGGAACAGCTCGTCATCGGTATAGCAGGGGCCCGGTGTATGCCCCATTCCGGTATACTCGCTGTAGATGAACATGGGTATGCCGGAGCGGGTGAGGGTCACCGTGGTTCTTTCATATCCCGCAAGGCTATCCGTAGCTGTTTTTTCTTTGGCTTTGCTGTTGCATTCATAATTGCGCATGTACTCCAGGGCCTCACGGGCAACCTGCACCCGGGTTTCGGTATCCGATAGGCCGATATGGTACCATACCGCGGTTTGTTGGGCAATGTCGTTGCCCAGGTCCGGCTGACTCTGGCCTGCACAACGAATGATGGCGGCAAAGTAAAGTCCTTCGGCATACATGCCCTTTGCCAGGGGGTAGCTGCTGGAACCGCCGTACGAAAATCCGGTCAGGTAAATACGATTTGTGTCGATCCGGTACCCTGCTTCTATCGCACTTCTGATCCATGTTGCCAGGGCCTGCCCGTCGGAGGAGGAGCTTTTCTGGTAATCGATGACAAAAGCCGGGTATTTTTGTGCCACTTCCTGATAATACTGCTCGCCCTCGCCCCACATGCCGGAAACCAGCATGGGGTAATAGCGCGATTCATTATCTTCTTTCTCATAACCCCAGGGACTGTGGAAGACCATATTGTCATGGCTTAATTCAACCGGGGCATTGGCTTCCTCAAAGGTTTCTTCAGGGTTCAAATCACGGATTCCTTCGCAGGACAGGAATGCCAGCAGGCAAAGCATGGCAGGAAAGTAAAGGTTTCGTTTATGCATGATGAGTAGCGTTTTGGTCTTATTCTTTGTAAGGTAATGCAGGCTTTTTTCTTGGTCAAGGTACAAAAAAATTTCAAGAGGCTTATCTGGCTGCGTAAACCGCTGAAACCTTTATTAACACTGCATATTGCCGCCTGTGCTTGGTGTCAGGCACTTTGAAGAAACTTATCATGTCTTTGAACTGTTCGGCCTGACTGCTCATTTCTTCTGCACTGGGTGCCAGATCTTCGTTGACAACAGCATTTTGCCGGGTGACATTGTTTAGCTGCTGAATGACATCGTTAACCTGGGAAACTCTATTGTTCTGCTTGATGCTGGCATACGAGCAATGGTTTGATAGCTGACCTGATTAACTGCTACTACCGAATTCACCCCTATTGGGAGGTATGGCAGGCTGGAGACCAGCCTGCATCACAGCCTAACGTTCCGGATGGATATCCTTCTTTATTCCATGATCTTTTAACTCTGGCTCTGTGCTTACTGCCGGGTGGGCTGTCCGAATTTCGGTATCGGTCACTGTCAGTCCGTACAGTGGCCCAATAATTCCTGTTCCGAAAATTGAAATCATGGTTCTGATAATTTGCATACGAAAGTACAGACTTAGCCTCTTCCGCGAAATCATTTTTCGGTGAACGGGGGTAATTTACCGATGGAATCACCTTTTATGCGGTAGAAGGTATCATTGCCTTTGAATGATAGGGGGATTATGCCTCACTCATAGGGTGAAAATGCTTCGGGAACGATTCAGTAAGAATGCCGCTTAAAGAAGAATACAAGGCTTCTAGTCAGCAACCAGGCCAACAGTAATTATATTCCGGGCCATTAAATCTGCCTCCGGCATTTCCTGTGCTTGTGAAGTGTAGATGAGGGTGGAACCATCCTGGAGGGCCCCGTTGAAGACAACATCCAGGTTATCTGTCTTAAAGCTGCTGTCTAATCCGGCATCATAATAATACAGTGTATCCCGGTGATCGACTACCTGGATCACATACTGTGCCGGATATTCATGAAAAGCACCGATGAATTTTTTTATGGTTCCCTGTTGGTCGATCAATACCCTCCCATTGAAGTCAACATCCTGAGAATTGTCAGCCGGAAAAGCAAGTAAATAGGTACGCAGGTAATGAATATAGTCAGAAAGGGCTTCAGGTTCATTCTGGTATTCAAAGATCACTTTATAGGTTTTCCCTTTGCCTTTTATCTCAATCCACTCGGCACCCCCGTCGGCACAGTCGGGACAGCCTGTGACAGAATCCAGACTGAAAAACTCCTGCAGGTTCAGCTGGTCGAGTATGGCCTTCGGGTACCTGTCATCAATATTATCCGTCAGTAAAATCCCAGGCAGTGCACCTTCCAGGTTCCATCCGCTTTTTTGCAGATTGATGGTGTTTCCGTAAAGGGTTAACTCGTTTCGGCAATAGCCCAGGCACTCCCCGAATGAAGTACCGTATTTTATATACTCCACTTCAGCCGAAAGGGGCTCATTAACTTTTTTTTCGCAGCCGCTCAACAGGAGCATCGTGGCCAGGACCGGCAGAAGTGAATATGGGCTCATCATGCTCAATTTTTTTAATCTGATTTTTTGGATAGATGGGCGGGAAGTGGTATTCGTTGCGTCCGGCCGGGATTATTTTTATGATGTAGCCATACGACTGAAATCTGTCCGATCAACAGGTGGATTGGTCAGCCATCGGATTGAAGCGCTCACAACATTTCCCTGGAAATTGTCCTTTTCATTCTTCCGCAAAATACATGGCGATCCCGGATACCACCCTGCTACTCCTGTGCCTGAGTAAGCACAGGAGTATAGGTGTGTAGTGCCATTAATGAGGCGCTGAAACAGGCTTGTCGGAAAGGGCCCAGCCTTCGATGACCCGTGCGCCGATGGGCTCCGGATTGTCCTTGAAGTTTACGAATTCCATGGTTTGCTGTTCAGTGCGCTCACCAGTGTGCTTATTGATGATCGTAACATCGTAACGGATCGAGATCCAATCGTCCTTGGCAATCATGTTGTGGAATTTGCCCAGCTCGATATCGAAGACCTGAAAGAGCTTACCCATCAGGTCCTTATACTCCTGGAGGGTCAGTCTTTGTCCGGCAACATTGTAGTATGAATCCGGCTCATACAGGGTGTTGCACCATTCCAGCCACGATTCGTATCCGCTGTTCCAGTTTTTGAATCCGGTAAGGACCCTGTCTTTCATTGCTTTTTCTAAGCTTGTTTCCATTTTAAAAGAATTTAGATGATTATACTTATGCATACCCTTCTGGTAGGCTGGCTTCATGAATGGCAATAGTAATAAAACACTCTAAAGCTTTACACTCAGGGGCAATGCGATGATTATTTCAAGCCGGTTCAGGGATATCGGAATTCACATAAAGTTTGTCCGGACATGCTTTATGTAGATTCTTGTGCCTGGTTTCTGTTATGCTTTGTGGATCATAGTAGTGCAATCTTAGTTTACGCCAGGTAATGATTCCCCTGACTTTTGGATTCTATATCTCCAAATTATGAAAAAAGATCCTTTCTTGTATCCGGCCGAAGCCTTCCGGGAAGGGGGCCGGGAGGTTTTTGGAGACTTTTATTGAAATAAATTCGATAAAAAAGGTATAATTCATTGAAATACAATCGCATACATACTAAATCACATAACCTGTAACATATAAATACTTTTTAACAAGTTTTCAACAAAGGAGTGTATAACGGTTAATTTGTAAAATTTACCGGTGAAAAAGTTGGTTTTCTACATTCAGATATTGTCTGATTTGAGGTTATCAGAAGGGAACTTATTGCTCTGTTCGCTTAGTTTTCATTTTCTTCCAGACAGTTCAGTACCATTTAAGTCTTTGGATCAGGTGGCAGGCCAGGTAAATTGTCAGGATCAAGGCAAGCTTATCGTGGAACGCGATGACGAATTCCCGGAGTGAGATACTGAGGCTTTTACTGACTCCGGTTAAAGGCCCTGACCTTTTTTTCTTCGCTGCTGTGCAGGATCCGGTAAACGCCTGCAGGTATAGAAATGATGCAAACCAGGGCAGCAGAGGCGTATACCAATGATTGCCCGATGTAATCCCAAAAATAGACGAGTCCCGCCGGGGTCCCGATCAGCAGGACAAGGGCAGAGAGGAGGAAAGCTCTTTTACTTGTGCGGGCCTGCAGGTCTGCCAGTGGATAGTGATCGGCTTTAAGGCAACGTGTGCAGGTAAGCTGCAGGCTTTCCCCGTAGGTTTCCCTGAGGTCGGCCCGATTTAGAGAACCGGTCCGGAAGAGTATTTCCTCTTCGCACTCGGTGCAGTTGGCATAGAGTATCATGTTGTACAGCGATAGCGGCAGGGGAGTAGCTGCCTCATCGATCCTGCGGGCCTGTCTTCTCCTGCCTGTTATTTTCTACCGTCCAAGTTACCAAAAAAATCTGGCATGCAGGATGGCAAGGCTGATTTGTTCAGGGATTGCCTGATCAATTATTCTGAGGTTTCATTCTGATTCCCCGGAGATCATCCCTAAATTAACTATCACTGACTGGGGAAACAGCAGCAGCTCTAATTACTTCTTCTCACAATCTCTGTCTTACATACCAAGCAAAAATCCCTGTGTACGCTTAAGCCAGCCCCGCAATGAGGGCATTTCCAACGGATTAACTCGTGAATTATGAACTGTTCCAGCCCGTCACGCCGAATGGATTCCAGGTTTTCCAGCATGCTCATTCCATACTTTGTGCGGTAGCGTTTATCAAGGTTTTTAAGTCGGGTGCAGGGAAATATCTTACACTCGTAGCAGAAACCGGATGAGGTGGCGGCCAGGAATTCACAATTCACCATGGAGCAGCTGCGACAGTGAGCGGGTTTGTTGGGATCGTCAATTTTGAAACAGCCCCCGCAGGACTTCTTCTCCCTCAGATGACCGATGCAGAGCCCGCAATTCATCCCGCAGGGTGCTATCATTCCTTCGTAGTTGGCAGGTGTTGTCGGCATAGGATTTTTAGTTGGTAAGACAGTTTTTGTATCGTCTGCCCGGAATCAAATGTACGACTTTTCTTTACTAAGAATGATCAGCCATTTTTAGCCCCGGATCTATACGAAGATACAGGCCCCGGCTGACAACCCTATGTCAGTGGCCTTTTTTTTATTTACCGGAACGCATGTGGTACACAGGCTGCAGGCAGGCTAATTTGTTTCTACTTGTCTTCCGGCTGGTCTTTTTGTTTCGTATCGTTCAGGATAAAATACACGACTGCCCCCAATATGGGGAGCAGGAATACCAACAACAATAAAAAGAAACTCTTGCGGTCGGAAAGATCTTTGGACCTCAGGATCTGAATGATGGACAGGCTCCATAACAGAATGATCGTCACTGCCAGTGCTGCCAGGATCAGGGTACCGGTTTCCGGTACGGGAAGCTGTATAAGCAGCGGGAGAAAAGCTATATTTCCGGGTATAGACATTGCTAAGCTACATTAATCGGAACTATGGACAAAATCCAGCGGCTCAACATGGATGGTGGCAATGATGTTGAATTTATCCAGGATCATATTTTCGGTTTGGGTGGCGATCTTGTGCCCTTCCTCAATGCTCAGGCTACTGCAAAGCTTGATATGGAAGGTCAGCTCCTGGTGGGTAACGTAATTATGGATGTGAAAGTGATGAAGTTGCAGGTCGTCCCTGTATAGCTGGCGGCTCGCCTCGGTGATCTTGTCGATCAGGTCCTGACTGGGTTTTTCACCCAGAAGTTTGGTAATGGCTTCCCTGGCGATTTCATAGGTGGCATAGAACAACATCAGGGCAATGGTACCCCCAAGTACGCTGTCTATCCACCAGAATTTCTTTGCAAACAGGATCCCTAAAAGTACGACAATGGATGATAGGGCATCGGTACGGTGGTGCCAGCCGTCAGCCTTTATACTGACATTCCCGGTTTTACGGCCGATATGGAAGGCATACTGGGCAAGCGCTTCTTTTCCTATGATGGATATGAGGGTCACCACGATAGCCAGGGTACCGAAATGGGTCGACCGGTGGTCCCCGAATCTAAGGATGGAATCTTTCAGGAAGTCGTAGGCAATGATCGCCAGCAGAAAGGCGATGAAGAGGGCGGCGATCTGCTCCCAACGGCCATGCCCGAACGGATGCTCCTTATCCGGTTTTTTGGTGGATAAACGGACGGCGATAACGACTATGACCGAACTGATGGAATCGGATAGGGTATGCCATGCATCTGCAGCAAGCGCAATAGATCCCGTAACGATCCCTGCCCATAATTTCAGGCCGAAAAGTGCCGTGTTGATGATGATGGAAACGATGCCTTCAAGATATCCCGCTCTGGTCTTGTCCATATTCCCCTTAATAAGTTATACTTTACTAACTAACTGAATTTTTTTTATAAGTGATTGTGCCGATTTATTAAGTAATACCATCAGGATCTGCTGCTCTGATTCAGTGAGGTCCGCTGTTAGCATAGCTGAAATCTGACGGTGTAGCTGGGTGTGCAGGAGTGCGGCCTGTTCCCCTTTTTGGGTCAGGTGGACATGGGCTGTTCTCCGATCGGTATCCGGGATCACCTTCCGGATCAGGCCCTTTTTATCCAGCCTTTCGATCATAACCGTCATGGAAGGCTTTGCAATGTTCATCTTTAAAGCCAGCTCCGTCAGGGTTGGGTTCTGCATCTCATGAATCAGCTCAATGCAATATAATTGCCTTTGTGTCAGGTCTTTTAGGTCCGAGTCCTGTTTCATTTCATCTTCAAGCATCTCGCTTGAATGTAGAATTGTATTCAGTATCTGTTCCAGGCTTTGCTCCATGTATCCGGCATTTATCCGGCAAATATACAAAATAATTAGACATAGCTAACTAAATGATCAAAAAAAGGCTACTTTTCCGCAGCCTTTTCACCCTCCAGGATCCGGTTCAGATGGCAGAACAGCAATTCACCGGTTTTCTCATCCCGCAGGTGCATGCCGTTGCCTTCGCAATAGCTGAAAAAGTCGCACTCGGCGCAGCTACCGGTTTTTGTCCAGCTACGGTCGCGGTAAAGGGAATATTTTGTCAGCCAGACTTCCCGGAAGCTGTCTTTGTAGATATTTCCCTGGATGAAGTTTTCCCTCAGGTTTGGGCATGCTGAGATCGAGCCGTCAACCAGTACGGAAGCCACATTAACCCCGGCACGGCAGAAGAAAAAGTTATCCCTGACCTGCCCTTCATAGTTACCGAGGAAACCTTCGCAACCATAGTTGAGTTTAATTTTACCTTCGCTCCGGACTTTTGCAATGAAGTCGAACAGTCCTTTAAAGTTTGCCGGTTGCAGTTGCAGCTCTTCATGCTGCCGTGCCCTGCCGATCGGGAAGATGGTAAAGATCCTCCATTCTTTCAAGCCTATACCTGTGAGGAAATTGTAAAGTTCCGTCAGTTCGCTAAAGTTTCTTTGGTTGACACAGGTGACCACATCGTACCGGAGGTCCTGTATCTGGGTAAGCAAACGGATAGCCCGTACGGCATTCGAAAAACTTCTCGGGTTTCCGCGAAGCCAGTTGTGGGAAGCTTCGAGGCCATCGAGGCTGATGGTAATGGCACGGATCCCGGACCGGATCAGCTTCTCCAGCATCGGCTTGTCCATGCCCATCCCGTTGGAGACAACGCCCCAGGGGAATTCTCTCTGATACAGGGCATGACCGATCGCTGCAATGTCTTTTCGGAGGATGGCCTCCCCGCCCGTTAAAACTACCATGGTCTTATGGGGATCAACGATAGGTCTTACATCGTCCAGAGCGGCCAGGAAATCTTCCAGGGGCATATCTTTGACGGCAGCATCTTTTGAACAATCGCTGCCGCAGTGGATGCAGTTCAGGTTGCACCTAAGGGTGCATTCCCAGAAAATATAATTCAACTGGTGAATTTTCTTTTCGTTGTTCCTGTAGTTGTTGTGAAGTTTAAGGGCAAGCCGTTTTTTTAGCGGGATCCTGGAAACGCTCATTTCACGGATTTCATGTTTACATCTACGTCCTTGCTGGTTTCTCCGGCATCCCATCCGCCGTCACCGCCGGTGAACTCAGGATCTATAAACTCCACCAGGGTATCCAGGGGCTGGTACTCCCCGTTTTCTGAACCGTCGACATCCCTGAATTCAACCAGGAACACTTGATCTTCCGGAAATTCCCCGACCTTAACCTCGTATTTCCCTGAAGCATCACTGTAGGCAGTGTCATATCCAAGTACTACCCGGACACTCGGGATGGCGGAGGATCCGCTTGCCGATTTAACTTCTCCTTTTACTATGAAGGTGGCATTAGGGGTTCCATACTCCACATTGGGGGTGCCATATTCACAGCCCATCAAGCCATAGGCGGCGCCAAACCCCAGGATGGAAAGCAGGATACCGATGAATTTATTGCTCTTTTTAAGAAATCCGATCTTAAGACGATTCATATGCGTTTGTATTTAGGTTTCCTACTCAGATGCAAACCATCAGCATATGGTTGCTTCATTTTTGTGAAGATATTAAGAAAATGAGTTGATTTAGTGAAGTGGGGTACAGTTAGTAGGCTGTTTCCGCAATTTTTTCTGTTTTTCAGGGATGAAAACCTTCGATTAAGCGAAGTGGTAATTATGATCAATTACGGATTGTATGTTCTAATTTTCTAAACCCACTATACGAAATTCATTGGAATCATATTCCAGGGTGTCTTCCTTCACCATGAAGCGGTACCTGAACCTGAAGAGTCCGGTTTCATTAAACAACATTACGGTATCGTACCGGGTTTCTCCAATCCTGAAAACACCATAATATCCCGAGGGTCCCATTTGGGTGCAGACTACAGCATATTCCTCACCGGTCCATTCGTTGTTCTGATATTTCATGATCCGGGCCGGGCCCAAATCTACCTGGTCGCAGATGAAATAGTTGGCGGAAAAGGCCAGGTGATTGGTAAGGCGCACATCAACAGGAGTGTTCACTAAATATTCAGCAGCCCCGGTTTCGATGTTGATACCGATTACTCTTTCTTTGGTTCTCTCACAACCTAATGCCAGTATGGCAAGAAGTAGTAGCAGGGTCCAGTGTTGCATACGAAATGATTTTGCGTTCTGGACCATGATGATCCAGTTGATAAATGGTTGCGTACAGCATGGTAGACGGTCATGCCTGTATCAAAAAGGCTGTTTATGATGTTCTGGATTCGCTATCCTTCGCCAGGCTAATGAACGATCGGAACCCGCAGCAGGTACTGGTCTGCAGTCATATACAGGTATTCGTAACGGGCATCAAAGCAACAGTTTGCGGTAGCCTGGGTGGTGTTGATGGTTCCCAGGTGTTTTCCTTCAGGACTGATCAGCAGGATGCCGCCGGGGCCGGAGCTGAAAAGAACTCCGGAGGGATGAACGCGAAGCCCGTCGGGAAGACCGGGGCCATCGACCATTATGGGTTTTGTATCAAAGAGTACAGAGCCTTCTCCAAAGGTCCCGTCTTCCTTAACAGGATAGGCCATGATAACCGGGTTCGAAGGATCGGAAACATTTACATAGCATATTGAATAATCGGGGCTGAACGCAATGCCATTCGGCAGACTGAGTTTATCGGTGAGTAAACTGACCAAACCTTTAGTGTCCACCCTGAAAACACCCCGGAAATCAAGCTCGGCAAGGGGTGAATTTTCCCAGTTGGGGAGACCGTAGGGTGGATCCGTGAAGTAGATACTTCCGTCCTTGTAAACAGCCAGGTCATTCGGGCTGTTAAATTTTTTCCCCTGGTAATTATCGGCCAGCGTCACATATTGCGGCTTAGGATTGTCGGGGGTGGTATTCATTTGGGCTATGCGCCGATCGCCATGCTGGCAGAGTAAGAGGTTCCCGTTACCATCCAGCATCAGGCCGTTTGACCCTTCTCCGGAAGAATTTTCCTGCAGGCCGGTAGCGCCCGAAGGTTTGAGGTATACGTTGATACCCTCTCCCTCTTTCCACTTGTAGATGGTATTCTCCGGCACATCCGAAAACAGGAGGTAGCCGCCGGTCTCTATCCACACCGGTCCTTCCGACCAGTTGAAACCCTCTCCCAGGATCTGGATTTTTGAACCGGGAGCCAGGTAGTCATCCATGGCATTGTCAAGTTTCACGATCTCTCCAATGGTATTGTAGACAGTAGCCTGGGTGTCTTTTTGTGGATTATTCGTTGCGGAAGGTTCCGGTTTGCAGGCGATCAGGAGGATAATTCCTGCAAAAAATAAGGGTAATAGTCTGCGCATGTCTTTAAGTGTTGGTTCTACGATACGTAAAGTTACACAGGCTTTCAAAAAAGCGTACAATTCCTGCGGTTTTTTCAGGAGAAATCTTTTAAGCTGCAGGAAAAGTAATCTGAAAGATGTAATTTTACCGTACCAAAAGCTATGCATGTTTAACAATAAGAAGGATCTGGTAAAGTAAATAGCCTCTGGCTTCCGGCCACTGGTTATCCCTTTTCGTTGAGCTCGGGCATTCCTGCCGGAGCATACTTCATTTTTATTATCATAGTATAATCTGTCCTGGCAGCCATTTTATATTCTGCTGCTCAGGATCCAACTAATAGTTAAACATCATGAGTAAAGAAAGCAAATCTATATACAACTTTGATATCAATCTGATCCATGAATATTATTCATTGATCGAAAGGCAGGGTCCTGGAAGCCCGGAGATGACCATCAGAGCTTTAAGCTTCATTGAAGGTCTCAGTGAGTATTCCAAAATAGCTGATATCGGTTGCGGAACGGGGGGCCAGACTATGGTTTTGGCAAAACACATCCCGGGAATTGTAACCGGAATCGACAGGTCCGACAGGTTTATTGATCTTTTCAATCGGAATGCCGGGAAAGCCAATTTGCAGCATCGGGTTAAAGGCATCGTAGGTTCAATGGAAGATCTTCCTTTTCAAAAGGAAGAACTGGACCTTATCTGGTCGGAAGGAGCCATATTTTGTATGGGCTTTGAACGCGGACTGAATGAATGGTACCATTTCCTGAAAAAGGGAGGGTTCATTGCCGTGACTGAGGCAACATGGTTTACGGAGAAAAGGCCGGCTGAAATAGAGGATTTCTGGCAGGCCGGTTACCCGGAGATCGATACAATCCCTAATAAACTGGCTCAGATGCAGAAAGCTGGGTATGTTCCTGTTGCAGCGTTTGTACTTCCTGAAAACTGCTGGACAGAGCATTTTTATGCCCCGCAGCTTGCGGCACAGGAAGAGTTTCTGAGAACCCATGCCGGCAACAGGATGGCGGAAGAGTATATTGCCTTTGAACGCTATGAGCAGGCATTGTATGTTAAATACAAAGCGCATTATGGCTATGCCTTTTATATTGGTAAAAAGATATAGGAGGATATTAAAAAGGGCCTGTTTTCAGGTCCTTTTTTTTTGCTACTTAAGTCATTATCAAAGTGGCGCATATCAATTGAAAATCAGCTGCTTGAAAACATTCTCAGTGTGAACCGGGAAGTAGGTATCGATGAAGCTGTGGGGACTGGTTTCCCGGATGTCCGGTTTGGGTGAGGATTCGGAGTTCCACCGCGCCGGATCGCAAATAATGGCGGTATCGATCACATCATGCCAGTCGGTGTACCGCCTGTAGTCCCTTTCAGGGATACGGGCTCCTCCTTCAAAGAAATGTTCGTTTACCAATGCTGTAAACAGTCCCCGGATATCCGGGGGTAGTACATACCGGCTACCGGTGTTGGCCTCACCCGGCGTGGCAGTTCCAAGCCAGGTATACTCAACGTTCAGGAGGGCATACGAAATGTTGGTATACCGCTAAGGGTTCTGCATTATGAAGTTCGATCCAGTCGGAAAAATCTCCGTCCTCATCCACTAATACAGTACTGTTGGAGGCCATAAATTCAGGGATGGTAATGGTCTGGCCCGCACCAATGAAGGGCCAGAACATGATCAGAATAAAGGAGGGGATATATTTAAAAAAGTATGCATGCCTGACAGTGTTTTGATTCCTTAAATGCGATTGTATGGATTAATAAATGGTTATGGCCTTCCTGTAAATGCCATTGCTGCTGGTGACTTGCAGGAAGTACATGCCACCATCCAGCGCGGAAAGATCAATGCTGCCATTGAAGGGCATGCTCCCTGTCCGGAACACGTGTTTCCCGGTAATGGAGAAAACAGAAATTTGCCGGATCTCTCCGGCTGTTGGATCAAGCATGATGATGATCTGCCCGTCTGAGGGATTGGGATAGATGGCAAGCAGGTTGTTCCTTACGGACTGCTCAAGTCCGTCATTCAGGTTTATCCCGATACCTGCGAGTACGGTATCCGGCACCTGCTCTGCAGGATGCATAACCGACTCATAGGGGTAGGGGACATCCAGTTCACAGATGGGCTCCTCGCTGTAACCGGTATTTACGAATATGTTGTCAATCAGCTGAACCCCTCCAGGTACTTCGGTATAAAGGCTCCCAACTCCTGTTCCTGCATTGTCGAAATAGTTATTTTCTACCCGTACACAGGCATTCATGTGGGTATTGATACTGGTACCATTGTTCAGGTAGTAATTATTGAAGAGATGGGCCTTTCCGAACCGCAAACTGGGTAAACGGGAACCGCAGTTATAGAATGCATCATGATGAAAGGTAATCCGTATGACGGTATCACCCCATTCCTCATCGCCGGAACTGATCAGTATGGCTTTGTGGTGATCGTGAAACCGGGTCCAGGAGACGGTCAGAAAGGTCGACTGGTTTTTAATATCCAGTAAACCATCGTAATAGTCTTTGTCATGGTCACGGTCCGAATAGAAATTGCAATGGTCTATCCAGACGTTCCTGGCCCCGCCGTTGATCTCGAATGCGTCATACCGGACCACTCCGGAGAAGGTAATGTTCTTTATGATGATGTTGCGGGAGCCGTTAATCTGTGTCCGGATGCCCTCAATGTGTGCACTGTCATTGATCCCTATCAGGGTTTTATTCGAACTGATCACGATCTCATCCGTATTCACTCCGGTGATATGGCTGCCCAATTCCACCGTCAGGGGCAGGTCAGAAGAAAGGTAATTCTGGAGTTCCGTCAGAGAATTGGCCTGCACCCTTGTACCCGGGGCACCGCCTGTCAGTAAATAGGGTGTGCCGTTGTCGTGCTGAACAGTGGCATAACCTATGGCCTCAGGATCACCCTCCGTGCCAGCCGGATAAAACAGCGCTTCCAGGTCTGTATTTTCCCTAATTTCAAAGCTGAACACCCTGGAGGTATCGGCAACCTCTCCCGACCAGCTGTGGAAGATGTATCCTGCATTCGCTGTTGCACTGACGGTAACTACAGTTCCGTAGTCATATAAAAATTGTTTTGGGGTGTAATCTATGGTGCCGGCCCCGGTATCGTTCTGGGAAACTGTCATATGATAGGAGGGTACACATTCAACGGGTACTGCTTCGTCATCCAGAATATGGAAATAATCCAGGTTTGGAAGGCCTTTCTCAGTGATTGATACCAGGTGTATCTTATTGTATCCCGACTCCAGGTGTATCGTGAAGGTATCCGTGCAGACCCACTCCGCCCAGGATGTGGAACCGGAATGAGGGAACCTGACGGAATCTGTGGAAATATTATTTATCAATAATGCAGCATCGCGACTGGTTACATCGGAGCCACCCAGTGCATAGCGCCAGTAGACCAGGTAGTTACCCGTTCCATCGACCGTAAAGCTCCAACTCATGCCTATGCCTGTACCGTTGTCGATGTTTGCATAGCCCTCCCCGGTATACCCTGTGGCACTGGTCTCGATAATCCCGTCCATGGTGCATACGCCTACAGTGTTTTCCTGTATGATTACTCCATTCTGCGCTGCAATATCAGCCAGTAAGCCTGCACTCAGGATGGCCAGTAAGAATTTAATTTTCATTACCCACTTATTCTGGTTAAGGCCTTGAAATTACGGATAATATCTTAGAAGAGAAAGCGGGAAGGAAGGCAATAGATGGATTCGGAGGAAAGGATTTTCCAGATGGGTTTCCATTCGTGCAAATTGCCTTCGGTAAGCTCCCTTTGGTCGGTTGGTGAAATTATCTTCGTTGAGCTCTAAAGAGGTTCGTGGCTAAACAATATATTTATTGGCGCGACTAACTCAGTACCCTAAAGCAAACGCAACGAAAATTTAAGCATGCTTAAAAAATAATTTAAGTATACTTAAAAAATGGTCAGGGAGCACAGCTTGTTGTTTCCGGATAGTTAGCAGTCATATCACGGGCTTCGGGAGGCATCTGACTAAGAAATTTCACATTGTTGCATACATTTTCCAACAGGTCCCTGTTGGTTTGGTAGTTGCAGGGCCGGAATGCCCTTTCAATATCCGGGATATTTTCGTTGATATCAACATACAGCGCAGGTGACCCACAGGAAAAATCAAAATCTTCCAGGCTGAGGGAGCGGATTTCCTGGTTTGGCAGGGTGCGGTAGTTGATGCTTAGGTTTGAAATGTCATAGACTATGCTCCAGTGTGTGTAGGAGCCCTGACTTACCGCTTTCAAAATATCAAATGAATAGTCGATGATGTCTTCATCTTCGTAGTTTTTAATCATATAGGCAGCTCTGGCAAAGCGGTCCGGAGAACTGCTTGTCCAGGGGGTGTTTTTCTTTCCGCCGGATTCAGAGCGGCTTTCCGTGTATTTCAGGCTTTCGCCATACATGTCATTACTCAGTACGCGTAGGGGGAGGTCTTCGCCACGATGGAATACCATCTTCCCTTCGATATACTCAATGCTTGCCGTATTTCCGTTTGCATCGCATACCAGAAAATGAAGCGGCGCGGTGGATTGGTTGGAAATCCTGAGCCATTCTCTGCTCGCCAGCACTTCTTCCACACTGGCTGCATTATCAAGCTGGTATTGTATCCACTGAAGTTCCGTCAGACCATAGCGCTCGTCGGCCTCCGGATACCTTGTTCCTTCAAGCCACATCATCTCAATCACCAGTCCCTTTTCATTGATACCTCCATGGGGGAATTCCTGCCCGATCTGGTTAAACGTGATGCTGCCATACTTCGAGGTCCACTCCATGGTTTTTTCAGGGGGCCGCAGCATAGCAGTAGTTTTTTTGACGTTCCTTTTGTTGATAACCACCAGGCCATACCCTGTTGGGAAGTCATAATTCCGCCCGAAAACCAGGTGCGTTGAATCTGAGAGGCAGAAGGTAGTGCAGGCCCTGGCACCTATTGCCAGAGAAAGGGAGATACTGACCAGTACGAGTGTTTTAATAATTGTCTTCATGTGTAGCTTATGGTTTGAAATCCGGACTTTTCCGAGGAGACGAGAGATGCGCCACGGTTATTTATTATGCAAGTATAACCAAAAGTCAACGGATTTTGCAGGAAATTCCTGCGCGAAAGATGTAGCTGACTGGTAGAAATTCCGCCTCTGTTTTGGAGATATTCCGCTCGGAAAGAGGAATCAGCGGATTATCATACCTTCTCCTGTCAAGGTTCACCTGCCCCAGGGCAAGGGGCACATCGAGATCAAAAGCAAGAATGTCATTGAGCCTCACCCTGATTCCGGGTACAAGTGCCAGACGAACCCCCAGGGCATACTCGCGGTATGGAAAGTCCTCCGTGGTTTTCGGGATCGTACTCAGGTAATCATAGAAAAGCTGTGCTGACAATCCCACCGATGGACTAAGTATTTTCTCCGGAAGGAAATAATAGCTGGCCTGGTAGCGGAGGTAAGTTTTCAGGAAGGTGGTGGTCTCGCCCCCGGTTACCATGGGTTCATCAGGTTGAGAATCATACTCCTGGTATTCCAGGTTATTATCCCTGGAAATATAGAGGGGCATGAGCTCCAGCTCATGTGACAGCGTCTTTCCGGGCTGAAATTCCAGGCCTATCGAAAAAAGCCCCGTTTCCAGACGCGTCTGATCATACATATAGGCGTCAAGCTCAGTTAATATTCCTATATACGTGTGATCAATAACATGCTCATAACAGGTATTTAGTCCAAAATTCAGAAAAACCGTTTGCTGTTTTTCATCCTGGGCATTGGCATTACCGAAAAAGGATAAACATAAAAGGGAAAAAAAGAGGGGTAGGGCTTTCATGAGGTTTTAAATTAAAGATTGAGTTTCTTAGTTAACGGTCTATTCGGATATTTATTTTATTGTGCTTGTTCATTCCTGTTTCCTGCTCGTTTTTTAAAGAGACGCCGAATTTGGGCATCTCTTCAAAGCCTGGATCAGAATAAATCCCAAACTTACAGCATACTGACTCCCATTAAATACTTTTCAACAAGCCACAACACTCGCTGAAACCGCCTCGATTTTTTCAGGATAATTCTCTATTTTAGCATTCTTGAAACATGTTATAAAACATAAAAATATGGATGTACAAGCACAGGCACTGAACAAGATCATTGAAAAACTGAACCCGGGTGTATTGGAAATGCTCTCCGACAAAGGGAAAAGCATTTTTTTCCCTAAGCAGGGAATTCTTTCACAGGCTGCACAGGCGCGTGGTAAAAATATCAATGCTACCATTGGTGAAGCTCGCGAGGACGACGGTTCCTCAATGCACCTCGAGGAGTTTGAAAGCATGCTGAATGTCCCCATTCAGAATGTTTTCCCCTATGCACCAAGCTACGGTTTGCCTGGGATTCGTGATACATGGAAGGAGTTCATCTATAAGAAGAATCCCACGTTAGGAGACCTGGCTATTAGCAAGCCGATTGCCACCAACGGGCTTACCCATGGCCTCAGCATGGCAGCCTACCTGTTTACTGATCCTGAAGATACGGTGATCCTTTCTGACTTGTACTGGGAGAATTACGACCTTATCTTCAGCAACGGATACGGTGCATCCATCGACACCTTTAATCTTTTTAATGAGGGAGGCTTCGATACAAGCGCCTTTGCAAGGAAACTTTCTTCCCTGAAACAGGAAAAAGTTATCCTCCTGCTCAACTTTCCGAACAATCCTTCCGGATATACACCGCTCACCAGCGAGGTTGAACTGATTACCGGGGAAATCGAAAAGCTTGCAAATGCCGGGAAGAAAGTCGTTGTCGTTATCGATGATGCATACTTCGGCCTGGTGTATGGTGAACATGTCTTTCCGGAATCCATTTTCGTGAAGCTGGCGAATATGCATGAAAACGTATTGGCGGTTAAACTGGATGGTCCAACGAAGGAGGATTATGTCTGGGGTTTCCGCGTAGGATTTATCACCTATGGGATCAAGGGGGGGACGCCCGAACTGTATGAAGCCCTGGAGGCTAAAACAGCTGGTGCCATTCGTGGTAACATTTCCAACATCAGCCATCTTTCGCAAACCCTCCTGCTGAATGTTTACCTGAGCGATTCCTACGAAGCAACAAAAAAGAAAAAGTATGAGTTGCTTAAGACGCGCTATGCAATTCTGAAAGATGCTTTTAAAAATGAGGCTTACGGAAAGTATTTCGAGGCACTGCCATTCAACTCGGGATATTTTATGTGCGTGGTGATCAAACCAGGGCTTGAAGCAGAAAACATCCGGCAGCACCTTCTTGAGAAATACAGCACAGGAGTTATTGTTTTCGGGAATGTGATCCGGCTTGCCTTTTCGGCTACGCCCACCGGAAAACTGAACGAATTGGTTGAAAACCTGTATCAGGCTTGTTGCGACCTGGATAAGTAAGTACCTGCGATCTACGTGATTAGCTTTTCAGCTATATCCCTGAGGATACTTATAGTAAAAATGACTTTTTCTCTGCAAAAGTCACGGTACTCTCATATTTTTTTTTAATTTCACGCCATACTTAACTTAACTCGTTTCTAATCTTATTCATATGGCAACAGGTGTAACAAAACTTTCCTTTAAGGAAAAACTTGGTTATAGTCTTGGGGACGGAGCCGCTAATTTCTTCTTCCAGACTATCATGATGTTTCAGGTAACCTATTTCACAGAAGTACTGAAACTGGGAAACAGCAGAGCAACGACATTGTTCATGGTTGCTCTTATCTGGAATGGGATTTTTGATCCCTTCATGGGGATGATAGCTGATAAAACAAAAACCCGGTGGGGTAAATTCCGTCCCTGGATCCTCTGGTCCTCTGTTCCTTTCGGGGTACTTTTTTACCTGACTTTCCTTACACCGAATTTTGAAAGTGAGGGAGCAAAGCTGGTTTATGCCTATGCCACCTACATTCTGATGATGACCATCTATTCGGTCAATAACACCCCTTATTCTGCCTTGAGTGGTGTGCTCACAGGAGATACCCAGGAACGTACCAGTATTGCTTCATACCGTCAGGTAGTTGCCATGGCTTGTTCCTTCGTGATTCAGGGATTTCTGCTGACAATCAAAACCAGTTTTGCCAAAGGACATTCAGATGCTCACGGTTGGAGAATGGCAATTGGGATATTTGCAGTTGTTGCGATAGTTTTTCATTTAATAGCTTTCCTTTCCACCAAGGAGCGTATTACCCCTGCCAAGGAGGAAGAGTCTGGATTTAGGGATGCACTTAAGGACCTTATCAGAAGCCGGTCGTGGATAATTATGTTTCTATCCACATTCATTGTATTCTGGGTTCTCTGTCTGCGTGGCAATATGGTTTATCAGTATTTTGACAAATACCTCATCATGGATGGGACGCAGGATTTTCTGAGTAAAATAGGCTATAATGATAATCTTGAAGCACCCCGTGAAAAGGCTTTTGAATTGTTTAATATGGTGGGTATGGCCTTTACCATTCTTGGTATTGTTATCTCAAAACCTCTTTCAATCAGGATTGGCAAGAAGTACACCTACATTATTGGATTGATCCTGGCAGCAGGCTTCAATTTGCTCATGTATATTTCTCCTTCTTCTTCACCTTTCCTGGCCATTGTAATTAATATTTTTCAGTCGTTGAGCTTTGGACTTACCGTACCGATCCTTTGGTCAATGCTGGGTGATGTGGCTGACTTTGCTGTTTGGAAATTCAAGCGTCGCTCAACGGGAGTAGTATTTGCAGGTGTTAGTTTTGCCCTGAAGATGGGATTGGGAGTTGGCCTGGCATCAGCAACCATGATCATGAATCACTTCCAGATCGGAGATACTGAAACATACAAGACTGTTGGTTTCAGGTTGGGTGCGACGGTTTTCCCGGGAACCTTATTCTTAATCGCAGCAATTCTTCTGTTTTTCTACACCATTACTCCAGACATGGAAAATCAGATCCAAAACGAACTTGAAGAACGCCGTCAGGCAAAAGCATAGTACAATTTAATAGTAAAGTGAAAAAGCGTAGTCATTCCGGCTGCGCTTTTTTTTGATAAGCATAGTCTTCAGACCAGGTTAAACTGTAAATTCAGAAAGATACATCAGAATACATTTCACTGACTTCCCGTAACCATTTCAATATATCACGTATACTCATTATCTTTATTTTTTACTGTAAAATACCTGGTATGAAGAAGTGCTTTTACATGATTGTCCTGATCACTATCTCTATTAGTATCTATGCAGTACCCTATGTGTCCCCCGTTCGTTATATGGAGATATTACCCTGTAATGAGGTAATGAACATGGATGGAAATGATGTGGAGGGTTCCTGGGGACAGGCTATTGATTTTACGCTCTTTAATTCTGCAGGGTGGTCAGGTGTTGCCGATTTCAGTGGGTATTTCAGACTCTGCTGGGATGAAGATTACCTCTATTTTTTCGCTGACATTACCGACGATTATAACCATAGCTTCGATATTTCCTATGCTGACGAGTGGATGTTTGATAACATTGAGATATACTTTGATCTGGACACAATTAATTTCAATTCAACGGGTTACGATGACCGGACTATCCAGCTTCGCTTCAACCGGGGGCTGGATTACGCTCTGCAGTCGGGCAGGGCTGATGCCGCAGATTTTCTTTATCACTATAAGGAACATGCAGCGGGGGATGGCTGGATCGTGGAAGCAGGGATCCCATGGACCTGTGTGATGCCGGCAGGATCGCTGCCGGAAGATATTCATGACTATGTTGATAATGTCATGGGCTTTGACGTTAATTTTGCAGACTCCGATAACAGCGATGGTAATTATGCGGTTGGGAACCGTGACGCACAGGCAAGCTGGGACCTGGATGGGGGTAACGGAACCGAGGACCTGGCATGGAACAATACTTCAGTTTTTGGCATCGTAGAACTCCTGACAGAAACCTACCCTCCGGCTATTCCCTATACGGATCCTGTCCGGACCTTTTCGGTCCCTGCCCGCACTGGTGCCATCATTTTTGATGGTTTGGCAGATGAGGACTCCTGGGGCAGCACTCAGGATGTTTCCTTGTTCAGCACCTGGGGTTATAGCGGGAGCAGCGACTTCGATGCAGAATTCCGGCTTTGCTGGGATATGGAATACCTGTATTTCTTTGCGGAGATCAGCGATGATGTTAACCATTCTTATCAGCAAGGACTCGCGGATGTCTGGATGTTTGACAATATCGAACTCTTCATCGATCTTGATACGGTCATGGGAAGTACCGAGTATGACGAGAATACGGTTCAGCTTAGGTTTTCCCGGGGACTCAACCAGGTGGAAACCACCGGAAGGGCCGGTGCACCAGATTTTCTTTATTACTGGGAAAATACAGCCGGTGGATGGGTTGTGGAGACAGGTATTCCCTGGAGCTGCGTTTTGCCGGAGGGCTGGCTTCCCGATGACATACAGTATTTCATCAACAACCGGATGGGTTTCGATGTGAACTTTGCCGATTCTGATAATTCAGACGGTGACCCGGCTGTCGGGAACCGCGATGCCCAATCGGCCTGGGATGCTGACGGTCTGGACGGTACAGAGGACATGGCCTGGAATAATACGCATGTTTTCGGGATCATCGACCTGATCGGAGAACCCTCTGGTACAAATCCCGAGCCTGCCGGTCTGCCTTACAGGCAACCCCTGCGCGATATGGATATCCCGATTAAGTTCGGCACATTTACAGCCGATGCAAACGATGCCGAAGCTTTCTGGAGCTACCCGCAGCAACTAACTGTTTTTAATGATACTGACTACTTCGGAGATGCCGATATGAAAACCCGCTTCCGCACAGCCTGGGATCCGGAATACCTCTACCTCTATGCCGAACTATACGATGATGTGGAGCAAAGCTGGAGCAGCGGTCTGAGCAATCCTGAATACTATGATAACCTCGAGGTATACCTCGACCTGGATACCTTCTGCCGGGAAAGCGATTACCGTACAAACAGTACGGCCATGATACGCTTTTGCAGGGGCAGCAATGAAGTACAAGCCACCGGTCGGGCCGCGGCATCTGATTTCCTCTATTCCCTGGCCGACCTTCCCGATGGGGCCGGATGGAGGCTGGAAGCGGCCATCCCCTGGACCTGTGCCCTGGCAACCGGGGCGAGTATCTCTGACATGGAAGATTACCTGCCTGTTATCGGCTTTGATGTTACGGTCAACGACCTGGATGCCGGAACGCCTCCCGGAAGGGAACTGATCACACAGGCTGCGTGGGACCTGGACGATGCCGAAGCCGGTCAATTGCCTGCTGAGGATCAGGCCATGGTCAATACCAGGATGTTTGGCATTGCCATCCTGTCTCCCTATGAGCTGAGCCCCTTGGAAGAGTCCCAAATTTCTGAGCTCAGAATCTTTCCGAATCCTGCCAGCGGCATGCTGAAAATCAGTGCAGACCGACCTATATTCAGAATTCAGCTCGTCTCCCTTATCGGGCAGGTAGTGCAGGAAATACAGGCAGACTCTGATGAGATCACCCTGGATATTGCTTCACTTCCTGCCGGGACCTACCTGGTAAAATGCCAGTTCAGGGACGGATCCTTTATGACAGAGATCGTCATCCATCAATAAGTCAGAAAACAGCAGGGGTATCAGTTTTTCCAGAATGAACGCGAGAATAGCACCAGCACGGTGAACAGCTCCAGACGACCGATCAGCATAAGGAACGAGAGGAACCACTTACCAAAGACACTGAAGTGGGCGTAATTTTCCATTGGGCCTACGGCACCAACACCAGGGCCTATGTTTCCAAGTGTGGCAGCTACGGCGCCAATGGACGATTGCAGGTCGTAACCCTGGAATGAAATAACGATCACTCCAATAACAAAAACCATAATATAGACAGTTACGAATGCGAGCACGTTGGTTATCACGGTCGGATGTACCGCCTCACGGTCGATTCTCACAGGAACAATGGCATTGGGGTGGATCAGGCGTTTAAGTTCCAGGAACCCGTTTTTCAGGATCAGGATCACGCGGATAATTTTAATACTCCCTCCGGTTGAACCGGCCGATCCACCGAAAAACATCAGGACAACCAGGATTACGATAGCAGGAGAGGCCCACTTTATATAATTGGCAGTTGCGAAGCCGGTGGTTGTCATGATGGATACTACCTGAAAAATCGAATCGCGAAATGATTTTTCCAGGCCCTGCTCCCGGTTATTAAAGACCAGGATCAGGGTCACAACAAGCGTAAATACACCGATGAAAGATAAATATGACCTGAACTCTTCATTTTTCCACACACGATTAAACCGGAGGTGCATGGCAAAATAGGAGAGGGAGAAATTGATCCCTGCAATAATCATGAACAGGGTGATAACATACTGGATATAGGGTGAAAAATCTATGATGCTGCTTTGCCTAGTGGAATACCCCCCGGTTGCCAGGGTGGTGAAGGAATGGTTTACAGCATCGAAGAGGGTCATGCCTCCAAGCCATAGCAGAATCACTTCGGCCAGCGTGAATATGACATATATCCCCCAGAGTCGTTTGGCGGTTTCGTTGATGCGCGGATGAAGCTTATCAGGTACGGGCCCCGGTACCTCGGCAACAAAAAGCTGCATACCTCCGATTCCCAAAACCGGGAGAATAACGAGTGACAGCACAATGATACCCATACCCCCCAGCCACTGTGTCAGGCTTCGCCAGAAGAGCAAGCCATGTGACATGGATTCAATGTCCTTGAGCACTGAAGCGCCTGTAGTGGTAAACCCGGAAATGGTCTCGAAAAATGCATCCGTATAGTTGGGGATACCCTGCCCGGAGACGATGAACGGAATGGCCCCAAAAAGCGAGAATACAATCCAGCCCAAACTCACAATGATATAACCTTCCCGCTTTCCGATGGTTTTATTGCATTTTCTGAAAATGAGCCAGAGAATAAAACCGATAAGGGTCGTTCCAAGCGCTGCAAGAAGTATCGGGATGGTATCCAGGTCACCGTATGCCAACGACAAGGGAGCTGACATCAACATGAAAGCACCTTCAATCATTAGCAAGACGGAGAGTATAAAGGCTACGACCTTCAGGTTAACCATTACCCATTAGTTAAAAAGTTTGCTAACCTTTGGAATGGATGCGGGCAGACTGAAAACCACTACTTTATCACCGGGTTTGATACGGGAAAAGCCGTTGGCGATAAAGCTTTCCTCCTCCCGGATAATACCTCCTATGATAGCATCATTCGGGAAGTTAAGCTCGCTCAGGGTACCCTGGGTAATTCTGGTATCGGGCTTAACAATGAATTCAAGTACTTCAGCATCGGTTCCTGTCAGGCAGGTTACGGATGAAACTGATTCGTGGCTAGTGAACCGGAAAATGCGGCTGGCAGCGATGATTTTTTTATTGATAATGGTATCAATTCCCATATTCTCTGCAAGTCCGATATAGTCAAAAATCTCTACCTCGCAAATGGTACGCTTCACCCCTAATTTACGAGCGAGCATGCAGGACAGGATGTTGATCTCCGAGTCACCGGTGACGGCAACGAAAGCATCCATTTTTTCCAGGCCTTCTTCCATTAACAGGTTGACATCCCGTCCATCCCCATTGATAACAAGGGTGTTATTCAGCATATTGGATAAGCGATAGCTTTTTTCCCGATCCTGTTCGATCAGTTTAATATTATGGTTTGTGCCCAGGTCTTTTGCTGTGAGCATGCCAATACGACTACCCCCGAGGATCATAATGTTCCGGACCTCATATTTTTTCTTTCCGGTGATATCCATCAGGGATTCAGTTCCTTCCTGGGTAGTAATTGCGTAAATGAAATCGCCACTTTCTAACCTGAAATTTCCATCAGGAATGATCGTTTCACTGTTTCGGGTAATCGCAACGGCCCGGAATTCTTTATTTTTCTGGGCGAGTGATATCTCTTGCAGGCTTTGTCCGGCCATCTGGGAATCTTCATCCAGACGGACCACAAAAAGGGATAGTTTGCCACCCGAGAAATCAACGATATCACTACTGCCTGTCTGGTGCAGCAGTCCAACAATTTCACGGGAGGCTATCTTCTCAGGATAGATCATATAATCTACGCCCATGCTGATAAAATGCTCCCGGTGTTTATGGTACAGATATTCCTGATTATCAATGCGGGCAATGGTTTTCTTGGCACCCAGCCGCTTACTGAGAATACAGGCTGTAATATTGGTTTCTTCGTTTCGAGCAACCGAAATAAAAAGATCAGCTTTTTTAACGCCACTGTTCAGCAGATCCGTAATGGAAGTTGCTGAACCTGTGCGTGTCATAAGGTCGAGGTTGCTCCCAACTTGTCTGAGTTTACCTTCATTGGTGTCAATGAGGACAATGTCATGATTCTCCTGACTAAGCATCTTCGCGAGATGCGATCCCACAGCCCCTGCTCCTGCGACTATAATTTTCATATTCAGAAATTCAAAAAACAAGCAAAGTAAACCATTCTTGGTAATATATACCAACAGATTAACAATTTTCTCATAAGTGCAGGATGGGAGATAAAAGTATATAATACATTTATTCAGCTTGTTAAGGTATCAGGGGACCCTGCATTTATATTGATTCTACATAGCAGCCTGTGATGGGTGGTGATTTTGTGTCAGATGAAAGCTAACGGATAGCCCCACGGATTTATAGCTCGGGTAACACAAACTCATACGCCCCCAAAGTCTGCATGTCATGCACAAAAACGGCCTGTTTGAGAGCGAAATCTTTCCAGGCGGATTTTAGTCGCTCAGGAAGACCATCAAGCAGGATGATTTTCTCCGGTGCATAATTTGTTCTCCCCGGGAAACCATAACATGCATCTATCAGCCAGCATTCCTTTTCTCCTTCACACCTCACAAATGGATTACCCCCGGGGGCATAGATGATCTTCGTATTTCCTGATTGGACCAACCAGGCATTGCTGTCAACCTGGATCCTGACATTATCAAGTTCCAGAAGTTTGCCCGCGTAATCCTCCGTTACAATCTTCCGGTTTGAAAAATTTAGCTGCCTGCTTACCCAATACGAATTCAGGTATTCCAAGCTCTTTTTGTCTGCTTTTCCGGTAATCAGCAGGTGTCTGGGTCCATGGATGTAGCTCATTACCTGTTGATCTTTCAGGTTATAAATAATCAGACGGGGAGGTTCAGTAGTGGATGGGAAACCTGCAATAGCCCCACCGAGCAGGATACAGGCATAGGCTGTCAGCAGTATTGGGATCAACCGTCCCCTTTTTCGTTCTGATATCCAGATTACCAGTAAGATAAGCAGGGAGGAAACTATAAGGTCGTAATTCTCAAAGCGGATATCCACGATGGCCGAACCTCGAATTGAGCTGATATACCGTATGACTGTGTTGCATAGGTGAACCAGGGTATTCAGGGTCCAGGCGACAACTTCCAGTATATGGAATGCCGGGGGCGCCAGGAAGAAGATCAGGGCAAACACCATGATAAGCCATACCAGGGGTATGATCACAATGTTCGTAAGCAGGAAATAGGCGGGGAACTGGTGAAAATAATACAAGGCCAGCGGAAAAGTGCTTAGCTGAGCCGACAGGCTTACGGTGATCAGTTGCCAGATTCGGTCCGGCAGCCCATGTCTGAAGGTCAGCAGCCTTTCAAGCTTTGGCTGGAAATACAGGATCCCAAGAACGGCAAGAAAAGAGTACTGAAAACCTGCCTTGAAAAGTTCACAGGGATCAATGAACAGGATAATCAGGGCAGAGGCAGCCAGTAGGTTGTAACTTCCGGATGTCCGGTCGAAGCTCTTTCCGATCAGAAAGATGGAGAACATGATCGATGCCCGGAGCACTGAAGTGGAAAGACCAGTCATAAAGGCATAAAGCCATAATACCCCCAGAATGATCAGAAGCCTGAGGAACCGGTATGCCCGCAACCGGGTGCGGTCGACCAGCAGCAAGCCCAGAAACAGGTAAAGGATGCCGACATGAAGCCCGGACACAGCCAGGACATGCATAGCCCCGGCCCCGATATATGCCGACCGGGTATCCTGATCCAGGTATTGCCTGTCGCCCGTTACCAATGCTGAAAGGACTCCCAGTTCCGCGTCAGCGATACCTGCCCTTATAAACTTGTCATTCAACTTTGACCGGAAGCGGGAAGCCAGGCGCTGAAGACGCAGCCGGCCCGAATTGCCCCCGGCAACATACTCATCCTGCCTGATGTAGGCACTATACCGGATGCCTTCATCTTCCATATACCCGGCATAATCAAACTCACCCGGATTCCTGCGGTTTTTGATACGCTGCAGGCTGGCGTGGAAATAAAGGCTGTCGCCGGTTTCCGGTAAACTGCGATCCCGGGTATATTCTACATAGAGCCTGACCTTTTCCCTGAGCGCGATGCTTTTTTCGCCGGTCCGCCGAGCAGTTATCAGGCAGTCGGTCTGGAAGTAGCTTCCTTTTATCAAAGGTTTGACAGAAATGATCCCTTCATAATATGCGGGGGACTCCTGTACTTCCGAATGACTGGTTTGAAGGCAATAAATCCAGGCGCCAAGTGTCACCATGGAAAGAAAAACAAAGTACCCCCGGAGATTCTTCCTTCTGTTATGCCTGTGCAGCAGAAAATGGTACACAGCCCAAACAGGAAGGATGAGGAGTAAAACCGGCAGGAAGAACTCTTTGCCTGAAGGATAGTATCGGGCGAGGATGATTCCGGTAACAATAAACAGTACCAGGCGGGCCATGGGATTTTCCCTGAAGAAGAATTTCAGCATAACGCAAAAAGCCATTAGTATTACCAATAACGACCGGCATGCATCAGGTTCCGGATCAGGAAACTCAGGCCGGTAGGGGCAGGAAATTTGTTTATCGTCCGATCAGGAGCAAAAAAAAAACCTGCAGGGTGAATTTACTAAATCTTATGCATTAATTATTACTGATTTTAAAGCGATCTGACTATTTTTGTTACTCATTTTTCTCGTAACTTTAGAGAGAACAAGAAATAACATAAAAACATATATAAGTATGGCAAATTTAAGGACAAGCTATCTGGGGCTTGAATTGAAAAACCCTGTTATCGTTGGAGCCAGTAATATGGTTAACAACATTGAGAATGTAAAGAGAGCTGAAGCAGCCGGAGCAGCTGCGATCGTTTATAAGTCTATCTTTGAAGAACAAATACAGCTGGAGAATGCATCGCTTGATGATAAACTTCAGGAGTACAGTGAGCGCAATGCTGAAATGATCAATCTGTTCCCTACTATCAAGCATGCCGGTCCCGAAGAACACCTTTTTAATGTGGCCATGGTTAAGAAGACGGTTAAAATCCCCGTCATTGCCAGTCTGAATGCGATCATTAAAGAGTCATGGATTGATTATGCAAAGCGTCTTGAAGAAATGGGTGTGGATGCCCTGGAGATGAATTTTTACTATGTTCCCCGCGACATTGACTTTGATGGCAATGTTCTTATCGGTGAGCAGGTAGATATCCTGAAGGCAGTAAAATCAGCCGTAAGCATTCCTGTTAGTGTTAAGCTCAGCCCCTTTTATGCCAATCCGCTAAACCTGGTTAAGAAGCTGGATGAGGCCGGAGCCGACGGAGTTGTTCTTTTCAACCGTATGTTCCAGCCGGAAATAGATATGGAGAAGGAAGAGCACTACACTCCTTTTAACCTGAGCGTGCCGGAGGACAACCGTCTTCCTTTACGTTTTGCCGGGCTGCTCTATAAAAATATCAACGCGAATATCTGTAGCAATACAGGGATCTATACCGGACAGGATGTTGCCAAAATGATCCTTGCCGGTGCCGATGCTGTTGAGGTAGTCAGTACCCTGTACAAAAATAAAATTGAATACATGAGCACGATCCTCAAGGATCTCGAAGCATGGATGGATGCCAAGGGGTATAGTACACTTGATGATTTCCGCGGAAAACTGTCCAACAAAAATACCGATGATATCTTCGTTTACAAGCGTGCGCAATACATCGATATGCTGTTGAAATCAGATGAAATTCTGGTGAAATACCCACTTAGGTAGATAAAAACATTCAAAAAAAATAGGGGCTTCAAATCTTGAGCCCCTATTTTTTTTTGCTTTCTGCTTCTACTTAATGATTTTTGTCCTGTAGGATGTCTGCGCTTTCCCTTTGGCGATATCATTCAGTTTCCCTTTCAGCAGCTTCCGCTTGAGGGGTGCAATCTTATCAATGAATAGTACTCCCTCCAGGTGGTCGTATTCATGCTGGATGATCCTGGATTTAATTCCGTCAAAAGTTTCGTCGTGGAAGTTGAAATCTGCATCGTAATATTGGATTCTGACATTTTCCGGACGTTTAACTTCTTCACGGATATTCGGAAGGCTTAGACATCCTTCGACATAGGCCCAGGGTTCACCGTTTTCATCAACAATCCGGGGGTTAATGAAAGCCTTTTTGAAACCCTCCAGGGAAGGGTCGTCATCAGCCATGGGTGTGGCATCGATCACAAAAATCCGGATAGATTTACCGATCTGAGGAGCGGCAAGGCCAACACCGTCGCTTACCTGCATGGTTTCAAACATATCTTCGATCAGCTTTTCCAGATCAGAGTAATTTTTATCAATTTCAGTGGACACTCTCCTCAACATTGGGGATCCATAAACTACAATAGGATAAATCATTAACTGGTATAATTTGAAAGGTTATTCTTCATTTCCATATACGATTGCAGGATGATGGTCGCACTGATCTTATCGATGAGGGCCTTGTCCTGCCTTTTTTTCTTCTTCACTCCTCCGTCAATCATGCTCTGAAAGGCCATCCGGGAGGTAAACCGTTCGTCCATCAGGTCGTATTTTCTTCCGGGAAAAACCTTTACAAATTTAGAAATAAATTCATTTATATAACGAACGGCTTCAGAGGGCATATTGTTCATTTGCTTTGGATAACCTATTACCACCATTTCTACATCTTCCTTTTCAAAGTAGGCCTTCAGGAAGTCGATAAGCTTATAACTTTCAATAGTATCCAGGCTATTTGCAATGAGCTGCATCGGATCTGTGACTGCCACTCCTGATCGTTTTCTGCCGTAATCTATTGCCAGTATCCGGCTCATAGCTGTATGATAAAATGATTTGTATTCACTATTGATCGCAAGATAGCATTAAAAAACGGAAGGACATGATCCTTCCGTTCTTCTATAGGAATGCTAAGAATTCAGTAATTATTCCTGACTGAAATCCATCGCAGCCATGCGCTTGTAGCTGTTGTAGCGCCACTTGGCATTTTCTTCAGCAGCCATAAAGAGTTCTGCGGCTTCTTTCGGGAATGCCTTTTTTAATGATGTATAGCGAACTTCACCATTCAGGAATTCCTGGAACTGTGTCCAGTCAGGCTCTTTTGAATCGAGTGTGAATGGATTCTTGCCTTCTTTTTCCAGCAGCGGATTGAATCGGTAAAGTTGCCAGTACCCAGCGTTTACTGCGCGTTTCTCTTCCTCCTGAGTTTTTGCCATTCCTGCTCTCAGACCGTGGTTGATACAAGGAGAATAAGCGATGATCAGGGATGGGCCAGGATAAGCTTCAGCCTCTTTCAGGGCCTTGAAATACTGGTTCATATTAGATCCCATGGCAACCTGCGCAACGTATACATAGCCATAGGTCATTGCCATTGCTCCCAGGTCTTTTTTTCTGATTTTCTTACCGGAAGCAGCAAATTTGGCCACAGCACCCACCGGGGTGGCTTTTGATGCCTGACCTCCTGTATTGGAGTAAACTTCGGTATCCATCACCAGAACGTTTACGTCCTCACCTGAAGCCAGAACGTGATCGAGCCCGCCATATCCAATATCGTAAGCCCAGCCGTCACCTCCCATGATCCAGATTGATTTCTTGATCAGGTATTGTTCCAGTTCGAGTACGGCTTTAGCAACCGGGGCTTTTTCTTTTTTGCAGGCAGCGATTACTTTTGCAGAAGCGGCTTTTGAAGCTTCAGCATCATCTTTTCCTTCGATCCAGGCAATGAAAGCTTCTTTGGTTGCAGCCTCTATTTTACCTTCCGCGAGGGCAGCCTCCATCTGGAGTGTAATCCGCTCACGCATTTTTCCGGTAGCTATGGCCATACCAAATCCGTACTCGGCATTGTCTTCAAAAAGTGAGTTGGCCCAAGCGGGTCCTTTTCCCTCTTTATTTGCGCAGTATGGAGTAGAAGGGGCAGATCCGCCGTAGATGGAAGAACAACCTGTGGCATTAGCCACCATCATCCTGTCACCATAAAGCTGGGTGATCAGCTTGATATAAGGAGTTTCACCACAACCGGCACAAGCTCCTGAGAACTCAAACAGCGGTTGAGCATACTGACTGTTTTTTAATGAAGCAGAAAAATCAACCTTATCGCTCTTATAGCTTACCTCGGCAACAAGGTAATCGTAATTAACCTGCTCTTTTTCCTGTGTGGCGAGGGCCTTCATGACAAGAGATTTCTCTTTTGAAGGACAGGTTTCAACGCAAACACCGCAACCGGTACAGTCCATCGGGCTTACCTGCAGTCTGTATTTGAAACCCTCGACATCTTTGCCTTTGGCGTCGAGAAGAACAACATCTTTTGCCAGTCCGGCAGCTTCTTTTTCATCCAGCAGGAAGGGACGGATACAAGCGTGAGGGCAAACATAAGCACACTGGTTACACTGGATACAGTTTTCCGGGATCCACTCAGGAACGTTAACAGCAATTCCCCTCTTTTCGAATGCAGTGGTTCCAGCAGGGAAAGTTCCGTCTTCACGTCCGAGGAATGCGCTAACAGGAAGGTCATCACCCTTCAGGTTGTTAATCGGGAAAACAACATCTTTTACAAAATCGGGAGCGTCCTTAGGGACTACGGTCTTCAGTTTGCTATCCAGTTTGGACCAGGCAGCAGAGACTTCAACCTTTTCAACGGCGTCACCTCCACGGTCAACGGCCATGTTGTTCATGCGAACGATTTCTTCACCCTTGTTTCCAAAGGATTTTTTAATCGCTTTTTTCATTTCATCAACAGCCTGCTCGTAAGGGATCACCTCGGCGATCTTGAAGAAGGCTGACTGCATGATGGTGTTGGTGCGGTTGCCCAGTCCGATTTCACGTGCAATCTTGGTTGCATTGATAATATAGAAGTTGATCTGCTTATCAGCCAGATACTTTTTAACAGAATCGGGAAGCTGCTTAACAGTCTCATCAGCATCCCAGATACTATTTAAAAGGAAAGTTCCACCTTTCTTAAGGCCTTTCAGCATATCATAGCGGTCGAGATATGCCGGTACATGGCAGGCTACAAAGTCAGGGGTATTCACCAGGTAAGCCGAGCGAATAGGGTCGTCACCAAAACGAAGGTGAGAGGTAGTAACTCCTCCTGATTTTTTTGAGTCGTAAGCGAAGTAGGCCTGTGCATATTTGTCGGTGGTATCCCCGATGATTTTAATCGAGTTTTTATTGGCACCAACCGTACCATCGGAACCCAGACCATAGAACTTGGCCTCGAAAGTACCTTTGTGGTCCAGGCTGATCTCATCTTTCATGGGTAAAGAGGTGAAGGTCACGTCGTCAACGATACCCACGGTAAACTGGTTTTTAGGTTCTTTCTGCTCAAGGTTTTCGTATACGGAAATGATCTGAACCGGAGTGGTGTCTTTTGAGCTGAGCCCGTAACGTCCGCCAACGATCAGAGGCGCATTCTGCTTGCCATAGAATAGTTCGCAAACATCCAGGTAGAGCGGATCACCGTTTGCGCCTGGTTCTTTGGTGCGATCGAGAACTGAAATGCGTTTTACAGATTTCGGCAGTACGTTCATCAGGTATTTAGCTGAGAAGGGGCGATACAGGTGAACAGATATCAGACCGACTTTCTTACCCTGTTTAGCCATGTAATCAATCGTTTCCTTGATGGTTGTTGTCACAGAACCCATGGCGATGATGATATTTTCAGCATCCGGGGCACCGTAATACGTGAAAGGATGGTACTCACGACCGGTGAATTTGGAGATTTCCTTCATGTATTCTTCAACCATGTCAGGAACAGCCAGGTAAAATTTATTGGCAGCTTCCCTCGACTGGAAATATATATCAGGGTTTTGAGCGGTACCGCGAGTGACAGGATGTTCAGGATTCAGGGCACGCATGCGGAATTCCTGAAGGGCTTTCATATCGATCAGACTGGCCATATCCTCCGTGGAAGGGGCTTCTACTTTCTGGATCTCATGTGAGGTACGGAAACCGTCAAAGAAGTGAACGAATGGCACCCTTGATTTGATAGCAGTCAGGTGTGCAACTGCAGCAATGTCCATGATCTCCTGTACGCTTCCAGATGCCAGCATGGCAAATCCGGTTTGGCGTGCGCTCATCACATCGCTGTGGTCACCAAAGATGGAAAGTGCCTGTGCAGCAAGACTACGTGCCGAAACGTGAAAAACGCCGGGAAGCAATTCACCAGAGATCTTGTACATGTTCGGGATCATCAGCAGTAAGCCCTGAGAGGCGGTATAGGTAGTCGTTAATGCTCCTGCCTGCAGCGATCCGTGGACAGCGCCTGCTGCGCCTCCTTCTGACTGCATTTCTGAGACTTTCACAACTTCACCGAAAATATTTTTCTTTCCGTTAGCCGACCATTCATCAATGTATTCCGCCATAGTCGACGAAGGAGTAATGGGATAAATAGCTGCTACTTCACTGAACATATAGGCAATATGCGAGGCTGCATAATTCCCATCACACGTAATAAATTTTTTCATACTAATACGCTTATATTTAACACTTTAGATAGTTTTTCAAAAAAGAGATAACAAAATTAATATAAATACCTGTTTTTTTTACTGTTGTTTGGCATTAAAAGCTTATTCATTTTGATTTCAAATAAGGTGAGTAAAGCCTTGCAGCCAAACCCGGTTGTTACCCTGATACTCTTGAAGATCGCCCCGGATTAAGGAGTTGTTTGCTCATACTGATTCTCCGGGAAATTGTTTCAAAAAAAATACGAAAAAACAAAAGGAACGGGTCCTTATCTTTTACCTAAAAAAAGAGCCATCCTTCAGGAATGGCTCTTTTTTAGAATATATATCGATATTATTCACCGTTCATTGAAATAAGGAATTCTTCATTGCTTTCGGTTTTTGCCAACCTGTCACGGATGAATTCCATGGCTTCAACAGAATTCATGTCTGTCAGGTATTTACGCAGGATCCAGATCTTGTTGAGCATTGTGCGGTCAAGCAGCAGGTCTTCGCGACGAGTACTTGAAGCTGTAATGTCCACAGCAGGGTAGATGCGCCGGTTGGAAAGCTTACGGTCGAGCTGTAATTCCATGTTGCCGGTCCCTTTAAATTCTTCGAAGATCACTTCATCCATCTTCGAGCCGGTTTCTGTCAGGGCGGTTGCGATGATAGTCAGTGAGCCTCCGTCTTCTATGTTTCTGGCGGCACCGAAGAAACGCTTTGGCTTATGGAGTGCGTTGGCATCCACACCACCGGAAAGCACTTTTCCGGAAGCAGGGGCAACGGTATTGTATGCACGGGCCAGGCGTGTAATTGAATCCAGCAGGATAACCACATCATGGCCGCATTCAACCATACGTTTTGCTTTTTCAAGGACGATATTTGATACGCGGACATGGCGTTCTGCAGGCTCGTCGAAAGTTGATGAGATCACTTCACCCTTAACATTTCTTGCCATATCGGTGACCTCTTCGGGGCGCTCGTCAATGAGCAGGATGATCAGGTATGCCTCCGGATGGTTTGAAGCGATGGCGTTGGCAATATCCTGAAGTAAGATTGTCTTACCGGTTTTGGGCTGGGCAACGATCAAACCACGCTGTCCTTTCCCAATTGGAGAGAACATGTCAATAACCCGAACTGAAAGACCGCTTGGTTCACCCTGACGGATGAGTGTAAATTTTTCTTCCGGGAAAAGAGGGGTGAGGAAATCGAAGGGAACCCTGTCGCGGATGTATTCTGGATCTCTTCCATTGATTTCTTCAACCTTGATCAGGGGAAAATATTTTTCACCTTCCTTCGGAGGACGGATAGTACCTTTTATGGTATCTCCTGTTTTCAGGCCGAAAAGCTTGATCTGCGACTGTGATACATAAATATCATCAGGTGAGTTGAGGTAGTTGTAGTCTGCTGAGCGCAGGAAACCATACCCATCAGGCATGATTTCAAGGACTCCTGAATTGCTGATAATTCCATCAAAATCGCCACCCCTTTCAGGCTTTTTCTCCTCTGCAAAACGAATTTTTATCTCGCTTTCGGTGGTGATGGTTTGCTCACCGTCATGATTGCGCTGGAAATTTCGGTGTTTTTGGTCCTTATAGGGTTTTGGCTTTTCATAAACAGGAGCTTTCTCCCTTTCCTCTTTGGGAGGTTGTGGGTTGTTAACCTGCAGGGTAGCTTCTACCTCAGCAACAGCTGTATCGATTTTTTCCGTATCTGTAGGTTCACTTTTCCTGGTAAAATTTCCGGGTTCACTGATTTTGTCAATTCTTTTTCTGCGGATGCGGGGTTTTCTGTCGCGGCTGTCACCGGCATTATCTTTTTTGTTATGCGTGTTGTTGGCAACTGCAGTCGGCGCGGTTTCTATCTTCTTCTCTTTATTTACCTTTTTGCTTTCAGTGGCGGTGATTGCTTGCTGATCAAGAATCTTGTAAATCAAATCCTGCTTGCGCAAGGCTTCTACTTTCTTAATCTTCAATTCTTTAGCAATCTCTTTCAATTCAGAGACTAACTTTTTATTCAATTCAAGAATATCGTACATAGATGTATAAGGAAATTAATTTAAATACAATTTCAAATCGTAGTAACTAACGGTAGAGAAATTTTCAATTGGAGTTGTGTGTTTGAATTCGGACTTTCTTTAGAGGGAAAATCAATGCAATATTAAGTATTTAGAGTCAAACACCAAAATAATACTGAATTTTATTTTCCAGCAAATAAAAGATTTGAAAAAATTGCTATTTTTAGGTAGGGTTTTGAGTAACAAACCGACCTGTGTATTCGTAAAAAAGAAACCAACTGAATCAGTGCCATGGCCCCTTATTAATCAGGTCTGAATCCACTAATCGATAAGCCTTTCATCATGAGACAATTAAAGATCATTAAGCAGGTCACCAACAGGGATACCCCCTCTCTGGATAAATACCTTCATGAAATCGGGAAAGAGGAGCTAATTAACGCTGAGGAGGAAGTTGACCTGGCAAGGAGGATCAAAAAGGGTGATCAGGATGCTCTGAACAAGCTTATCAAGGCCAACCTGCGCTTTGTTGTTTCAGTATCAAAACAATACCAAAATCAAGGACTTAGTCTCCCCGACCTGATTAACGAAGGGAACCTCGGCTTGATTAAAGCTGCCCAGCGTTTCGATGAAACCCGGGGATTTAAGTTTATTTCTTATGCTGTATGGTGGATACGGCAATCCATTCTCCAGGCCCTTGCCGAGCAAGCCCGGATCGTGCGTTTACCGCTAAATAAAATTGGTTCGATCAACAAGATCAACCGTACTTTCGCCGACCTTGAGCAGAAGTTTGAACGTGAGCCTTCCGTTCAGGAGATTGCCCAGGTACTGGAAATGGCCCCGGAAGAGGTGAAAGAATCCCTGAAAAGTTCCAGCCGTCATGTATCAATGGATGCACCCATTTCCCAGGAGGAGGAAGGCAACATGTACGATGTCATGCTTAGCAAGGACACCCCTCCGCCGGATAAGGGGCTTCTGAACGATTCCCTGCGAAAAGAAATCGAGCGTGCCCTGGCAACACTTACCTACCGGGAAGCTAATATCATCAGGCTTTATTTTGGCCTGAACGGCAAGCACCCACACACTCTTGAAGAAATCGGAGAGGAGTTCAGTCTTACCCGCGAACGCGTACGCCAGATCAAGGAAAAGGCCATCAAGCGGCTGAAAAATGCCACACGGTGTAAAAATCTTAAGGCTTATCTGGGGTAGGGCAGAAATCAAAAATCAACCATCAAAAATCAGCCATCGATAATGAGATTATTCCTGGCGAAACGTGAATTGAAGATTGTGAAGAGTTGAAGGCTTAAGGTATTGCCCCCTGCTTATCAATCCCACTCTCCAAAAAATTCCCTACCTTCGCAAAAATTGAAAATCTATGAGTCGATATGTATCACCTTCTATTCTGGCAGCAGATTTCAGTGTATTGGGAAGTGAAATTGAGAAGGTGAATAACAGCCTTGCAGGATGGATCCACTGCGATGTAATGGATGGTGTTTTTGTGCCGAATATATCTTTTGGGTTTCCAATTGTCGAGGCTGTTGCCCGTCATGCATCCAAACCGCTTGATGTCCATTTGATGATTGTCGAACCTTCCAAATATATTGACCGGTTCTGCAGCCTGGGGATCGATATCCTGACCATACATCAGGAAGCAAGCAAATACCTGCAGCGTGCTGTATTCCAAATTAAAGAACACGGGGTGAAAGCCGGAGTATCACTCAGTCCGCACACTCCCGTAAGCGTTCTTTCGGAAGTGATGGCCGACCTGGACCTGGTTCTTGTTATGAGTGTTAATCCGGGTTTTGGCGGGCAAAGTTTCATTGAAAGCACCTATCGCAGGGTAGGGGAAGTCAGGGAGCTCATTCTGAAAACCCGGTCGAAAGCCCTCATCCAGGTCGACGGGGGCATTACCCTCGACAATGCTGCAAGGCTTTTTGAAAGCGGAGCGAATATTCTGGTGACGGGAACCACGGTTTTTAAGTCCACCGATCCTGCGGCTATCATTGAGCGGATGCTTACGATCTGATTCCTTCCAGGTAATCTTTCAGGTAGCTGAAAGGTTCTGTCAACCTGCCCTTTTTCAACAGCATGGCGCGTCGGATCATTTCACCGGGCTTTTCCTTCAGCAATTCGGGAATAACTTTTTTCAGCAGGGCATTTCCAAAATCCTCTGATGCGTCCCGCGGAAGGGCTGATGGCAGGTTGTCAACGGCAGAAACAGTGACCTGATCGGGATCAAAGGGTTCAATTTCCTGGCAGCTAAAACGATGAACTCCGTAAAACGGCGTATTCATTTCCGATACCCTGAGGGTTGTAGGGATAGGACCGGGAACATCACAGCTGATATCCGATACCAGGCGTATTTTAAACGCAGGATTTTGCATATCCAGGGGGGTGAAGAAATGAGGACTGTGAACATCCCAAAAATGACAGGCAATCAATATATTAGCTGCATTCATGTAGGAGCTGAAGCTGGATTCATAATTCGAAGGGTGCCTGATAAAATCATTAAAGTCAAATTCCTTTCCGGAGAAATGCCTTGTATAGTGTTGAGGACCTGTATGGCAAAAAACATGCTCATGGCCCTGCCAGGCGGGGAACTCTTCAGGGTGTATGCGTTTTATTCCTGCGGAAAGGAGTATCTCAGAGGCTCCTCCTGCCACTCTGCCCTCCCCGGTAATGACAATCTTCATTGGAATGTCAGCCCTTACTTTCCCTAATTCCTCCTTCATTTCAGCCAGGTTCCTGCAGTGATGTGCCGGTTTTAGCTCGTAGTTGCGGTGCTGAAGACCATACCCCAGAATAGCATTATAAGCCCCGATAACGCCGGCCCAGTATCCGAAGGCTACTACCCGCACATTGTTTTCCAGCAGGTACTCGTAATCGATCAATGTACATTCCAGTCGGGACAGGTGTTGAAACAATTTCTGATTATGTGATTGCTCTTTCGCAGTATGCGAGAAGAACAGGTAAGTCTTAGCAGCTTGCAGCTTGTCAAGCGTGACCTCCTTTACCCCCATCAGAATATCACAATCGCTTACATCTTCGGTAACCGGGATTCCTGCCGATTGGTATTCCTCATCGCTGTAAGCACGCAGGGGGCTCGACTGTACCTTGAATTCATGCATGGGATAGTTATCAGCAAGCTTCCGGACCTGATATGGGGTGAAGGGTACCCGCCTGTCCGGAGGTGTCTTTGTTTCTTTCAGAATGCCAATTTTCATTTTCACAGGAAGTTTATCTTCCTAATTTAGTCAGAATAAATTTCCTTTCCAATTTTGCAGGGAAGTAGCTTCGGGTATGAGCTTCAAGGGCTTTTTTGGTTTACCGGTCAGATACACCTGTTCGGAGTCAGATGATATTGTACCTCTGCCAGAAACCTGAAAATCACCCTAGGCTGTGACCATGGTTTATGAGAGCGTAATTGCTCATTCAAAGGAAATCTCTTCCGTTGTTATCTTTTTTGAATATAAGAACGGTCACTTCGCAATGTCCTGACATATTTACTGGCACTGACCCCGTATTTCTCCTTGAAGCATTTACGGAAGTAGGAAATATCATTAAATCCGACTTCAAGGGCGACTTCTGAAATGTTCAGTTTTTCCTGTGAGATGAGCTGTGCAGCTCTTTTCAGGCGTATATCCCTGACAAACTCCTTAACGGCCATGTCGGTGAGTGCACTGGTTTTCCGGTATAATTGCGTACGGCTTACACCGACCTGTCTGGCAAGAAAGTCCACATCAAGCACGGGCTCAGACATGTTTTTTTCGATGACCTGGATGACTTTCCGCAGGAATTTTGCATCGGGAGACGCAATAACCACATCTTTAGGTCTTAGCAACAGTTCTTTGCTGAACCTTTCTCGCAACGATTTTCTGATGTAGAGGATGTTGTCAGCTTTTGCCTTCAGCAGCGACACATCAAAGGGCTTGTCGATATAATCATCAGCACCGGCAGTGATGGCAGCCAGACGTTTTTCCTTTGATGTGAGGGCAGTAAGCATGATGACCGGGATATGGGATGTCCTCTCATCATTCTTTATTTTGCGGCAAAGCTCTACGCCATCAATGACCGGCATCATGATATCCGAAATAATCAAATCAGGAACCTGTTCCAGGGCCTTTACCCAGCCTTCCTTTCCATTTTCTGCTGTAATAACACGGTATTCAGGTTCGAAATGGCTTTTTATGAATTCCCGGATATCAGGATTGTCATCGATTATCAAAATAATGTGGTTGTTCGACTGATTCTCGGTTTCGAGGGACAGGCTGTTAAGATCCTCATTTTCCTGTAAGGATTTACCTTTGCTATTGTTTTCCCTGCCGACCCTTTCCGCCTCCTCCTGATTGAGAAAGGGGAGAAGAACCGTAAATTTCGTACCCTTGCCGGATATACTTTTAACTTTGATATGGCCTTTGTGCAGTTTAACCAGTTCTTTAGTCAGTGACAGACCGATACCTGCGCCGGAAGTATTTTTCTGGTGCCTGTTCTCGATCTGTCGGAACCGGTCAAATATGCGTTGTATCTGAGAGGCAGGAATGCCCACCCCCGTATCACGTACAACGATTTTAACAAAGTTTTGGATCTCTTCATCTTCAAAATTGATCGGAGGCTGATAGGTATCGGAATATTCCAGCTCATCTATGAGGGTAGGTGTGACAGAAATGTTAATCTTTCCACCCGAATCGGTATACTTAATGGCATTGCTGATCAGGTTATTCATGATCTTTTCAACCTTATCGGAGTCAAAGGCAAAGAACAGAGATTTATGTGAAATATTGAAATCAAGTTCGATGCTCTTATCACTGGCCAGTTGCTGGAAAGGCACAACAAGTTCCTGGAGGAACACGCTCAGGTTGCCTTGTTTAAGGTCAAGTTTCAGGTTGCCGGTTTCAAGCTTCCGGTAATCCAGAAGTTGATCTACCAGCTTCTTCAGAATTGCCGTATTCCGTTTCATGAGGTTGACATGCGCCAAAATCTTTTCCCGGGGCATATCGGAAGCAAGGATCTTTTCCATGGGACCAATGATCAATGACAGGGGTGTCCTGATCTCGTGGGAAATATTCATGAAGAATTTGTGCTTCAGACGGTCGAGTTCCTGAAGCTGGCGTGTATTTTGCCTTTCGAAATACAGCTGATGTTTCAGCTTTTCCCGGTTTACGATAAACAGGTAGATCACGTAGAAAACTATGCCGATCAGGATAATAATAATAACCCGGAAGAACCAGGTTTTCCAGAAGGGAGGGCGTATTACCAGGTGAAAGGTCAGGCCCTCGGAATCAAACCTGTTATCGGAGTTGGTGCCTATGACCCTGAAGGTATACTCACCATTATCCAGATTGGTATAGGTGGCACTGTGGTTGTTGCCTATCTCATTCCATTCTTTGTCAAAGCCTTCAAGTTTGTATTTGTAGGTATTTTTCTCTGAATTAGCATAGTTCAGCGCCGCAAACTCGAAGGTGATCATGTTTTGATCGTACCGGAGGAAAATTTTATCCGTTTCGGAGATCAGGTTTTTCAGGAGAATCTTTCCATCCTTGTTTTGACCTACGTGCACCCGCTTGTTGAATATTTTTAATCCGGTCAGCACAACAGGAGGGATGTACTCGTTTTTTAGTAATTTGGAAAGGTAGACGAAATCCACGCCCTTTTTACCTCCGAAAGCCAGGGTATTGCCGGAACACTTAAGGGTGGCGCTGTAGTTGAACTGATTATTTAGCAGGCCGTCCGATTTATAATAGTTGGTAAATTCGTTCGTGCTCATATCGAAGCGGGAGAGGCCGTTATTCGTGCTTAGCCAGAGACAGTTGTCGTCGACCTTTTCCATTCCGTAGATGACATTGCTGCACAAGCCTTCCCGGGTGGTATATTTCTCAAGAATACCCTTGTCAGGATCGAATTTCAGTAAGCCCTCGCCCATGGTGCTGATCCAGAGATAGCCATCAGGACTGCTTGTGATGGCCCGGGTCTGAAAGGGGAAATGTCTGACCTTACCTTCCGGACTTATCATGGTCAGTCTCTTAAGATCGCTGGAGTACATCCACAGGCGATTCTTCATATCCTCATAAATCATGGATACCCCATCCACCTGAAAAGTTGCACCATAATCTTTAAACTTCCCGCTCTCAGGTTCAAAAAGATCAACTCCTGAATAGGTACCTACCCATATTCTGCCCTGACTGTCGGTGTAGATCACCCAAATGGAATTGTCGCTTAGGGAACTGGTGTCATTTTCATCGTGTAAATAGATCTTATTTTTGCCCGTTACCGGATTATAACGGTTCATGCCCCCCAGGTATGTTCCAATAAGGATATTTCCCATGCCATCGGGGCAAATTGCTTTGATGCAATTATTACTAAGTCCTTGATTAGTAGTAATATACTGCATTGTATTGGCTTCTGGATTAAAAATATTTATTCCTCCGTTTTCCGTCCCCATCCAGAGTTTTTTTTCATTGTCTTCCCAGAGGACATAGACTTCACTATTGTTCAGGTTTGTTGGTGCACAGCTGAAGGAGTTTAGGTAGGCAAAGGCCTGTCGCTCAAAATTGAGGTAGCTGATACCATTTCGTGTCCCGATCCACAGGTC
>JAFGEO010000034.1 GCA_016931575.1 Bacteroidales bacterium | reverse complement strand
GCCAGTGCATCTTCTTTGGCATTGAGGCGGTCAATTTCCTGGTTGTACTTAGAATCCACATCGCGGAGCTCAGTGAGATGCTTTTCACGCTCTGCAAGGATTTGCTCATTATACTGCTGTGCTTCCCGGCTTTGTTTTTCCTGTTCTTTCAGGAGATCTTCTCTTCGTACTCGCTGGTCGATGAGGACCTGCTCATTCCCTTCCTGGATTTCTTCGCTGCTTTTTTCACGCTCCCGCTGTCTTTTTCCCCGGGCTTTAACTATGACAGCATCCCCTTTTGCATGCTCCCTGTCAATTTTACGATTGATTTTTGAATCTTCGTCACGTAATTCTTCAATCCGTTCTTCCCGATTGGTAAGGACCTGTTCATTATAATCCTGAGTTTCCAGGCTCTCTTTTTGGGCTTCTTTTTGTCGCAGTTTTGCTTCTTTTTCCTGCTCCTCAGTAACAGCCTCATTATCTTCCCTCAGCTGATTGGAGATCTTTGCAAGTTCTTTTGTTTTTTTTTGTTCTTCTTTCGCCTGGTTTGCCAGTATTTTTTGTTTTTCCCTGGCTGCTTCCTTAGCCAATTTTTCTTCTTCGCGGTCTTTCTGTTTTTGCAGCCGCTCAACTTGTCGGAATTCTTTTTTTCTGTCCTGTTCAGCCTGATGCCTTAGGATTTTCTGTTTAATCCGCTTATGAAGAGGGATTTTGAAATGATCGATGGAATAATCCCTGGCCCTGGATACTTTGCGCCGTTCAGATCTGGAAACTTCCTGATCCTGCTGATCCTGTGCCCGGAGCGGGGGGGGGATACAGTTAAGTGTCAGCAGAAGTAGTATTCGTAGAAGTAGTTTCAATATATGGCCCAATTTTTCAATTTCTACGGAACATATACCAAATGGTTTGGTAAGAACAAAGATAATATGCAATAAGCCATTGCACATTAATAGTTATCAGCCTTTCTGAAGCTCTATGACGGTAATCTCCGGTAAAAAACCCACACGACCCGGAAAGGCTATATATCCGATGCCCACATTGACATATAGTTTTTGATTTTTTTCCTCATAAAGACCTTCCCATCTTTTATACTTCCATTTTACCGGACTCCATTTCAGACCCGGTATATTAATACCAAATTGCATACCGTGTGTATGGCCTGAAAGGGTGAGGTCTACCTTTCTTTGGAGGATCTCTGCATCCCAGTGCGAAGGATCATGGGACATGAGGATGGTGAAATCAGCGCTCTGAATATGCTTAAGGGCAGAGTCCAGGTCGCCATACCGGGGGAAGGGAGGGAGGCCCCAGTTTTCAACTCCTGCCAATCCTATTTTTGTCCCTTCCTTCTCAATGAAAAGGGACTCATTTCTAAGCAGGGTAAATCCTGCCTTTTCCTCACTCCGGAACAGCTGTTCCATATTTTCCTTGTACTCTTTTTTAGAATTCCAACCGACATACTCTCCGTAATCGTGGTTTCCCAGAATAGAATAGCGGCCATACCTGGAACGTATTTTTTGCAGTTCCGGAATGAAATCCTGCATTTCACTCGCCAGGTTATTGACCATATCTCCTGTAAATAAGACCAGGTCAGCATCTTGTTGATTGATAAGACTGACGGCTTCTTCTACCTTATCGGCATGACCGATAAAGCTGCCGATATGCCAGTCGGATATATGCAATACCTTAAAACCATGAAAGGCTTCGGGCAGGTTCGGGAACTTTAAGGGGACCTTCTTTACCCTATAGTCAAATCGTCCTTTCCAGATGCCCTGCAGAACGGATATAAACGGTATGGCAGCAACCAGAATCCCGGCTTTGGTAAGAAACTCACTCCGGGTCATTGTCGAGCCGGCTTGAGCCAGTTGAGACCCGTTTTTCCCAAAATGTTCAAAAATCCATCCTGTGAACCTGACCAGGTCATTTCCGGCCTGGAAGATGATAAAAACAAGTTTTGGAACATAGAAAAGGATGAAGAAGCCAATGAGTATATACAGGCTACGAAATTTATCCGGCTCCCTGGAGTCCCTTAATTTTACTCCTACAATAAATATCCCTAAAATAACTGCAAGTGGTATCAGCCAAAAGAAAATATTAATCGCATTCCTTGCCCATGGGTCCAGGTTAGCGGTAAGTGTCCGGATACCCCTGAAGGAATAAAGATCAATGATACTCAGAAAAATAACGATAAAAAGCAGAAATATCGGAGATCCTCCTCTCATGGTTTCAATTTTTCTATACTAAACACCAAAATACCCAATAGGTTGAAGCATCAAAATGCATAGTTATCATTTTCCCGGAGATATCGATCTTTTTTTTCGGTCAAGCCGGATAATTTATCGGTAAATAGATTCCAACCCGGTTCATGAGTTGTTCTCGGGGGTAGCAGGCTCAGGAATACCTTTGAGGTGAGGGAGATTCTAACCTTGAAGATAACTTCATCTAAGCTTAATAATTGTTTAATGTCATTCGCGAAGGATCGGGGTACCTTTACTTGTATAAAGAAGAGTAAGCATATGTTATTGACAATACAGGATAAAGGAACGCTCATCAGAGAAAAAATGACCGGGGAAATTGTCTTCTCTGAACAGACTGTGCTTAGCAATGCTCTTTCCACAGCAGCAAAAGTACATGAGATCCGCAAGAGTATCAAAAGGATGCGCGCTCTTCTCAGGATATTAAAAACAAGTGTCGAACCCGGAAAATATTACCTGTCGGACGGTGTGCTAAGCAGAGCGGGTTACTATCTTTCAGATATGCGGGATGCGCTTGTATGTAAAGAGACGTTTTCTGATCTTATGACTACCCATGCCGGGTTCCCCGCTTCTGAAAGGATTTTTAGTTTTCTGGAACAGCGTTACGAACAACTACATGAGAATGAGGATAAACTCAGGGACAGTCTGGTTTATCTCAGGCAGTTTTCAGTAATTCTTAATGAGTTGGACTTTGCTGAAATGAGCTACCCAGATATGATTAACCGACTGGAAAATTTATATATCAAAATGTTTGAATCCTACGAGGCAGCCCGTTATACTCTTGAGGCGGAAGTTATTCATACCTGGCGGAAGCAAGCTAAATATTTTTACCTGTTGTTAAAGCAAACGAAGGAATATATTGGTAATATCCAGGATTCGGTTTTTCAGGATCTGGATGAACTTACCCACATCCTTGGGGTCGAACACGACTTGTATATGCTTGAGAATTTGCTTAATAATGAGTTAAATCTGGATACCCCGGATAAGGGGCAGTTACACCTTATGATCAGCAAATCCAGGAATAAAGCCAGTAACAGGGCATTTCATATCGCTCAGTCTCTCTTTAGCTATTTCGGGATGGCCGACCTCCGTATGGCCTATATTATGTAATAACATTCACTCTGTATTTCTTTGTATTCAGCCTAGTGTTTTCTATCTTTAAAAATAGGAATCATTTAGAATTGTGAACACTATGAAAAATGCGCTCTTTTTAGCCTTGCTTTGCACGACTCTTACTCTTAGGGGACAGGAAAGTGATTTGTTGTTACCATCCGAAATGAGTCGGGAGCAGGTTATTCATCACAAAGGATTTACACTATCCTATAATTCAAGTTATGTTCAGCCATCGTGGGTTGCCTATCAGGTTACCAAGGCTCAGGTTGACAGGGAAATGAAAGTGAAAATGAAGTTCGTTGATGATCCTAAGATCATCACCCGCTCCGCTGATAAAAAGGATTATAAGGATGGAGGTTACCTGATGGCCCAGTTTGTTAATTACCTTGATCTGCAGCAATTGCCTGAAGCCATCCCTGAGTCTTTCTACATGACCAACATCACCCCGATGAAACTGGCTTTCTATAACCACGTATGGCTAAAGGCGGAAGAGATGATCCGCCTTTGGTCTGCTGATTCAGATGGGCTGCATGTGGTCTGCGGGCCCATTCTGGCCGATGCTCCTTTTACCACTATTGGTGAAAACCTGGTAAGCATACCAAAACGCTATTATAAAGTGGTCTATGATGCTAAAAATCAAAAAGCGATTGGTTTTATTTTCATAAGCAGCAAATCTTCCGGTACTATGCAGTCTTTTGCTGTCTCGGTTGATGAGGTGGAATCAGAAGTCGGCATCGATTTATTTCCTTCCGTGGAGGATGAACTCGAAAAGCGGATTGAGGCAGGGTATGATCCTGCCGAGTGGGATTTTGAAGTGCTGGATTAGACGTAACATGATTACTGAATTCCCGTAGAAGGAATCCATACAACATTTCACAGATGGGATGCCGGATACAATAATTTCAAGATCATTTTTAATACCTCAAGCAATGAGATACCTGACTTCATTTATAGCTATTTTACTTTTTAGCCCAATCCTGTGGGCGCAATTCCCCGAATTCAGATATTATGAGATAGGTCATACCGATCAGATGTTTTTAGGGCAATCTTCACTCATCGATCTGGATGGCGATAAAGACCTTGACCTGATTCTGGGAGCCAGTGGAAGTACCATCTGGTGGTTCGAATATAAGGATGCCGATCAGTGGGAGATGCATTTCCTGGGAGATGATGCCCTGACCGATCGGGGTGGCACTACCATGGATGTTGATGGAGACGGTCTGGAGGACCAAATTTCAGGCGGAAGCTGGTATAAAAACCCGGGAAGTAAGCATGACACCTGGGAACGCTTTGAAAATGGAGGTATCTATGCGTACGATAACCTGTCCTGTGATTTTGATAATGACGGGGTTGAAGAGCTTGTATCACTTAGTCTGCAGGATGGTTTGTATGTATATTTTGTTGGGGATAAGCCTGATAAAAAGTGGAAAAAGATCAAACTTGACGATGGTGTGCCGGGGGGCATTTCACCAAATGGACTAGGAGATATAGATTTGGATGGCGACATGGATATTGTTCGAAGCGATACCTGGTACGAAAATGTGGATGGTACAGGAAAGAAGTGGAAGGAGCACAGAACCCTTGCTTATGTGGATTACCTGGGTGCGTTTGCCCGATCCGCCCGAATTTTTGTTGCAGATATGGATGAAGACGGGGATATGGATGTTGTGATGTGTGAAGCCAATAATCCGGAAAGCCGCCTTGTTTGGCAGGAAAATAAAGATTCAAAAGGCCTAAACTGGTATATGCACCCGATTGCTACTGAAACCGAACAGGATATGCATTCTTTGTGCGTTGCTGACTTTGATAACGATGGCGATCTGGATGTTTTCACAGGGGGAGGTCCCATGACCAGTGAGCTGTATAAACGATCCTTCATCTACGAGAATGTTGAAGGTACCGGCGTAAAATGGGAAGCCCATGAAATACTTTTCAAAACTGAAAACACGGATGCAGTTGCGGCTGATGTGGATGGTGACGGGGATATTGATATCTGTGGCAAGACCTGGAAGGACGACACAGTATATTATTTGCGAAATATGTTAATGGAAAACCGATAATTCCTGTTGTTACAAGCTTATGCCTGGAATGCATGCACAGGAATCAGGAGGAAAAAATCTACCGGCTGATAATACCAACATTCCAGTGAAGATGTGGGTTTACAGCAAAGTTGTAAATTGAAGTAAGAAACCGTAAATTGAATGGGAAAACATATAGGGATTTTAACAGCCGGGGGCGATAGCCCGGGACTCAATGCTGCAATTCGAGGTATAGGAAAGACAGCGCTGGGAAGGTACGGCATGCAGGTCACGGGGTTTATGGATGGTTTCAGGGGGCTGATGGAAAACCGGTCGATACGGATGAGTGGAACTACCCTTTCGGGTATCCTGACCATAGGTGGCACCATACTCGGTACCAGCAGGGATAAACCGCACAAGATGCAGGTTGGTGGTAAGAAAATGGATATGACTGACGTCATAGTCGAAAATTACCACAGGCATCATTTGGATGCTCTGGTATGTATTGGAGGCGGGGGTACACAGAAGAATGCTTTCCAGCTGATGAACAGCGGCCTGAACGTCGTTACACTGCCGAAGACCATCGATAATGATGTTTATGGTACGGATGTAACCTTCGGTTTCGATACGGCTCTGGGGATTGCCGTGGAGGCAATTGACCGTTTGCATAGCACAGCCTACAGTCACCACCGGATCATCATTGTCGAGATCATGGGGCACAACACCGGCTGGCTTGCCTTGGGCGCCGGGGTGTCGGGGGGAGCAGACGTTATTCTGATCCCTGAAATTCCGTATGATATCGAAGCGGTGGCTGAGTCTATCCTGGAAAGGGAGCGGACCGGAAAACATTTTAGCATTGTTGCCGTTGCCGAAGGAGCTATTTCCAGTGAGTCTGCCCAGAAGATTGAAATCCTGAGCCGGCGTAAGGAAAAAGCAGCCGAGGATCCGGAGAAGAAAAAGCAGATCAGCGCAGAACTGAAAGAATATAAGAGCCTTGTTATTGGCAACACCATGCAGCTTGCCAGGGAGCTCGAGCAGCTGACCCGTGTAGAGGCCAGGGTAACTATCCTTGGACACTTACAGCGTGGGGGCATTCCATCGGCTTCAGACCGATTATTGGCCACCCGGCTGGGATCAGCCTGTGCACGCTATCTTGAGGAGGAACGGTATGGTATTATGGTTGCCGCCCGCGGCGATGGTGTCGAGGCATTGCCCCTGGACGAGGTCGTTGGCAAGAGAAAGGCCGTTCCACTGGACCATCCCTGGATCGAGTCCGCCAGGAATGTCGGGACATGCCTGGGTGACCGCGTATAAGAGCTTCTTCTATAAGTGGATTATCTTCCGGGTGATCAGCTGGTCCTCCAGTTGTATAGTCAGGAAGTAAAGCCCTTTTTCGAATCCTGTAAGATCCAGTTCCTCATCGATATATCCAGAGTGGGCAGATGCCACGCTTTGCCACAGCATTTCACCGGCCATCGAGTAAATGCTGAGTTTCACAAAATCGTCCTCTGTCTTTGCAATTACATGGACCATACCATCGGTCGGATTGGGATATACTTCAGCTTCACCCTGTGTCAGGCTTTCAAACCGATCAGGTTTTAGCTGAGTGATCTGCCAAAGCTGATCGACAGGTTTCGAATATCCGTCGGTCACAAAGATCCCCACGGAGACAGGGTTGAAACTTCCCGTAGGAGACCTGCCCGAGAGGACAGGAGGATTTTCGTTGCTTAGATAGTATAGCCAATTAGGGCGGACATAGACACCGATTATCAGGTTGTCATCATCCGGATCCGAGACTTCGATCTCATACAGGTAGTCGGTTTTTTTCTCGACAAAGCGCTGAGGTTCGTACAGGAACACGGGAGGGAGCGAGTTTAATTTTGCCGGTGTTGGGGCATCGAAGTACTGCCAGCTTCCCGAAGCATCCGGATACCTTCCAAAGGATAAATCAGCATTGAGCATGCTAACCGAGTCGGAGTTGTCAATGAATGTCCTTCCATCGGCACTAATCCCGACTTCGCACCCCCCCTTATTCAGGTTGAAGCCCAGATGAAGTGCACCTTGTTCCGGTTTACGGTCGGCCCATAAGAGTTTATATTCTCCCGGCTGAAGGTTGGTTGTCAGTGGATCAGTGTTTGGAATCTGGTACATGGCAGGTGTATCCAGGTTATTCGTAATGAAAAGGCCACCAATATTTACCGGTTCGGTTCCTGTATTCAGCAGCTCGATCCAATCGTTGAATTCATTGAACTCGTCGAACACAGCATTTTCATTAAAAGAAAGGAACTCATTGATAATCAAGTTTGAAATATGCTGATCCGGTAGCGGGGCGCCGGCTGATCCCTGGGTAAAGATCCCGGTTTGCCAGTTGGAACCATCGTTATTATCCAGGAAGAAATCTTTCAGTTCGATAGAATAATCGCCCGAAGTTCCCGGCCATGGAGGAGAATTTTTGTAGTGGACCGAATCCACAAGGCTTCCCAGATCATCCTTGAGAAGTATGGTTCCTGCAGTATCGCTCAAGCTTCCGCTGCTCCACTGCCAGACTTCGATACCGGGGCTGAAGCGGGTCGGGTTGGCGGCAATAACCAGGTAACTCCCTGGCTTCAGGAGGCTCCCGGTCGGGAAGGTAAACTGAATATCACCATCAAAGGAGTATCCGCCCAGATCAATATCTGTACTGTGTTTGGGATTGAATACTTCTACAAATGCAAGTGCCGGATCTGATGCCGGATTATAGAAAATCTCGGTGATCAGAATATCTTCCTCGGGTTCAAAGATGGCCTGAAGGACAGTATTTTCAGTTAGCATAAGACTCACCGAGGGAGAGAGGGAATCCGGTATTTCCACGCCTTTCCATTTTATGAAACGATAGCCTGGATTGGGGACTACCTTAACCCTCAGCGGGACACTGTCAAAATATATACCGGCAGAATCAAGAGGGACATCCAGTTCCTGGATCAGGATTTTTCCACAGGCATCATTTTCCATGGTAGGGACAAGCTCATAGGTTCCCTCTACGCTGAAGCGGTCCTGGATGAAAGTCCTCAGGTATTCAGGCCGCTGCTCAGCAAACAGGTAGAGCGTATCCAGGTGTCCTTCCCATTCCTCCATGGTCCCGAAATGCGTCCCATACGGATTAAAATCTACCGTATGCCCCCCGTATGCCTTTATCTGATCAGGCATTTCGAGGCGTAGTTTGTGTGCCAGGCTGTCGATCACTTGTTTAACACGTGAAGGTTTAAAGGTGGTATTCAGATGCACGGCAAATGTCTGAATATAATCATTCCGGAAATCAGGATTTTCAAGTAGGGAAACAATCTTTTCAGTTGACCAGGGACGAAGAAATGGCCAATTGGCTGCATTCCCACCCGTGGTAGCAAAATTGAAGCTATTATCCCAGGGGAGGGTTCCGTAATCGTTGGTATAGGTATAATAATCACCCTGTCCAAAGCTGATTTCCGTGTCATAGAGGATCCAGCGCCAACGGCTTTGGTTCCGGGGTTCCTTCCAGTATTTCTGATTGAGGAACATGTCAATGTTGGCGAAATAGATCTGCGCAATATACAGGTTGCGGTATTCAGTCAGCTGCATTTGAGACTGGAGCTGGGAATAAAGACGTTCATCACTGAAGTCATTATTTGCCACAAATCCGTTGAATTTTAGGTATTCATCAGTTTCTCCGATAACGGACTGACCATAATCAACCAACATAGTTAACTCATCCGGATCAATGTTATAATGGGCCTCCAGGTAGTGTTCATTGATTTTTTCTTTCATATCGCTGATCCCATAGAACTGTCCGTTCAAATAGAGAACGGTCTGTGTATTTGACTGGGCATCAATATCCATGTTGTTCCGTACCAGCTCCTGGCAAAGTGCATCTCTCATGTAGGTCGATGACCAGTCATTGCCGGTATTCCTCAAAACAAATGACTTATATTCTTCAAAAGGTCGGTCATGAAATAAGGGGTAGGCAAAGCGATTGCTGCCATATTCGTTCCTGGCGACCAATGCGATTGATTTCTGGTCCATCCGGCGTGTACTGTTACCAAATAGTCGTATGCCGGCATTCTGATTAATTACCTGATTGCCATCCGGATCAAATAGTTCCACATTTGCTTTGTATTCCCAGGTGTTAAACTCATTTCGATCGTGCAGGAGCCCTGCAGTTTCATCCCACAGGAGATCCGGTTCTGTGGAGACCGAAATGATGTACATTCGGTCTGAAGGGTCAAGGGCAACGAAAAGTTCATCGATAAAATAGGTGTGGGTAAGGATCGGTCCAGGCCAGTAATTATCAGCAAAAACTATGGCTTTCACTACGCTTGTACTGTCAAGGGTGATGGGTGCGGTATATAAATAATCGTCTTCAGTGGGGATACTTCCATCGAGGGTATAACGTATCTCAGCACCCGGAAGGCCGGAACTAAGTTCAAGGGTTTGAGGGTTTGAGAAGAAGCCTCCGGGAATACTGAAGTCCGGAGCAGGTGCAATGCCCTCAACATAGTCTGAAATATTGGCTTCGCCGGGCGTAGGATGAGAAAAGTATTCGAGGGTAGCTTCACCATCCGGGAATCTTCCGCAGGAAATATCTGTAAGCTGTTCATGATAGCTTAGGGAATCGACAAACAGGGTATCTCCCGGCAGGATACGGGTAATGGCAATTTGTTCATTTTCCTTATCCAGTTTGAAGTTGGCATGCAGGTCCCCCTGACTGCCATCTTCATCTGCAAAGATGATCAGGAATCCGTGAGCGGGGATGCTTAATGATCCCGGGAACTCAAACTTGTCAGGACTTGTAAAATTGTCTGTCAGGTAATATCCTTCCAGCGAAAGGCTCTGGTCGCTGTTATTATAGATTTCAATCCAGTCGTCATATTCCCCGGCATCGTCTGAAAAGGAGCTGGAATTGGAAGCCATAAATTCGTTGATAAGCAGTTGAGCCCTGCCGGTAACAACCAGTGTCAGCAGGAACAGAAAGGTAATTAGTCTCTTCATGATGGCTTGATGGATTGGATTATCAGGAGTTGGAGTTATTAAAGTCAGGTTGTTTTTTAGCTAAAATCAGTCGGGATAAACATACACTTTTTCTTATTCTTTTCCGACTATCAGAAAGACAACATTCCGGATACGAACACGTACCAGCCTTCTGCAAATTCAGCTGCTTTCCATTGACAAAAGGTGCATTTATGCATAACTTTGATTAATAATATGGTATCATTTTGTCCTGAATAGCTGAACCATGATTTCTTCATATGAACCATTACCGGCCCGCACTGCAGTGGTTTCCGGAAGGTTTTATCCTTCATCTGCAACAGAGTTGAATGCTGAAATCTCCGAATATTTAAAGGTTTCGGCAAGGATGCACACATATATTTCCTCCGAAGGGGAGGATATCCGGGCAATTGTAGTTCCTCATGCCGGCTATGTTTTCTCCGGGAACGTTGCTGCATCAGCCTACAACCTGTTAAGGAAAAGTCCCCGGAAAACCGTTTTCCTGATCGGTTCCAGTCACCATGCTTTATTTGAGAAAGCCTCAATTTATTACAGCGGAAGTTATGTGACCCCCCTGGGAGAGGTTCCGGTTGATGTGGAAATTGCCGGCCGCTTACTGGAAAACAGCGATGTATTTGGTTTTTTCCCGGAAGCCCATAAAAAGGAGCATAGTCTGGAAGTGCAGTTACCCTTTTTGCAGTACGTGATGTCTGAACCGTTTAAAATTGTGCCAGTCATAATCGGGAGTCAGTCCAAAGATCTTCCCGGAAAGATTGCCGAGGGGCTTGCGCCTTTTTTCGCGGATAGGCAGAACTTGTTTATCATCAGCACGGACCTTTCCCATTATCCTCTTTACAATGAAGCCTTGAAGATTGATCAGGCTACGACTGAGGCCCTGTGCACAAATGATCCGGAATTATTTTATGAATATATCAAGACTTCTGAGCGCAGGCAATATTCAGACCTGGCGACCAGTATGTGTGGATGGACATCTGCGCTGGTGCTGTTGAATATAACCCGGAACCTGGAAAATATTGCTTACCAGCCGGTTTTGTATCAAAATTCCGGGGATATTCCTATTTATGGTGATAAGTCTCATGTTGTAGGATACCAATCGGTCGCAGTGGTTCGAAAGCAAAAAGAGCAGCATAAGGAATATTCACTGAGCGATGAAGAAAAGCAAGAGCTGCTGGACCTGGCCCACGAAGCGATCCGCGAAGCTGTTCGAGGCGGGGATGTACCCGGTTCGAAAGTAATACAGCCCGCAGACACTCTGTCAGGAAAACAAGGAGCTTTTGTTAGCGTCTATGTTCAGGATGAACTAAGGGGATGTATCGGAAGGATCGTTTCAGAGGATCCTTTGTACGATACTATCCGGAAAATGGCCGCAGCCTCTGCTACGCAGGATTCGAGGTTCCGGTCAATCGGCACCCGGGAGCTTGATAGCGTGCAAATAGAAATATCAGTACTTTCACCACTCAGAAAAATTACTTCGACTGAAGAAATAATCCCGGGGAAGCATGGTATTTTAATTCGGAAAGGTTTTAATTCAGGCACTTTTTTGCCCCAGGTGGCTACAAAAACCGGGTGGAGTGCCGAACAACTTCTGCAGGAGTGTTCGGAGCGGAAAGCGGGGCTTGGCAGAGATGGTTGGCGTGATGCAGAAATATTTACCTATGAGGCCCTGGTGTTTTCAGACAGGGAAGACTGATCTCAACCGAATTTGTACCTTTTTCGGATAGCTCTTGTTATTTTCCAGGTACATTCCAGCCCTTCTTCGAACATCACCATATCACCCGCCTTAAATTTTATATGATTGCCCTTCTTGTCAAACGCTTCTGCTTCACCTTCCAGGATATAGCAGGTTTCTCTGTCGGAATAGAACCACGGGAACTCGGAGACCTCTTTGCTCCATATCCCCCATGATTCGGTGGCACTTATTTCTGCCTGGCCAGGAATCCATACTTTCATCATCTTTTTGTAGATTTAGAATCTGGTATAAAAGTATCTAAAAAAACCTGCCTCATGCGTGATTATGAATCGAAACTTGTTGACAGTTCGCGTATCATAGCTGATTTGATCGTGGAGGATATAGGTTGCGATCCGGACAGGTTCACAGAGATGATGCACCTGGCGTTTCGTGATGAATACCCCCTTTCGATGCGTGCAGCCAGAGTAGTATCTTTGGTTGTCGAAAACTACCCGGAGGTGATTAATGGTCAGCTGGATACTATTATTGAGATGTTGCCCAAACTGAAAATTGAAGGGGTACGCCGGGGATTTCTGAAAGTCTTTGCAGAGAATATGCCGGAACTGAATGAGGAACAGATTGGACTTCTGACTGATTTGGCCTTTACCTGGCTTGATGATCCAAAACAGGCAATGGCTATCCGGTATTATTCCATTGAGATACTGGTTTGTGTATGTTCGAAATACCCGGAACTCAAGAATGAATTGTCAGCCATACTCGAAGGACTTTCCAGGGAAGGATCGCCAGGGTTAAAATCCAGGAGCTTACAGGTGTTGAATTCTTTCAGGAAGAAATAGTCAAACTTCTGTTGCAGTATTTAGATCTTTCTTCCTTATTTTGGATGGATTGTAACGAAAAATAGTTAAATTTTAGTATGCTAAGACGGATATTGAAAAGCATAGTCCTGCTGGCAATAACTTTGGGTTTGTCCGCTCAGCCAGTTGAGTTGAAGTTAACCTCAGTTGGTAAGGAGAAGGGATTGTCAAACAGCAATTCAACCTGTATCACCCAGGATTCTCTTGGATATATATGGATAGGAACCCAGGAAGGACTTAACCGTTACAATGGCTTTAATGTAAAAGTCTATAAACATGTTGAGGGCGATAAATGCAGTTTGCCTGATAATACAATACGGCAACTATATACCGACCATACCGGGAGGATCTGGATTGGCACAAACAAGGGACTATGCTATTATGAACCCCGTCGGGAGTGTTTTGAGCAGATTGCTCTTCCGCTTATCCCTCCCGAGGAAATCAGTGAGCTGGTTACACACATCACTGAATCACCTGTTCATGGTATATTGTTCAGCATCGGGCACAGACTCTATGTCCTGGATCCTGAATTAAAAAATGCAGAAGTCTTCATTACAGTGATTGAGGGTGATATATCCTCCTTCCTGATTGATGATGAGGATGATATATGGATCTCTGCTGCGAAAGGTGGAGGGCTCTACCGGTATAGCGGGAAGGGCAATGTCATCGAGCGGTATAAAAAAGATGCAGATAATGACAATAGTCTTAGCTCAAATTCCATACTTAGTATTGCGATTCGCAATAAAACTGAACTGTGGATAGCTACCGAGGATGAAGGGTTAAACAGGCTGGATCTGAATACCGGCCGGATCACACGCTATCCATTTGCATCATACGATGAGAAGTTTACACGCTATGTTTACGTGGATCGTAATAATTTTCTTTGGCTTGGGGACCACACCGGGCTTAAGGTATTTGACGATACCCGGAAAGAATTCTATTCCTTCTACTCTGATCAGAATGATGATCAAAGCATAAAGCACAATGCCTATAAGGTATTTCAGGATGTGCAGAAAAACTATTGGATTCTGTATCAACCCGGGGGAGTGGGGGTATCTACTCAATTAAAAGGATTTAAAGTATTCTCGGACAATCAGAATCAAACATGGCACACGATGAATAAAAACGTCTCCGCCGTGCAGGAAGATCCCGAAGGTAACCTATGGCTGGCAAATCCATTTAATGGCATTGATGTGTTCCACTGGGTTCGCAATATGACCATCCGATTCAGGCATGACGCTGGGAATCCGAATAGCCTGGGATCAGGCGCTGTTTTTGTCATGGAGGCAGATTATGAGCGAAAGGGTATGTGGATAGGCACTCATCGTGGTGGGTTGCAGTTCATTGACAGCCGGCTGGAGAAATTTACCAGCTACCTGAACAAGCCCAACGATCGGACAACTATTTTGGGAGATGATGTACGCGACATAATCATTGATTCCAAAGGAAAGTTATGGCTGGCTGTTCATGGACACGGAGTTGACAGAATGGATCCGGCAACCGGGGTTTTCGAACACTTTACCCGGAATAAAAACAATCTGGCAAATGAATGGACCAACCAGGTACTGGAAGATCACCTGGGAAATATCTGGGTTGGAACTTCCTATGGGATAAGCCGCCTGCCACAGGGTGAGGATCAGTTTGTAAATTACTTTGCAGACGAGCGTCCGACAACTCTTTCGGGAAACGATATCGTAACGATCTTTCAGGATTCTCTTTTCCGTGTCTGGGTGGGAACAAGTCAGGGTTTGAACCTTTACAACCGCGAGAGGGATAATTTTGAGCCTGTCAGGGGTGTACTGGGAGATGAGAGTATCTGCTCCATTCTGGATGATAGTGAAAATACTCTCTGGATTGGAACCCTGAATGGCCTTTATCATTATGATCCAGCTAAGGGTAAAACAACCCGGTTTGATGAATCGGACGGGCTTCCTTCATCGGAGTTTAATGTTCGGGCGTGCTATAAAAACCTTTATAACGACTTGTTCTTTGGCACGATTAACGGGGTAGTTCTTTTTGATCCGAATGATCTGAAATATAATAAAACAGTCCCCAAAGTTATTCTGTCAGGTTTCAGACTCTTCAATAATGAAATTACAAAATATGGTCCTTCCGAACCCCTGGATGAGCCTATCAGCTTTGCAGATGAGGTGCGCCTGGAGCACGATGAGAACATGATTACTTTCGAATTTTTAGCCATTAGCATGATCCATCCGGAGAAAAATGAATATGCCTATAAGCTTGAGGGGTTTGATGAAGAATGGCACTATATCGGAACAAAAAATGAAGCGATCTACACCAACCTGGACCCCGGCAAATATACTTTTAGGGTAAAAGCTTCAAATAATGATGGGAAATGGAACCAAACCGGAGCTTCCATCCAGGTGATTGTGTATCCGCCATGGTGGCAGACCATTTGGTTCAGGGCACTGTTTATCCTGATCGTGATAACTGCTTTCCTCCTGGTTTTCTATTTGCGTACCAACCAGTTAAAACGTCAGAAACTCGGATTGGAGAAGAAAGTGAAGCAAAGCACGATTGAACTACAGGATAAAAACAAGCAACTACTGGAAAAGTCTAATCACCTGAATGAAGTGAATACCCTGCTCGAAGAGCGGCAACAGGAGATCATGGAGAAGTCGGTTAAGTTGCAGGAAATGATTACCTCTAAAGACAGGTTATTTTCAATTATTGCGCATGATCTGACCTCCCCATTTAATGCGATCATGGGATTTTCGGAATTGTTTCATGAGCGTCATGAGGAAATGGATGAACAGGAGAAGAAGGAACTGGCTGGGTTGATTAACGATTCGGCTAAGCGGGTTTATAGTCTCCTCGATAATTTATTGAACTGGGCACGGACCCAGACCAACCGGATAAAGTACGATCCGGAAGAACTGGATATTGAAAACATCTTCAAAGAGGCGATCGAAGTCTATAATTTCAGGATTGTCAAGAAACAGATTGAAGTCATTCTGGATAAGAAGACAAATAAAAAGCCCTATGCCGATGTGGATATGATCCGCTCGGTGGCCAGGAACCTGCTGAGCAATGCCACAAAATATACACCCGAAAAAGGTAAGATCACCATTTCCATTGAGCAGGACAGGGAGGAAGTACGTATCTCAATCACCGATACGGGAATCGGTATCAGCAAAGAAGTGTATAACAACCTCTTTAACCTGGATAAATCCTCTTCGCAGGAAGGTACGGACGGCGAAAAGGGATCGGGAATAGGACTTATCCTGACCAATGAGTTTATCGGGTTAAACGGAGGTACACTTTCCATAAGGAGCAAAGAGGGCGTAGGGAGTACATTTAGTTTTACGCTGCCAGTGATAAAAACATAAGAAGGAATTATCATGTACGGAATGATGTAAATCATATGTTTCCACTAATCTGAATCACCCAAAATATTTAGACATACCCCTTACATTACGGTAATTTTAAGGAACTCTCAAATCTCTGTACCAAATGAATCACCTTTCTGCAGTTATCTATGTCGATTCTGAAAAATGTGTAAATTGCCATGCCTGCATTACTGCCTGTCCGGTTAAATTTTGTAACGATGGCAGTGATCAATATATGAAAATCAATGAAGACCTTTGTATCGGATGTGGTAGTTGTATTACGGCATGCACACATGATGCCAGGCAGCCTGTTGATGATTTTAATGCTTTTCTGAAAGCCCTTAAGCATCGCACTAAAATGGTGGCCATCGTTGCACCGGCTGCAGCATCCAATTTCCCGGGCAATTTCCTTAACCTTAATGGCTGGTTGAACCAGATGGGGGTTGAGGCAATTTTTGATGTGAGTTTCGGTGCCGAACTAACTATAAAATCCTACCTGGAGTATGCAAAAACGGGGAAGACTTCCACCATTATTGCACAACCCTGCCCGGCCATTGTCAGCTACATTGAGATTTATCGACCTGAACTTATACCCTACCTGGCACCTGCAGATTCCCCCATGCTTCATACAGCAAAAATGGTCCGAAGGTTTTACCCACAGTATAATAGTCATCAGATTGTTGTCATTTCGCCTTGTCTGGCGAAGCGGCGGGAATTTGATGAAACCGGTATCGGAGATTATAATGTAACCTTAAAATCCATCGACAAATACCTGAAAGAAACGGGCACAAACCTTGCTTCCTTCCAGAAACGTGATTTTGACAACCCGCCCGCAGAGCGTGCCGTGCTGTTTTCAACTCCAGGAGGGCTACTGAGAACTGCCGAGCGTGAGCAAGAGGGAATATCATTTGCTTCCCGTAAGATAGAGGGTCCCCATACCATTTACGAGTACCTCGATAAACTGCCGGAAAACATCAGCAAAGGCTATGCCCCCCTGATCATCGACTGCCTCAATTGTGAAATGGGCTGTAATGGCGGTCCGGGAACGCTTAACCAGGAAAAATCGGCCGATGAGATCGAATATTATGTAGAGCAGCGTAACATGGAAATGCTCGAACGTCACGGGATGGATAAGCTTAAGAAATTCCAGAAGAAAAGATACCTGACTAAACTGCATAAAAGCATTGATAAATTCTGGGAACCCGGATTGTATAGCAGGCACTATGTAGATCGTTCAACCTCGTTTAAACTCAGGATACCTTCCGGTAAAGAATTAAAAGAGATCTTCAACAGCATGCATAAGTATACGGAAGATGCCTTGTTCAACTGTTCCTCCTGCGGGTACGGATCCTGTAAGGATATGGCCCTGGCTATTCATAATGGCCTTAATACAAAGGAAAACTGTCATTATTATAAAAGCAATATGCTCTTGCAGATCGCCCGGGAGGTTTCTCAGACGATTACTAAAATGAGTGAGAATCTCCGATCGGTAAACCAGATTGTGGAAAAATTCAACACCATGAATGAAGACTTCAGTACCCTGAATACAACATTTACCAAACAGGATGAGCTTATCGGTGATTTTCATGGCATTGCGGACATTATTTCGGGTATTTCTTTTCAGACCAATCTGCTTTCACTTAATGCCTCCATTGAAGCAGCCAGGGCGGGTGAACACGGAAAAGGGTTTGCGGTTGTGGCAGCAGAGGTGAAACGGCTGGCTGATAAAAGTTCGATTGAGGTGCAAAAGATCAAACCGTATTCTGAAAAACTCCAGCTCCTTTTCAATGAGGTATCTCAAAAAGTTGGATCAGCATCCAGTGAGTTTGAAGAAGGCACTAAATTATGTTTGTTCGTATCTTCTGCGGTGGATGAAATCCAGTCGCTGGCTGAAAATCTCTCCCGGAAATCTTCCGAAATTGCCCAGGATGAAATGGCTAATCAGAAGTATCTTGGACAGCAGGAAGCTAACGAAAATTTCAATGAAACTCATCAGCTTCTACTGAGTAACAACAACGGAAGGAAAAACTGATACCGATATCTTCTATTTCCTGTCTGATAGCCCCAATAAGGTTGTTATTTTGTAATTTAGCTGATAATAATATTATTATGAGGCATTTCCTTATTCTGTTATTGGTATTGATTTTGCCGAAGGTTTACGCTCAGGGACTTTTTGATCTGGTGAAGCAGGGCGATATCAGGGCCGTGAAATCCTATGACGGGCCAGTCAATCTGCGCGATGAGAACCAGGCAACTCCGCTGATGTGGGCCATCTTTTCGGAGGATCAGAAGATGGTTAAGAAATTACTTAAGAAGGGTGCTGATCCTGAACTCAAGGGATGGATTGTGGTTGAGGACAGCACTACCGGGCTTGAACTGATCTATGGCAGCTGTCTTGCTCTTGCCGCCGGAACAGGGAATGCCAGATTGGTCAGGTATTTCATTGAGAAAAAAGGGATTTCAACTGAGGACAGGGAAATTAACCTGCAGACTAATCTTGAGAACGGATGGACCGCGCTTCACTGGGCTGCATTTACGGGTAGGGTGGATATTGCGTCATACCTCATTCAGCGGGGAGCATCTATTGATGCTGTAGCTCCCACCAATAACAATCTGACACCCCTGCAGTTTGCAGTACAGGCCGGACATGTGGAGATGGCAGAATTGCTTCTGAATGCAGGTGCGAATTGCGATCAGACCGACTGGTTAGGGATCTCGGTGCTTAGTCATGCGTTTAATCAACGTTCCAGGGAAATGGTTAAGATCTTACTGGATAATGGGGCGTCTTTTGATGAACGGGAGAAAAAAGTCCTTCCGGATGAACTGGACAAGGCCTTTGGGATCGGGAATCCCTCAGAGTTATAGCAGGAATCCGGGACCTTTAATAGCTGGCAAACGCCAGACTTATCTCCGGGGATTAACTTTACGAATTTTATCCCGGATAAATTTTCCTGATTCCGTCAACACATCCTCACTCCATCCTCCTCCGGGACCGGCTTCTGGTTGCAGGGCCGCAGAGGTTTCTGATTTTTCCACTACGGACCATTTACACCAGCTGATACCATACTTTTCCATGAAATCGAACCATCGCTGCGACTCTTCATAGTCGATAGGTCCGTCACCATCCGCATTGCACATCCCAAATTCACTGACCCAAAGAGGTATGCCGCTGTCAATGGCAACCTGGGCCTTTTTTCTGAGCCACTCCTGATGTGTTCCGGCATAATAGTGAAGCGTATAGGCAATATTGGTTGCGTCCACCGGATTGAGTGATGCACTATCCACATTCTGCGACCATTGTGTGGTGCCAAGAATAATGATATTATCAGGATCAATATTCCGGATAGCGGAAACAACCGTATCCAGGTAAGGTTTCACATCCTTTGTCCAGTCAACCTGAAGGGGTTCATTATAGATCTCGTAGATCACATTTGGTTTATCGCCATAACGACGGGCGACCTTGGTAAAAAATTCCAGTGCTGCTTCGGGGGCTTTTTCGGCCTCATGCGAATGCCAGTCTACGAGCACGTAAAGATCCAGGTCGATGCAGGATTCTATCAATTCAAAGATCAGTTTTTCAGTGTGTTCAGGTTTCTCCAGGTAGCCCCCTCTTTCAACCGCGATTGCGGCTCTGATGATATCACAATGCCAGTCATCGCGGAGCCATTTCAGGCAGTCATAATTATAATATTTTCCGCCCTCCCACTGATGCCAGAAAAGGCTCATCCCTTCCAGGCTGACCCTCCTGCCTTTTTCGTTCAACAGGTAAATGCCCTCATACCGCAGCTGGCCATACTCACTTACAATACCCTGTCCGTTCAGGATTACAGTGGTATCGATCCCGGGAATTTTCGCTCCCTGATCAGTGCCCCTGGTTTGCAGGTCATTTTTACATCCGGTAAAAAAGAAAAAAAAGAGGAGGAGGAGTCCTGCTTGTTTGTAATTATTGAGTGTAACCGCTATCTTGTTCATCCTGCTCAGGATATTTTTCCGAAGATACTATTTTCTGGTTCATTTTTCCCTGCTGGTAGCCTTTCTGATCGATAATAATTTGCTTCCAGACTGTATCGCCCAGCAGATTTTCAATCACCGGTTCTGCAATCCTTTTCTTCAGTAAGGGAATTTGCTCCTTCCTAACTTCGATACTGAGGATTTGATCCTGAAACCTGGCCCTGACATTCCTGAATCCTTCCTGAACCAGCCAGGATTCAATTCTATCGATCAGCAACAGTTTTTCCTGCGTGATTTCTTCATGATAAGCAATACGGGTGGCCAGACAGGCAAGTGCATCCTTATCCCAGGTTGGCAGGCCAAGTTCTTTGCTTAACACCCGGATCTCGGCCTTTGTCAGCCCCGCTTCCTGTAAAGGGCTGCGGATTCCCCTTTCATTAAGGGCTTTCTTTCCGGGGCGGTAGTCGGAGAGGTCATCCATATTGGATCCGTCAAAAATACAGTCAATATGCTTTTCTGCTGCAGCTTGCATGATCTGGTCGAATATGATCCCTTTACAGAGGTAGCAACGGTTATGAGGGTTTTTTCTGAAGGCATCATTTTTCAGGTCGATACCTTCCAGGATCACGAGTTCCGTTCCGATCTCGCGGGCCAGCGTGAGTGTAGCTTCTTTTTCCCGGGCGGGCTGCAGCACAGAATCGGAAAAGATGGCAATGCACTTATCTCTGAGAACATCCCGGCACACTTTCAGGAGCAGGGTGCTGTCAACGCCTCCTGAAAAGGCAACAGCGACCGAAGGACAGGAGCCGACAATTTGTTTCAGCTCGTCATATTTTTTTTGCAGCGCTTTGTTCATATTTAAGGGTCGTCGCTTTTATATGGGATTACCCCTTACTGGTTCACAATGTGGGCAGACATTCCCTGCGTAGCGAAGACCCTGAAGTTTCCCTTCTCATCGCTATAGATGAGGTAGGCCTCAAGTTCAGGATGTTCATTAAGCAACCGGATACTATTTTCAAGACCAAGTACCATGCAGGAAGTAGCATAGGCATCAGCGGTGATGCATTCCTCAGCGAGAATGGTGGCACTAAGCAGTCTGCCCAGCACAGGATAGCCTGTTTTCGGATCAATGCTGTGGGCATATTTTACCCCGTCTTTTTCGAAGTATTTCCGGTAATTTCCGGATGTAGCCAGCGATTTTCCCTTTAACTCCAGGATTACCTGAAGCTCGGCACCTGCAACCTGATTGCCATCAACAGGTCGGTCGACGCCGATCCTCCAGTCACTACCCTTTGGGTTTACACCTCTGCATCGGAGCTCTCCGCCAATTTCGACCAGGTAATCAGTAATTCCCAGTGTATCCAGGTAGGCACACACGACATCTACTGAATAACCCTGGGCAATAGCATTCACATTGAGGAGCACTTCCGGGTCTTCTTTAACAAACTTTCCGTCCTTAATGGAGGTTTTATCCATGCCAACATGCTGAAGCAGTTCATTAATCAGAGCCGGGTCAACCTCCTGCTTTTCACCCGGGCCAAATCCCCAGGCATTTACAATGGGGCCAAGGGTAATGTCGAAGGCTCCCCCGGTGGCTTCATAAACCTTACGAGCTTCCTCATAAACCCTGAGGAATTTTTGATCAGGAATCACATCCGGGTCATTCAGGTTTATCCTGGAAATGATTGAGTTAGCCTGGTAGGTGGATAATGAACCGTCGAATTCCTGCAGCAGGGAATCGATTTCGTCCTTCAGGTCCCTGTTGCTGGCATAGGTAATGTTGAAGGTTGTGCCCTGGGTAAAGCCTGAAATCTTTTGGTAGGGTAGTGGTGATTGTTTATCCGGATTATCCTGTTTGCAGGACGTACTAATGGATATAGCAAGGAACAGAATTGCAACCGTGTTACGGATGCTGTATGAGTGTGTATGCATCTTGGTTAAGTTTGCTGATAAAGATAGCAAAAAAAAGCCCGGCTAACATTGCGCAAGCCGGGCCATAATCTTTTAATGGGTATTATCCGCCGAAATCATCAAAGTCGATCATTTCCTCAGGGATGCCCAAATCGTAAAGCATTTTTTGAACGGCATCGTTCATCATTGGAGGCCCGCACATGTAGAATTCAATTTCTTCCGGTTCCTCGTGATCCTTTAGGTAGTTATCGTAAAGTACCTGATGGATGAAACCGACATATCCGTTCCAGTTATCTTCCGGTTGCGGCTCTGAAAGGGCGATATTGAATTTGAAATTCGGGAAATCCTTTTCAATGGCCCTGAAGTGGTCTTCGTAGAATATTTCACGTTTCGACCGGGCGCCATACCAGTATGATACTTTTCTACCTGTTTTAAGGGTATGGAACAGGTGAAAAATATGAGAGCGCATGGGCGCCATACCGGCTCCGCCTCCAACGTAGATCATCTCGCGGTCGGTCTCCTTAATGAAGAATTCACCATAAGGACCCGAAACGGTTACCTTGTCACCCGGTTTACGGGAGAAAATGTAAGAAGAACAGATCCCCGGAGGAACGTTCATAAATCCGCCTTTTGAACGGTCCCATGGAGGGGTGGCAATCCGGATATTCAGCATGACGATATTTCCCTCGGCAGGGTGGTTAGCCATGGAATAAGCCCGGTATGTTTCTTCGTTGTTCTTTATTTTCAGGTCCCACATTTTATATTTATCCCACTCATCACGGAAACGGTCCTCAATAACAAAATCGCTGAAGGAAGTTTCATATTTTGGGACATCGATCTGAATATACCCTCCGGATTTGAAGTCCAGGATTTCACCTTCCGGAAGCCGAACCACGAATTCCTTAATGAAGGTTGCGACATTGCGGTTAGAAACGACTTCGCACTCCCATTTTTTAATGCCCATAACTTCCTTGGGAACATGGATTTTCATATCCTGCCGCACCTTTACCTGGCAGCCCAGGCGCCAATTGTTGGCCTGTTCTTTTCGAGTGAAAAATCCGGTTTCAGTCGGCAGGATTGATCCCCCCCCGTCACTAACCTGGCACTTGCACATTCCACAGGTTCCGCCACCGCCACAGGCAGAGGGCAGAAAGATCCCGGAGGCAGAAAGTGTGCTCAGAATAGTACTTCCCGGATTAACGGTCAGGACGGTATCTCTCTCATTGATATCCAAACTAACTTCTCCCTGAGGAGTTAATTTTTTTCGGGCAAATAACAGGATCGCAACCAGCAGCAGGATGACCAGCAGGAAGACCGAAATACTTATGGTTATTACTCCGAATTGACTTGTCAGTATAATCATTTCTTTCCCAATAATTACTATTAAAGCTTAATTCCCATGAAACTCATGAATGCTATTCCCATTAAGCCTGTGATGATAAACGTGATGCCCAGACCTTTAAGCGGGGCAGGAACGTTAGAATATCTTAATTTCTCGCGGATGGCGGCAATGCCTACGATAGCAAGGAACCAGCCCACGCCTGAACCAAGGCCGAACGATGTTGCCTCGGCAATGCTGGCGTATTGTCTTTCCTGCATAAACAATGATCCACCAAGGATGGCACAGTTCACGGCGATTAGCGGAAGGAAAATACCCAGGGAGGAATACAGCGCAGGTGAGAATTTCTCAACGATCATTTCAACGAGCTGCACCATGGAGGCGATAACTGCAATGAACATGATAAAAGAAAGGAAGCTCAGGTCGACATCCGCAAGGTTCGGGCTCAGCCATACGAGGGCACCTTCTTTCAGGATGTAATTCTCCAGCAGGTAGTCAACAGGAACGGTGATTCCAAGGACAAAAATCACTGCAATGCCTAGTCCGACAGATGTTTTTACGGTTTTCGACACTGCCAGGTACGAACACATACCCAGGAAGTATGCGAAGATCATGTTGTCAATGAAAACCGACTTGACGAATATGTTAATTAAATTTTCCATGATGTCGCTTAGTGAGTTTCAATTAAATCTTTGTTTCTGCTTCTCTGGACCCAGATGATAATCCCCACCGTGATCAGGGCCATAGGAGGGAGGATCATCAGACCGTTGTTTTCATAACCGATTTTATAGAGCCCGATCTTCTCAAATAAGGGGAATCCGAAGATTGTACCCGAACCCAGCAGTTCACGGAAGAAGGCAACAATGATAAGGATAATTCCATAGCCGGCTCCGTTTCCTATACCGTCAAGGAATGAGGGCCAGGGCTTATTGCCGAGGGCAAAAGCTTCCAGTCTTCCCATGATGATACAGTTAGTGATGATCAGTCCAACGAATACGGAAAGCTGTTTACTTACGTCATAAGCATAAGCTTTCAGGAACTGATCGACCAGGATTACCATGGTGGCGATTACCGTTAGCTGGACAATGATCCTGATCCGTGGTGGTATATAATGCCGCATTAAGGAAATTACCACGTTGGATGCGGCCAGTACAATGGTCACGGAGAGTGCCATAACAATGGAGGGCTCCAGCTTGACGGTTACAGCAAGTGCTGAACAGATACCCAGAACCTGAACGGTAATGGGATTATCGGCTCCAAGCGGATCCTTCAGCAGTTTTAAATTCTTCGAAGAGAATAAGGGTTCCCTGTCACTCATATGCTAGTTTCTTTGATTTTCGAAAAAGTTTGTATAATCCACCAGGCAGTCGTAAATCATAGCTTCAACGCCTTTACTGGTAATAGTCCCTCCGGATATAGCGTCAACGCCATAAACATCATCCGGAGCTGCACCACCTTTAACCACGCTGATCGACTTAAACAGCTTGTCCTGGAAGAGTAATTTTCCCCTGAACATTTGCTCAAAAAAGTCCTGGGAGATCTCAGCACCCAGCCCCGGAGTCTCAGATTTATGATCGAAGACTGCTCCATAAACTGTATTCAGATCATCTTCTACGGAAATAAAACCCCAGATGGGTCCCCAGAGCCCTTTCCCCTGCATTGGAAAAACATAGTAGGTTTTTCCTTCTTTCTCAACAATATATACGGGGAGATGCCTGGTCTGGGAAATGTCGTTGATATCATGATCGACCTGCCCCTTGTTGGTTTCCTCGAACCTGACCATTTTAGACATAAAGTCCCTGAATGGGCTGGTGGTAGTATCGGTCAGTTGCTTCCGGAGGAGTTTGACTTCCTCAATCTTTGCTACTTCTTTTTTCAGGTCAATCTCCAGTGCTTTTTCATCAGAGAGTTTCTGGCCGTAAATATTGATCACGTAGCTGTCTTTGACATATTTCTTAAAAAGATCCTCGGCATCCTTTTTTGTACTGTTGATGTGCACGGAATTCAGGATGTTCTGCATTTTCTCAATTTTAATATTATTATCCTGGATAGGCTTGAGCTTCATAGCAACGAAGGAGAGCAGCGTAGCTACCAGAATGACCATTACAGCCGAGAAAATGAAAATATACGTGTTGCTAAAACTTTTCATTACGCTTTTGTATTAAAATTAAGAATTGGAAGCCTGCAATCGTTTTTTCCTTTTTTTGATATTGGCTTCCACAACATAGTGGTCAATAAGTGGAGCAAAGACATTCATCAGGAGAATGGCAAGCATCACTCCTTCCGGATAGGCCGGGTTCAGCACCCTGATAAGGATTGCCAGAAGTCCGATAAGGAATCCATAGATCCATTTACCCCGCTCCGTCTGGGTAGCTGATACAGGGTCGGTAGCCATGAATACGGCACCAAAGGCGAAGCCGCCAAGGAGGAGGTGTTCCCAGGCATCGACCTGCATGTAGGGGTTCACGGCGAAGAGGTTCAGGATATAGCCCATTAAGAGCCCGCCACCAAAAACCGATACGATGATCTTCCAGCTTCCTATGCCGGTCCAGATAAGGATCGCTGCTCCGATCAGAATAGCAAGGGTAGATGTCTCACCAATCGACCCGGGGATAGTTCCCAAAAACATTTCCAGGGGCGAATAAGGTATTGAAGGAGTTACGCCGGCAGGTGCCTGGGCATACATTCCCATGATTGTTTCCCCCGTAAAACCATCTGCCACCTTGTCCATCTCCGAGAGCCCGGAAACCCAGACCTTATCGCCTGACATCCATGAAGGATAGGAGAAGAAGAGAAATGCGCGGGCTGTAAGGGCTGGATTAAGGATATTCATTCCTGCACCCCCGAATACTTCAACCCCGATGATCACTGCAAAGGCAGTAGCTATGGCGACCATCCACAGTGGCACATCAACAGGCATGATAAGTGGGATAAGGAAACCGGTAACAAAGAATCCTTCGGGAACGTCATGATTTCTGATCTGAGCAAAGATAATTTCAATAGTTAGCCCCGTAACGTAAGAGACAAGGATAATGGGGAGCACCTTCAGGAAACCGAACCAGAATATTTCCCAGAACGTTTTCTGATCAAGCTGTCCGAGAGCCTGGAAGTGAAAATGGCCAACATTCCACATCCCGAAAAGCAGGGCGGGAACCATAGCCAGCACCACAACGATCATCGTCCGCTTCATGTCAATGGCATCACGGATATGAGCTCCTGATTTTGTAACCCTATTCGGAACGAAGGCAAGTGTCTCAAGGGCATCAAACAGTGAGTGCAACTTCCCGAATTTCGCTCCTTTTTCAAAATTTGGCTTTGCTGAATCGAGTAATTTTCGTAACCCTTTCATTAATGTTATAGTTATTAGGTAAGCGTTGGGATCAATTAATTCATTTCTTTATGCATCAGGTCGAGACCCTTCCGGATTATTTCCTGGATATCAGTTTTTGAAGTGTCAACGAATTCACAAAGCGCAAAGTCCTCCTCTGCCACTTCGTATATGCCCAGGTTTTCCATTAATTCGATATCCTCAATGATAATCGCCTTAATAAGTTGCATGGGATAAATATTCATTGGAAAGACTCTTTCAAAATTACCGGTGATCATCAGGGCGCGCTTTCCTCCCTTGAGGTTGGTATTAATGACATATTCTTTATTTGGCATTAGCCAGGAGAAGAACGTGCGGGAGAGGCTGAACTTGTTCAGCCCGGGTGCAAGCCATCCCATGAATTCATACTTATCGCCTTCAGGGATAACAGTAAGTTGTGAATCATAGTAGCCAATAAAATTGTTGGCTGCCACTTTTGTTCCGGTAAGTACGTTGCCGCTGATATACCTGATATTTCCTTCCTCCCTGACATTGTTATCCGTGATTGAGCGGACACATGCCCCGGAAAGTGTTTTGAAGTATTTTGGAGCTTTGACTTCAGAACCGGTTAGAGCAATAATTCTGGAAGCATCATAATGACCGGTCTGAAACAGTCGTCCGATCGCGATAACATCCTGTGGTGATACTACCCAAACGACTTCGCCTTTATTAATAGGGTCGATATAGTGAATTTGTGTACCAACATTTCCTGCCGGGTGGGGCCCCCTGAATTTATTGATCTGTACGCCTTTTGCCCCCATAAATGTCGAAGATGCCGGGTAAGTACTGTCAATATTCAGGTGGATTTTACCTGCGGTAAGTTTATGCAGTGCATCGATACCTGACTGGAATTCCTTTCCATAATCTTTAAGCATGAAGTCATAGTCGGGTGCCAGGGGTGCCGTATCGAAGGCGGAGATAAATATAGCTTTCGGTTTGTCTGACGGGTTTGCGATCAGGTTATAGGGGCGCTGGCGGATAACCGGCCACAATCCGCTGGATAAAATTTTGCCGGTAATGTCCTTTGCATCAAGCTGAGAAGGATCACCGGCAGTAAAATCTTCGTAGACTATTGTTTCATCCGGTTCAATGACTACCTCCATGATCTTTCTGCGCTCGCCCCGGTTTATCTGAACCACCGTTCCGCTAACAGGGGAGGTAAATTTTATTTCCGGTCTGTATTTGTCAAAAAACAGGGGGGAACCGGCTTTAACTCTGTCATCCACCTTCACACACAGTTTGGGGATCAGACCGTGAAAGTCCGTTGGCTTAACTGCATACAGTCCGGCAGGTTTTGCTTTGACGAATATTTTTTCAGCCTTGCCTTTAAGATTGATCGTTAAACCTTTCTTGATTTTTATTATTTCTGACATACTCCAGCGGCAGTTTTTAAAAATGTGGCACAAAAATAGCTATTTTTAACACTTTGTCAATCAAGAATACAATTTAGATTGTCTCCAAAGTTATAAACCCCATAGATGGTGTTGAGTTCGGAGGATGAGAATATAAATATCAATTTACTATGCATGTTAAGTTAAAAATATTCATCAAGATTTTCACCCTTCTGTGGATATTATCCTGCAGCATTTCTGCATCATTAGCCCAGGGTTTGGATAATATCGGGGAATTTAACCATCATCCCCTGATCCGGACAATTTTATTGCACAGGTCAGGCTGGGACCTTTCTGTGCCTGTTATCAGTCTTGCAGAGGAAGAGGAACTTGAATTTCGCTTTGATTACCTCAATGAACCCGGGCAGAATTTCAGTTATGCCATTGATGCCTGTACTTACGATTGGAAACCCAGCAGTATTTCTGAGCACGAGTACCTTGAGGGCTTCAATGATGTGTCGATGTATGATTATGAGCCCAGCAGAAATACCACACAATATTTCACGCATTACCTTGCCCGGATACCCAATGAAGAGCTCAAAATTATTCATAGCGGGAACTATCGCCTGCGTGTGTACGATTCATCTATGCCTGACAGCATTCTCATCTCAAGACGTTTCGCCGTGCTCGATCAGAAAGTGGAAATTACAGGCCGGGTGAATAAACCGGATTACGAAAATCAGGAACTGGAAATCCGCGTAAACCTGAAGAATCTTCCGGTCAGTGATCCATTTGAAGAAATAAAGGTAGTGGTTATCAAAAATTACGATTGGAATAACCGGGTAGCAGTAAATTCCAGGCCGGTTTACCGCAACGGTATGCTGCATTTTAACATGCCCGGACAGATCGAAGCCAGGGGTGGAAATGAGTTTCGGCAGGTGGATACCAAGGATACCCGTTTCATATCAAACGGAGTGGAAAACATTGAATACCGGGCACCACACTTTGTCTTTATCCTTAAACCCGAAAACCTGAAGCAATACGATCCCTATTTTAGTGAGAAAGACCTTAACGGACGTTCATTTTATGAAATTCCCGATGCCCGCGACCGGCACCTGGATGCCGATTATGTTAAGGTCATCTTCAGGCTTCGCTCCGAACAAGCTCTCGGGTCAGATGTATATATCTATGGTGCTTTGACAGACTGGGAAACCGATACCGCCAACTACATGATTTATCAGCCGGATGAGGGATATTACGAGCGCGAACTGCTCCTGAAACAGGGCTTACTTAATTATGCCTATACCCTCCGCGATTTTAATACTTCAATGATCGATTTTAACATCACCGAAGGTAATCACAGTGAAACAGAGAATGATTACCTGGTATTCGTTTATTACAGGGGGATAACAGACGATTATGATGAACTGGTAGGATATGAGGTGATTAACAGCCAGGGGAAAACCGAGTGAGAGGGATGAACCGGAACTGATATCATGATCTGGGATTCAATAATTTGCCCTTCTGTATACTAATCAGGTACCTGGGGAAGTTATGGATATGGCGCAGGATGTGCCAAAAATAAATTACCTTTATTTATATGGAAACGATTGCCTGGATTGGATTATCTCAAAGCCTGTTTGCCGCCCTGCTCATCGGCACCAAGCATAAAATTTCGGCTCCGGACAGGATATTGACCGGATGGCTCTGCTTAATGGCGATAGAATTTCTGACCTGCGCTCTGGATTATGACTTGTTCAAGACCCCCTTGCTTTCAAATTCATTCCTGCTTTTCAATCCGGCATTTTTTCTATATGTAAGGGCACTCATCGACCGGAAATTCAGGCTTAGATGGATTCATCTGCTGCACCTGGTTCCGTATATTGCCTTCGAGATGACGGCCTACATCCTTCAGGCGCATCAATCCCTTGATTCTTTTATTGAGAATGACAGGAACCTGGTTTTCCGGATCATTTTTGCGGGGGTATCTTTTTTTTCCTGGTTAGGTTATAACCTGAGTAGTTTCGTACTGGTGCGCAGGCACAGGAAGGACTTGAAAAATGAATTTTCCAGCATCGCAAATACCTTTAGCCTGGGATGGATATTATTTGTTGTGATTTTCTATACCAGCTTTTGTGTGATTGCTATCGGAATGGGATTGTACGTGGTTATGGCCCGCTCCCTGATCAATCTTCCGGACCCTGTTATTTACTCCACATGGTTGTTGCTTGTGTTTATTCTGGGGTACTATGGCTTGATGCAGAAAGAAATCTACTCCCGGTTGATACAGGAAGAACCGGAAGTCCGTTATAAAAAATCGTACCTGACCAAAGATGCCAAAAAGAAACTCCGGGACAGGATTATCAAACATTTTGAAGTGGATAAACCCTATCTTAATCCGGAACTGAGCATGGACATGTTGTCCATTTCATTAATTGCCCCAAAGTATCAGATCACGGAGGTCCTGAATATGGAGATTGGAAAGAACTTTTTTCAATTTGTGAATGAGTATCGGGTGAATGCAGTGAAGCAAATTCTCGCAGATAAAAACAATCCCTACTCCATCGAAGCCATTGGCTATGAATGTGGCTTTAACAGTAAGTCCTCATTCTTCACGGTCTTCAAGAACATTACAGGTCAGACGCCTTATCAATACAGGCAGTCGGTGTAGGGAAGATGAATTAGCGGGAGTGCGACTCGAAGTCGCACTCCCGCTAATCCATTAACCTCACCCGGTTCAACTTTTAAAATCCGTACAAAAAGATCAGGTTCAACTTTTAAAAGTGGCACCATTCCCGGTATTTCCTTTGCTAATTTGGCTGTTCGAGACTAATCCTTTTTGATATGAGACCAATCCTTGTAATTCTGATCCTGATCCTGACATGCCCGGTTTTCTATGCACAGGATAGCAAAATCACTTATGCAGAACAATTAAGTATGAATGGATATGTCAGGGGGACAGGATACATCGGGGGCAATTCTGCAGAACAATCCATACTCTTTAGTGAAATATCTCTGACAAGCACCATGGATTATCAGCGTGCGAGCCTGTTTGCTGATGTACGGTTCCGCTATGGTGAAGGCCTTGGGAATGAACTTGAAAAGATACAGATCAAAGAACTTTACGGGGGCTACAGAGGGGGGAAGCTGGATGTATTGCTGGGTAATCAGATTGTTGTCTGGGGGCGGACAGACGGATTTAGTCCAAACGATTACATGAATTCGAGTGATTATTTTTTTCTGACCCCGGACCAGGATGATCAGCGTTTACCCGGATTTATGCTTCGAAGCGCTTACCGCCTGACACCCTTCCTGAATATTGAATTATTGGCCCTGCCGGTCTATCGGCCGTCAATGTATCGGTACGATCTGTTTGAGATGGGGGACAATGTAGGATTTTCAGGGGTCAGGATCCCGGAGAAGAGCTTTGAGAATGGTTCACTGGCGGGCCGGTTGTCAGTTGATTTACCGGCTCTTGGCTTTTCAGTCTACGGCTTTTATGGCTATAGTCCATTCTATGGGTTTTGTCTGGATACGGTTGACTGGTCCACAGGGAGCCCCGAGATATTATATACCCCCGAACCGTATCATCAGACTTCGGTAGGTGGAGACTTCGATCTGGCCCTGGGCAATGTATTGTTGCGCGGCGAATTTGCTTATAAGATAACGGAAGACTATGCCGAAAAAATGAACACCCCAAATCCGGGAATGGACTATGTGGCGGCGCTAGAATACAAGCTGGGACCGGTTTCCATAATAGGGCAGTATATCGGAAAATACACTCTGGACTTTGTTGATCTGGAGGTTCCGGTATTGCTGGATCCTGCAAATCCCCTGGCACAGTGGGCATATGCCGGTGAGCTGATAAGCTATGAATCCACACTGTTTAACAGGAGGATCTTCAACCAGCAGGAAAAAACAAACCATGCCCTGTCCCTTATCATGAGCGGGCAATTCTTCTATAGTACGCTGGATGTTGAACTGGCGGGTTATTATAACCTCACTTCAGATGAATACCTGATCAGGCCAAAAATGGTCTGGCATGTCACCGACCATCTGGCATTCTCCCTTGGAGGTGCCTTTATGGGAGGGCCCGATCAGAGCATTTTCGACTATTCAGCAAGTGTGATGAATGGGATATTCACAGAACTAAGGGTGTCATTTTAGAAAGGGAAGGAACAATGGGCAGAACAATGTTTGTGATACGGTATCGCTGGTGGATCATTGCAGTTACCATACTGGTTTGTTTACTCAGTATCATTCCACTTCTAAGGATTAATATAAACAGCGATCTGGAAACATACCTTCCTGATAGCATGTCATCCAGGAAAAATAATAAGCTGATCGAGCAGTCATTTGGCAAGGATGACCCCCTGGTACTGGTTTTTTCCAGCGATGATGTTCTCAATGAATCCACGCTGAAAAGGGTTCAGTCCGTCAGCAGGGATTTTAACCGTATGGGGCAGTTCGACCTGGTGATGTCACTGTTCGATGCAAGCAGTATTGAAGGAACGGATGGCACCATGGTTGTCGAGCCGGTCATCCGGAGGATCCCCCGCTCCGATGAATCAAGGGAAAAGCTGCGGGAGGATATAAAAAACAATGAAATCGTCTATAAACAGTTGGTTTCAGAAGATTTTAAACATTGCCTCATTGTTTTAAATGGCTCAAGGCTTAAGGATGATAAAGTCATGCTTGATTCTGTAAGAACAGTTCTCAGCCGTTACCCCGGTAACGAAATCGTGAATATGTTCGGGCAGCCATACCTCCGGGATGAGGCCAATAGCAAGATATTTCATGATTTGGTACTGTTGTTGCCTCTGGGTTTGTTAATCATGTTTTTATTCCTTTGGGCTTCATTCAGGGACCTACGGATGGTGTGGCTCCCTTTTTCAGTGGTTGTGATTGCCATTATCCTTTCCCTGATGCTGATCCCTTTGTTTAATTGGCAGCTAAGCATCATCGGGGTATTGATCCCGATAATGATGATTGCCATTGCCAATAACTACGGGATCCATGTTGTTACCCGTAACCAGGAGCTCAACAGGGACTATCCAACTTCCACAAGGAACAGGATGGTCACCAACCTGGTCCTTTTTTTACAGAAACCTGTACTTTTTACTGGTTTTACCACGATTGTGGGTATTGCCGGTCTGGTGATGCACATTCTGAAACCGGCACGGCAAATGGGAATCGTATCCGCCCTCGGGATTGGATTTGCACTTTTTCTTAGTCTGACATTCATTCCGGCAATTCTCAGCATGCAGAGCAGAAACGCCAAAGGTGATAAAGGTAAATACAGCCAGGATCCTCAAAAATGGCAAGGGACTGCTTTGCGTGCTGTGGCCGGTAGCATTGTCAGGAGGCCGAAAACTGTCGTAATCGTTTTCGCATCGGTTTTCCTGATAAGCCTGTTCTTTCTGCCCGGGATGAAAGTGGCCCCGGATTTTAATAATATCCTGCCGGCAAAACATCCCTTTAACAAAGCTTTGCAGATCATCAACAAGGATTTCGGCGGTAGCCGTACCATTTCTATTCTGTTTGAAGGGGACATTAAGGATCCGGCGCTCCTGGGAAAGATAGACTTTCTGGAGGAGGATCTGAAGAAAAGACCTGAAATTGGAAATGTAGCCTCAATATCAACAGTTATCCGGCTGATCAGCAAAGCCCTAAATAATCCCGATGATCCTGAGTACGACCGGATCCCGGCAACGCGGGAAGCGGTATCCCAGTACCTGGAGCTTTACGCCATGAATGGCGATCCGGAGGATATCGAGCAATTTGTCGATTTTGATTATACCAAAGCGGTAATGAATATTCAGTACAGGGCGGGGGATATTAAAACAGTTAACAGGCTTGTAAAACATATCGATGATCTCACTAAGGAAAAAGGTATGGATGTAACGATTGGGGGTTACAGCCTGGTCGAAAAGGAGCTGAGTATGGCGGTCACCCTTGGGCAGAAAAACTCCCTGATTTTCGCGTTTTTACTGATCACCCTCTTGCTCATAATCATATTCCGGAGCCTGCCGGCAGGATTATTAGGCAGCCTTCCCCTGCTGTTTGCGGTAATCTGCACCTTTGGTCTAATGTGCATCACCGGTACCGAACTGAACATTGTTACGGCATTACTCTCCTCCATTTCCATTGGGCTGGGAGTTGATTATACCATCCATATTTTCTGGAGGATAAAAAGTGAACTGCAAACAAGTCCAGGCATCACTGAGGCAGTCGTGGCAAGTATTGTGACCACCGGAAGAGGAATTGCCATCAATGCCTTATCGGTAATGGCAGGATTTGCCGTATTACTGTTCTCGGGTTTCCCGCTGATACGGTCATTTGCCTTTCTGATCATAGCCTCCATTGGCTTTTGTCTGCTTTGTTCACTGATACTAATCCCTGCAATCTGTTTGTTGGTGAAACCCCGGTTTTTATATGGAAATAAATTGAATACAAACAAAAACTTTAAGAGATGAAAATAAAACATGGTATCGTGCTACTGCTTTTTGGAATCCTTTTCCAGGCAGGAATTGCACAGACGGCAACTGAGATCGATTCTAAAGCGATGGAAACGGTCAGTTTTCAATCGATGGAGATGATGGCTACCCTGAAAATACTAGACGATAAGGGACGTGAGAGAGTGAGACAGATTGTTACAAGCAGCAGGGATTTCAGCGGTGTAGACAAAACTCTGATTCGCTTTACTTCGCCTCCTGATATTAAAGGGACCTCCATGCTGATCTATGACTACCCCAGCAAGGACGATGATATGTGGATCTACCTGCCTGCACTCAGGAAAACCCGCAGGATAGTTAGTTCGGAGAAAGGTAAAAGCTTCATGGGCTCTGAATTTTCCAATGCAGATATGAGTAAACCCAACTCCAACGATTTCACCCATAAAATCCTGAAAGAAGAAAATGTACAGGGAAAACCCTGCTGGATAATTGAATCGAAATGCAAGGATGAAGACCGGGAAGATATGTACGGCTATTCCCGTAAAATATCCTGGATTGAGAAGAACAGCTTCCTGTGTCAGAAAATTGAGTACTATGATTTCAATGACCAGTTACAGAAGGTCCAGACCATGAATAACTATCAGAAACAGCCTAATGGAAAATACTTTGCCTTTCTGATGGAGATGGAGAACAAACAAAATCAGAGGAAATCTATCCTGAGGATTGATAATTTCCAGGTGGGCAGCGACCTGACAGAAAACCAGTTTTCGCCGACTATGCTGGATAAATAGCTGGGAATGAGTTGTAGTTATGAAAAACCAAACAGTTTCAAAAATGAATAAGCGGCTGATAATCATAATGGGATGTCTGTTTTTTACACTGGCAGACCTTGATGCGCAGACCCTGGTTGTTGATATTTGCAATATCCGCAGTGCTTCGGGCCAGGTGCAACTTTCTTTTTACAGAAACTCAAAAAGTTTTGAAAACGACAAACCTTTTCTGACCCGGAACTACAGTAAAAAACACCTGCGGGAAGGAAAACTGAGAATAAGCATTAACCTCGAACCGGGCATTTGGGGAGTAGCCATGATGGACGATGAAAATGCCAATGGGAAGATGGATTACAAAGCCCTTGGCATACCTAAGGAAGGTTTTGGCTTTTCAAATTACACTAAGACGATCATCCGGCGACCCGGCTTCAACGAGTTCAAATTTCCATTGGGGGATGACGGGGCACGTGTGATTATCAGGGTGAATTATTTGTGACCTCCTGAAACTTAGTGAAACAGGATCAGGTATTAGCCTGACACAGGTATGCCCCAAAAAAAACCTTCCTTTCCCAATTGTCAGAATTTCGCAGAGCTTGCTACTGCCGCCTGATCCCGGCCTATTTCACTTTTGAGTTTATTTACCGGATCTACCGAAAACCAAACAACCAGGCATTTGAATTCTGTAATTCATCGCTGGCTCCTAAAGTCCTTTCGAATATTTCCCTTGTACCTGTAATAATTTCTTTTTTATCCGATGATAACATCCTAGCTAGGTTTTGGTAACTTTTAAGACACGGGACTCCGGGCGTAAAAGTGTTTTTTTGTGCGTTGGTTTTAGGCTTTCTGATCGGATTGCACTATGTTTATACTCCGAAAAATCAGGCCTTCATCGTTTTACAGTATTTAATCTGGTTACCATAACAATCAATTATGTAACCGACTTTAATTTAATGCTTGGAAAAATGGTGTGGTCATAGTTAATTTGAATATTTTACCTGAGGAATTAGAAATTTTTATATTAACCCTAACTAATTTGAAGTATGCAAAAACTTTTTAGAAGATCTAAATGGGTTATCTCTGTTGCATCGGTCATCATGGCCTTTTTGCTGCAGAATAATCTGTACGGCTCATTTCCAAATGATGCACTTGCTGAACAGGGATCTGTTACGATAACAGGTACCGTGACTGATGCGATAACGGGGGATCCCTTACCAGGAGTTTCCATTATCATTACAGGTACCAACAGCGGTACCATTACCGATGTCGATGGAAAGTACAGTATCGACGCTACTGTGGGTCAGGCTTTGTCCTTCAGTTTCGTTGGCTATCTGACAGAAGAGAAGACGATTGGCAATGAAACAGTGATTAATATGTCACTGACTGAAGATGTCATTGGCCTCGATGAAATTGTAGTAATTGGATATGGTGTTCAGAAGAAGAAACTCACCACTGGAGCAAACCTGAATGTTAGCGGTGAGGATATCGAAGCGCTGAATACCACCAGCAGTATGGACGCCCTGAAGGGTATGTCACCTGGTGTGACTATTTCCCAGAACAACGGACAGCCAGGTGCGGGTAATAAAATTTACATCCGTGGTATCGGTACAACCGGTAATTTTAATCCACTATACATTGTCGATGGTGTTGCCGTAGGAGATATTGATAACCTGAGTCCATCGGATATTGAAAGTATCGACATCCTGAAGGATGCTGCTTCTGCGGCAATTTACGGTTCTCGTGCTGCCAACGGAGTAATCCTGGTAACCACTAAAAAAGGTCGCCGTGAGATGCCCACCAAGGTTAGCTACAATGGTTATTTTGGGGTACAGAATTACCTGAAAAGGCCCGATGTGCTGTCTGCCTCTGAATATGCAGCTGCAGCCAATGAAGCTAACATTAATGCCGGCTTTGATTCAATCAATTTTACAAATGTACCTTATTGGGATGAGATAGTAGCCGGCACCTATGACGGTACTAACTGGGTAGATGAGATGTCAGTAGAAAATGCGCCTGTGCAAAGTCACGCACTGAACGTCACAGGGGGCTCTGACAAGTCGGTGTATTCTATGGGAGCATCTTACCTTTCTCAAACGGGTATCGTAGGTAAGGGGATGAACAATACCTATAACCGTATTAACCTGCGTTTGAATTCTGAGCATGTTCTGGCTCAGATAGCTGGACGTGATTTTCTTACATTTGGAGAAAATCTCACCTTTACCAACGAGAAAAACCCAACCATCCGGACAGGGAATATCTATTGGAACGACTTCCACAGCGCACTGGGAGCAAGTCCTTTCCTTCCTATGTATGCTGAGGATACGGATGATCCGGCCTATCCATACCATAATGCTATTAGCTGGAATACCCAGGAAAGCAATCCGTATGCAGAGATGGCACTTCAGTCGCAATACAATACCAACAGCAATAATACCATTACCGGTAATGCTTATCTATTAATTCAGCCGGTAAAAGGACTTTCAATACGTTCTGCGCTTGGTATTAACAACTGGTATGGTAACAGCAGACAATGGATACCTGCTTATAGCTATAGTGATGTTTCAAGTAATAGTAATGACCAGGTTAACCAGTCAATGTACCAGGGACTTACATGGACATCTACCAATACCATTACCTATAGTTTCAACCTGAATAAGCTTCATAATTTTACTTTCCTTGCCGGACAGGAAGCGATTCGTAATTCCATGAGTCTTAGTATGAACGGACATAACGAAGGAAGTATCTTTAATGATCCCGAATATGGATACCTGGATAATTTCCCGGTTCTTGATGGGAGTAATGCAACCCTTGCCAATTTCGGAGGAAAAGACGATTACGGTTGGGCGATGATGTCCTATTTCGGACGTATATCATATGATTACAGAGAAACTTACATGCTAACTGCAGTACTTCGTGCTGACGGTTCCTCTAAATTCGACCGCGGAAACCGCTGGGGTACTTTCCCATCAGTATCTGCAGGATGGGTTCTGTCTAACGAAAGCTTTATGCAGGATATAAGCGAGGTGATCAATTTCGCTAAACTGAGAGCAAGTTGGGGACAAAATGGTAATCAGGATATTGCCGATTACCAGTATCTGGCAACAATTACACTCGAGGGTGTAAACTATTATTTCGGTCCCGATCACTCGATCAGCACGATGGGTTCCACACCAGCATGGGTGCCCAACCCTAATGTTACCTGGGAAACTTCCGAACAGACCGATGTCGGAATTGATTTGAACTTCCTGCGCAATAAGGTTCAGTTTTCTCTTGACTGGTACCAGAAAGATACGAAAGACTGGCTGGTTACTCCTCCTTCTTCTGTTATGGATGGTGCCGATCCTGCTCCTGTTAACAGCGGGCTTGTCAGAAACAAGGGTATAGAGACCTTTGTTCGCTACAATGATAACATCGGTGACCTGAAGGTTGGTATTTCTGCAACATTTGCTTACAACAAAAACCTTATGGTTGAACTGCCTAGTTCAGACTCGATCATTCATGGTGCAAGCAACGTATTAAGCCAGGGTGTGGCGGAAATGTATCGTTGTGAGGTGGGTTATCCTATTGGCTTCTTCTGGGGGTATGAGACTGACGGTGTAGTTCAAAATCAGGCTGAAGCTGATGAATACAACGTTCAGGGATCTTCCTATCAGGATTCACTTTTCTTCAATCCGAATTCATTTGGACCTGGAAATCTCCGTTTTGTTGACCAAAATGGTGATGGAACCATAAATGACGATGATAAAGTTATGATTGGTAATCCTCATCCCGATTTCATCTTCGGACTGACACTGAACCTGGAATATAAAGGTGCTTTCCTCCAGGTTTCCGGAAACGGAATGGCAGGACACCAGATCGCGAAAAATTACAGGTCTGTTGACAGCTATCGTGCCAATTATACACAGGAAGTTGTTGATCAGGCATGGCGCGGCGAGGGTACATCCGAGAGATATCCTATGCTTTATCGGGGAGCCAGCAGAGACTATCAATGGGTTAACGACACCTACATATACAATGGTGACTTCTTTAGAATTAGTAACCTGACAATCGGGTATGATTTCAAGGACCTTCTTGAATGGTTGCCATTTGATGAGTTCCGTGTGTATGCAACTGCGCGCAACCTGTATGTATTTACCAACTATCCGGGACTGGATCCTGAGATCGGATCGTCACCAACGGATGATGGATGGGCTGCAGGTATTGATGTTGGACTGTATCCACAATCAAGAACCTTTATGGGCGGTCTTAATGTTACTTTCTAAAAAAATAAAGAGATAAGTCATGAAAAAAATAGTATATCTAAGCTTAATTTCAATTGCTTTTCTGGCAAGTAGCTGCGTAGAAGATTTCCTGGACAGGAAAAATTTATACGACAAATCTGATGAGAGCTACTACAGAACTCCGGCTGATATCGAAGAGGCCCTCACGGGCGCATATGCTGCCGTGCCAATTGAAGCAGGTAATAACAATCCTATTATTGTTGCCAACCTGATGTCAGATGATCAGTTTGGTGGCGGTGGTACCAATGATGATGGATTCCATGGTACTGATGCATTTACCCTGCCTCCTGACCAGAATTATTACATGAATCTGTTTGAGACCAACTGGGAAGGTATCCTAAGGACGAACCTCATCCTGAAACGTTTTCATCAGGCTGAATATACTGATGAAGATGCGAAGAATCAGGCACTTGGTGAGGCCTATATTCTCAGGGCATTCTTTTACCTGAGGTTATCACAATTCTACGGTCCGGTTCCTCTGAAGACAGAACCGGAACCAGCAAATTTACCAAGAGCAACACCGGAAGAAATGTACGGACAGATTATGCAGGATCTCAAAACTGCCATCGAAGTTATGCCTTCTACACCGTATCAGAGTATACCGATCGCTCGCTCCGGACATGTGAATAAATGGGTAGCGGAGGCCCTTGCAGCTCGTGCATTCCTGTTCTACACCGGTTATTATGAAAAAGATGATGTACAACTTCCTGACGGAGGTACCGTAACTCAGTCTGATGTAGCCGGATGGCTGGATGATTGCATTGATAACAGCGGGTATCGACTGCTCGATGATTTCAGGAATAACTGGGCTTATTCGGCTGTTGAGCGCTACCCTTATGCTGCTGTTAATGGTCTCGATTGGGCAGATGATGATGCTGGCGGAAATCCTGAGATCCTTTGGGGGATCAAGTACTCCCCATTTGCCGGATGGAGCCCTCCGTCACAACAGATGAGCTATTCTAACCAAAACGTTCTTTATTCCGGCTTACGTCAACAAGAACATGTTCCCTTTGGTCAAGGCTGGGGTGCAGGACCAGTGAATCCTCAGGTTTGGGATAGTTTTGAAGAAGGTGATGTACGTCGTGAAGGTTCGATCTTAAATATTAATGTGGCGACGGTCGAAGAGGAAGGCGAAATTGCTCTGGTTGATGACCCAGCAACAACTGAGGTTGTTGAAGGATATATCTGGGGTTCTGACAACCAGGTGCATGAAACAGGGCTGTGGTGTAAAAAGTACCTGCCTGTGTATGACAGCACTGCACTTCACTCTACAGGTATTGGTAGCATCTTCTTAATTGAATATGGCACACCGGACAACATGCAGCTTTGGAATATGCAGGATGACATTATCGTTCGTTTCGCTGATGTTCTGCTGATGGCTGCTGAGTTGAATATGAATACAGCAAAGGGTGACGAATACCTGAATATGGTTCGTAACCGTGCCGGACTGGATGATGCTACTTCAACGTTGGAGAATATCCAGCTTGAGCGTCGCCATGAGTTACTTGGTGAAGGTTTCCGCTATTTCGACCTGCTCCGTTGGGGTATTGTTGAAGAAGCCTTCCAGACAGCGAATAACATTCCGGTTAAAGATGTTGCTGTTGAAACAACCTACACGGTTACTTACCGTCCTGAAACCGGTGGATTCCTCCCGATTCCAAAATCAGAAATTGACCTTTCTGAAGGGGTTCTGGAACAGACTCCGGGTTGGGAAGATTGGTTGTAATGAATGTATTACACTTCAAATATAAAAACCGGCTTCAGGCCGGTTTTTTTTGTAAAGGGAGCAGGAGTATTAACTTAACCGGCATGTCACTCCCTATGCTGATATTCTTGCCTGGTGCCTCATGCCTAATCACTTTCATTTGATGGTTGTAGTCAATGAGGAAGTGCTGGTTGTTAATCCTGTTGGGCCATTTAGTGGGGGCGCGACTTATAGTCGCACTCCCACTAAATGCTCCCCCGGCCCATTCCAAAAGAAAATCAGCCTCCATGATTCAATCGGGATTATGCATGCTTCCTACACCCGGGCTGTTACTATTCAGGAGGGATCTTGTGGATCACTATTCAGGCAGAAAACCAAGTCAGAGTGCCTTAATAATACAAGGGGAATTACGCCGTCTTTTTACAATACAACGACAGGCACTTCAATTTCAAATGTGAGTCCGGAAATTCAATACCCGCAACTATGTTTTAAGTACATTCATGAGAATCCAGTCAGAGCAGGTCTTGTTTCATATGCTGAAGAATGGGAAGTTTCTTCTGTAAAAGATTTTGCAGGAATGAGGGAAGGAATACGGATAAATAAAAAAGTGGCCAATGAGTAACTGTGTGCCACAATGTAGAAATTGAATATCCTCTTTGGAAGGAGAGTTATTTTATCTGACTCAGATCAATTTTTAACTCAGCAGGTATGATCTGAGAGCTCCTTTTCTTCTTCACTTCATTCCACTTGCGGCGTTCATCACATTTCGCACAGGAGATGTTCAATTCGCGCATATTCTTATTATGTCCCACCTCAGTTTCCGGGAATTTCCGTTTTGGAAGGAAAAAAATACCCACTCCCAGAGCCAGAAAGGCAAAGGCAACGAGTGCTATGCTTAAAAGTATTGTTTCCATGATAATGTTCTTGAATACAAAGGTAGTAACTTCTTTTTTATTTTATTGGGGAATCGGGGTATGAATCAGGACTACGTCTGAAAGGAAACCCTGAGTTGAAAGAACCATTTCAGCACTCTGCTGTTAGAATGTTGCAGGAATAGTCCGATAAGTTGTATTTTAGAAGAAAAACAAATGCCCGAAGAAAAAGTAACCTATCAGGATACCCTTAGTTTCAGGGATTTTGTGAGAGAAGTCCTTGATGATTACTTATTGGCAAACCAGAGCAGACAACTAAGCCTTCTTGGACGAAAAGAAGTCCTTACCGGGAAGGCGAAATTTGGAATTTTCGGAGATGGCAAAGAAATTGCCCAGCTTGCCCTGGCAAAAACATTCCGTAAAGGCGACTGGCGGTCAGGGTACTACCGCGACCAGACTTTCATGCTGGCAACAGGGATGTTTTCAATGTCGGAGTTTTTTACCCAACTGTATGGAGTAACCGACACAAAACTTAATCCTTCCAATGGTGGCCGTTCCTTTAACAACCATTTCGCCACCCGCAACATTGATGAAAAAGGGAACTGGGTTCGTATGACTGATCAGCCAAACTCCTCCTCAGATATATCCCCTACCGGGGGTCAGATGCCGAGGTTGCTCGGGTTGGGCTTAGCCTCTAAACTGTTCAGGGAGAATAAGGAACTAAATCACTATCCGGAATTTTCGAATCATGGTAATGAAGTAGCTTTCGGCACAATAGGTGATGCAAGTACCTCCGAGGGGCATTTCTTTGAAGTGATGAATGCGGCAGCTGTCCTCCAGGTACCAATCGCTATGGTAGTGTGGGATGACGGCTATGGGATTTCTGTGGAGAAAAAGATACAGACGGTAAAATCCTCAATATCCGAAGCTTTGAGTGGATTTGAAAAGAAGGAAGGTGATGCTAACGGGATCCTGATCTATCGTGGTAAAGGCTGGGACTATGCCGGTCTGTGCAAGCTATTCAGGGAGGGTGTTGCCCGATGCCGGAAAGAACATATCCCGGTGCTTTTCCACATCGATGAGCTCACACAGCCCCAGGGACATTCAACAAGCGGTTCGCATGAAAGGTACAAATCCGCTTCACGACTGAAGTGGGAAGAAGAACATGACAGCCTGAGTAAAATGCGGGAGTGGATCCTGCATGGCCAGATAGCATCTGAAGATGAGCTGGACCGGCTGGAGATAAAGGCTGCCGAAGATGTTCTAAAAGCCCGTGATGAGGCATGGGAGGTATTTCAGACTCCTATCCTGGCAGAAAGGGATCAGTTGCTGAGGATCATTGAGAACCGGGGTTGCGTATGTCATAACGATGCGGTGGATAAGGTATCTGTCATTGCCAGAAACCTTCGGAACCTTAAAGCTCCAATACGGAAGGACATCGTCTCGGCGGCAAGGCGCATACTACGCTATATCTGTAAAGATTGCCCACAGCGTGAGGTCCTTCAGGAAAGGCTTGGCAGCTGGTATGATGAACGCTTTGCCGAGAAATTTGAAAATTACAATGCCCATATCCACCTGGAAAATGATAGTTCTGCGCTACTGGTTGAAGCCGTAAACCCGGTTTTCCCGGATGAAGCAGAGGAGGTCCCCGGACGCGATATTCTTCAGGAAAACTTTGACAGGCTGTTTGAAAAATATCCTCTGCTACTGGCCTTTGGAGAAGACGTCGGTAAGATAGGCGGGGTTAACCAGACCTATGCCGGACTTCAGGAGAAGTATGGGGACCACCGTGTATTTGATACCGGCATCCGGGAAACGTCTATCATCGGGAAGGGGATCGGTCTCGCTCTTAGAGGTTTCAGACCCATCGCTGAAATTCAGTATTTCGATTACCTGCTCTATGCCCTCCAAACTCTAAGTGATGACCTTGCCACAACGCACTGGAGAACTGTCGGCCGGCAGTCTGCCCCCCTTATTATAAGTACGCGGGGACACCGTTTTGAAGGGATCTGGCATGCAGGCTCACCACTCAGCATGATCATTAATTCGATCCGAGGGGTTTTTGTTTGTGTACCCAGAAATATGACCCAGGCTGCAGGGTTTTATAACACGCTTCTAAAGGGAAAGGACCCCGGACTGGTGATAGAACCCCTGATCGGCTATCGCCTTAAGGAGTATAAACCGATTAATCCGGGAGAATACACCATTCCATTAGGTGTGCCTGAAATTCTTGAGGAGGGGGATGATATTACCCTGGTTACCTATGGTTCCTGCGTACGTATCGCAGAAGACGCAGTGAAGCAGCTGAAAGATTTCGACATTGAAGTTGAACTCATCGATGTTCAGACCCTGCTCCCCTTTGACCTCAACGAGATGATCCTGGCATCTGTAAAGAAAACCAACCGCATTGTCTTTTTCGATGAAGACGTTCCCGGCGGGGCAACGGCCTTCATGATGCAGAAGGTTCTGGAAGAGCAGAAAGCTTATCGCTACCTCGACATGGAACCAAAGACACTGACAGCCATGGAACATCGACCTGCCTATGCAACTGACGGTGATTACTTCTCAAATCCGAATGCTGAAAATGTTTTTGACACCATCTATCAGATAATGCACGAAGCAGACCCGGTGAAGTATCCCGCATTGTACTAGAAAATCAGTTTTTCAGAGGGTATTCCTGGGGATGTTTCTTCCTTCATCACTCCGGCAAGGCTATAATGCCTCTTGTATGCCGCCCGTCGATGCTGATTAGCAGGTCCGATCTGAAACTGACATGTCTCAGAAAGTCAGTTTCGAATTCAGCGGGCAGGTTATTCAGCAGATATTTATTGAAGATCCCGTCACGGATGTGGGGTGCAATGGTAAAGTAACCTACCCCAAAGCTGGTAAGGTTATGGAAGAAGTGGGTGCCCTGACTGGGGTCTACCTTATAGGAATCGATGCCCAGTTCGATCAGTACCCTGACCCCTGAAATATTCACCCATTTTACAGGGATGCCCAGCCAGGGATCACTTGATCCCCAGCGCCCGGGGCCTATTAGAATGTACTGGCGATTTGCAGCTTCCATTTTCCGGTTCAGCGTATCTATTTCAGCGGCAATTGCTTTATTATTCGATGGGTTAAAGTCCTGGGTTTTAACATAGACAAAATCCCGGACCCCATGGATAAATCCGTTTCCCATGGCCTTGTCTGACCGGAGGATGATTTTTTCATCGGGAAGTGTGTTCAGCTGCAATTGCTCCTTTCGGTCTATGTTGATAATGGGACGTACCTGCAAATAATTGAAGATTTTATCGTCACTCTCCGGGGTATCCAGATTGGCAGCAAACTCAATTTCAACGGGATGATTCAGGGCCCGGCTGCTAATGCTGAGCAAATCCTTAACAATATCTGCAAGCGGGAAGGCTCCATGATTTAGAATATTGGAAAAGGTAATGATACGCTTTCCTTCGTATTGAAGGCCATCCCGGACCAACTGATTATTCAGGTCGAAGGTGGAAGCAGCATACCGAAATGATCCGTCTTTTTCAGCATCCTTTATGTTCAGGTGAACCAGATTGACCGTATCGTCGGTTGCAGGATGAAAATGGCTGGCATCTGTATCGATGGCATAAAAACGTTTTTGAGTTTCTTTTAATGCCTGAGCAGGTGATGCCAGTTGAATGATATTCCTGGGGTATTTGGGAGAGAATCTCAATGAAACCCCTCCTTCCACGATGGTCTTGCCCAGCCCATATGCCAGGTTTACTATGCCGTCATCCGTTTTCTCCTTACCGACAGGGTAATAGTTCAGGGACCGGGCCACTCCTGAAAGGGTTGGGTAGTAATAGCGTCCGTAGTTGGTACCACAAACGCTCTGGATGATAATTCCCATTTTCTCTTCGTCGATCAGGTTTGAAGTGGCTGTCATGTATGACCGGCTGAGTTGAAAATATACCGAAGCATAAACAGATTTTATAGCCTGCTCGATCTTGATCGTGGTGGTCAGGGGATCCTTGTGCGGAGGCACCATGTAGGTGTTATAGATACCGGCAAAGGGTTGAAAAAGCGAATCTTCGAGTTTGCTTGATGAGCGTATAGCGATCGGTTTTGTAGCAATACTGGCAATTCCGTAAAGGTCGTCTTTGACTTTGTGAGAGAAATCACCCCGCATGAAAAGTTCAAGCACTTTTTCATCCGGAAGGGAAGTTATTACCTGCTTATACAAATCATTCGACCGCATAAAATCATCGAAGACATCCGTACTCAGAACAACAGTTGGGGGTATGGAAATTTGGATCCCCGGGTAGCGTTCCGCAAGATTTTCTTTTTTCAGGACTCCCGACATGAATGCGAGGCCACGTGCTTTTCCGCCCAAACTGCCTTGTCCGATACGTGAGAAAAACAGGTATTCATCGAAATTCTGGCGGTTAAATTCTGCGATTACCCCGCGCGCCTTGTTTTCGCGAAAAGAGGAGATGCTCTCGTAGATGTATTTTCTGACATCATCTGGATTGGTAAAATCGTCATAATGCGCATCTTTAAACCTGCGTGCAATGGAAAAGAGTGCTCGGGCATTCAGCCACTTGGAAAAATCATCACGCCGGGTGTGGTATTCAAGGATGTCGTCGGGGACAGAGAGGATCAATTCCTGGAAGGATCTCAGGTCAGACGCCGTAAAAGCAGGTTTCCGGGTTCGTGGATCCAGGAAGATAAATTCACCAAAGCCGAAATTTTTAAGAATGAATGTTCGAAGCTCATTGGAGAGATTCTTGGAGTATTTATTCAGGAATCCGATATTGAGTTGGTTTGCTAAAACCTCGTTTGCTGAGTCGGACGACTGAAGGAGAAAGGGCAGGTTCTCATCATGAGCCTTAACAAATTTACAGAATTTCAGGCCTGCTTTTGCTTTGGTATCTCGTTTATTCGGACCGATCTTGTAGCTTACATCCGAGATTATTCCCAGGAAATAGCCTTTATATTTATCATAGCATTTTTGAGCCTCCCGGTAGTTGGTGGCTAGCAATATTTTAGGGCGGCCCCTTCTTCGAAGCATTTGCTGGTGCTCATTGAGGGCTTCCTTAACGAACTCCTTGGATTGTTCAAGTATTATTCTGTAGAGGAAGGGAAGGTAGGAAGAGATGTACCTGACTGAATCTTCGACCAGGAGGATAGTCTGCACACCAACTCTCAGAATGTCATTTTCCGCATTCATGGAATCCTCGATCAGTTTGATGATGGCGAGGAAGATATCCGGGTTTCCAAGCCAGCTGAAAACATAGTCAATAGCCGAAAGATCTTCGTTTTGCAGGCGTATAGACACTTCCCTGGAAAAATGGGTCAGGACGATAATTGGAATTTCAGGGTATTTTTCCTTGAGTTTTTTTGCCAGCTGGAAGGCATCGATATCTCCGATGCTCAGCATCTCGATGATCAGGTCGATATCCTCATCACGAAGGTAGGTCAGGGCCTCTTTTGCCGAGCTGGCATGGATAAAAACAGGGGGGTACCTCAGGTTTAGGGAAACGTATTCATTAAAGATGTGTTCATCAATGCGGCCATCCTCCTCAAGCATGTAAAAATCGTAGGCGCTGCAGATTACCAAGACCTTCCTGATCCTCTTTTGCATCAAAAGGTTAAAGGAGGTATCGTTTGTATTTACGAAGCTGGGACCAATATTTTCTCTTGACTGTTCCACCGACAAAATATTTCATGGCGAATCACAGGGATCCGTGCGATTAAATATACGCAAATATCTGCTTCATTCGCGGAGGTATTAAAACACTTTCCATCTCCGGCAGACAGTTTTCAGGATGAAGAAGCTTTCCCGGGTTTCTTAGTCGATGGTAAAGGTATTTCCGCTTGTCAGCAGATCATTTACGGTTTGTATCTTCGATTTCTTCTTTGACTCTTTCACCTGCCTGTAAAGCATTTTTTCATACACGGAGGTTTTCCATTCCCGGATAACACCCATGGCAACAGGATATTCGGGATAAGCCATACGGGATAACATATAATGGCGTGTGTCATCTGCACTGTGGGCATTATGCACAAGAATATCTTCCTTGCGGATCCCGTTCTCCCCGATCTTCACCACGACGAATTTTGAGCCGCTCTGCACAATTCCTTTATCACGGTTTTGTCCGAAGATCATGGGCTTTCCATGTTCCAGGTAGATTTGGTTTTCCTCCCTGACATCTTTACCGGTGATGTCTTCATGGACCTTGTTATTAAAGATCACGCAATTCTGAAGTATTTCGACCAGCGATGTTCCCTTATGTTGTGCAGCCTTGATGAATACTTCCCGCATCATCCTGGGGTCATTGTCTACCACGCGGGCGTAGAATGTACACTGGGCACCCATGGCAAGTTCTCCGGGGAGAAAGGGACTTTCGATGGTTCCTTCCGGTGAGGTCTTTGTAATGCTACCCATCGGAGTGGTGGGGGAATATTGTCCTTTGGTCAGCCCGTAGATCTTATTATTGAAAAGCAGAATATTCACATCGATATTTCTGCGCAGGATGTGGATGAAGTGATTCCCTCCAATTGCCATAGAGTCACCGTCGCCCGTAATGATCCAAACGCTCAGATCAGGATTTACCACCTTGATGCCGGAGGCGATCGCCGGGGCTCTTCCGTGGAGGCTATGAAAGCCATAGGTGTTGATATAGTACGGGAAGCGGCTTGAACAACCGATTCCTGAAACGAAAACGATATTTTCTAGGGGCACACCTGTTTCAGGCAATGCTTTTTTGATGGAAGAAAGAACTGCATGGCCACCACATCCGGGGCACCATTTTACCTGAACATCAAGATTAAAATCCTGAGGGCTTATCATAGGAGCTGCGTCTTCAAATGCCATAGTCTTCGGTATTAAATTTCTTCCAGAATTTCGTTAAATTTACTTTTCAACTCAGATATCATGAAGGGCAGTCCCTGTATCTTATTGTACTGAATGTAGTCAAACTGCGAATATTTCGATTTCAGATAAAAGGCAAACTGTCCCATATTCAGTTCACAGACAATCCGTTTCTTAAAACCCTTCAGAATTTCATTGGTATTTTTAGGCAGGGGATTGATAAAGTTAAACTGGACGAGTGAAATATTTTTTCCTTCCTCCTGTAGTTCCCTTACAGCTGTATTCAGGGCACCATAGGTACCTCCCCAGCCGATGACCAGCAGGTCGCCGCGTTTTTTTCCGATGATTTCCTGCTCAGGCAGGTAATTGGCCACCCGTTCCACTTTTTCCTGGCGACTGAGCACCATGATCTCATGGTTCATCGGGTCATGTGACACCTCGCCCGTTACATCGGCTTTTTCCAGTCCGCCGATCCTGTGCCTGAGACCTTTCTGACCGGGAACTGCCCAATAGCGTGACAATTTTTCCGGATCGCGTGCATAGGGTTGGTAATAGGGATCGTTATCCTTAACCGCAGGCGGGACAATATCTTCCATGTTCTCGGTTTTTGGAACGGGCCATAATTCTGAGCCATTGGCAAGGTAACCGTCTGTCAGTAGGATAACCGGGGTCATATGTTCTACAGCGATCTTAGTCGACAGGTAGGCAAAGTCAAAGCAGTTGGCAGGTGTAGAGGCAGCGATTACCACACAGGGGCTCTCCCCGTTTCGGCCATGCAGCGCCTGCAGCAGGTCTGCCTGCTCGGTTTTTGTCGGCAGGCCTGTTGAGGGGCCGCCACGCTGGACATTAACAATTACCAGGGGCAGTTCAGTGATCACAGCCAGTCCGATGGCTTCGCTTTTCAGGGCAAGTCCCGGTCCGGAAGTTGATGTCACACCGATGCTGCCGCTAAAGGAAGCTCCGATAGCCGAGCATACCCCTGCAATTTCATCTTCTGCCTGAAAAGTAATTGCATTCAGACTTTTATATTTTGAAAGTTCCTGAAGGATCTCTGTGGCGGGGGTGATAGGGTAGGAGCCCAGGAAAAGTTTCCTGCCTGCCTTTTCAGCAGCAGCAAGCAAACCCCATGCAGTTGCCTGGTTACCGGTAATATTTCTGAAGAGGCCTTTGCCCCTTTTGGCCGGATTCACCAGGAATGTCACAGTCATTGCCTCAATGGTTTCGGCATAGCTATAACCCGAACGAAGTACGGCAATGTTTGCTTTTTTAAGCGTTGGTTTACTCTTAAACTTCGATTTCAGGAAGTTCTCCCCGATTTTCAGGTCGCGGTTAAACAACCAGTAAAGCATACCTGCAACAAACTGGTTCCGCATTTTTTCTGCGGTACGGATATCCAGCTCGTACTCCTTGACGGTTGCCCGTGTCAGACTGGAAATTGGAGCCTTAATCAGGTTATAGTTCTCCAGGCTTTCATCGTGCAGGGGATCTTCGATGTATCCGGCTTTTTTATAGTGCTTATTGTCAAAATTATCGATGTCAATGATGAGGGTTGCATTGGGTTTCAGCCAGCGCAGGTTGGCTTTCAGAGCGGCAGGATTCATAGCTACGAGTACATCAGCCCTGTCTCCGGGAGTCTGAATTTCCTTTTGTCCGATATGAACCTGAAAACCTGAAACGCCTGCAATGGTTCCTTCAGGAGCGCGGATCTCAGATGGATAATCCGGGAAAGTAGACAAGTCGTTTCCGACGAAAGCCGATGTATCCGAAAACTGGCTACCTGTAAGCTGCATGCCGTCGCCTGAATCACCAGCAAATTTAACGACAACATCTTCAAGCTCAACAATCTTCCTCTCTTTTTTCATATGCATGAGTCCCTGGGTATAGCACGTTTATACTGTCGAAAATTAAGTTAGGGTTTCTGTGAAAACAATGTTAGGAAATCATTTATAAATTATAAACAAATAAGGCTCTGAAAAAGCTCAAACATGATGAATATCATAAATTTGCGATGAAGGGGGACGCCTGTTTTTTGTTATAATTTTAACAAAAATTCCATTCAGGTACAATGAAAATTATCATGCTTGCAGGATGCTGAAAGAGGGATCCGGATGAAGGGGAATAAGGCAGGGTTTTAGGCTGTTAAAAAATAGCAGCGACCAGGGTAGAGTGGTCAGATTACGATGAATTTTTGATAAAAAACAATATCTCCACCCAGGAGCTGCAAGTAATAGACACCGGCAGGGAGGGTTGAGATATCAAGCGTTTTTTCCTGGGAGTGATCTGGCATGGCATCTATGGTCAAAGCCCTCCCGTTCAGGTCCAGGATGTTTATTTGCCGGAATGTCCCTTTTTCGGGCAGCAGAATGTTCAGCTGATCAAAAGCCGGGTTGGGATAGATCTGTACCTGTTCTTCCGGTAGCGTGTTTACGGCATCAACAGGAGGTTCATTATCACAACTCTCCCAGTACAATTCAATGGACATATCCCCGGGGCCAGGCTTTAAGGTACGGTCAGTTGATTCCCAGATGGCACATTCGGAGGGGATGGTTTCACGATTCATGGCAGAGGTATCTGTCAGGAAATAGTAGCCTACGGAATCCCCGTCATTCAGCTCATAAACAGTAAACTGGTACAGATCGTCTTCCAGGTGCAGCATGGGATAATATTCATCGCTCCAGGATCCTTTAAGGAAGACACCGTTCGTCGGATCCTGATCCCCGATATTCAGGGTAAAGGTTACTTTCGGGGAATTGATGTTTTCATAGTAGATCCCTTCTGCCCAGCGTCCTCCTCCATTTCGCATAAAGTTGGTGTTTACCGGGTCGAAGAAAACCACGTGATCGTGAGACGAACCTTGTCCCCATGGGGTCCTGCATGGGGTTGATACCCAGGCGGGTTCCCAGAATACGATTCCGATACCCCCGTTATACAATACCGTTCGTTGAAGATCGATCAGGTATTCAAGTTGTTTTTGCGGGGTAACGGGCAGGTAAGCAGGATCTGCGGTGGTAATAATATTGGGCATGCCATCGTAATTGCGCTGTGACCATAGGTAGCCGGTCTCGACGATCATTACCTTATAGCCCGGATGCTCAAATCGTAACTGGCTGATGATGTCCCCGGTATGCGCAATACTCCCTTCGTGCCAGGAATAATAATATGACATTCCCATAATATCGAAGTCTGTGACACCATGGTTGAGGATGTTATTATACCACCATACTACTTTATCGGGATCAGCGGCATGAAGTGCAATAAGAGGCTTGATGGCTGTTGTATCACTGAAATCCCTTACCGCCCGGATGGCAGCATTATAAAGCTCCGCATGCCTGTCCCAGTCGTTGCTGATCATTCCGCTGGGATCAAGGTTGGAGTTCATGGTTTCATGGTACATCATCCCACTGTTGGTCTCATTTCCTATCTTTATTATTTCAGGGAGCAGGCTGTCCTTATGCAGGTCACCAAGAACTTTAACAACATAGTTGTAAACAGAATCCTTAAGAGCCTCCAGGTCATACGCTACACCGAGCCAGGCCTGGGGTATTACCTGACGTCCCGGGTCTGCCCAGGCGTCTGAGAACTGGAAACCCATCATAACATTCATGCCACAGGCTTTTGCCCGCTGAATGGTTTCATGTACGTCCTCATAATCGCTGTACTGACTTTTTACCCCATCGGGCTGAACCAGGGAATTCTGCCAGGAAGGGGTGTGCCAGAGTCTTACCCTTACCAGGTTTGTGCCATGATCTGCGAAGATCTGGTATACATCCTTTTCAACGCCGTTTTCTTTAAAAACTGCCCCACAGTCTTCCATCTGATTGACATAGGAAAGGTCGTTCCCAAAATAATACGTTTGTGCACTGAGAGCCAGTGAAAACAGAAGCAGGAAACTTAGTAAAAAACTCTTTCTGATCATGATCGCATAAAGTTAGTAAGAAATCATTCCAAATCTTTGTATTCAGGAATTAGCCCGGGTATTATTCAATTCGTTCCTCCGCATGCGTTGGTTTCCATGGTGAAAACCTCCGGTTGTAGTTCTCCGGAAGAAGCTGATACCGTAATTTTTCCCGGTTTATCGCCAGCCATTACTAATACCGAGCCAATACCGGCTTCCGGTGTGGGTTGGTCATTTCCGATAATGTATGCCTCTCCGGATACCGCAAAGCTGATGGGAGTCTGGTAGTCGGGAACTGTCTGGCCGTTTTCATCTATCACACGGGCATGAATGAATAGTGCATCTTTACAACCGCTTTTCCATTCCCTGCCTGAAAGATCGGCCTCAATGCGGATCCCGGCAGGTTTTCCGGCAGTTGAAATGCTGTGCCGGGCAACTGCTTTTCCGTCGATGTATCCTACTGCGCTCAGGCTGCCTTTTTTGAAAGCTATACTGCTGAAGGTGAAGGGGGGATGGTTAAGCCGGGTTGAAATGGAGTTTTTATCTGGCTTCCTCTTCCCCAGGGAGGCATTGTCCCGGAAGAGTTCAACTTCTTCGCAATTGCTGAAAATGCGAATATTTTCCGAAGATCTTTCGTTGTAATAACTTGCAATGAAAATCATGGGAGCATTTTCCTTTCCCATGAGCCATTCGTCAGGGTCCCGCTGACTTTGATAAAAATACCAGGCAAATTTGGGCAACCTGAATATGCTCATGATACCGGAGGCTTCCAGGTCATCGCTGTATCCCCGGTTGTAGTCGTACATTACCCAGTAACCATCAGCGACGGCAGGTGTATCGTAGTTGCTGTTATGAGCCTCCTGCAAATTGAGTGCCTGTTGGAGCAGGTCTTTTTCACTGCTGCCCAATAATTTACGGCTCGACCTTTCCTGTGGCATTAAATCGCTCCAGGCATCCTGGTTCAGACCGGCATTCATCGCATAATATTCCCAGTCGCCGTATTCAGAGACGATATAGGGTTTGTCAGGGATCTCATTTTCCTCACCAAGCCGATGCTGTCGGGCCTGCAGGTAAATATCAAATCCATATTGTTGCCATCCCGCGGTATAGCATTCCTCAAAAGGATATTCCTGTTTGGCAAAGGAGGTCAGGGAGTCTATGAATTCCTCAGGCATCCACGATTCGTTAAGGGAAACTTCCCAGGCAAGCACTGAAGGATGGTTCCGGTCGCGCCGGATCAGGTCACGGCAGGTTTGCAACACATGATCCCGGAAGGGATCGGATTCTTTATAGTATTGCCATCCAAGAATAGCGTCAATAACCACAATGCCCAATTCGTCACAGGCATCCATAAAGGATGTTGAATGCGGGTAATGCGACAGGCGGACATAGTCGAATCCGGCCTGCTTAATTTTATAAGCATCGCGGTAATTTGCATCATTTGAAAGGGCATAGCCGATGTATGGATATTCCTGGTGGCGGTTTACGCCCCTTAAGAAGGCTTCTTCTCCGTTGATGTACAGTTTATTTTCTATGAATTCGAATTTCCGGATACCGATCCGTGTGCTCTGCTTATCGGTAATTTTGCCATCTACTTTCACAAGGGTCTCCAGGGTGTAAAGATTGGGATATTCAGGCGACCACAAAGAGGGATTCTTTACATCGAGGGTTTGAATGATATCCACGATCGAATGCGCTGTGAGTTCGGTTTGCTTTTGGGTTGAAGCAATCTTTTTACCGCCTCTTTTCAGGACCTGTTCGAGGGTGACTTTCGCAGGTTTCTCCCCGGAGTTTTCAAGGTTTGTCTGCACCCTCACAACTGCTTTTTCATGCTTCACTTCAGGATAGCTGACGAAAATCCCCCCGCCGGCTACACGGTTTGCATATTGCTCATCCGTAATGTGCACAGCGGTTTTGACAAGGAGCCAGACATCCCGGTAAATGCCGCCATACATATTAAAATCGAGTGTTTTTAAGGGTTTCGGCCCTGTTACCTCATTATCTTCATTGTTGAGTCTAACATAGAGGATCGTCTTTTTACCGGGAATAAGGTCTTCGGTAATGTTTATGACAAAGGGAAGGTATCCCCCATAATGTTTTATTTTTTTTGTATTGTTTGCCCACACTTCAGCAACGTTCATGGCTCCCTCAAATCGCAGGTACAGTTGCTTGTCTTTATATTCCGGTTTGTACTCCAGTTCTTTCCTGTACCAACAGGTACCCTGCCACTGGTCATTAACCACCAAAGGTTCAATCCGTGGTGTATGGGGAATCGAAATTCTGGTCCATTGCATCTGTTCCCTGAGTTCATCAGGGCTGGAGGCCCCGCTTGAGTCGATCAGGAAATACCAGTCGCCATTAATCAATAGTTTTTGACTCTCAGCGACATCATGCTGGGGTTCCTTGCAGGCTGTCAGCAGGATACAGGCCATCGAAACCAGGAAAAATATAGATCGGTGCATCTTCACGTCTTCTTTCAGTATAACTGTTGCGATCAGTAATTTGGAGAATAGAGGAAAGTACCCGGACATACCTGCAGGTGAAGAGCAGGTTGTCCGGATACTAAGGTTGATTAATTAATAATGAGCTTTTTGGTAATCGTCTTACTATCAGTAATTACTGAAATGACATACATTCCAGGTTCAAGATCCTGAATATTAATGCCATTTAGCTGTTGGCCACGGACTGATTTCAAAAGGCTTCCGGAGGCATTGTAGATTGCAACTTCATTTACCGGCATCTCAGCAGTGATACGGATATAATCTTTACCGGGATTCGGGTAAATGCTAAGCTTGCTGGCTTCCGGGGATTCAGTGGCGTCTGTGGTGATCACCTGCTTTACGAGGGATACGGTTTGCAGTTGCGCCCATCCTTCTACAACCTCAGCCTCGTTATCGATCAAGGTAGGTCCGAATTCAACCATCAGCTTTTTGCCTACATGAGCCGATCCGGCAGGAATGGTGAAGATATGCTGGTAAACAACAAAATCACCACCGGTTTCTGTGCCGGAATCCCACTCCAGTGGATTATTCTGTTCGCTGATCTCTGTACGGTCCGAAGTATCTGCACCCGACACACTGAATACTGAATTCATGTTTTCACAGTACCATGAAGTTTTTGCAGTGAAGGTCAGGGTATAAATAGCAGTATCGGCTCCCACTTCGTCCACAACCTGATAGAGGTTGGGATCGGTAGTTGTCAGGTGGATCATGGTAAGATCCCAGATACCTCCTGTAACTTCTTCGGCAAGAACATCCATGTTCCAGTAGAGGATTTCTTTCAGGTTATTGGTTTCTTCCCAGCCTTCATTTCTTTCTGTGAAGTCACCATTCCGGATCAGTTCTCCGGCCGGAACAACAGTGACGGTGGTGTAGGAGGTTTCAGAATCTACGATACCATCATTCACAACCAGTGAGAAGTTGTAAACAGAAATCTCGGTAACGTCGGGGGCAGTGAATGTAGGACTCTGAGCATGGGCATCAGAAAGTATGATGCCGGGGAACTGGCTGACCCAGGTATAGGTGAGCTCATCTCCATCGGGATCACTGCAACCGCTTCCGTCCAGCGTTACTGTTGACCCACCTACCACGCGCTGTTCATCACCAGCATAACAGATCGGTTTGGTATTCTCGCCGGGAAGTTTTTTAATAACACTCACATCATCGATATTTACCCAGCCTCCTGCCGGAATGATCTGGAATCCGATGATCAGCTTTTTACCAGCATATTCAGAGGCGGGAGCGAATGCAAAGCTTGTCATGACATTTGGCAGGTAATCGGTTGTGAAGGGAATGGTATCCACAAAATATTCCTCACGAACGGATGTATCTGCATCTGAGGTGCAGGCAATAATTAAAAGGTCTGTAGCTTCCCAGGTGTTTTCTGCCTCCAGGGAAACATCATAGATCATTGAATCGCTGCTGACTACATCAATTACCTGGTAGACAATGGTGGAGTCATCTCCCGCCAGGTAAACGTGGTAGTCGCCATCGCTGCCACCCACACCGGAGCCGGGAGCTTCCTTGTCAATGTGCCAGTAATCAAGCGCTGTGATTGCTGAAGAGCCATCGTTTGATTCGAAATCACCATTCCGGATCAGTTCCTGGGCCTGTATGCTAACAAGGGCCAGGAATAGGGTTAGAAGAGTAAGTAGTGTTCTCATAATTCTTAGATTTATTAGTGCGTATTATTCTCGGGTTAATTTCAGATTGTCAATTCCAACATAGCTTTCAGCATAGATCGGGTTCTGTGTATCCCAGGTATGCCGGAGTATGAAGTCAACAGATATTTTCTTGCCCACGTAGGCAGCATTATTATCTACCCTGAAGGTGTGGCTTAAAGATTGGAATGCCGTCGGATCAAGTCCCAGCGTATCATATTGTTCACTAAGCACGGTGGCAAAGGTGTAGTTTCCTGCTCCCCCTTCAAAAACAATGAAGCGTGAAAGGAGCACCGCGGGATATTTATCTCCCTGCCAGTCAATATTATTCGATAACAAGGCAACATCCACGCTCAGATTGTAGGTTGAATTTGTCTGTACCAATTCCGGCAGTTGCTGATAAATTCCGGTAGTGTAGGTGCCAAACCTGGCAATATAATCACCCTCAGGAGCTGAGTCATTCCGTGCAGTAGCTGCTGAGAACATCCATGATTCGATAACTCCGTATAATCCCCAGCCGGGCACTTCGGCAAAATCGTCGGTTTCATAGCCGGGAAGCTCGAATCCGGAATTTGTGATGTTTATAATGGATTTTCCAATAATCCCTGAGTTGAAAGTCTCAAGGGCGCTGTACAGGTCGGCATTAACCTTATCCAGCATAGTCTGGTTTACGTCAGTCCGGCTAAGAGTCTGGTTGGCACTATCGATAGCCTCCTTCAGACCAGCCAGGCTGCCTGCTGCAACATTCCCCTCAAGGGTCCCTTCTTCCGTATTGGTATAAATATACCGGGCATAATTGAGGATGACCAGGGTTTGCGAGATAAAGGGGTTCATGCGGTTGTAAAAATCCAGGCTGGCCTGCAGGAGTGCGCTGTAGGCCTCATCGATCTCCACCTGGGTAGCATCTTCATCAGCATTGACTACGGATGAGGCCTCAATGACATCTATATAGGCCTGTTTCGAGCCGGTTTTGTAGGTTCCTTCAGCCGTACCTTCCGATGTGGTTGTCAGGAAGGTGATTGCCTGGTCGATTTCATAGGCCAGGTAGTTTTTATAGACAATATCGGAATAGTCTTCCGGTTCGTTACACGAGATAATCATCCCGAAAGCGAACAGCGCAAAAGTGAATATGGTATAGGTTCTTGCCTTCATAATAGCATCAATTAGTCATTTAAAAACCAGGATTTTGTTCAAGTCCGGGATTGGCTGCCAGGGCACCTGTCGGTAGGGGAAGTAACAGGTACCTTTCGGCGCCATAAGTTTCCCAGTCGCTTGATTGTGCCTTAATATGTTCCAGCATACCCTCGGGATCCAGGCGAACCATGTCCCGTTTTGCATGGCCTTCGAAGTAGAACTCCCATCGCCGTTCCTGCAGTATATGATGCAGCAGGGATTCCTTGTCGAAGTCTGCAGCATTGATCCCTGCCAGTCCTGCGCGCGCCCTGACTTTATTAATCTCGTTAACCGCATTTTCCGGATCGTCAAGCTGGGTTAAGGCTTCAGCTTTCATTAGCAGAATATCCGCATACCGGATGAAGGGGTAGTCGTTGCCTGAATATCTTCCATCGGTTGCAGGGTCAGCAGGATATTTTAGCAGCATGATTGGATCGGTAGTTCCGTCTGACGAACGGAACAGACCCTCCCGTCTGAGGTCGCCACTTTCAAAGGATTCATAGAAGCTGGTGGTAGACCGGATATCCCCGCTCCAGTCATAATAATTATCGAAATCTGATTTCTCAGGAGCCCTGTAGCAGTATACCTGAAGAACAAGGCCGTCAACGGTGGGACTGCTACCGGCAATAAATGGCAGCACCCAGATAACTTCACTGTTGTTGTAGCCTTCTTTGGCAAAACTGAACATGTTCAGGTAATCGGTTTCCAGACTGTACTGTCCGGAATTTATAACCGATTCACAGAGCTCGCTGCACTCGCTCCAACGGCCTAACTGGAGATAGACCCGGGCAAGGAGCGATTGGACAGCCTGCTTCGAAAGTCGGCCATAGTCTGCTTCTCCCAGATTTATCAACTCTGATTTTGAGGGCAGGTTATCAATGGCAATCTTCAGGTCGGCCTCTATTAATGTATAATTACTCTCAACCGTCTGTCGGGGCAACTCCAGGGGAATTTCGGTTGTGGTTGTGATTTCAGGGACACCCCCAAACCAGTTCACCAGGTGGAAGTACACCATGGCCCGAATACCATGTGCCTCACCAAGGATGCGATTTTTTACGGCTTCATCGATTTCCATACCTGGTACCCTGTCCAGGATGGTATTTGCATAGTTGATACTTTGCCAGAAAGCCGGCCAGATACCCCATCCCGGGAAATCAGGATTGGTGCCCGACCAGTTGGTGTAATTGGAGTAATCGTAGGTTGAGAAGTAACCCCCGGTGCCGATATCCGTCCCCAGATCCTCGACAACAAACTGCCATACAGACAGTCCCTGCCATCCACCCCGTGTTTCGGCGTATGCCGATTTGATCCCTGCAACAGCATCCGCTTCGGTTTGCCAGAACTCCTCATTGGAGATCTGACCGTATACATCTTCCTTTAAAACCTCATCACAGCTATACATCATAAAGAATGTGGCTATGGCTGATATGACTAGTATTTTTTTCATTGTTCTGCGCGTTTTGGGTTAGAAAGATGCTTTTAATCCAATGGTATAAGACCTTGCAAAGGGCAGCATATCATCATTTGCATCGTTATTATCATCGATCTCCATGTCATCCACACCCCAGACATCCGGGTTAATGCCGGTGTATTTGGTGTAAGTCCACAGGTTCGAAACGCTGGCATAGATATGCAGGTTCTTGATTTTTGCATCCTCCTTAAAATTCAGTTTGTAGGTCAGGCTAATGTCACGCAGACGAATAAAGCTGGCATCTTCGACCACCCAGTCACTTAGGATCAGGTTTTCCGGGATGGATTTGGTCAGCGAAGGAACCTCATCTGATGGATTCGTTGCTGTCCAGCGGTCCAGAGCAAGACGCATCTTATTGGTCCCGTAGTTATAGCTGGGGTATACCAGGGTGGCCTTGCTGGCGTTCACTACCGTCTTGTTGAACACCCCTTCCCAGAAGAAGGACAATTCCCAGTTTTTATAGTTTAACTGGTTGGTAATCCCGGCGGTGAATTCCGGGTTGGCATCTCCCAGGAACATTTTGTCTTCTTCAGTTATCTGTCCGTCCGGACCTTCCGTGATGTTACCATCTTCATCAATGCCATGGATGTCAGCAAATTTTGGGTCGCCGGGCTCTGCGCCATAGACAGAGGCCTCTTCAGTTTCATCTGCCTGCCAGATGCCGGTAAAGTCGTATCCCCAGACAGCATTCAGCGGATAGCCTTCCTGTTTGATACCTGCATATCCGTATAGGGTGCGGTCGATCCAAACTGCAAATCCAAGGATCTGATCATCATCAAGATCGGTAATGATATTCTTATTGTAGGAGAAGATAATCCCTGGTCGCCATTTCAGCTCATGGTTTAGGAAGTCAAGGAAGAAATCAATCTTGGCTTCAACACCCTGATTGGTCATAGCACCCTTATTCAAGGTGATGTAGTTGAATCCTGTTTCTGCAGGAACCTGACGGTCGAGGATCAGCTGATCATGATTGGTATGGTAATAGTTAATTTCCGTATAAAATTTTTCATTTCCGACTTCAAAGCCTGAGTTGAAGGTATAGGTGGTCTCCCAGTGCAGGTCAGGATTGGGCAGGTAGGTGGTTCGTTGGGAATCTCCCTCCCTGGTGACCGGGCTAACCCACAGGATACCATTGGTAACTCCGTTTCCCTCATGCACCGGGTTGAAATCGATCAGGTTCTGGGTCCTGAAACTCGGGATGTTGGCATTCCCGGCAATGCCGTATCCTGCTTTAAGCTTTAAGGCTGTCAGGAAGGGGACCCCATCCCTGAAGAAATCTTCCTGATCGATCCTGTAGGCCACCCCGAAAGATGGGAAATGGCCCCATTTGCTATTATCACCGAAAACGGTGGCTCCATCGAGGCGGTAGTTTACCGTAACCAGGTATTTGTTCTTATAGTCGTAATTGATCCTTGCCAGTCCGGAAACCTGCCTTTTTTCGTTCCAGCTGCTTCCCATTTCCCGTTCCAGTAAACCGGCATCGATGTTATAGTAGCCTAAGTTCACATAGGGGAAATCCATGGCTGAGCTCCAAAGTCCCCTTCTGCGATAATTCTGGTAAGTACCTCCGGCCATTACCAGGATCTTATGGTTCCCGAATTGCTTCGTATAGTTCAGGAAAGCATCGCCATATAGTTGCCGGTTGGAGTAGGCAGAAATGTAGGCTTCAGTTTCTGTTTGTGAATCGTAAAAGGGTTCAAAGCGCTGATAGAATGATTCTTCGTTAATCTGATTAAAGCCACCCTTAACGCTGGCCCGGAGCCCGGGAAGGATCTCATAACTCATGCCGGCAGCAATACGGGTGGTGTTGATTTCTTGAAATGCTTCCTCTGCCTCACCCGGAAATAAGGGGTTGTAGAACCATGAGCGGATCGACTCGAACGCATGTGGGGATAAATCTCCGTTTGCATCATAAACTGAGGTGGAAGGAGAGAAGCCTACCGCCCGTTCGTATGAGTTGGAAGTATTATTTTTTAGTTCGTTGGTAAAATTAAAATCGAGGTTAAAGGAGAACTTCCTGAATTCATAATCCAGACGAGCTAATGCATTTAGACGTGTATAGGCAGTCGGAGCTATTATCCCTTTTGCATCATAATAGTTTGCAGCGGCTCGATACTTCACACCTTCGCGGACACCGGAGAGGGAGAGATTATGCTCCTGCGAATAATTATTGGTATTCAGCACTTCATTCTGCCAGTCGGTATTGTCCAGGGTATCCCAGGCTGTAAAATGATGCGGGTAGCCATTCTCCGGTCCCCAGGTTCCAACCTGAAGGTTCGGGTCATGAGCCAGATCATAATAGAAGCGTGCATATTCTCCTCCATTCATCACATCGATCCTTCGTGCCTGCGTTTGGGTGAAAAGGCGGGTGGAATAATCTACCTGCAGCCCTTTCTGGTTACCCTGCTTCGTAGTGATGATGATAACTCCATTTGCACCGCGTGAACCATAGATAGCGGTTGCCGAGGCGTCCTTAAGTACATCGATCTGTTCAATATCATTCGGGTTGATGGTGTTAATGGAGGCAGTGTTTTCCATCGGGAAACCATCAATTACAATGAGGGGCTGTCCTGCCTCACCTGTCTGGAACGAACTCGCCCCGCGAAGTACAAAGTCGGGGGTTGCCCCGGGGTTTTGGTTGTGGCTGTTGATATATAGTCCGGTGACACGACCCTGTAGCATCTGCGCAGCATTTGAGATGCCTGAGGCATTCAGATCTTTGGGTTTCACCGATGCAATGGCCCCGGTCAGGTCACTTTTTTTCGCGGTCCCATAGCCCACTACCACCACATCATCAAGTCGCATAAGGTCTTCAACCATTTTGACATCAATCCGGGTTAAATCTCCTACCTGGATTTCATCATCCAGGTATCCGACAAAAGAAAATTGAATCGTTGAGGAGCTGTTTTTTACTGTTAACGAGTAGTTCCCCTCGACATCTGTTGTAGAACCGTTAGTGGTTCCTTTCTCAACAATGTTTACACCGGGCAATCCCGCTCCATGCTCATCCGTGACGACTCCGGTTACTGTAAGCTGTTGAGAGCGGGCAGCGGAAAAAAGAAGAAACAGAAATGTAATGAAGCTTAGGGTCTTTTTCATGTTTAGCTGATGTTAAAGATCTATCCTTATACAATTAAGGTAATGCATCCTGAATGTTTAAAATACCTGGAAAGAGTATTCAACATGCCATGATCAAAACTATCCAGGAATTGAAAGAATATGAGGTTCAGAATAATCTTTATTCAGAACAAATTGAAGAAAATTGACAAAAAATCGGTCAAATAACAAAACAAATTCATCGGTTTTCTTTCGTTTTTCATCACCTTATTACATATATTTGGCTAATTATGAGAAAGTTGATCCTTATTCTTTTTTGTTCTGTATTCCAGGTGGCAGGTTTTAGTCAGGAACTCACTTTCCGGGGAGGCCTGCTATTCGATGCCGTGCATGCCAATGGGGTAGGATTGAACCAGCGGATCTACGAAATTGAAAAGGACCAGTTTGGATTCATGTGGTTCGGGACCGATTACGGATTATTGCGTTATGACGGTTACAGGACCCTGCGGATTAATCCTGACGGAAATGCCTCATCAAATATCATAAATACGATCGGTATTGAATCGCTGGCTATTGCTTCCGATACCAGTTTGTGGATAGGCACCTCCAGGGGCTTATTCAACCTTAATCTGAAAACCTATACCTTAAACAGTCCTAAACGTTTCCAGAATGTGAACGTCAGGTCCCTTCTCTATGAAAATGATTCAATACTATGGCTCGGAACTTCAGAGGGTTTATACAGATTCAATTTTAAAACCGGTCAGCGTAAATATTACAATGCCATCAATACAAAACTCAGCCAGAATGTTGTACGGGCACTGTATCTTGACAATTCCGGGAATTTGTGGGTCGGGACAGAAAATAAACTGAATGTACTCTTCAAAGGTGAAGAAAATTTTGAGGCATTCGATTTGAAAGCCGGATACAAACAACATATCAGGAATAACCTGATCCTGGACATCACACCGCGTTCACCGGGGAATGATACCATTTTGTTCATTGGGACTGAAACCGGGCTTTGTGTATTCAACAGAGGAACGCTGCAGTTTTCGCTTTATAATTCTGAGAATACAGGACTGACCAATGAGGTAATCAAATCAGTTCGGACACAGAATGGAAGGGAAGTATTCCTTGGCACCGACCTGGGCTTTTTTATCCTGGACCTTCAGGAAGGATCCGTGGATAAGTATTACCACGATCCGTTTAACCAGTTTTCCATTATTAATAACGAGGTATGGAATATTTTTGCAGATGGTCAGGGGATCATCTGGCTGGCTACTTCCAACGGGATAAGCCGCATAAATCAGAACAACGGCATGTTCAGTTATATTCCTGTTTTTATGGAGGAGAATGGGAATACCATAGGGACAGGGGTCGCAGATGTTTGTTTGCATTCTGATAATTCTTACCTGATAGGTACCGGTAATGGGCTGTTCAGGAGCCATCATGCCAGAACGCCCCGGGAGTATTATGTACCAGCCCTGCGTAACACTCAGCTCTCGATCGGGAATATCAATGTGCTCTTCAATGATACCCTGGGCAGGATCTGGCTGGGTACGGTTGCCGGTTTAAATATTTGGGATACCCGGCAGGACAAGGTATTTATTCCACCAATTATTGGTGTTGGCAATTCCAGGGTTTCCTCAAATTATATCAGCAGCATTCAAAAAGGTTATGGAGATGATCTTTGGATCGGTACCTGGGGAGGGGGATTATACAGGACAGATTGCAGCACCTTTCCAACCGGCGATATCTCCCTTCAGTTTGTGGCCGACCTGAACGGGCAGCTGGCACTTGGGAAAAACCAGATCTGGGCGCTTTTTGAGAATGAACTTTCACAATACAGTTTTAATACGGGTAAAGTAGAAAAAGTCCAGATACCCCCAAAACTTAAAGCTGGTCTGAGACTTTCCTCCATAAGCTTTTCCGATAACGAGATCGTATGGCTGGGTTCCGTTAACGAATTGGTTAAGTATTATGTCGAAAAGGATTCATTTGCAGTAATTCCGATGTCGCTTGAAAATGAGCTGATCATTACGGGTCTGATGAAGGACTCAGAGGGTATTTTATGGGGAAGCAGCAACAATACTCTGTTCCGTTATGATCCGGACAGGAACCAGTTCAGCTATTTCCCTCAATCAGGTAGCAATCCCCTTATGAAATTTATTCTGTCTCCCTTCCGCAGGATCAGTGACGATGAGATCATCGTTTGTGGGTATGATGGATTC
>JAFGEO010000033.1 GCA_016931575.1 Bacteroidales bacterium | reverse complement strand
ATATCTATCGTTTTGCTGTTTAGACGCCAGGCATGGCGTTTCCAAATATCTATCGTTTTGCTGTTTAGACGCCAGGCATGGCGTTTCTAAATATCTATCGTTTTACTGTTTAGACGCCAGGCATGGCGTTTCCAAATATCTATCGTTTTGCTGTTTAGACGCCAGGCATGGCGTCTCTAGATATGTATAAAAAAACATGGGTGCCGAAACCGGCACCCATGAACTTAACTCAGATAATCACCCAACTACTAATTCGGTGCTTCTTTACTCGATTACAAGACGTTGTACATCGAGAGTTCCTTCAGACTCAATCCGCAGAATGTACATTCCGGCTTTAACATCGCTCATATCAAGAACGAAGTCAGATACGAAAGTATGGTTTGCAACCAGTTGTCCGGAGAGAGTATAAACAGTAAGACTTGCTTCAGATGTTGTTTTGGAATTGATGTAAACCATTCCATCAGATGGATTTGGACGTACAGCAAAACTATGAGCTTTCAGGTTGTTAACTGAAACTTCGTCGATGATAACTTCAACAGCTTCGCTGGTTGCTTTATTTCCAGAGTTGTCTATGGCAGCAACAGTGATAGAATAAGTTCCGGGAGACAGGTGAACAGTTGCAGTAAAGGTTCCGGTTTCAGCCTGTGCAAATCTTTCATTCACAACATCACCGTCAACCAATACTTCATAAGTTAATACTGCAATATTGTCAGCAACTGCATCCCAGGTAACGGTAACAACCGTGTCAACAACATCAGCCGTAGCAACAGGAGCTGCAGGGGCTTCTGTATCAAAGATCGGCAGCAGGGACATTCCTTCGTCCAGCTTAACAGTTCCAAGAAGTGAAGCATCGTTCCAGGGCATAGTGTTTGGAGCAGCCCAGGAGATCTGATTTCTGTAGTCACCATCGTTATCACTTACTACGAAGTCGAATCCAATTTCAGTTCCTTCAACAGCAGCGAAATCAACCAGCAGGGAATCCCAGCAAATGCTAAGCCCGAAAGTATAACCATCAGCGGTTGCAGCGTATACCTGACGAACCCCACCAATTGTATTTACAGAATCCCAGTCTACTTCAGGAGTAAGTCTGAACTGGTAGTCATTCTCATCGTAAGAAGTATTTGGCCATCCGCTATTTCTTGGCCAGAGAGGATTCTTTGAATTATCCATATCGAAATAAACCTCAATGTTGTCGCCTTCATAAATATTGGCTTCGCCGATGTGCATTACATCATCAACAATGTCAATGGTCATATAGATACTGTCAGCATCCCAGGTAACATCAGCAGTAGCTGTCAGGTCAGCTGCATCGGTAACTTCGCCATCAACAACCTGATCAATTACGAATGTGGTGTTCACACCCATATCTACAAGGCTGATATTATCGATAATGAATTCTGCCTTAGGTTCAGTGATATCACCCGTTGCCTGCCAGCTTCCCAGTTTTACAACTGCATAATATTGAGCAGGAGCATCGGCAGGAAGGAGGAACAGGTTGGTATCAGCACCGGTAAAGGACATATAGTCCTGGTAAGTAGTGTCTGCATCCAGTCTTTCAGCTCCGTTCCAGGTATTGTCACCAAATCCGAATTCACCGGCACCGGCAAAAGTTACTTCACCTACACCAGGCGATGTCTTTTTCAGGATAAGCTCCATCCAGGTAGAGTTGAGAGCTTCAGCAGAAATGTTTTTGAAAGCACCAGTGAACTCATAGTAATGGTTTGGCTTCAGGGTAACAGGCTGCCAGAGGAAAGTAGCACTCTGACCCCAGAAGGATACATAGTATGAACCATTTTCACCATACTCACAAGTATCTGCTGTATAGTTAAAGGTGTGTGATCCGTAGTTATGAGGAGCGTCAACAGTATTCATGTAGAAGTTCCATGGATCAGAATATTCCATGTTACCACCGGCTATCAGGTTGGTAGGATCATCAGGGACTGCAGCAACCAGCACGATGTTGTCGAGCAGAAGGCTGTCAGCAACACTTGATTGGAATGCAATTTGCTTATAATCCTGTGCAGATCCGCTAATGTCAAATTTAACGGTTGTCCAGGTGTTAGCATCGACAGTTGTACTTGCAGTGAAATCAGCACCAGCACTGATGGAATTATCACACATCAACTGGATGGTACCCCCGGTGTTTTTAAAATAAACATCCACAGAAATGGCAACCACATCAGCAGAAAGATACGAGTCATCCTTCCAGGTAGCGAAACCATCCCATGCACCGCCGGTTTGATCAAGCAGCGCTACAGAGTCTGTGTTATTAAACATGTAATCAGGGTTGGCAATAATGTCAACACCTGCTCCGCTCCATGAGTTCCAAATGAAAACTCCGTCATCGAATGCGGCAAGTGTGGTGTCCTGTGCATTTGCCAGGTTTGCCAAATTGGCTAATACAGCCATTAGCAGTGTCAAGAGTAGTAGTCGATTCTTTTTCATAATAGATTGTTTAATTAAACTTTAGTGTTTGATTTCATTAGTCAGTTTTCAGGCAAATTTTTGAGACGTGAAAATTCGGAAATACCTGTAATAAAATTTGTGCATTATGATAACAGGATATGCCCTTTTTGATAATTTACACAGAAATGCCTGTAACTTCAACTAACTAAATTTACTACTTTAAAATTATATTTCAGGTCAAATTGGCCAGTAAAAAGTTCATTCATGAAAAAAAATTACATATTTGTGTATTTTTGTAACATCATATGAAAGTTCTGGCCGTTCCTCATGAAGGAGATCCTTCGGGAATTCCTCAAAGTTTTTACTATTTGAAAACGCGGATTATTTGCTGCCGTTACTGGAAGCTTCAGTACTGGGAAAGTGTAAACATGGCCTTCCCTTATTGGAGGTTATACTGGAACAGGAACAAAGGCTCATGCATTAAGCACCAGGACAGACATTATGAGCTGGGGCCAGATGTGCTTTTGCTGATCCCGCCCCATACCTCTTTCTCCACCCACCTGGTTTACCGGCATTCCACAGAAAACAGGTATCTTCTGCAGGGAGAAAGAATTGTTCAGAATGATATGGAACAAGAACTCATTGCCGCCGGGTACGTGTTACATCTTTACATACATTTTAAACTTGGCATGCCTTTCGATACTATCGCTCCGGCAATTTACAGCATCGTTGTCAACGGGCCCCTGCGCAGCAGGCTGGAGAGGATTACCAGTTTTCTCCCTGCCCGCTGGGGGAATTTTTCATTTACAGAAAGTATTGACATTCTGTCACTTATCACAGAATCCCTGGCTGAAATCCCGGAAAAACAATGGCACTTTCTGGCTTTTGACACGAAAATACTACGCATAATTGATCATATTGAGGAGCAGGTTGATACAGACCTTTCAAACACCGTGCTGGCAGGGATTGCAGGTATGGCAAGAAATAGCTTTATCCGGCTTTTCACTTCGAAAACCGGTATGACCCCCCAGCACTATGTGCAAAAAGCCAGGATAGAAAAAGCTTCCGTGATGCTGCTTAACTCAAAGGACAAAATGGAGCATATTTCCCGGAAATGCGGTTACAAGGACCGGTACTATTTTTCAAGAAGCTTTAAACGATACACCGGCATATCCCCTGCCCGGTATAGAAATACTTATCAGAATATGTGAGAACGGACCAATTTACCGGTCAGGACCACCGACGATAAATAATTACACCTGTTGCTAATTTCCCCATTTCGTCGGGTTCAGCATCCATGCCTCAACTTCCAGAGGCTCCTCTTCTACTGCTTCTTCCAGCACATCCGGATCAAATTTAAATTCAGCTTCTGCGGGATGAACATTTGTCTGCTTCTTCTCAAAAGAGCTTTCCCCACTTGACAAATCAACGGTATAAAGCGCAATTTCACCAAGTTCATTATATTCATAGGTTACTCTTGCGCTGTCAAAAATAAAGACATAACGGTGCGGCTTACGGACCAGGTCATGATTCCGGATCTTAAATACCATCGTATTTTCCGGTGTTGAATCAAAACTGATTATGGTCTGAGCAGATAGTGATTGGTCCAGTACACTTGACATCAGCATGACACCAAGGATGGCCATGGCCAGTTTAAAAAAAAGTGTTTTCATGGTTTTGGTTTTGTTCGTTCATCACATTACACCTTTTATGCCATAATACATAATATTTTGAATTTTAAATGTTTATACTCTGAAGCACCGTTCAGCAAGTGCACGCTTTTGCCCTAAGAATGTTCGGATGCGAACAAATTATTATGTTGTACCGAACGATAGCTTGTAACCTTTTTCTGCGGCAGGGTATCTAATACGATATAGTTTAAACCAAAAATCGTTTTATTATGGAAACAGCTGAAGCAATAACCTCAATTAGCATTGTGCTGGGATTTTTATCAGCCTTTGTAGTCTCTATCCTCTATTATCTCAGAGCCAAACACCAGGAAAAAATGTCAATGATCGAAAAAGGGTATCAACCTCCTATTCAACAAGCTAAGAAGAAGAACAACTCCAGCGCATCGCTGAAGTGGGGAATATTCATTATCAGCCTGGCGGTAGGACTATTCCTGGGATATATCCTCGAAAGTCAGACCACAATCGAAGGTGTCATCGCCTACTTTAGTATGATTCTCCTTTTTGGAGGTTCGGGGCTCGTATTAAATCATTACCTTGAACAGAAAAATAACGCAGAGCGGGTTAATGGATGAGGATATTATCCGGAAGGTCATTGATGGAGAAATTGAGGAATTCAGGCATCTGATCCGGAAATACCAAAGGGTTTCTTTTAATCTGGCACGAAGTATCATTAAGTCTGACCTGACTGCCGAAGAAGCCGTTCAGGATGCATTTGTCAGGGCATTTCAAAATCTTCATAAATTCAGGAAGAAATCTTCATTTTCTACCTGGTTGTATAAGATCGTGCTTAATGAATCCCTTAAAAAAATTAATAATCAAGCTTTCGGGTCCAAAATAACGGAATTACCTCCGGGATCTGCTGAAATCCCTTCGATTGATCCGGAGGCCATTGAACACCTCCACAGGGAGGAACAAAAGGAAGTGATCAACCAGGTACTTGACAGCCTGAAACCCAGCGAAAGCCTGGTACTTAAACTTTTTTATCTTGAGGAAAAAAAACTGCAAGAAATCAAGGAGATTACGGGTTTCTCACTTGCCAACATCAAGGTATTGCTGCATAGGGCACGTAAAAATTTTTACGATATCTATACTGAGGTAACCCGGGTAAAACACTAGAAAAATGGAAAAAGATCCAATCCTCAAACAACTCATCCAGAAGGGGAATCACGACATTCCCGGCAGGAATCTTGAAGACCGGATTATGGAAAAGGTAGATTTCCTGGTAAAAATGAAGCAGGGACAAAGAAAGAACCTCAGGATATCATGGTTTTTCCTCCTGTTCTCGCTAGGCCTTATTCCGGTAGTGCTAATTGCCTTGCCAAAAACTTTGCTTGTGCACTACCTTACTGAGTCAGGTTCGGACCTGGCAGGAATCACCGGGTACATGGTGCCTGCTGCAACACTGATTGCGGCAGTACTTTTTCTGGTACAGATTGATAACCTGTACCGTCTGACGATGAGGTTGCGCTGATAAGATTAAACGGAATCGGGCCGTGGATTGAAAACAATGACTATCTCTCCTTTCGGAGGATGGTCAGCATAATATTCAGAAAGCTCTTTCAAGGTTCCCCTTCGGTTTTCTTCGTGAATTTTTGTCAATTCCCGGGAAACGCATACCTGATGCTCCGGGGAGAACACGTCAGCGAGTTGAACCAGGGTTTTTACAAGGCGGAAAGGAGACTCATAAAATATGAGGGTACGATCCTCTTCTTTGAGTGCTTCCAGTCGTTTATTCCTCCCCTTCTTCTGCGGGAGGAAACCTTCAAAAACAAACCTTTCCGAAGGGAACCCGGAATTGACCAGCGCAGGAACAAAAGCCGTTGCTCCCGGCAGACATTCCACCTCAATCTGCTCCTGGATACACTCCCGTACCAGCAAAAAACCGGGATCGGAGATCGAAGGGGTGCCTGCATCCGAAATCAGTGCAATAGCACTTCCCGACTTCAACAAACCAATAAAATGTCCCAGCTTTTTGTGCTCGTTAAACTTATGGAAGGAATCCATTCGTGTACCAATGTCATAATGCCTGAGAAGTACGGCAGAAGTACGGGTATCCTCCGCCAGGATGAGATCGGCTTCCTTCAATATGCGAATTGCCCTCAGGGTAATATCCTCCAGGTTGCCGATGGGCGTTGGCACCAGGTATAGTTTACTGCTCATTCCTCCGGGTAATTAATTTTCGCCTGATCAATTCCAGAAGCCGCTGAACATAGGTATTTTCCAGGTTCCAGTCGAAATGCTGTTCCAGGTAATTACTGGCATCCACAAAACTTTCCGATCGGTTGAGGATATCCATGGTTTCATCGAAGAGAAGCCTGTCTCCTCCAAAAAGCTCATTAATAAGCTCAAACCTTTCATTGATCCCCATAGCACTTGTAATGCTGGCGATCGGTGTCAGTTTGTACTGCGAAGCCACATCTTCCCTCTGGGTCCGCTCATGGATCTCTTCATTCAGGGTGCGGCGGGTCGCGGACGAAGGCTGAGCCTTAGGGATATCCCTGTGAACGTAAGGCTCCGGCTCTGCCTTCCTCGTTTCCCGCACAGGTTCTTCGCTGATTTCTTCAATAATCTCCTCTCTAACAGGCTCATCCTCCACTTCAAAAACCGGTTCCGGATCCCGCTGAGGTTCAGGAGCAGCCACTACTTCATGTTGCACCGGTTGCCCAGTCTCAGAAGCCGGATCTTCTCTGAAATGCAGGGTAGCCCTGACATCGGATGCCAGATCATAAATGTTTCTCAGTTTCTCAAGCAGCAGGTCTATCTCGATCTTCCTTATCTCCTGCCCCGACTGAAATTTATTGGCCATACTGGCAATTTCTTCAGCCTGATTGTATAAAATTTCCAGGGTATGCTTAAATTCCATTCTTAAAAAGATTTGCAAGTATAAAACTACAAATAACTGATCTAATTGTATAGGAATGTCTTTAGATGTTACCAAGAAGGTGAAAAACAGATCCTCCAACATATTCCGTACAACGATATGCCAAAAACCAGATCACTGATGGCAGAAATTCAAGATATTCTTTTAAATTCGTTACACCGGGTGAGATCAGTTAAAAGCATGCACACACTAAAACTTCCTCCAGACTTATTACCACGATACCATGATTGCACAGGCACACCAGGTGAGATGGGAAGAAGAAGTTAAGAGTTCCTGTTTTCCAGGAAATCCTTCAGCTGTCTTTTGGTATGCCATACTCATAAGAACCGCATTGCGGCAAATGCTTAATTGAGTTAACTTTGCAGGACTATGCCCCGACTCAACATAAACCAGCTTGCCATAATCGTAAACGGAACCCTGCATGGCCGGGGAGAAGGATTTATCGAACAACTTGAAACTGACAGCCGGAATATCCAGCCGGGCTCAGCCGCCCTCTTTGTTGCTATCAGGGGGGACAGGCATGACGGGCATGATTACCTGGATGATCTGCTGGAAGGTGGCCTGCGTTATTTCCTGATTGAGGAAGTCAGTCCGCGATTAAAAACACACCCCGATGCAAGTTACATCCTGGTGGAAAACACCCTGCAGGCCCTTCAGCAACTAGCCAGCCACATACGGACACAACTCCGGATGCCGGTCATTGCCATTACCGGCAGCAACGGGAAAACTGTGGTAAAGGAATGGCTGGCCACCTGCCTGAGCCAGAAAGGACAGGTTTCCAGGTCACCAAAGAGTTATAACTCCCAGGTTGGCGTTCCCTTATCGGTTTGGCTGCTCCAGGCCGATGCCGACTGGTCCATCCTGGAGGCAGGAATATCCCTGCCCGGTGAGATGGAGAAGCTTGAAAAAATTATCGCCCCTGATCTCGGTATTTTCACAAACATAGGTCCTGCCCATCAGGAAAACTTTGCATCCCTGGAGCAGAAAGTCATTGAGAAGCTGAAGCTTTTCAGACATGCAAAAGTTCTTTACTGTTGCCTTGACCATCGCTATATTCATCAGGAAGTGAGCCGACAGCAGCTGGGGTGTCAGATGGTAACCTGGTCAAAAGAAAGCCGGAACTGCTACCTGTACGTCCGGGAGATCAAAACAAAAGGGAACAGCACCCTGCTTAGCATAAGCTATGACCATAAAGATGAGGTATTCAGCCTGCCTTTTACTGATGAAGCATCCCTGGAAAACTGCCTCCATATTCTCTGTTTCCTCTTACACCAGGGATTTCAGTCTGCAGAGGTACAGGCAGGATTCGATGCCCTGGTTCCGGTTGCTATGCGACTGGAGCAGATCGATGGCCAGGGTAATTGCACCCTTATCAATGACAGTTACAACAGCGACCTTCATTCCCTGCGCATTGCCCTGGATTACCTGTCCACCCAGAAACAGCATAAAAAACACAGCCTGATCCTGTCAGATATCCGGCAATCGGGCACCGACATCAATAAACTCTATGCCGAAGTTTTTAATCTGACCAGACGCTATGCGCTCCATCAGCTGATTGTTGTCGGACCCGATATCAAAAACAGCGGCAGAATGCCGGATGAGGCCAGGTGGTTCCCTACCACCGGGGAGCTTTTAATGAACCTGAGAACAATTGATCTGCGGGAGCAGACCCTCCTGATCAAGGGAGCTCGCGACTTCGGATTCGAGCAAATTGTATCCGCACTGGCAAAAAAGAAACATTCCACGGTATTGGAAATAAACCTGGAACACCTGGTCCACAACCTGAATTATTTCAGGGGACTGCTGCAGCCCGAAACCCGGATCATGGTTATGGTAAAGGCCCTGAGCTACGGGAGCGGCAGCTTTGAAATCGCCAACCTGTTACAACATCAAAAGGTTGATTACCTGGGTGTTGCGTATACCGATGAAGGCGTTGAACTCCGCAGGGCTGGGGTAAGCCTGCCCATCATGGTCATGGCCCCGACAGAAGGAAGTTTTGCCGAGCTTATTGAATATAAGCTGGAACCCGAAATTTTCAGTTTGGAAGGCCTGAACAGCTTTGTCAGATTACTTAGCTCCGGGCAGTCAGATCAATACCCGGTACACCTTAAAATTGATACCGGCATGCACCGCCTTGGCTTTATGCCGGAAGAAATCGGCAAGCTGATAAGACAGCTTGCGGCAACTCCTGCCGTTCGTGTAAAAGGGATCTTCTCACACCTTGCTGTCTCGGATAATCCGGAGGAGGACGAATTTACCCGGAATCAGATCCGGCTCTTCCGGGAGATCTCCGATGAGCTTACCACAGCACTGGGCTACCAGCCTATCCGGTATATTTTAAACTCTGCAGGAATTGAAAGATTTCCGGAGGCCCATCTGGATATGGTCCGACTGGGAATTGGTCTCCACGGAATATCCGCCGTGAATGGTCTCCTTAAGCCTGTCAGCACCCTCAAAACCATCATCAGTCAGATAAAAAAAGTACCCAAAACAGATACAGTTGGGTATAACCGCCATGGGATTCTGGACCGGGATTCCGAGATCGCTATCCTGCCTGTTGGTTATGCTGACGGTCTGAACCGCAAACTGGGCAACCGGAATGGGCAGGTATGGTATAAGGACACACTTGTACCTTTTATCGGTGATATATGCATGGACCTTTGCATGATCGATGTCACCGGACTGGATGCCGGAATTGGAGATGAAGTCATTATCTTTGGAGAACAACATACCATCAGCCAGCTGGCCCTGCAGGTCGGGACTATCCCATATGAAATACTGACAGGTATTTCTACACGTGTGAAACGGATTTATTTAAACACCTGATAGCTAAAATGCCAAAAATTGCATTTTATTCCAGTGGAGATTGTTATGGAGGAATTGAAAAAAACACGCTTCGCTTCATTGGCTGGTTAAGCGATAGCCGGTATACTATTAGTCTGATTACCTCCCCGGACAGCGCGCTTTCTAAACTGGCAGAAGAGCAAAATGTCGACATCCACCGTTTAAAAAAACCTACTTATTTTATTGATTTACGGCATGCCCGTGCCTTATCCGTTTACCTGAAAAACCAGAACATTTCGCTGCTGCTGGTTATCCGGCCAAGAGATATCCTGATGGCTTCCCTGGTTAAAATACTCCTTTACCGCAGTCTGAGACTGGTCTTCTTCCAGCAATCCATCCTGAACCTGAAAAAGCATCCTTTTCTATATAAAATGCTGTTCCGCCCTTTCGATTCCTGGATCTCACCCTCTGAAAAACTGGCTGAACACGCCCTGCTGCTTACGCATTATAAGCCGGAAAGGATGAAAGTTATCCCGCCCTGTATCGATGCTGGTCACTTTGCGAATGACACACTGGCAAAAAAATCAGCCCGTAAGATCTTCAGGCTCCCTGAAGACAGGATAATTCTCGGTGCAATTGGTAAATATAACAATACCTATGCCCTTGATTTTTCTATCCGGGCTATCCAGTTCCTGGAAAGAAACCATCACGATGTCGATCTTCTGATCTATGGACGGAGCGGTTCCGAACAGGAAGAGGAATACCGCAATTTCCTGACAATCCTGGCCAGGGAATGCAAAGTAGAGGACAGGGTACATTTTCGCATTGCTCAGGATAAACTGATAACTTTCTTCCGAAGCATTGATATTTTTGTCACCCACCGTCAGCACCAACCTTACGATATGATTGTACATAAAGCCATGGCCTCCGGCTTATCCGTGATTGCCCCTTACTCTGAAATAAACAGTGAATTATTGAATAACGGCAATTTAGGAATGCTCTATCACCAAAAAGACCTTGCGGATTTTTCCAATAAAATCATCCACCTGATAACCCAGCCCAAAATAAGAAACCACCTGGAGACAGAAGGTCAGAAAGCCATTTTTAGCAGATTTGACCGTTCATCCGGATGTAAAAAGATACAGCTCCTGTTCCAGAAATTACTCGATCTACAGAACGGGTAGCGGGCACATTTTTAAGCTTAGTTAATCAAAAAATAAGCGGGATCCGGGTTCCAGTATTTTCTCAAGCCGTTTTTTAAAAACCTGGAGGGCATCAAAAAAGTATTCCCTCATTTCCGGAAGGGCGCATATCAAATACAGTAAGTGTTCCGGTTTGTGTGATACAAACCTGTCTGCATAGCCGGCAGTTTTCAGGAGATTATCGAGAATCTGCTCATGTACAGGGTTAATGCAACTATTATGCAAGGCAATGAAAACCGGACATTTCGGAAACCTGAAAACCTGATTCAGTACAGGATTCACATCGCTTTCATCAAGAGCCCTCATCCTCCGGCCCTGATCATCTATCCGTTCAGGTACACTGATTGCTTTAACTCCTGCGGGAATTTCCGCCAGGGGGACATGCTCTGAGAACAACAATACGGCCTGACTAATAAGTTGAGGCGGGCAGACAAGGTTTAATTCAGCAGGTCCGATAGGTTCATCCGGATGAAGGTCCATCATCAACCTCAGTTCAGTTATCAGTAAGGGTTCCCGCGAATACAGGCTGAAGTTTGCGCCGGCAGTAACGAATTGCGGAAGGTCTGTATCAAAATAGATCGTTTGAGCATCTCTGTCAACATGCACAATGGTCATTGGGCGAAGCGTCCTGTTGTTCACCCGGATACCATATCCCATAAGATGCCTCATATCCGGCTTCCGGTTGAGTACCACACGAAGTTCACGATCGCTCAGGCGGGCACTGATAAGCCCGTGTACCGGTCCGCCATACGGGATCCCTGCCTGCCGGAGCTGACCTTCCGGGGTCCACACTTCAAGCTTCAGTCCCGAAGTCTGAGGAATAAATTGTATCTTAATGTTTATCAAAGACATACGTGACACAATCCTGTTTGATGAGCAATATCACCATTGCATTACAATTAAGTAGTGTTAAGTCTGTTAGGTCTTGCGAATCTGAAATCACCCTGTTTTTGTTATTGACAGGTATGATACATTTTTGTAACTTATACATGATCAAAACTCTCGTATCATGAAAAACAGAATCGTATACCTCAGTTTACTCCTCCTATTAGGCATACTAATACTTGGAGCGTGCACTCAAAAAGCAAATATAGGCTTTCTGATGGATGATTCGAAAACCGGAAGGTGGGCAGAAGACAAAGCTCAGTTTACCAAGCAGATAGAAGAAAAGGATGGAGTAGTGTACTTTAAGGCATCTGAAGGTGATGCCGAAAAGCAGTATCAGCTGGCAGAGGAGTTGCTGAACCTCGATATTGACGTACTGGTAATCATCCCAACCGACCGCTATCAGGCGGCCAAGATCGTTCAACTTGCGCATGAAAAACATGTTAAGGTTATCGCTTACGATCGCATTATTCAACAATGCAATCTTGATTTTTACATTTCATTTGACAGTGAGAAGGTAGGACAACTCCAGGCCGAATACATGACCGGGAAATGTCCGGCAGGTAACTATGTCATCCTCAAGGGACCTGTTACCGACAACAATACCTATTTGCTCTGCGAAGGCCACAGAATGGTACTGGATACCCTGATTAAGAAAGGTGATATTAGGGTTGTCTATGAAAATTACGTTAACTACTGGAGTGCTGAAGAAGGCTACCGATTGATGAAGGAATGTCTGGAACAAAATCAACAGATCGATGCTGTCCTTGCTTCCAATGATCAGCTTGCGGAGGGCGCTATCCGTGCGTTGAAAGAAAAGGGGATCACTGATTTTCCTTTCATTTGCGGTCAGGATGCCGATCCGGCAGCCATTGAAAGGATCAAAAACGGGGAACAAACGATGACCGTTGACAAACCTATCTCGAGCATCGCAACAAAAGCCGCAGAGATTGCTGTGAAGCTGGCGAATGATGAAGCCATAGACAACACCATCTCAACAAATAATGAATATAAACAGGTAAACACCATATTGCTGAGTCCTGCTATCATTGATCAATAGCCTGAGTTACCCCGGTAAGGGATATGTTATTCACTAAAATAGTTGTGCTTCGCAACCTTTTGGATGCGTATCAGAAATATTTTGCCACCAGCGGCATGCGGCGTCCAAAACCGAAAGCTTTGCTGCTGACCCGCAGAATCGGGGGTGTCTGAAAGCGTTTATATTCATTCGAATTAACCATGGAAAGGGTTTTCCATACCATACCCTCTTCAAAACCTGCTGCAATAATTTCATCTCCGGACATTCTGCGCTCAATATACTGATAGAGTACCTGATCCAGGAGGTCGTAATCGGGAAGGGAGTCACTGTCTTTCTGATCAGGCCGAAGTTCTGCTGAAGGCGGTTTAACAAGGGTATGTTCAGGGATGACCTCGTTCTCCCTGTTTATGTACCTGGCAAGTTTATAGACATCGGTTTTGTAAACGTCCCCAAGTACAGAGATACCCCCGTTCATATCACCATAGAGCGTTCCATATCCCACAGCAACCTCACTTTTGTTTGAGGTATTAAGCAGCAGATTACCAAATTTATTGGAAATGGCCATTAATAAAGTACCCCGGATTCGGGCCTGGATGTTTTCTTCAGCAATGTCGGGATGTGTTCCCCGGAAAAGTTCCCCAAGATCATCCAGGAACTGATTGAAGATATCTTTGATAGGAAGGGTATCGTACCTGACGCCCAGGTTCTCAGCCAGTTTAATTGCATCGCTTACCGAATGGTCCGAGGAATACTGCGAAGGCATTAACAAAACGCGCACGTTCTCCCGGCCCAGCGCTTCCTTTGCCAGCACCAGGGTTACTGCAGAATCGATCCCCCCGGAAAGCCCCAGTACAGCCTTGGAAAACCTCATCTTCCTGAAATAGTCATGAATCCCCAGAATGAGAGCATCATGGATCCTATGGATCCGGTCGGTATCCGATGGTTCGGAGTTTTGATGCGATACTACAGGCTTATCTGTATCAAAATAGGCCAGTTCCTCAATGAATGATTTCAGGCGGAGCACATTCCTGCCATCCGCATCCAGTACCCTGGAGCCACCATCAAAGATCAGCTCGGTATGGGCCCCAACCTGGTTTACATAAACAATCGGCGTTTTATATTTTCCGGCATTCGCCCGGAGGATTTCTGTCTTAATGGCTTCATGGTTATAGGCAAAAGGAGAAGCCGCTATGTTGATGATCAGGTCACAGGATTCCGCTCCCAGCATTTTCATTGGGTCGCTGGTATAAATTTTGTGCTTGCCAAAATTCGTCAGCAAGGGTTGCTGAAACCATAAATCTTCGCAAATGGTAATGGCTATTTTCTTTCCCTTATATTGAACCGGAGCCACCTTATCTGCAGGCTGAAAGTACCGGTATTCATCAAAAATATCATAGGTTGGAAGCAGCGATTTATGGCATTCACACCGGATCTCGCCATCGGCAATGAACAAGGCTGAATTAAACAGATTCTTGCCTGTTTTTTGTGTATTAAGGGTTGGCAAACCAATTATCACAGCAATTCCATCCGTCTCTTTCGTGATATCTCCAACGGCTGCGGTGCCGCGGTCGATAAATGATTTATTTTCGAGCAGGTCCAATGGGGGGTACCCACAGACTGACAGCTCACTGAAGACAACCAGGTCGGCATGATGTTGTTTTGCTTCGCGAATGGCCGACACCATTTTCTCTACATTCTCCGTAAAAGCACCTATTTTGTAATTCAGCTGAGCTAAAGCGATTCGCATATTCTGTTCATTAAAAAATTATCCCAACCCGCAGGGTCACTGAGCGGGAATAAAATTTGAGCTCATCGATCCGTGAAAGGTTTATAAAGCCATTGGAATAGGTCACAGCGAAATCGAGTGCCGCATCCTTATTAATATGATATTGAATTCCTGCTCCGACAAAGTATGAAAGGTTGTAGAAAAAGATTTCCTGTTCGACCACACTTTTAGTGAGCATGCCATCACTACTTGTTGCCCTGGTTTTCAGGTTAAACTGGTTGGTAAAGCCCAGCCGGGCAAAATATGAAAAATATCCAATCTCCTTGGTTGTCAGCTTGAGGCCTAAAGGAAGGGTAAGGTAGTTTATTTTATAATCGACAACGGAGCCTGCAGCGATTGTATCAGACAGCCCATAGGAAAGGAATGGTCGTGCATCGGTGTACAAAATACTTCCGCCGCAGGTACCGATGCCTATTCCCGTATGAAAAGCATAATTATCCTGAAAATAGTTATCCACTACCAGTCCGCCATCAACCCCCATTTTCGCACCATCGGAACTGGCTGTCCTTGATTCTGATGAAAACCAGCTGATCATAGGATCTACATAGACCCCAATTTTAATGCCCTTCCCCTGTCCGAAGGAGAAAGCGCAGCCCAGCAGGAGCAGTATGCTCAGGATGATTCTTTTCATGACTTTTTTCCCAAAATTAAGCTATAAATCTACGAATGCCTTTAATCAGGTGCACTTATTATTAACGGTTCCGGCTCCCGGAATGTTGAAAGATCACGTGAACCAGTTTTTTGGTTTCGAAGAAGGGTTCTGAGAAATATTCGGAAAGGCTGATAAGCTCCGTTTTCTGTGGAATATCAAGCTCCTCTTCCAGGTCACCCCCTTTCAGCGAAAGGATGCCATTCGGGCGGTTATTGAACTGCTTCGTTGAAATAAGGTGTGTGACCCAGGAAACAAACTTTGGCATTTGTGTTACGGCCCGGCTCACAACAAATTCATATTTTGATTTCAGCGTTTCGGCCCTGACAGCCTGTGCACGGCAGTTTTTAAGTCCGGTGGCAGCAATAACCTCATTTGCCACAAGGATCTTTTTCCGGATGGAATCCACAAGCAGGAATTCGGAACCGGGAAACAGGATGGCCAGCGGGATCCCGGGAAATCCACCCCCTGTACCGACATCGAGCACACGGGTTCCGGGGGCAAAAGAGAGGTATCTGGCAATAGCCATGGAATGCAGCACATGACGAAGGTAAAGCTGATCAATATCCTTACGTGAGATCACATTGATCTTTTCGTTCCACTCACTGTAGAGTCCTTGTAGTAAAGAAAGCTGTTCGTACTGATTAGTATCCAGGTCAGGAAAATACCGTTTAACGATTTCCATCAGATGGTTTTACTGGTGTGCTTCAGTATGTTATAAAGAAGTTCGCGGGCACGAAATAGCTGAGCCTTAACCGTACCTATCGGCAACTCAAGTTCTTCGGCAATTTCCTCATAGGAATACTCTTTAAAATAGCGAAGTTCGATGAGCTTACGGTATCTGGGCTTGAGTTTTGAAACAATATCCCGCATCATTTTCTGCTTCTGATCCTTGATCATTTCTTCCTCCGGATCCAGATTAGGGGCCATGATATCCGGTGAAGACTTATCAGGATCATCGTCGTTCTGGTCCAGTGAAATGGTTGTGGCTTTGCGCTTACGGATGAAATCAATACAATTGTTTGTTGCAATTTTAAAAAGCCAGGTACTAAAGGCATAATTCGGTGTATACTGCTGAATGTTCTTAAATGCCTTTCCGAAAGCTTCAATGGTAAGGTCCTCGGCATCACTGGAATTGTTCACCATTTTTAGCAGCATATAATAAATCGCATCCCGGTAACGTCCCATCAATTCAGCATAAGCTTTCTGATCGCCACGTGTAGCCTGTTGAACCAGGGCAAAATCCTTCTGAGCCTTTTCTGATAAATTGGTATTTACTTCCATCGTAAAGTTCTTCTTCTAAATAAACCAGACAGGTAAATGATAAAATTAATAAACAAAGAAATCAGGTCAAATATACTACACCATAACAATATTCCCTTCACTCCAAGGCGATTCATTGCTGTTTTAAATACAACCAGCTGCGTCAGCCACCTGACAGCGGCAAGTATTAAAACAGGGACGACCAGGATTTTCAGGGCCAAAAGGTAGCAAAAAGAAAAATAAAAAAGCACTCTCATCAAAGGTTCTATTCCCAAATGAAATAAATGTCCGGGCTTATACCTCCCGAAGGTGCTGTAGTGCCGCTTTTTCTGTGTGAACCATTCACCCCATGACTGCCTGGGTACCGAAAGGGTATGGCTCTCCGGATGAAATTCAACAGCTGTATTGGTCCTGGTGGCAGTTTCATTGATAAACAGGTCATCGTCCCCGGAAAGGATATTATAATGGGAAGCAAAACCCTTATTTCTGAAGAAAAGTGATTTCCGATAAGCCAGATTACGCCCTACACCCATATAGGGCATGCCTTTCAGGGCATGTCCCAAATACTGCATGGCAATAAAGAGGGTGTCATAGCGTATGTATGCATTCAGCAGCCCGGGCTGTGGACGGTATCCTCCATAGGCAATCACAATTTCTTTTGAGTCCAAAAAGTTTTCCTGCATACGGTTAAGCCACTGGTCAGAAACGGGTACACAATCAGCATCCGTGAAAACCAGCCATTCGTTTTTCGCAGCTTTTATTCCGACAGTTACGGCCAGTTTTTTCCCATGTGTAAATTTTTTATCCGGTGCTATGGATGTTACTCTGAGGTGCTTGTATTTTTTCAGGAAATCACCAAGAACATCATCTGTCGAGTCTGTCGAGCAATCGTTCACAACGATCACTTCGAAGTTGTCGAATTTTTGTTCCAGCACCAAGGGGAGATTCTTTTTCAGGTTCTCAGCTTCGTTCCGTGCACAAATGATTACAGAAACCGGGTGTTTTTTCAGTCCGGGATTCCGCTTATAGCGTCCTACACTCCCATATACAAAGAGATAGCTTATCAGCTGGCTGAGGGTCGTCAGAATCAGCAGTCCAAGTACAGCATAGTGTACCATTTCAATATAGAAGACAGGAATCAACAAGTATCGTCATGTTTAATGAAAGTGATCAAAGGTATCTGCATCCTGCAAAAATTGCAAACAAGCTAAGTTGATATTTTTCACAATACCTATCTTTGCCCCGTATTTTTTCGACTATGTTTTTTAAAATTCTTCAGAAAGATCCGTCTACCAAAGCCCGGACAGGCATAATTGAAACCGGTCACGGCACGATAAAGACCCCTGTTTTCATGCCGGTTGGCACCGCAGGCACTGTAAAAGGCGTGCATCAGCGCGAACTCAGTGAAGACATACAGGCTCAAATTATTCTTGGCAACACTTACCATTTGTACCTGCGACCCGGAATTGAGCTTATCAGGAAAGCGGGCGGGCTGCACCAATTTATCGGCTGGGACCGACCAATGCTTACGGACAGCGGTGGTTACCAGGTTTTTTCGTTGGCTGATAACCGGAAGCTGAAGGAGGAAGGAGCGCATTTCAGCTCCCACATCGACGGCTCGAAGCATCTCTTCACACCTGAAAACATTGTTGAGATCCAGCGGGATATCGGTGCCGATCTGATCATGGCATTTGATGAATGTACTCCCTATCCTTGCGAATACAAGGCTGCCAAAAAATCCATGGAACTTACCCACCGCTGGCTTGAGCGGGGAATAAAACATTTCAGGGGCACACAGGACAGGTATGAACACAGACAGCATTTTCTGCCGATTGTCCAGGGAAGTGTTTATAAAGATCTCCGAAAGCAGTCTGCGGAAGTCATCGCCGCCTGGGATATGGAAGCAAATGCCATCGGTGGGCTGTCTGTCGGAGAGCCCATTGAAGATATGTATGCGATGCTCAGCGAGGTTACCCAGATACTTCCTGTGGAGAAACCCCGCTACCTGATGGGGGTGGGAACTCCGATCAATCTGTTGGAGGCCATTGCCATGGGGGTGGATATGTTCGACTGCGTGATGCCTACCCGCAACGGAAGAAATGGCATGCTTTTCACACAAAAAGGAATCATTAATATTAAAAACAGGAAGTGGAGCGATGATTTCTCACCAGTTGATGAAGACGGCAGCTCGTATGTTGATAAAAATTATTCAAAAGCTTACCTTAGGCACCTTATAATTTCAGGAGAATTGCTAGGTGCACAGATTGCCAGCATCCACAACCTCGCTTTTTACCAAAGGCTGATGAAGGAAGCCAGGGAAAACATCGGACAAGGCAGTTTCGGATCCTGGAAACAAGAAATGGTAACTATTCTCGGACAGCGCCTCTGACAGGATTAACATGAAAAAAATTGATCTCTATATCATCAGGAAATATCTGGGGACCTATTTTGGGGCCATTATCCTGATCGTTATCATCGCTGTGATCTTTGATCTCTCCGAGAAGATGGATGAGTTCATCGAGAACGAGGCTCCCCTGAAGAGCATCATCATGGATTATTGCCTGAATTTCATTCCATATTTCGCCGTTTTATTCGCTCCGCTCTTCTCTTTCATTGCTGTGATCTTCTTTACATCACGGATGGCCTATAATACTGAGCTTATTGCCATTCTAAGCAGCGGAGTAAGCTTCCCGCGCCTGCTTATCCCCTACTTTACTGCCGGTATTTTCATTATGGTTTTTAATATGGCCCTGGGAAACTATGTCATACCCGGGGCAAACCGGATACGGTTCGAGTTTAACGAAAGGTACTACCACAAGGAACCCGTGAGGTTCATTGCCGATGATGTCCATAAGCAGATATCCCCCGGGGTTTTTGTATACCTGGGGAGTTATACTTCACGGACCAATTTCGGTACCAAATTCTCTATGGAGCGATTCGAAAAAGGAATGCTGAAATCAAAGCTTTTCGCGGAGGAAATACGCTGGGATTCTCTCACCAGTGTCTGGAAAATAAAAAACTACTACATCCGGAATTATTCCGATACCGGCCAGACACTGATTAGCGGAGCCCGGATGGATACGCTGCTGAACCTGTCACCGGATGAATTCTTATTGCGCGATAATGTTGCGGAAACCATGAACCTGCAGGCACTGAACAAGTTCATTCAGAAAATGCGACTGCAGGGATCTACCAGGGTTAATTCCCTGCTGGTTGAGCGGCATAAACGCTTCTCGTTTCCCTTCTCCACCCTGATTCTTACACTTATCGGCGTTTCCGTGTCCTCCCGGAAAGTCAAGGGAGGGATAGGGATGCATATCGGAATAGGGATGCTGATCAGCTTCACCTACATTCTTTTTCAGCAGTTTTCCACTCAGTTTGCCATTACAGGTGCCATGTCACCCTTTCTGGCCACCTGGTTGCCTAACTTCCTCTTTGCCATTGTGGCCCTGTTCCTGTATCGCATCGCTCCGAAGTAATTTAACGTCAGGTTTATTTTCAGTATAAACAACTAATTATTAACCATATACTTACCGCATTGTCAAAATCTTCTTGTTTAGTTGCTTGCTATTTAGTATCCTTGTAGCCCTTTTAAAGAGGGATTTGTCGAAATCAATTTACCTAACTTAAACTATCTTTTATGCCTTTGAAAAAGAAAATTGAAGAGCTCAAAAAGATGCGCGAAGCCGTGCAGATGGGTGGCGGTGAAAAAGCCATTGAAAAGCAGATGGCGATGGGGAAAATGACCGCCCGCGAGCGTATTCTGAGTATTCTGGATAAGGATTCATTCACTGAATATGACTTATTTGTGCAACACGTTGCCCGTGACTTTGACATGGAGAATAAAGTGTTGCATGGCGACGGTGTAATTATCGGAACCGGAACTATGGATGGTGATCCCGTGTGTATTTTCGCACAGGACTTTACGGTCGCCGGAGGTTCGCTTGGACTTATGCATGCGCGAAAAATCACCAAGATCATGGACCACGCCCTGAAAATGCGTGTACCTCTTATTGGTATTAACGATTCCGGCGGGGCCCGTATCCAGGAAGGTGTGAACTCACTGGCCGGATATGGAGAAATCTTCTTCAGGAATACCCTGTCATCCGGAGTTATCCCCCAGATATCTGTCATCCTGGGACCCTGCGCGGGTGGTGCTGTTTACTCTCCTGCCCTTACCGACTTTGTCTTTGTTGTTGAAAACATTTCAAAGATGTTTATCACCGGTCCGGAGGTTATCAAAACGGTTCTTGGTGAGGAAATTTCTATGGAAGACCTGGGTGGAGCAAGAGTTCACAGTGAAATTACCGGCAATGCTCATTTCTATGCTGAGAGCGAAGCCCAGTGTTTCAATCAGATCAAGAAACTGGTTTCCATGCTGCCACGCAGTAACGACAGCAAACCAAAACTTCAGAAACCGAAGCCGCCGAAATCAAAATACAACATTGAGGAAATTGTTCCCGGTGATCCGAAACAACCATACGATATACGCGATGTAATCAAGGCCCTCGTTGATGATTCCGACTTTGTTGAAGTCCAGGAATTGTGGGCACAAAATATGGTTATCGGATTTGGCCGCATCAATGGCCTTCCCTGTGGCTTTGTATGCAACCAGCCCTTGGTTCTTGCCGGGGTGCTTGATGTGGATTCATCTGATAAAGCCGCCCGGTTCATTCGCTACTGCGACGCCTTCAATATCCCCATTGTCACCCTCGTCGACCTTCCGGGATACCTGCCGGGTGTTGACCAGGAGCATGCAGGAGTGATCCGGCACGGTGCCAAAGTCCTTTATGCCTATAGCGAAGCTACAGTTCCGAAGCTTACCCTCATCATCCGTAAAGCTTACGGAGGAGGATATATTGCAATGGGTTCGCGGCACCTCCGGGCAGACTTTGTTTTTGCCTGGCCGGGAGCTGAGGTTGCCGTTATGGGACCTGAGGGAGCTGCTAATATCATTTTCCGTAAGGAGATCAGTTCTGCAGAAGATCCCGAGGCAATGCGCAAGCTTAAGGTTAAAGAATACAGGGAGAAATTTGCCAACCCCTATGTGGCTGCTGCAAAAGGTTATGTAGACTCGGTAATTGAACCTTCAGAAACCCGCAAAATGCTTATACATGCGATCGATGTGGCAAAAGACAAGGCTATCAGCGGTCCTAAGAAAAAACATGGCGTTCCACCATTTTAATCTCTGAGACATGAGTGCTAAAAGAACAAAAAAAGACGTGATGGTGAATACCACTGACGAGTGCGAAAAGAAAAAGCTCAAGTGCAAAACCCTGGTAATCCAGGAGCACGGCACAAAATACCGCACTACCTTCAATAAAAAATTCGAAAACCGGAAGCACTGGGTAAAACCCAATCCGAACAACGTTTTTACCTTTATCCCGGGGACTATCACCGATGTGTGTGTCAAACCGGGGGATAAGTTGCGGAAAGGAGATAAAATGCTGGTTCTCGAAGCAATGAAGATGCTAAACTCAATTGAAATTTCCAGGGATGCTACCATCAAGGAAGTGTTCGTAAAAAAGGGGGACAGAATTCCCAAGGGACATTTAATTATTGAGATCGAATAAACTAAAAAGCCGGCTTTCACTGAGCCGGCTTTTTGTTATTTTAACCCGGATTCCCGGTGAGCAGCTTCCCATAGAAAGTAAACAAGTTGCCAAAGTACGGGTTCTTTAACATTTCTTCCGGTATCCCTTCCGGGAACAGCCCGTATACCGACGAACCGCTTCCTGACATCGCTGCATAGACAGCCCCCATCTCAAGCAGCTTTAGCTTCAGTTGTTCAATCTTAGGATAGAGCTTAAAAATTGATTTTTCAAATTCGTTATGAACGGTCTGCTGCCAGGATGTAATTCCCTGGTTGAGCAAGCCTTCCAGGGTATTTTCCGGTTTTGCGGGCAGGACACCGGAATAGGCTTCCTTTGAGCTGATGTGAATGGCAGGATTCACCAGGAGGATCCTGTAATTCTCCAGGCTCATGCTGGTTTCGGAAAGCAGTTCGCCCCTTCCGGTTCCTATAGCGGGTCTGTTCCGGATAAAAAATGAACAGTCGCTTCCCAGCATGGCAGCCATTTCCTCAAGCTCCTGCATGCCGCAATTAAGTGCAAATTGCTCATTTAATCCCCTAAGCATAAAAGCGGCATCAGCCGATCCACCTCCCAGACCTGCCCCTACCGGAATGATCTTGTGAAGGTGGATTTTAACAGCAGGAATGTCATACCTTTCCTTCATTAGCTGCCACGCCCTGACAACCAGGTTATCATCCGGTTTACCGTCAAGATCAATACCGGTGATACCGATCCCGGTTATTCCATCACCTGCCGGGGCAAACTCAAGGATATCACAAAGATCTATGGGAACAAACAGGGTTTCGATAGCATGAAAACCATCCGCCCGTTTTTCAAGGATGCGCAAACCAATATTTATTTTCGCGTTTGGGTAAAGAATCATAGGCTTCAATTCATAAGCAAGGATAAAAATAAAGGATATTCTTTCAATTCTATCTCCCCCAACTTACATTTGGGTAAATTTTTTTGTTGAATTCCCTCTCTCCGGGGACATATTCTTATCTAATCCACTGATATGCTGAGCCCTGCAGGAATCCACACGATAATAAGCAGCTGAACTTACTTTATTATCTTGATCTACTGTACTTTACATGTATATAAATAGTTATCAACAGGAATTCACAACCGGGTCGATAAGATGTTAAAAAGAATACCATTTTTAGACCAACTGAAAAAAAAAGCCATTGTATTTTTACAGCCCTCAGAGTGATCTGAAACCCTAATACTATTTCTCACAATTAACGCACAGCATTTCCATGGCCGAAAAAAGAACTCCCTCAAAGAAACAGGTACCTGTAACGCTGGATATTGGCAAGATGCCCCCACAGGCTGTTGAACTGGAGGAAGCCGTTCTTGGGGCTATCATGATAGAAAAAGACGCCATCATCGAGGTGATCGACATTCTAAAACCTGAGAGTTTTTATAAGGAAGAACATAATAAGATCTACCAGGCGATCATGAGTCTTTTTGGTTCCGACAAAGCCATTGACATCCTTACTATTCCTGAAGAGCTAAGGAAGCTTGATTACCTTGACGAGGTAGGGGGTATTGCTTACGTTACACAGTTGACAAGCAGGGTTGCTTCGGCTGCTCATATCGAATATCACGCCCGGATTGTCCAGCAGAAATTTATTCAGCGGGAGCTGATCCGTGTTGCTTCTGAAATTCAGGCAATGGCCTTCGATGAGAGCACCGATGTCGATAATCTCCTGGACTTCAGTGAAAGTCAGCTGTTCAATGTAGCCCAGGGACACATTAAGAAGGAAGCAGCCCCTATGAATGTCCTGATAAAGGATGCCATTACCCTGATCCAGGAAGCCGCCAAACGTGAAGACAACCTGAGCGGTATTCCTTCGGGATATACCAAGCTCGACCGGATTACCAGCGGATGGCAGCCTTCCGATCTTGTGATCATTGCTGCAAGGCCCTCAATGGGGAAAACAGCCTTTGTCCTTTCGATGGCCAGAAATATGGCGGTTGAGCATAACAAGTCAGTAGCCATATTCAGTCTGGAAATGGCATCGGTACAGCTTGTTAACAGGCTGATCGTTGCGGAAGCCGAGATCCCCTCGGACAAGATACGGGTGGGAAACCTCACCGATGAAGAATGGGAAAGGCTTGATTACCGGATAAAAAGACTGGAAGATGCCAAGATCTTTATCGATGATACCCCTGCCATTTCGATATTTGAACTTCGTGCAAAATGCCGCCGTCTCAAGCGTCAGCACGACATTGACGTTGTCATCATTGATTACCTGCAGCTAATGTCCGGCACGCCTGAATCGAAGGGTAACCGCGAACAGGAAGTCAGCAATATATCCAGGGCATTGAAGAGTATTGCCAAAGAACTCAACGTGCCGGTCCTCGCCCTGTCGCAGCTGAACCGCTCGGTGGAAGTCCGTACCGGAAGCAAGAGGCCGCAGCTCTCAGACCTTCGTGAATCGGGAGCCATTGAGCAGGATGCCGACATGGTAGCCTTCATTCATCGTCCCGAAAAATATGGTATCATGACGGACGAGGAAGGAAATTCCCTGAAAGGTCTGGCAGAGATCATCCTGGCTAAGCACCGTAATGGTGCCCTCGGGGACGTTATCCTGAAATTTGTCGGGGAATTTACCAAGTTCACGGAAATGGATGACGATTATTTCGGCCCTGTCGACATGGACTCTGAGGGCGAAAACGGATCTCCCTATGTTACTATCGGCTCGAAAATGAACAAACAAAAATTCAATGAAGGATTTGGCAATAATGACCTGCCCAGGAATTCAGACTTCTCCGAGGAAGTCCCCTTTTAACAAACCTAAAAGATTTCCTTTAACTGAAGAAGATTAGTTATTTCCCAGGTTGGCGGGATCCGGCTGGGAATCCCGTTCCTGTTGAAGTACACCTGGTCAATTTTTGCATAATGCGCCCCGTGGACATCGTTTACGGCATCATCACCTACCATGACAGACTCTGCTTTGCGCGCATTAACTGAACTCAGCGCATAGTTATAAATCCCGGGTTTTGGTTTGGCAATGCCAATCCGGTCCGAAGTAAAAGTTTTCCGGATATATTTCGAAATGCCTGAACTGATGAGTTTTGTTAACTGCACATCGTAAAAGCCATTCGAAATAACATAGAGTTCATATTTTCCATGCAGGTATTCCAGGGTCTCTTTTGCGCCGGGTATCAATTCTTTTTTCAGGGGATTGGTGTTCAGGTAAAAGCGACTGATCTTACTAACCAGTTCCTCGTCCCTGATGTCGAAATAAGCCAGGAGAAGCTCGAAACGCCTGACCCGTAATTCAGCCTTTTTAATGGTCCCTGCCTTAAACTCATCCCAAAGGTGGTCGTTAAAATAATTGTATTTCACGATGAACAGGTCCTGGTCGGGGATCTGCTCCCCCAGACTAAATTCCTCGTGTATGCTTAACAAAGTTTCTGCAGAGTTTTTTTCAAAATCCCATAGTGTACGATCCAGGTCGAAAAAAATATGCCGGTAAGTTTTCATGGTCACACCTGCACAAAGCTACGAATTATCCTGATTCAGAAACGAAATTTCATGGAACATAACAAAAACACTTTGCCCTGGGTTGAAAGTTTATAAAACTGAATGGCTTCAGGGCACCTGGGAAGCAAGGCTGAATCCAGATCCCCACTTGTAACTTGTGACTTGTGACTTTCCCAAAATTAATTTACTTTTGTCGCCCTCGTAAGCTATGAAAACCATAGCGGCGTGTCCTAGCTAACCACGTAAAAAACTAGAGTATGAAAAAGAATATTTTACTAATTCTGGCAGTACTGTCCCTCTCTGCCTCAGCACAAAACATTCAACTGCATTACGATTTCGGAAAACAGGAAGATGGCAGTAAACACAATTTCCCTGTGAGCACTTTCGAACTGTTTAAACCGGACAGCCTCGGCTATACCTTTCTGTTTGCGGATTTTGAGTTCAATTCCACTGACCGGCCCCGGGGCGCCTCGCTGGGGTATTTTGAAATCGCCCGGACTTTTTACATCCCCTGGTTCAGTGAAACCAGAGGACTGAAAAATCTGATGCTGCATGTTGAGTACAACGATGGGCTGGTGATCTATCCCGATGATGGGGATGTCTTGCCCCTGGCAATCTGGGGTGCAAACCTTCGGAGTTCCTGGCTGGGCGGACTGGAATACGGTGCCATGCTTGGCAACCTGTCGCTGAACGCGATGCTGCTTTACAAGAACACAAGAGGCTCCTCAGCCCCGGATGCCCAATTCACCCTGGTTTGGTTCTATCCCCTTTTCAATTACCGGGTGAGCCTGGCAGGTTATGTGGATATCTGGTCGCAGGATGATTTCTTTAGCAATACGGATAATAAGATCCTTGCCCTCTATGCGGAACCACAGATCTGGTTTAACTTCAACGAACACCTCTCCCTTGGTTCCGAATTCAAGGTTTCAAAGAACTTTGTCTTTGCCAGTGAACGTGTGGAGGTGTTTCCGACCCTTGGGGTGAAATACGAGTTCTAAGCCAGTTACAACACAGCTTTTATAAAGAAGGGGCTGTTCTTTAATCTTATCCCTGTTGTTCTTTATAAACAATAAGGTATCGGTTGCCAATAAGATAAAAACGCTATCCAAAAGATGAGCATACCTTTTGAGACAGACCCTTATCTTCTTATATTTGAAGAATCTAAACCATATTCTCATGCTTAGCAGATTCTTCGAACTGAAAAAAAACAAGACAAGCTATTCAACGGAAATCATTGCCGGTCTGACGACCTTTATGACCATGGCCTATATCCTTGCGGTGAATCCCAATATCCTGAGTGAAACGGGCATGCATAAAGGAGCTCTTTTCACTGCCACTGCGCTGGCTTCCTGCATTGCCACACTGATCATGGCATTTGTTGCCCGTCTTCCTTATGCCCTGGCTCCCGGGATGGGCCTGAATGCTTTTTTCGCCTACACGGTGGTCATCGGCATGGGATACAGCTGGCAAACCGCCCTTATGGCTGTGTTCCTCGAAGGTATTATATTCATCATCCTTACGCTGTTCAATATCCGCGAGGCCATAGTCAACAGCATCCCCCTGCCGATAAAACATGCCATTTCAGTGGGAATAGGTCTATTTATTGCGCTGATGGGATTTGAGAATGCCGAGCTGATCATTTCGGATCCGAATACCCTCCTCACCCTGGGCAGTATGGACAACCACATGACCTGGGTAGCGCTGGCCGGACTCCTGACTATTTCTGTATTGCTCATCCTGCGTGTCAAAGGGGCCGTACTGATCGGTATTGTTGTAGCAACTGCCATCGGGATACCCTTAGGCGTCACGACATTGCCGGAGAAAAATATTGTTACCCTCCCGGCAGGACTGGGGCCCATATTCTTCAAAATGGATTTTCACGGAATCCTGAAACCGGATATCCTAGTGGTCCTGTTCACCTTCCTGTTTATAGATATGTTTGATACGGTTGGCACCCTCATTGGCGTAAGCTCCAAAGCCAATCTGCTTGACAGGAACGGCAAAGTCCCGAGAGCAAAGCAGGCCCTGCTGGCCGATTCGATCGGCACCACAGTCGGTGCCATGCTGGGTACCAGCACGGTAACCACCTACGTGGAAAGTACGGCGGGAATCGCTGTTGGAGGAAAAACCGGGCTTACTGCCCTTATCGTGGCTATTTGTTTTCTCCTTGTTTTATTCATTTCTCCTGTTTTCCTGATGATCCCTGCTGCGGCTACTGCTCCGGCACTGATCATCATCGGCTTGTTTATGATCAGCCCCATCACTAAAATAGACCTGGAAAACTACCTGGATGCTATTCCCGTGTTCCTTACCATCATCATGATGCCACTGGCTTTCAGCATCAGCGAAGGCATATCTTTCGGGATCATAAGCTATGTAGCCATTCGGATACTCAGTGGAAAATGGAAAAAATTATCGCCGGTCCTGGTTATCCTGGCGATACTGTTTGTTGTACGGTACTTCTTTTAATGTCGTTTGCAGTACATTCCTGTTATTCCTGCAAATCCTTTTTAAGATAGATCATATCAACAAGTTGTATGTCACCCTCAAAAATAGGGTGATCGTAATTGTCGGTAAAAAAATTCTTTACCCGATAGGACTGTTCAAATCCGCAACATTCATAAAACGACAGTATTGCCGGTGTTTCTCCTGTCCCTACCAGCATGGTTTTGTAGTCTTTTTTGTAGAAATCAGATATAAATTCTATCAATGCGCTACCATACCCTTTGCCTTGATATTTCTCGTATGTCGCTATGTTTTTCAACTCGCAGGTATCGCTACTTACCGGCACTACAACACAAACACTTTTTAAATCATCGTCATATAAAGCAAACAAGTCTCCGCCCGGCAAATACTTGTCGATCATATTTTCCTGTTCATCGGCCAGCAGCAATAAGTCAAGGAACTGTTTCTTATTTTCGATAATTTTTTCAATTCTCATTCTGCTGATCTTGTTATGTTTTTATTTCGGATTGGTCTGATACTGGTATTTCAAACCATTATTATCTTCCCCGTCGCCATAGCCAACAGGCAAATTCCAAACAGTGCCTGTACTGAATTCAATGGTAAGGAATATGATAGTTCCCTGGTCTCCTTTCATCATACCTCTTCCCCGGCCCATAATATCACTAACGAATATGACGGTATAATTACCCTTAAATACTTCACCAGTCGTTGGATTTGTAGCTTCAATTTTTCCCTGGCCGGTTGAATATTCTAAATTGCAGGTAATAACGCTACCGTCATTCAGTGAATACAGTTTTCCCGGGATCATAGTACCTGCAAGACCAGGCAGACTGCTAAACAGGAATGCCATAAGTGAGAGAATCAACATTTTGCTTTTCATGCTTTTTAGTATTTAGTTTTAACCAGCAATCGGATGAATATTTTTGTATAGTCCTATCACAAGCCTGCAGATTAAGGATTAAATTAGGCTACATAGCTAAATATACCAGTAATAATCTGTGAAACAAAAACGATTTTTCACCAGGTGATTGAATACATTTACTTTACTATATCCCCTCGTCCAGAAGGAATTACAAGTGTACTTCCTTAAGGGCTATACTTCGACAGATTCAGAAGATCCTGGTAGCGGGTAACTGCCATCAGCTGCTCAAGACTAACCTTCGGATTGTTTTTCATATACGATTCCACAATGCGGTAACCGATCCACACCGCGGCACGCCCCGGGCTTTCCTGGGTAAAGTCCTTCGTGAAGGGTGCCGGCTTAATAAATTGTGTGATCATGAAAGGCTCACTCCCAAAAATACGCCTGTTTTCAGCCAGATACATCCACATATCGCGCTCATGGTCCCGGCAGAAATTCATCTGTTCCGATGTGTAGCCCCAAAGCAGGGTATCGTTGATCCCCGGCAGGAATTTTTTAACACAGTACAGATTCCTTCCCTCATAGATCATATTGGACAATAGATTCGTCTGCGTTTTATCAAAAGGAAATTCAGCACTTATCCAGGCAAACAAGGCATCGGCTGCGATCCGTTCAGGCCGCATATTCCGCTTCTCGTATTCAGGGACCGGAGGATTGATCAACCTGTAAAACTCATCCCCGGCCCCCAGGTATTTATCCAGGCTAACAGACAGCAGGCCTTCGGAAGTGACCACCGACTGATTAAAGCCGGATATGCAGCTGATGATCTCCGGGGTTTCCGTTTCAGGTAAAAAACCTTCCAGGTTACTGAATCCCAGGCTAAGCTCCTTTTCAACTTTTGTCAGGTCAGGAAATACTTCCTTAACACGCTGGCTTACCCTGTAAATCGTAAAATCGGTGGTGAAACCAATCAGCCCCTCAATGAACCATTCGTGTTCAGGACCTCCAATTTCAATAATCTTATGGGTAAACAAAGGAAAGAAGACAGGATATTTTTCCTGAAGGTATGCTATGCTGTCAGCCAGTCCATAGGGACTGATTGAAAACAGATCCTCCTCAAAACGCCCGATCCTGACATCCACAAGACCCGCATAAGACTTTTGTTCTTTCACTTCCTGCTGCCTGCAGGCCGGCAAAAGTGCAAGGATCAGCAAAAAGGGGAAATACCCGTTAAACTTCTTTATGTTCATGCGACTGCTTATTCGATTTAATTCACGCTTAAAATACGAACTTTTCTACGTTTTATTTTAAAACCTGACACATAGAAACTCAACAGCTATAAAAAACACCCCTTCCACAGCTGAACAGCCTGACAGTAGCAGGGCATAATAAAGCAGATTGCCGGTAGCCGCAAAAGAAATTTAATTTTCTCCTGTAAATGTCTTTGCTATTTAAAAAAAGACTATATCTTTGCAAGCCTGAAAATATGAGGTAAATCCATTAGCAATGAAAAGGACATTTCAACCATCAGTAAGAAAGAGAAGAAATAAGCACGGATTCAGAGAAAGAATGTCTGATCCGAATGGCCGTAAAGTACTAGCCAGCCGCAGGGCAAAAGGCAGGAAGAGATTAACTGTTTCCGACGAGATTCGCAGAAAATAATTTCTGTATTTCAAGATATTAAGCAGGGCTGTCTGAAAAGACAGCCTTTTTTATTTTTATGAGCGCCAGAAACTGACTATTTTTACCGCTTCGAAAGATAGCAACGCACTAACCAAAACAGCTTTTCAGACCTTGAATTCAGACAGTCATCAAAAGGAATCCCCCAGTCTGATAGACGACTATGACCTGTTCATTTTCGATCTGGACGGCACCCTGTATAATCAGCGTAAGCTCAGAAACATCATGACAGCTGCCCTCATTTCCCGCTGGCTGACTTTTCGTGTTAAACGGAGGGACCTTCAGATCATCCTGTGCTTTCGACGGCTGAGGGAGGAACACCTGGGTCATGCTTCAAAAGACCTTGAACGGGAGCAGTACGGCTGGTGTGCTGAAGCCCTGGATATCGAGGCCGGCCAGGTAAGATCGGTTATTAAAAAGTGGATGCTCTCGTTTCCGCTATCGCATTTAAGGAAAGTCAGGTATCCGGGGATAAAAAGTTTTTTCCATGAATTGAAGAAGCACCAAAAAAAGATTGCAGTATTTTCTGATTTTCCGGTTGATGATAAACTTAAGTCACTTCACCTGGAAGCCGACAGGACCTTTTGTTCCACGGATCAGGAAATCGCACAGTTGAAGCCCAGTAAAAGGGGTGTTGAAATCATCTGCAGGAGTTTTGGCTGCCCGCCTGCCCGCACCATTTTTTTCGGGGACCGCACAGACACTGATGGTGAATCAGCCCGCCTTGCCGGCGTTCATTTTCGGCTTATCGATGTTAAGCTGGCGCAGAAAGGACAATACTACCGGAAGCTGCTACAAGAAATTAAAAACTGAAATGACAACAGAGAGCCTGACATGCTGGGTTTGTGGCAAAAGCCAGTTTAAACAAGTAAAGAAATCGGATGTTGGCACCAGTCTGAACAGCCAGAATTTTGCGATTACTAATTTCAGCTATGGCATAACCGGCGAACTTCATAAATGCGGGCATTGCGGTTTCATACAGTGTACCGACCTGAACGATGTGCTGGGATTTTATGTAGACCTCGAAGACCCGGAATATGAAAACACCCGGAAAGAAAGAAAACTTCAGGAAACCGCCCTTCTGAAATATATTGGAAAATATAAACCATCCGGGGCAATCCTGGACATTGGCGCCGGCAGTGGCATCCTTGTAGAATCGGCGATGGAAAAGGGCTACCGGGCAACAGGTATAGAGCCATCCCGCTGGCTCCGGCAGACAGCCCTGAAAAGGAACCTCCCGGTCCTTGAGGGGACATTTCCACATCCGGAAACCCCCGGACCCTATGATATTATCACCCTTGTGGATGTTATCGAACATGTGCCGCATCCCCTTCATCTGCTCCGGGAAATCCATCAGGCGCTGGACGATCAGGGTATTTTTGTAATAACCACGCCGGATGTGCGGTCCCTTGCAGCCAGGATCCTACGCTATAAGTGGTGGCACTTCAGGGTGGCACACATCGGCTACTTCAACAGGAAGAACCTCCGCCTGCTTTTGGAAAAAGCCGGATTCGAGGTAGTATCAATGACCCGCCCTTCCTGGTATTTCACCCTCAGATACCTGGGAGTGCGCATCCTGTCATTCCTTCCCCTTTTTTTACGTTTTCCCCTGCCTCGTTTCTTTGAAACAATTATAATCCCTGTAAATTTGAGGGACTCAATTCAGGTTGTTTGCCGAAAGAAAGATCAGTTATGTTAAAACATTATCTAAATATCGCGCGTCCCGACCACTGGTTCAAGAATGTATTTATGCTTCCGGGGCTCATCATGGGACTCTATTACACCGGGTTCATCCTGGAAGACACTTCCATCCTGGTCATTGTATTGGGTATCCTTGCCACCTGCTTTATTGCGTCTGCCAACTATGTGATCAACGAATGGCTCGATATGGAGTTCGATAAATACCACCCGGTAAAGAAAAACAGACCGGCAGTAACAGCGAACCTGAAAGGAAAATATATCATCGCGGAATACATCCTTCTGGCGGTGGCTGGACTGACTATCAGCCTGTGGATTTCAAGGATATTCTTCTTCACAGAGCTTTTTTTCCTGGTCATGGGATTTATGTATAATGTAAAGCCCTTCCGCACCAAAGACAAAGCCTATCTCGACGTACTCTCCGAATCGGTAAACAACCCCATACGGTTCATCCTGGGCTGGCAACTTATCGGGATCGACTCGATGCCCCCCTCAAGTATCCTCATTGCCTACTGGATGGGGGGTGCATTCCTGATGGCTACCAAACGTTTTGCAGAGTATCGCTTTATCGGCGATCCGGCACTGGCGGCTCTATACAGGAAATCCTTCAGGAATTACACCGAAGAAAAGCTACTGATCTCAACGATATTTTATGCCTTGTGTTCTTCTTTCTTCCTGGCTATTTTCCTGATCAAACACCGCATAGAACTCCTGATATCCTTTCCTTTTTTAGCTTTATTGTTTACCTGGTACCTGCACATAGGTTTTGACCGGAACTCCATCGTGCAAACCCCGGAAAAGCTCTATCAAAAGAAAGGATTTGTAGCATATGTTTTTTTTCTGTTTGTATTGTTAGTAGTATTGCTTAAACTTGATATCCCGGCCCTTAACTGGTTCATTAAGAACTAATGCCGGGAATTAATCCCTTGCCCATGAAACGTATTCAAGAATTTTTTGATTTCACCCGCCATACCGAGAAGAAAATTTTTATTTCCCTGGCGGCACTTTTCCTTATCCTGATGCCTTTACTCAGCCTAAAATCAGGAATATCAGCCGATGAGGATAAGTATCATTACCCTCATGGGAAGAATGTGTACAAGTACTATACGACCATGGGAAAAGACCGTACCTGCCTGAAACCTCACAAACAGAACGAGCCTCCATTGGAAATGTACGGAGCAGTGTTCGATGTATCAACCGTCATTGCGAACAAGATCCTCAAACCTCATGACGAATACCAGGTAAGGCACATCATGAATTCGATGGCCGGATGGACAGCCATCCTTTTTGCCGGTCTTGTCGCCGTGATGCTGGGAGGATGGCGTGCCGGCATCATTACCATGCTTCTGATGTTCCTGTCTCCCCGGCTCCTCGGGCATTCCTACAACAATCCTAAAGATATCCCTTTCACCGCCACATACATCTTTACCATATGGGCGAGCATCCGGTTTATGAGGGCGCTGAATAACCAGGAACTGTTAAAGCACCCCATGAAAGTACTGAACTATTCCTGGCCCATTGCCCTGGGTATCGGACTGGCGATTGGCGTAAGGGTTGGTGGTTTACTGCTGGCTTTCTACTTTCTCTTCTTCACCGGCATAGGGTATCTTTTTCAGCACTCCTGGAAACAGTGGTTCAAAAAAGTTAACCTCATCAGGTACACCAGGATACTGGGTATCGCTGTATTAATCGCTGTTGCCGGATATGCAATCGGCATCCTTCTCTGGCCCTATGCACATGAAAAGCCTGTGCAAAAAACCATTGAAGCATTGAATTACATGGAGAAGTACGGCATCAATATGCGCCAGAGCTTTGAAGGTAAAATGCTATGGTCCAATAATATGCCCTGGTACTATCTGCCAAAATTCATTTTAATTACCGTTCCTGAAGTGGTCCTTATCGGATTCCTCAGCCTGTTTTTTCTCCATCGTAGCTGGAAGAAGGAAAATGCCCCTACCTACTTCTTCCTGCTTTTTGTCCTGATTTTCCCCGTTTTCTATATTGTGTATAAAGATGCTAACCTCTACGGAGGATGGCGCCATGCCATGTTTGTTTATCCCTCTATGGTCGTCCTTGCCGGAATGGGTATCCACAGGCTGCTTGAGAAGGTCCGGCCACAAAAATATTTCCACTGGGGAACCCTCGGAATACTAATTATCCTTCTGGCACTGCCCCTCAGGCATATCATTGCCAATCACCCCAATGAATATGTATACTACAACAGCCTGATCGGCGGGATTAAAGGTGCATACGGCGATTACGAAATGGACTATTTCTATAACAGTCAGAAAGCTGCTGCCGACTGGCTGATCGAGAACCGTATCAAGGATGCCAGGCTGGCGGATGGAGAAAAGATCACCGTTGCCATGTACCTGAGCATGCCATATTATTTCCGGGATTACAAGGATAAGGTTAAAGTGATCTATGTAAAATATCCCAACAGGGGAGCCTCAGACTGGGATTACTACATTATGCCCAGCAGTTATGTACATCCCCAGCAGCTTAAGCTCGGTCTGTGGCCAACCACGAATACGATTCATAAAATAGATGTGAACGGTAAAACCATCTGTGCCGTCTTTGAACGCAAAAACCGATACGATCTGGAAGGTACCCAACAAATGCAAACCAGGAATCTGACCAACTATTATTCAGCGATCAGCCTCTTCAAAAAAGCCCTTCAGGAAGACCCGAATTACGACTATGTTCAGATCAGGCTGACCAGCTGCTACTTCGACCTTTACAGTCACTGGACCGCCTCCCTCAAGGATTATCTGGTCAGGAGCCAGGAACAGGGAGTAACCAACCAGCAGGTTGTAGACTGGCTGAGCGATTCCATTACAAAATACAAGGACCTGTCTGAAACCGCCTGTACACGTTCCCTGATGCTCTATCCTGATCATTCAATAGGATTGAACGTCCGAGCCAAGATGATGTACCAGGAGGGAAATTCACAGGATGCCATTCGTATCCACCTGAAAAATCTCAGGGTAAATCCGAATTACTATATCGCTTACATTGAGCTGGCACAAATCATGCTTGACCAGAAGAAATATCCCGAGGCTTTAAAATACCTGGATGATGCCCTGAATAAAGTCTCTGATCCTAATGTCGTTATTTCCATTTATTATATGGCTGCCGACATACGTGATAAGCAAGGCCTTCCACAGGAGGCTCAAAGCCTGCGTGAAAATGCAAGAATCCTTTCCGGACAATAAAGGGAAAAAGTTGAAATAACAAAATACGTTTTTAAGATATATTGCGTTAATATCCAAGTATAAGGCTAAAAAGATAATTTTATCTTTGTGTCATACAAGATTTGAGAAATACTATGGCTGACCTGAAATCATCCTTTAAAACTGAAAACATTAAAGCCCGCTTCAAAGCTTTTTCTGACAGAATACGATCCATGATTAAAACCAAAAATGCTACTGGTTCTGCTAATCCGGGGAATGGTAAGGAATCAAAAACTTTCCTATCCTACCTGAAAAGCAGAACATTTCTGGTCAACCTTCTTCTGATAATCAGCGTTTACCTTGGCCTTTTTCTGATCATGTTGATATCCATGAACCTTATCACACAGCATAACAAGACTGTCAAAGTACCCGATTTAAATAAGCATTCCCTTTTACGTGCCAAAAGCCAGTTGGCGAACCGTCACCTGGAATATGTTGTCTTCGACTCGATTTTTATTGAAGATCTGCCCACGGGGGTGATCATTGATCAGCATCCGAAAGGCGGAGCAGAAGTTAAAAAAGGCAGGAAAGTGTATTTTACTATCAATGCCCGCTCGGCAGGGCAAATACCCATGCCAGACCTTATTGGCTTGACTTTCAGGGCGGCACAACCGCGGATGATTGCCTCCGGGCTGAAGCTCGGATCCCTTCGTTACAAATACGACATGGCAGTCAATGAAGTGCTGGGGATGGAAATAGCCGGGGAACCCATTCAGGCAGGTGAAATAATTATGAAAGGCACAGCAATAGACCTGATATTGGGTAAGGGACTCGGGAGCGACCGTGTATCGGTACCGAACCTGATCGGCCTCAGCTACGAAGAGGCACAGGCCCGAGCCGCGGAGGCTTACTTCACGACGAGTTCCCCCATTCCGGATGAGACAGTCAGTGAAAGGAGTATGGTTAAACCTTTCGTATACAAACAACTTCCGGAAAGCAGTCCGGAACGGGCTGTACAACTTGGTTCGCAAATTATTTTATGGACAACGACCGACTCCTCAAAGATTCAGCTGATAATACCTTCAGACAGCCTGACGATGGACAACCCGGAGGATAATATATATAATGGAGATGATTTTACTATTGATGAGGAAAATCCTGATTACGACTATACTGATCCTACTTTCTAGTGCTTCGCTCCTGCTCGGCCAGATTATAAGAGGCTTGCCCTATAATCATGCCATCGCCGAACAGGAACACACAGAAACCGGGATTCCCGAAAAAGCTGCCACGGCTCCTATACAGTTTACCGATGGCTTCTTTGAAGATTTTTCGGATTACCGCGGCAGGGTGTTCCCCAGGGAGGATCATTTTACCGATCGGTATGCTTATATCAATTCAAGCTGGGCCGACTCGATGATCAGCCTGGGCGTTGCAACGCTTGATGCATGCGATCAGTATGGCTTTCCATATTATTCTTCCGACTCGGGGGTGGTTAGTTCAGACACCCTGACATCGCAGCCCTTTGAATTTCCGGAGGGAGTTCCTGCCGCCCTTTATTTTAGCTTTTTTTATCAGGCAGGAGGCCTGGGCGACCTACCGGAAGGCATCCTTTCTGATGGTTCGGGTGAGCAGGGAGAAGATTCGCTGGTGGTAGATTTTTATGCTCCCGGTGAGGATCGCTGGATCCAGAAGTTTTATACCCTCGACAATACGAAACCGAATCAGTTTAATAAAGTGGAAATTCCCCTCACAGATACTTTCCGTATGGATGGTTTCCGTTTCAGGTTCAGGAACTACACCTCTTTACCACCTTTGAATCAGCAGGGCATTGACCTGGGTAAGTTTGAAAACGATGACATGTGGCACATTGACTATATCCGCCTGACAGACGGACCCACCGATGCGGATACCTTCCAGCTTGGTGATATTGCCATTACAAAACCCCTGCTTCCTTCCCTCCAGGAATACACTACTGTGCCCTGGAAACATTACAGCCTGGCCCAGAGCACCATCGAAAGGAGAAATATTCCCCTTACCGTGCAGGATTTCGGCACGAACTACGGAGGAAACATTTTCTTCTTCCGCAACTTCCAGACCACTGACCTGGGCACAGGGAATGAGCTACGCACCCGGGAGTGGGAAAGGGAATTTACCGGATTCGAATCCTATACCTTTATGGACGATTTTACCACAGGATTCTATTTCCGGTCAGATACGACAGTCGGTGTGCTGGAAATAAAAGCCTATCTTGAAACCGAGGCTGAGCAGCCACGTGAGAATGATACTGTGGTTCGCAAGGAGGTATATTTCGACCATTACGCCTACGATGACGGCACAGCGGAGGCCGGATTCGGGATCGACGGTGAATACCAGGACCTTAGCAAGATCGGTCTGCGCTTCAGGGCCTTTACTCCGACAAACACCACGGATACACTCCGGGCAATTTTACTCTATTTTGTCAAATCGATTGACAGTGTATCATCCTATGCCGAATACCAGATTGAAATACGTAAAAATGACGGACTTAAGCCGGCAGATGAGACCTTATATATCTCAGACATTTACTCACCGGATTATTCCAAAGGCATAAATGAATTTACACGCATTGAAATCGATCCTCCCCTGTTGATCTCCGACACCTTTTTTGTCGTGATCCACCAACTTGACGGGTACCTCAACATCGGATATGATATCAACACTGATAATGCACATAAGCTCTACACCTATATCAATCAGGAATGGATAAAGCCCGTGAACCTTACGGCAGGAACGCCCATGATCCGGGCTTCCTTTGGTAAGTATTCCTTACCCACAGCCATTGAATCCCCTGTATTGACAGGTTCCTTCAGGGTATTTCCGAACCCGGCTGAGGACCTGATCCGCCTGGACTTTCCTGATGAAGAGACACAGTCGCTACTCATACAGGTATACAGCATGACGGGAGCACTTCAGCTCAGCGAGCTTACCGACCAGCAAAGCCTGTCCATTGAAGGACTAAGAAGTGGGATATATCTGATCTCCGCCAGCACGACAGACGGCAAAAAAAGATACACAACTAAATTTATTAAGAAATAAATGGCTTCCGAAAACAGCCCTTCCGATTCGCAAAACGACAATTCCGAACTCTTTGAACATTTCCGCTTTGTCGCCGATAAGGGGCAGGGGATGCTGCGGATCGACAAATTCCTGACGCAGAAAATAGAAAGTATTTCCCGGACAAGGGTCCAGTCGGCTGCGCAGGCAGGCTGCATCCTCGTGAATGAGAAATCCGTAAAGCCCAATTACAGGGTAAAACCAGAGGATGTCATTTCAGTGGTACTGCCGCATCCTCCCCATGAACTGGAGATCATTGCCGAAGATATCCTCATAAACATTGTGTATGAGGATGAGCACCTGATCGTCGTCAATAAGGAAGCCGGACTGGTTGTACACCCGGGGCATGGCAACTATACCGGGACCCTGGTAAACGCTCTCACCTTCCACCTAAGGGATTCCGAGCTTTTTCAGAAAGGTGAGGAACGTCCAGGTCTGGTGCACCGCATCGACAAAAACACATCGGGCCTCCTGGTAGTGGCTAAAACAGAGTTGGCGCTGAATCACCTGGCAAGGCAGTTTTTTCAACGCACCACCAGGCGCCTTTACCAGGCCATTGTATGGGGCAGCTTCGACGAACCGGAGGGAACCATTGAAGGGAATATCGGCCGGAACCCAAAAGACCGCATGAAGATGTATGTCTTTGAAGATGGCAGCGACGGGAAAACGGCCATTACCCATTACAAGGTTCTGGAAGAGCTGGGCTACGTCAGCCTGGTTGAATGCCGTCTTGAAACCGGGCGCACCCACCAGATCAGGGTTCACATGGAATATATGAAGCACCCGATTTTCAATGACGACCGGTATGGGGGTAATATGATTCTAAAGGGAACAACTTTTACCAAATACAAACAGTTTGTAGAAAACTGTTTTGCCATCATGCCTCGCCATGCTCTGCATGCAAAAACCCTGGGATTTGTCCATCCTGCAACAAAAAAAGAACTATATTTTGAGACAGAACTTCCGGACGACATGCAGACCGTAATTGAGAAATGGAGACGATACCTGGAGGGCAGACAGGATAATTGAGCATAACAGCCTTATGCCCGGTTCAGGCTCATCCTTATAGTTGTAGTATTAAATAAGAACTTCATGCACAAATCCGGTTTTGTAAATATCCTGGGGAATCCCAACGTGGGAAAGTCAACCCTGATGAATGCCCTGGTGGGCGAACGAATTTCGATCATAACCTCGAAAGCTCAGACTACCCGTCACAGAATTATGGGTATTGTCAACGGGGATGACTTCCAGATCGTTTACTCGGACACTCCCGGCATCCTGCGCCCAAATTACAAGCTGCAGGAATCGATGCTGAAATTTGTCAATACGGCTTTCATTGATGCCGACATCATCCTCTATGTTACCGACATGGTCGAAAAGTTCGATAAAAATGCCGGGTATATCGAGCGCCTGAAAAAGACAAAGGTCCCAATCCTCCTGCTCATCAACAAGATTGACCTTACCGGGGAGAAGCAGTTGGAACAGCTGGTAAGCGACTGGCACACCGTATTGCCGAAGGCTGAAATCCTTCCGGTTTCCGCCCTTGCAAAAGTGAACCTGAAACTGCTGTTCGATAAAATACTCTCACTCCTTCCGGAAGGACCGGAGTATTACCCGAAAGATTCACTTACCGATAAGAATGAACGTTTCTTTGTTTCGGAGATCATCCGGGAGAAGATATTCCTGAACTATGAGAAGGAAATCCCCTACTCCACCGAAGTGGAAATAGAATCCTTTAAAGAGGAAGAAAAGATCACACGGATCAGTGCGGTTATTTATGTCTCCCGAAATTCACAAAAAGGAATTCTCATTGGTCACAAAGGGAGTGCCCTAAAAAAAGTTGGGATGGAGGCCAGGCTGGACATAGAAAGCTTCCTGGATAAGAAAGTTTTCCTCGAAATGTTTGTCAAGGTGAAAAAAGACTGGCGTAATGAATCGGGTATGCTGCGGAGCTTTGGATATGAAGGCTGATATCATAATCCAGAATTAAGAATAATTAATTGCTAATCAGGCATTACTGATATGTGATGTGACACGTTATGCCGGGGGATTGAAGAAGATCTCGAAATCCTGTTCCTCTAAACATGCCGTACAGACGCAATTGATTCCGTCTCTACATCCCCAATTCCCCAAAGAACAAAATAATCCCATTCCACCCCTTTACATATCCCCCGGATTTCACTAAATTTACTTAAGTAAACCTTGAATGTCATGATTAAACACGTTGTTCTCTGGAAACTGGATGGAAGCTATCCGGAAAAGGAAAAAAAATCGATCCTTAAGGAAATGCGTTCCCGTCTGATGGCCCTGGACAGGAGCATTACGCTCATTCAACACCTCGAAGTTTACCTGAATGACCAAGATGCTTCCGAAACAAATTTTGACATCATGCTCGACACGGTGTTTAATTCCCTTCAGGACCTTGAAACCTACCAGGTCCATCCTGATCACCTTAAAGTGGGTGAATACCTCAAGGGATTAAAATTACAGCGTTCGGCGATTGATTTTACCTTCTGATCAGGAACCACTATCTTTGCATCTAATTTAAAGCAAAGCTGTGGGAAATATAGTAGCAATAGTAGGTCGCCCCAACGTAGGGAAATCCACCCTTTTTAACCGGCTCACGGAGACCCGGAATGCCATCGTAGATGCCATTGAGGGAGTTACACGTGACAGGCAATACGGAAAAGCATTCTGGAATGGTGTTGATTTTTCCGTAATTGATACGGGCGGATATATCACAAACTCCGAGGATATTTTCGAGAATGAAATTAAAAAGCAGGTACTTCTGGCAATTGAAGAGGCTGACTCCATCCTTTTCATGGTGGATGTAACCAGTGGCATAACAGATCTGGATGAAGCGGTAGCCGTAATGCTGCGCAAGGTTAACAAACCCGCCTTTCTTGTTGTAAACAAAGTAGACAACTCTGCCCGGCAGTATGACGCACAGGAATTCTATAAATTCGGTCTTGGAGAACTATATTGCGTATCCTCCATTAACGGAAGCGGAACCGGCGATCTGCTGGATGCCCTGGTAGTGTCCTTCACCAAACAGACGGATGAAAAAACTGAAGACATCCCGAAATTTGCTATTGTCGGGAGGCCTAATGTAGGCAAATCCTCCCTGCTGAATTCCCTTATGGGAGAGGAACGTCACATCGTTACTCCAATCTCCGGCACCACCCGGGACTCAATTTACACCCGGTATACCAAATACCATCACGACTTTTACCTGGTGGATACCGCAGGTCTCCGAAAGAAAGGGAAAGTACACGAGGACCTGGAATACTACTCAGTACTCCGCTCGGTACGATCCATTGAAAGTGCCGATGTATGCCTCATCCTGATTGATGCCACCACAGGCGTCGAATCCCAGGACCTGAACATCCTCGACCTGGCCCTTCGAAATAACAAGGGCGTAGTGCTGCTGGTAAACAAGTGGGACCTGGTTGAAAAAGAAACCAACAGTGTCAGGGATTACGAGAAAGAAATACGCCAAAAAGTTGCACCTTTCACCGACTTCCCGATCATCTTCACTTCCGCAATCACAAAGCAGCGCATTCATAAAGTACTGGAAACTGCTATTGAAGTGTACCAGACCCGGAAGAAAAAGATATCCACTTCCCAACTGAATGAATGGCTTGAAGTGGTCGTTGGGGCCTATCCTCCGCCATCGGTAAAAGGTAAATTCGTCAAGATAAAATATGTTACACAGCTCCCAAATAAAACGCCTGCTTTTGTGTTTTTTTGTAACTTGCCACAATATGTCAGGGATTCCTACAAACGGTACCTGGAAAATAAATTGCGGGAAAGTTTTAATTTTACCGGAGTGCCTGTGAGAATCTATATGCGTAAAAAGTAGCGCGTGATGAGATTGCGTCTTATATATCCGGCTATCCTGATCTTTCTGGTGGCAGCTTGTGTTGAAACCGAGCCTGTATCACCTATTCCTGAGATTACCTATCAAAGCATTGACCTGGTATACTACTACGACAGTCTCCTCGACCAGAACCTTTTGGCTGCAGAGTTGGTTTTTGATTTCATCGATGGGGATGCCGATCTGGGCATTTACCCTTCAAGCATGGATTCCGCTACCTGGAACGAGGAAAACTACAATATCTTTCTGATTCCCTATGAAAAGGTGGAAGACAGTCTGTTTACCCCTGTGGAAACAGACACTGCAAATCCGCCTCCCTGGTATACCATTCAGCATAATACGAAAATGGACCGTGTAGGTCAGAACCGGATCATCAAAGGAAATATCAGTTTGCTTATCCTTGACCTTCCGAAGCTGGACTCCATGCGGTACGATTTCTATATCCGCGATCGTGCAGGAAATATCAGTAACATTGAGTCTTCCGATGTTTTTAGTACGAATGTTGAGATCCCTGGGATATAAAGATGCGCATCATAGCATTGATAACAAAAAATAGCGACGCAGCATGCTGCGTCGCTATTTTTTGTTATCTGAATGCTTTTTGTTATTCTGAGAAATCTTCGCTCAGCACCCTGAATTCCGTCCGGCGGTTCAGGAAGTGTGCCAGTTCCTGCAGGTCCTCATCCTCAATGGTATTGATATAGCTTTCTGTAAGCACCTGTCCCTCCGGTAAGAAAGGATAGGCTTCATGATCGCGCTTATCAACGGTTTTTGGCATCGACTCGCCATATCCTTTGGAAACCAGGCGGGCTGTATTGATCCCTTTGGAGATCAGGTAATCAACAACTGATTGCGAACGCTGCTCGGACAGGCGCATATTAAATTCATCATTACCCCGGATATCAGTGTGTGAGCCCAGCTCGATAACAATGTTCGGGTTATCGTTCAAGGTTTCAACCAGCTTATCGAGAGAAACAAACGATTCCGGCCTTAGGGTCGCCGTAGCAAAGTCAAAAAAGATATTCTCGATACGGATAACCTCACCAGTTGGTGGCAGGTAGATGGTTGTTGTAAATTCAGTACTCCGCTCTTTATTCTTGGTTGTTTCACGCTCTTTACCTTTCAGGAATCCTGGTTTCTCAGCCAGGAATACATAATCGGTACCCGGTTTTAGCATGAATTTAAAACCTCCGTCTTCCCCGGTTTTATTTTCAAGAGTTACCCCATCGCTGCTGATCGATTTCACAGTTGCACCTACGATGGGTTCATCCGTATTTTCGTTCTTAACGATTCCCGTGATAGAAAATTTTAGTGGCGGCAACAGGAACATGAACAGTTCGTCGTTACCCCGTCCCTTTCGTGTCGAGGACAGGAAACCCGCTTCGCGATCCGATTCAAAGCAAATCCCGAAATCGTCTGCTTCAGAATTCACGGGATATTTCATATTTTCTATTTCCCAGGTACCTCCGGATCCCGGTTTAGCCTTAAAAATGTCGAGGCCTCCCATTCCAATATGTCCGTTTGAAGAGAAATAGAGCACTCCATCGGAATGCACATAAGGGAACAATTCATCCTCGGAGGTATTGATCGGTTCTCCCAAGTTTATCGGATCCCCCCATGAGTCGGATACACTTGAACGCATAACCTTCCAGATATCCTTACTGTTTTCGCCCTGTTCATTTTTCATACTTCCTTCCATATCGGAAACAAAATACAGGGTAAGTTCATCCGGAGATAATGCAGGATGGGCCACCACCAGACTGTCGGCAGCAAGATTCAGTGATTCCGGCTTGGTCCACTCTTCGCCTTTCAGCTCAGTGACCATGATCTGGCAACCCGATCTTTTATTCTTGCTCGACTGGCAGCGTGTGAAATACATTTCAGAATAGTCTTTTGTAATATAAGGTGTCCCTTCTTCGTCCTCGGTATTTATTTCCTCTCCCAGGGGCACAGGGGTACTCCAGGATCCTTTCCTGTCCATTGAAGACATGAAAATATCGGAGAAATTTTGACCTGAACCACCATGTTCCTTTTTACCAAAAGATTCATCCCGGCTGGAAGTGAAAAATACTACCCTGAAGTCTTCCTTGGCATATGCAGGACCGTAATCACTAAATTTGGAATTAAAATACTTCATCTCCTCTACCTGGTAGCCGCTTGGAAACTTCATCCATTCCATAGCAAGGTCGCAGGACAACATCCCGTCATCGGCACGTTTATCCCCCGGAACGAGTTCTTTGTAATTGCCATACTGGAGCTTTGCTTCTTCATAGTCGCCCAGCATCTTTAACATGTCGGCATAATAGAGCACGGCTACGGGATCCTCATAATTCTTCAGGATCACTTTCTTGTACCAGACAGCAGCCTGCTTGGGATCATTGATTTTCCGGTAACACTCCCCGATAAAGAAGGTGATCCGGTTTTTTTCTTTTTTATCCGTAATCTTCTGATAAGCATCCTTGAAGATATCAATAGCTGCATAATACTCGCCGGCAGTATAAGTGTCGTAAGCTCTCTGCAACCTTTTATTCTGGGCATCAAGCTGTACAGTCGTTAAGAAAAGAAATCCAAGAGCGGCAAGTATCGTCGATATTCTCATTTTTCGAGTCCTTAAGGTTTACGTAAAATTAATTTAAAATGTCTAATATACCGAGATGAAATAACTAACAGCCACAGACCATCCGGTTGTATTTCGTAAAGTATCATTCAAAGTTAACTGAAAAATAGCCTCCTGACCTGTTCCCGCATTTAATCTTCTCACAATAATGAACTAATTTTTGAGCAATATATTTTACAGCCCATAACTCAAAATAATTGTATATTCGAACCGGATTCCATTATTTATCAATCCTTTCCTGTCCGATGAATAGGCGGGTATGTTCATAAAAAGACCAGTCAGCACCTTATGATCCTGCATAAAATAAATAGAGGGTCTCTGATTCTTATTAGCTTCCTTTGCTTTATTGCAGGATGGGCACCCTATTCCCTTTCTGCCGGCAGTCCGGAGCTAAACCCTGGCAAGATGTCCTTTCGTTACCTTACCGAAAAGGACGGGCTGACCAACAGCTATGTGTATACCATTTGCCAGGACATGAACGGCTTTATCTGGATTGGGACAGATAACGGGTTATTCCGGTACGACGGGCAACAGTTCCTGCAATACCTGAACCAGCCTGGCGATATGAGCAGTATCAATTCCAATGTAATCTACGAGCTTTTCAGGGATAGCCGGAACAGACTTTGGATAGGTAGCTTCATGGGCTTGATGCGCTATGATGAAAGGCGGGATGTTTTCATTGACTACAGGATCAGCAATCTTTACCGGGAAGGATTACCCCTTCCTGTGCGCGCTATTAACGAAGATAAAGACGGTACGATTATCGTAACTTCTGATTTCGGACTGCTGTATGTCGATCCAAAGACGCTGGCCTGCGATACTGTTCCCCTGAATGGAGAAGGATTTGCATTTACCGGAAATGCCCTCTCTGCATACCACATCGATCGGGAAGACAGGCACTGGCTTGCAACTGACCATGGAGTTTTCATGAGGGACCCGGTTACCGGGTCGGTCCTGTTTTACAACCTGAGTGAGTATGCGAGAAAGAAATTCCCGACGACCTACATCCATGATATATACCAGGACACCAAAGGGAATGTATGGGTTACCACACGGGAGGACGGGGTATTCCTCAAACCGGCAGGCGATGAAAAGTTCCATCAGTTCCTGTATGATGAGGAAAACCGAAACAGCCTGGGGAGCAATGAATGCTATACCGTCTATGAGGATGGAGCGGATCAGGTCTGGATCAGCACAAATGGCGGGGGGCTGAACCTGTATCAGGATGGCAAATTTGTTCGCGTCAAGCATTCGGCAACTGCTAAAGGAAGTCTGCTTAATAACAACCCACGGGCGATCTACGAGGACCGCCAGGGAAATCTATGGATCGCCTCCTTCCAGGCAGGGATCAGCGTGTACCTGAATCATCCGCAGCTCTTCAAACACTACCCCATCAACATCGACCAGCAATCGGATTACCAGAGCACCATCGTCTGTTCTATTTACGCCTTCGATGAAAACCGGAAGGTATGGGTGGGCACTGACGGGGGCGGACTGAAGATCCTGGATCGGGAGAATAACCGGTATAAGACCTACCTGCCAACCGAGGACCATGTAGGCTCCTTCCCCGATAAGGTTGTCATGAGCATTTATAAAGATAAATACAATACATTCTGGTTTGGCACCTACCAGGGAGGCCTGGTGAAATACAATGAGAAAACTGACCGGTTCAGGCGGTATCAGTATGACCCCGACAATCCACGGAGCATTAACAGCAACTTTGTGACTTCCATTCTGGAAGACTCCCGGGGTAAGTTCTGGGTAGGCACGAACGGAGGAGGGCTCAACCTCTTTGACCGTGAGACTGAAAGTTTCCGGGCATATATGAATGACCGAAATAACCCCAACTCCCTGATCGACGATTTTATCAATGATATGATTGAGGACCATAGTGGAAACATATGGCTGGCTACCTTCTGGGGGCTTTCCAGGTTCGACCCGGAAACAGAACAGTTCAACACCTTCCTCAGCGATAAATCCGTTAGTGCTTCCCTAAGTCACAATACGGTATTCTGTCTGCTTGAGGACAGTGAAAACCGGATCTGGGTTGGAACCCGGAACGGGCTCAACCTGTATCATCCAGACAAGGGCACCTTTACCTATTTCACTGAGAAAGACGGGCTGGCCGGCAATACCATCTACAATATCCTTGAAGATCATTCAGGCAAGTTGTGGATCAGCACAAACCGGGGACTATCAGAATTCAGTCCCGACACCCGGGAATTTGTGAATTTCAGCGAATCTGACGGATTGCAGGCTAATGAATTTTTCAGGAATTCGGGGTTCAAAGCAGAAAACGATGAGTTGTTTTTTGGAGGGATCAACGGTTTTAATGCTTTTTTTCCTGATGAAGTGAAGCCGGGTTATACCATTCCACCCCTGGTAGTCACCGGCTTCAAGATATTCGACAGGGAAATCCCGATTGGCCAAACCTACGATAACCGCATCCTTCTGAAAAAGGCTATCAACACGACTTCAAAGCTTGAACTGGAATATTCGGATAAGATCTTCTCCTTCGAGGTCTCTGCCATCGACTTTTTCAGTCCCGAAGAAATTGTCTATGCCTATCGGCTGGAGGGGTTTGATGCTGACTGGAATTATACCGATTCAAGGTTTCCTGTAATCACCTATACGAACCTGAACCCCGGCGACTATCGTTTGCTGATTAAGGCAGGGAACAAAAACATTATCCATTCCATAGAACCTGCTAAAGCCATCGATATCCATATTTCCCCACCTTTCTGGAAAACCTGGTGGGCGTATTCCATATATATTATCACCCTCCTGTTAGCAGCCTATCTGACATGGCGACTGGCAATGCAGCGTATCCGCGAACGGGAGTTTATCAGGCTGGAACGGTTAAAAAGAGAAAAAGCCGAGGAGCTGAATCAGGCTAAACTTCGGTTTTTCACCAACATTTCCCATGAGTTCAGGACGCCCCTGACACTGATTATCGCTCCCCTTGAAAAGCTGATCAATAATCCGAGGGAAACCACCAACTTCAAAAGGCAACTGGATATTATGCTGAAAAATGCCAGAAGAATGTTGCGCCTGATCAACCAACTGCTTGATTTCAGAAAATTTGAAGGTGGTAAGATGAATCTGCAGGCGGAACATTCTGATGTAATAAGCTTTATCAGCGATATAGCAGATTCATTTGAAGAATATGCCTCCGAAAAACAGATCAACTTTAAATACCTGCACCACCAGGATGAATATAAGCTATGGTTCGATGCTGACAAGCTGGACAAGATCCTGTTCAATCTGCTCTCGAATGCCTTCAAGTTTACACCGGAAAAAGGATCGGTAATCCTTGAAGTGGACACTGACTGCAGGCCTTCGGAACATACCCCGGAGGCAACAGAATACCTCAGAATTTCTGTTTCCGATACCGGAAATGGAATTCCGGAGAAGGAGATCCCCAGACTGTTTGAGCGTTTTTACCAGGCCGAAAGCAAGTCATCATCCCAGCAAGGATCGGGATTGGGTCTCACCCTGACCAGGAACTTTGTGGATATCCATTCGGGCCATATCGAAGTGAAAAGCTCGAATGCAGGAACTACCTTCAGGGTTTATCTGCCACAGGGAGACCATCACCTAAGCGAGGAGCAGAAATTCAAACCGGAAAGTCCCGGAATAAACAAGTACCTGCACCACATCCCGGAGCTTTCAAGAGTATCCCCGGCGAAAAACGGGAAAAACGAGCAGAATCAGCTGCACAACAAACCCACCCTGCTGCTGGTGGAGGATAACCTTGATCTGAGGAACTACCTGGAGGAGGAGTGTTCCGGTTTTTATAATTTTTACAGTGCTGCCGATGGCATGGAAGGCTATGAGCTGGCTGTCGATATCCTGCCGGACCTTATCATCAGCGATGTCATGATGCCCCAGATGAGCGGCTATGAATTTTGTAAACGTATTAAGCACAACATCCTGACAAGTCATATCCCGGTGATCCTCCTCACGGCCAAAACAGCGGTCGAAAATGAAATCGAAGGGTATGAATCGGGTGCTGACGCCTACATTCCAAAACCTTTCCTGATCGATCAGCTCATCGCCTCTGCAAATGCCATTATTGAGAACCGGGTCCGCCTCAGGGAGAAATTCAATGCCGGGAAAGTCCTCTCCAGCATGCCTATCCGCAATACTGCAGATGACAAATTCCTGCAAAGGGTTACCGATTCCGTAAATACCAACATCAGCGAAGTGGAATTCGGGGTGCTGGAGCTTAGCAAAGATCTGGGCATCAGTAGGGTGCACCTTCACAGAAAACTCAAGGCCATAGCCAATGTGAGTCCCAATGAATTTATCAAGAACATTCGCCTGCAGACCGCGAGTGAGATATTAATACGACAGGAGTTCAATGTTTCCGAGGTATGCTACAAGGTAGGTTTCAACTCCCCGGCCTATTTCTCCAGTTGTTTTAAGGCATACTATAAGATGTCCCCTACGGAGTTTATAGAGAAGAATTTAGGTGGGTAGCTATTAGCAGGCTACGATTTGGTAAAGACTATTAATCGTAAAGACGCGATGCACCGCGTCTTTACAGTCCATTACCGGGGTAAATGCTGGATTAAAGCATTATATTCTTCCTGGAAGATCTCCCCTACGACACTTCCGTTTTCCTCCCAGACCAGGTTGAGGTTTTCGATGCGGTTTTCATCGCTGGGATGCGTACTCAGGAACTCAAAAGTCTCTGCGGTTTGCCCCTCCGCTTCCAGTTTTAGAAAGAAGCCCTCAATCCCTTTGGGATCGTATTCGGTATCAAGAAGATACCTGATCGAATACTCATCTGCTTCATATTCATAGTCCCTGCTAAACTGCAACTGGGCCATGCCCTGTGCCAGGTCCGAGGCAATCTGCAGATATTGTGAATCATCGTCATCAACAAGGAGTGAGAGCAGGAAATCCACACCATAAGCTTTGGTGAGTTGTTTATTGGAATGCCGGCGGTCGACATGCGCAACTTCATGAGCAAGAACCCCGGCAATCTGGGCGCTGTTCTCCAGGTACTTGATCAGACCTGTGTAGAAATACATTTTTCCGCCGGGAAGAGCAAAGGCGTTCATGATATCCTTATCGATAATGGTAATGCTCCAATCGAAGTCATCGCGGTAATTGATCTCGTCCGAGGCCAGGATTTCTGCCAGCATCCCGTCGAAATATTCATATACAAATTGATTTTCGGCCCTGGAAAGTATCGGGAACTCTTCGGGATCTGCGGCAATCGCACTGTCAGCCTGGAGCCCCAGGGCGATTTCATCTTCAATGCTGAGTAAAACAATTCCCCCATCCTTACTGCACCGGGAAAACAGGAAGGCTCCTGCCACCAGAACCAACAACACGGTATACCTCATCGATCTTTTCATTTTGTTTCTCTTTTTCAGACTAGTATAAATTTACTTAATTAATGCCGGTAGGGTTACAATTTCGGATCGGGAAATTGAAAAAAAAATCAACTTCCTCCCGCAGTGCAATGTAATTGCACAAACACGCCCTATTTTAGATCCAGCAAACCAAACAACATCTTACAGGCCTGTCGTTATGCGTGAAGTTT
>JAFGEO010000032.1 GCA_016931575.1 Bacteroidales bacterium | reverse complement strand
CTATATACTCTTCCTTAATAATATTGGCTTCGGAAAGCCTTGTATTCATCTCCTGAAGGTCCTTATTGGTCTTTTGCTGGATCTTCCTGATCTTCATCAGCCTCCTGAGCTGGATCAGGATCACCAGGGAGAAAAAAAGGACAATAATCGAAAGAATGGTTACCACAACCGCGTACCGGCTAAGTTTTTGCCTTTGGTTTTCCACAATCCGCAGCCGTTCTCCTTCAATGATCGGAAGGACTGATCCGACTTCAATTTTCCGATGTCTGGCATTGTAATATGTAGCATCGTCAAGGGCCAGGGTGATATAGCGGTAAGCACGGTCGATATCCCCTTTTTTAAAAAGAAGTGCGGCCAGATTCCGCAGGGCAACTGTTTCTTTGGTTGAAGATTCGATATCTGCCAGCGCAGCTTTGATCATCACGTCCACAGCCTCATTTTCCCGGTTAAGAACGGTGTATATATATCCTACACTGGAGGTTGCAATAGCGTATTGGTGGCTTGAAATATTGAATTTAGTCAGGAGGAAGTTAAACGCGTCAACCGCTCCCTTATAATCATTGGATTTCATCTTCTTGAGTCCAACTGCCGACCAATAATCAGGGGTGTCATCACTTAGGTAACTAATGGCAGTGTCTATATACAGGCTTCCTCTCCGATTATAAAGAACTGCGAAATAACGATCCCCGCTATAGTCTGCCAGATCAAAGTATGCCCTGGCCATGAGGGAATATAATTCCTGCTTATGTGCTAAAGAGCACTTTGCCGGATCAAGTGTATGTAAGGTATCCAGGGCTTCTTTAAAAAGACCCGACGAAAGCAGGGTAAATCCCATAGCAATCCTGGATTGTGTCAGTCGATCCGGATCATTAAGCTGTAAGGCAAGTCTGTTCAACTGGTTGACACAGACAAATGCAGAATCATAATTAAAGGATTTGTATTCCGTGTAGAGCTGATCATAAAGACTGTACAGAACTTCCGGGTTATTCCTGTATGCCTCCTCCGTAAGCCTCCCTCTTATGTTTTCAATCCGGTTTTCCTTCAGCTGGATGTAGTGCCCACGTTTCGCCAACTCCTTATCAAGCCTCTTTAGCAGTCCTTCCGTTTCATAACTGGCAAAAAGACTAGAGGCTGTTATCAAGAACAGGATTAGGGATATAAATCTGCATTTCACACTTGATAGCATTTGATTTACTATCAAAGTTAATACTTCACTCAAGATTACAAATAGAAAGCGCCGATTTGAGTGTTCAGGAAATGAACTCCGATGAAATGCCGGCTAAGGGAATTATTCAAATGCAATGAATTCGAAGGGAAATTCTGTTTCCATTCGTAAATCATCACCCAGTTCCTTCATGTCATCATCGCCAAAGCGGTAGTACCAGTTGACAATAATCTTATATCCTGCCTTATGGGCCTGTCCCAGTTCATAGAAGAACTCCTGAAAGATCTTGGTAGATGAAGAACTGATAAAATCAAGTTTAAAATCAAAAGTAGTCTGGGGGAGCGGATTCTTAAGATACTCTTTTAACTCATTCATTACGGGAGAATAAAACGCAAATGAATTGGCAGGCAGAGATCGTCCGCTTATCCTGAATACACCATTTTCGGGTTCGAATTCGACTGCAGGTGTATCATATGTTGCTTTGATTTTAAGCATAGAACAGTATTTTAGGTACGGATTAGGTTTCTGTTTAAACAAATGTAACCAAGTTTTAGTAAATAGCAATGCATTACAGAGCGGCCTTAACCGGAAAATCGTTCCTTGGTGAATCCCTTACCGGAAATACTTTGTCAGCTTATCCGCCTGCTCAGTCCATTTCGTTGAAACGGGGATGATAGTATCGGAATTAATTCTTAAATTTAATAAGAATCAAATGCTTCCGGAATGAATCGTAGCCTGCTCATCGCTTCAGCGATTCTCATTTTTCTGGTACTTTCTTCCACCACCAACAACCAGGAAAACCATAGCTTTCTTGTCTTTGGAGTTATCAAGCATCAGGATCAGAAATTAGGCGGTGTTTCCGTGAAAGTTTTTGAAAACGGAAAATTATGGAATGAAGTGGTAACAGGCAGAAATGTAGGTTACGGTTTTACACTCCAGTATAATACTGCCTACCGAATTGAACTAATGAAAGAAGGCTACCTGAAGGAGGTCGTACTAATTGATACAAAGGTCCCGGAGGAAGTAATAGCTTATGGGGACCGGATCCTTTGGGAACCAGACTTTAAAATGCATAAAACCATGCCCGGATTGAGACTGGAGGGTTTTCAGAAGCCAGTTGCCCGGTATATATTCGATCCGGAATTGTGGGGCTTTTATGAAGACAGTGAATACACTGAAAGTGTTGAGCCCTACCGGAATGAAGTTCTTTTAACCTTAAATATGCTTCAGGAAAGTGCATACCTGAAGGAAAAAGAAAGGGGAGATTCATTTCTGGGAGCTGAAAACTTTGAGGGAGCGATCCTGTCCTATACCCTGGCTGGTCAGTATCAACCTGAAAACAAGGAACTGGAGATAATTATAAAGGATACCAGGAAATTACTCAAAAAGAAAATTGATTCTGAAAATGCCTATCAAACTGTCCTGCAAAAGGCAGATGAATTCTTTCGCAACGAAAAGTATTCGGACGCTAATCAGTTTTATCAACGGGCACTCATCTATAAACCAGGGGAAAGCTACCCCCTCGATCAATTATACACAATTGATTCAATACGATCCTATGACTGGCTGACAAGGGTCAGGGACTATGAACAGCTGATCTTGAAGGCTGATACCCTTATTAACGAAGGTAATTATAACCTTGCGGTCCAACAGGCCAAAGAAGCCATCCGTATGTTCCCTGATAAGAAAGAAGCAAAATACCTCCTTGCGAGGATTGACAGTTTGCGTGAGCTGCAAAAAGCAGAACCTGGGATCACGGAAGCAGCCAGGAAAGATATTCCGGATGAGTTTACAGCAGCCTCAGGCACACCACAAAACAAGGATACTATTCTGGCTGATAAACCGGAAAAGCTAATTCCTGGTCCGATAGCTGAGGGGGAAAACCTCCGGCAGCGATCAGACAGGAAAGGCACTCCTGACAGTGAGCTAAAAGCTGAACCCGGGAAACCTCAAAAAAAAGAACCTTCTCCTGAGTATCAGTCTACCCGGCATGCAGATCTGTTTGAAAAACCCCTTGAGGAAAGCGTGGAAATCCTTAAAAGAGACCTTAAAGCCCGACAGGTAGCCGGTGATAAAAGCGGGACCTCCAGCGTACTGGAAGAGCTGGGCCAGGTGTACCAGGATGATTTCCAGTATAGCCGGGCTCTCGAAAGCTATTCAAAATCCCTTCAACTTAAACGGGAAATCGGTGATGTTGCAGGAGAAATTGATGTGCTTAACGGTATTGCATCTGTTATGTATGATTCAGGAAGCTACTATGTTGCTCTGCAGAATTTTGAGCAATCCTTTGCCCTTGCCTCTACCCTGGACGATAAACAAAAAAGCTCCGATATCCTGTCGAATATGGCAGTGGTATACGAAAACAGCTTCCGGTTCAACGAAGCTCTGGAAAAGCTAAAAGAATCCAGACAATTAAAGGAAGAAACCGGGGACCTGCTGGGAGTGAGTGGCATTCAGAAAAGCATTGGAAATATCTATATCCAGGAAAATGACTTCAGAGGAGCAGCTGAAGCTATCAGCAAGTCTGTTGCCATAGCCCGGAAACTTAACAACGAAGACGAACTGGCTTCAGGTCTGAATAGTCTGGGGGCTGCCTACTATGGAATGCATGAATATAATGAGGCAGCAAAATACTATACTGAAGCACTCAGCGTGATTAATAAAACCGATAACCTTCAGGAAAAATCACTGGCACTGAATAACCTGGGAAATATTCGTTTCAGCAACAAACAATATGCCGAGGCCATTACATTCTATGAACAATCACTTACCATCAAACGTGACCTGAACTTCAGGGAAGGAATTGCTACCAGTCTTTTCAATATTGGTAATTCCTACTACATGATGAAAGAATATCCCCGGGCCCTTGAATATTTCACTGCCAGTATTGAGATTGCCAGAGAAGCAAAATACTTTGAGGTGGAATGGCTGAATTACGAAGCCTTTGCACGAACCTACGCTGCGATGGGTAACTATAAGGATGCGTATAGAAACTACAAGCTTTACACAACGGAAAAGTTTGAATCGGAAAAGATTGATTTGCAGCTCGTAGAATTCCGTGAACAGTACGAATCAAGCAAGCTGGCGGTTAAGAACCTGAGAAAGGAATTGCGGAGACAAAGTCGTATTGCCCGCTATGAAGCAGAAAAAAACCAGCGCGAGCTCCAGATTGTTGAACTTGAGGTAAGGAATAAAAAGCAGCAACTAAAAAGGCAGCAGCTTATCACGACAGTCTTTATAACTGTTAGTTCACTGATCCTGCTCTTTCTGCTTGTCATCATGAACCAGTTCCGGCTTACCCGGAAGGCATACCGGCTGGTTGAAGTTCAGAAGAAGAACATTACCGAAGGAATAAATTATGCAGCCAGAATCCAGCGGGCGGTCTCCCCGCCTGACAGTTACATCCAGACCATCCTTCCTGAGCATTTTATTCTAAACAAACCCTGCGAAGTTGTCGGAGGTGATTTTTACTGGATTGCCAGGCACCACCAAAAGACGGTAATAGCTGTCTCAGACTGCACCGGTCACGGGGTTCCGGGTGGCTTTATGAGCATGCTCGGAATTGCCCTGCTCAATGAGATAATCTCTACCGAGGAGGAATTGCAAAGCCATGAGATATTAACCCAACTCAGAAAAAGGGTTGTGGAATCGCTTCATCAGCAGGCCAGCGGATCAGAAGCTCTTGATGGGATGGATATCTCCCTGATTATTCTTGATAGTGAAAAAATGCGTATTCAGTTTTCTGCTGCTTACCATTCGCTCTACCTTATCCGAAATGGCGAATTTGAAAAAATCAAGGGTGACCGCATTCCAATTGGGTATCACCATCGGCCAAAACCATTCACTTCGCAGGTTATACAGCTCTCGAAAGGAGATTTGATCTACCTTTCTACCGATGGATATGCCGATCAGATCGGAAAAAAAACAAACCGGCGGTTTATGTTTAATGCATTTAAGGAAATACTTCTTAAAGTGAAGGATTTACCCCTATCTGAACAGATGTATCGCCTGAATAGCACAATAGAATCCTGGAAAGGCAAGCTTCCACAGACAGATGATATCCTGGTTATGGGAATCCGCATGTAATCCTGGAGTCACAAGGCTTAGAATCAACTGTTGGTGGGGCATCGATTGATGGTTGGGTAAGTAATGCCTATCACCGGGTGACCCTAATCGAATGTATTGACAGTTAGTTTAGTAAACCTCCGGAATAATCGTCTGGTCGTCAAAGGGTGGCCTTACATAGCCGTGCCCTTTCTGACGTGGGGGAAGTTTTATTTTCTCCATGGGCAACTCCTCATAGGGGATCATAGCCAGTAGGTGGTGGATGCAATTAAGTCTTGCCCTCTTTTTATTGTCAGCCGGCACCACCCACCAGGGAGACTGTTTTGTATCCGTGTACTTGAACATTTCATCCTTGGCACGCGAATAATCTACCCAGCGTTCACGGGAAGCCAGGTCCATGGGACTTAATTTCCAACGTTTTGTCGGATCGTCAAGCCTGGCCTGGAAACGTTCTTCCTGTTCCTCATCAGAAACCGAGAACCAGTACTTGATCAGGATGATCCCGGATCGGATCAGCATTCGCTCAAACTCCGGGCAGGCCCGCATGAAATCCTGATACTCCTTTTCCGTGCAGAAGCCCATGACCCGTTCAACCCCTGCCCTGTTGTACCAACTTCTGTCAAACAGGATCATTTCCCCATCAGCCGGCAGGTGTGCCGAATAACGCTGAAAGTACCATTGTGTTTTTTCCTTTTCTGTAGGAGTTCCCAGGGCAACCACTTTACAGATCCGAGGATTTAAACACTGGGAAATACGTTTAATAACACCCCCTTTACCGGCAGCATCCCTACCCTCAAAGATGACAACAACGCGAAGTCCCTTATACTTGATCCATTCCTGTAATTTAACGAGTTCAATCTGAAGGCGGGCAAGTTCTTTTTCATAAACTTTACGCGGGATTTTCTTCTGATTCTCCTTTTTTTCAGGTTCGATATTTTTTGATTTGTTTTTCATATGCAGGAGCGATTGGTGTGCGAAACTAAATTTACAAAGAATATCCCTCAGGTGTCAATTCTGCAAAAAAAAAGCTCCAGAAAAACCGGAGCTTAAGATTAAAACATGTTTATCGTTATGGTAACTATACCAGTTTAACATTTACAGCGTTTAATCCTTTTTTTCCTTGTTGCAGTTCGAAGGTGACTTCGTCATCCTGATTGACCTTGTCAATTAAACCACTGACATGAACGAAGTGTTCTTCGCCCGTTTCTTTGTCCTTAATGAATCCGTAACCTTTAGATTCATTGAAAAATTTTACTATACCTGTTTTCATAATAAAAAATAAATAATATACCTGTTCAAAGGTAATGTTAATTAATGATAATGTGCTTTTATTTAAACCTGATTTTTTTCTTAAAATTGTTGATTAAAGTAAATATCGCTCAAAAATATCTGTCAGAAATTAAAATTAAGCAATTTTTTTAAGACAAATCCTGCTAATTTATGGCTTCTTAATAAGGGTGTTTTTTATATATCTGGGCTCTACGATCTTTATGAATTGCCTTTGAAATAGTTTGTTTCTGTTTCGGTGTTGCTGGTAAATGCTGTTGCAAAATGGCATTTGCCCTAGCAAAATTGACATCCAGTTGCTCTGCAATCCATGTTGCCCTTGTTCGCCTCAGATAGGCATCATCTTCCACTTTCGACATACTAAAATTGTTTTGTTCGTTACGAAACTAACAAAAACAGGCTAAAAATGCCCGTTAATTTCCAAGAATCGATCTGAGCCAGCTGAGGGCCGCTTCTTCGGTGTCAAAAAAACGGGTGGGTATGGAAGGTCGGCTGAACTTCAGATACAGGTTCACCAGAGGTTTATGGATGGCAGAATTAGAGATAACTGCAACCGCCTTGACAGTCTGCTTGTTCTGTTTGCCAAAATACTTTCTGGCTTCGCTGGACATATATGTCATCTTGCGAATATCCACCAGGTTACCGTGCATCCTGTCCCCGGAAAGCTCTGAAGCAGCAGCATGGATCTTCTCAGCCTGTTCAATATCAATGTTGGATCTGTCATGCATGCGCATGATAAGGATATCATCGGATTCATACGAGATATCGACAAGGTTTTCGAGGGAAGTTTTGTTCATAAGATTACCTTTTAACGATGTTAAGTAGTACTTAAATTAATGAAAATAATGTAAACCTGCATGTTTTAAGCTTTGATATTTCACCATAAGCAAAGATTTTTAGAAGGGATGCCCTAGACATCCAGGATCTGAACCTTTTCCTCTTATTAAACAATTTTACAATTGGGTGACATTCTTTTACAACTGCATACTTCACTGTGACTATTAGTTATAATGGCCATCGTAGATTTGTATCAACCAAAAATCAAAATCATGAAAACAAGAAACATTATCGCGGTAGCACTTTTTTTACTGATGATAGGCAGTATTAGTGCAAATGCAACAGATTCCCAGGCTGAAATAAATGCCATGAACCAACTTGAAAAGGATATTCACAGCGTCATTAGGTATGTTCCTTTTAATGACATTATCGGGGATGCGGATTGTTGTACGGTTGACCTCATTTTCAGGGTTAATGAATCCGCTCAGGTTGTTGATTATTCTGTTTCCGGCAAAAACGCCAGACTGGTAAGCTGGGTAAAATCAAAGCTGGAGGCCAGTAATCTTATTTCAAATTCGGTGTTGGCCGGACAAAAATGCCATGTCATCTTAAGTTTTAAAAATGGCGCCACCATTTTCTAGACTGCATTCCCGTTTAACAAATGCCGGCATATCATTGTATATGCCGGCTTTTTTGTTTTTTTTCCTAATTTCACAAAAAGTTCACCTGAAAATACCATGGCAGATTACAAATTGGTTGTCATAATACTATCGCTTTTGTCGACTGTCTGTTCACCAGAGCTTACCGGCCAGGAGTCTGACCATAAAACTGCTGAAGAATATTTGTCCGAAAGAGGCGAGGTGTATTTCAGATTTAGCCGAAAATCTGTCGACCTTTCTCTAATCACCCGCATGGTATCCATCGATCGGATAAGTTCTGATTCGGTATATGCCTACGCAAATAAGTCTGAGTTTGAGTCATTTCTGGCGATGAAGAGAAATTACCATGTCCTATCACCGGCCGGGTATTCCCTTGAGAAAAATGCCCCTGCTACGGAAAACATTTTCAGCGAAAGCTGGAATGTATACCCTGCCTATGAGGAATACCTTGATTATATGCTTGAGATGTCTGCCACATACCCAGATCTTTGCCGGCTTGATACCATTGGGAAATCGGTTGAGGGGAGGCTCCTGCTCTGCCTGAAAATATCCGATTATCCTGAAAACGATGAAGCAGAACCTGAGTTTCTTTTTACCTCGACGATCCATGGGGATGAAGTTACCGGATTCATGCTTTGCCTGCACCTGATTGATACGCTCCTGCAGCAATACAGCAGTAATCCGGAAATCAAAGAACTTGTTGATACCTGTGAAATATTTATTAATCCCAATGCCAATCCTGACGGTACCTATGCAGCTGGAAATTCGACTGTTTACGGTGCAGTCCGCTCTAATGCAAATGGTTACGACCTGAACCGGAATTTTCCCGATCCGCAGTATGGCGACAATCCCAATGGTGCCCCATACCAACCTGAGACTTTGGTAATGATGGAGTATCTTAAGAAACATACCTTTGTTCTATCCGCCAATTACCATGGAGGTGCCGAGGTGATTAATTATCCCTGGGATACATGGCCAGAATCTCATCCGGACGATGACTGGTTTTCCCATATTTCTTTTGAATACGCGGATACCGTGAAAAGATACGCCGGAGCTTCCTATTTTTCAGATGTTATTGAAACCGGGGTGATCATGGGTTACGACTGGTACCCTATTGCTGGGGGCAGACAGGATTATGTTACCTATTTCCTTCATGGAAGAGAGATCACAATTGAGGTCAGTGAATCCAAAATGCCGGATCCTGCCGCTATTCCCCACTACTGGAACTGGAACAAAGCTGCCATGCTTAACTACATCCGCCAGTGTACTTATGGTTTGCACGGCATCGTTACAGATGCTGTTACCAGTGAGCCACTGAAAGCTGAAATAATTGTTATCAACCATGATGCAGCTCAATCCTATGTACTCTCAGATCCATTAAATGGTGAATTCCATCGCCTGATCGCTCCGGGAACCTATCGCCTTTGCTTTAAAAAGGATGGCTACCTTAATGAATACCTTGACAATGTAATACTAAGTGATTATGGCGTTTCGGAATGGATGGAAGTACAACTGAAACCCGGTATAGAAATGGTACCACAGCCCAAAGCAAATTCTTTTTCACTGCAATGGTCTGAGAGAGACCAGGTCCTTTACCTGAATACCTCCCTCCCATCAGCGATACGTATCTGCATTTGGAACTCCTTAGGGCAATTGGTAGTGGATACAGGAGAAAAGTCATACTCTGAAGGTGTACATCCTCTTGCCCAGACAAGCTACCTTCAGCAGGGAATATATTTTTCTACCGTCTTTTGCGGAAATGAACGTGTTAAATCCTTTCAGTTCAGTAAGGGATTTTAACAAAAATGAAGTGCGAAGTAAGATACGAACGATAGTTTTTATTTCTATTCGCCAATATAGACTTCATCTTCATCTTCACCGGTCTGCCCAATGGTACCTATAATACGAAACTCAGTTCTTCTATTCCTTTCACGACCGTCAGGATTGTCAGATCCATCAGGAAGGAAATTGGGGGCAATTGGCATGGTAGAACCGTATCCCCGGGCAACCAGACGATCAGTATGGATACCTTTTGTGATCAGGTATGTAACAACATTATCAGCCCTGTCCTGAGAAAGCTGGAGGTTGTAATCAGCTTCTCCGATACTATCGGTATGGGCACCTATCTCAATGATGAATTCAGGAGCCTCTTTGAGCAGTACCAGCAAGGTAGTGTCCAGTACATTCTTATCTTTCCTGGTTAGCTCTGCACTGTTAAAGTCGTAATAAATATTTTCAAGGACGATGGGTTTATCACTTAGCACATTAACCCATGTCGGTGGCATCATAATGGTGTCAGAGAAGTTAAAGCCCAGGGTCGAGAGGTAGTTCTTACTGTCAAAATACTGGAATCCTTCCATCCTGAATTCATACTCCATATTGGGTTCCAGCGTAAAATAGAACTGACCGTCCTTTTCTGTAGCATACCGGTCCATAAACATGTATTCATAGGTTTCAGGATCTTGAACATATAGGGCAACTTTAGCACCTTCCAATGCTTGTATACTCTCATCCGGGTTCATGAAATCAAAGTTGGAAAGATCCTTTTTCCTGCCAAACCTGTCCTGCTCAAAGGGATAAATAATCCCGGTGACAGTAATCCTGATGTAATCATTCCACCGGTAGTATAAGATATTATCACAACAGGTTTGGCTCACCAGAGAGTCTGACCGGTTGGATACAAAAAAACCATCTTCTTCTTTGCGGCTCATGGTATAATAGAGGTCATCATAACTTGAATTAAGCGGATAACCCATATTTATTGCTTCTTCCCATTTATTCCTGCTTCCAAAGGTTTTAAAAATATCCAGCCCCCCAAGTCCGGGGATCCCTGTAGAACTAAAGTATAGTGTACGTTTCGCCAGGTTATAATAGGGAGTCATTTCATCTCCTGGGGAATTGACCCTGCTGCCCAGGTTCCTTGGTTTACTGTACAGGTTAGTTTCATCATTCCAGATGGTATACCAAATATCAAGCCCGCCTTTTCCTTCAGGACGGTCCGATACAAAATAAATGATCTCCCTGTCACTCTTTACAGTTCTTCCCAATGCAGGTTGGGTAGTAGTATAGTTGGGATCATTAACAGGTTCAGGAAGTTTTTCAGGCTCGCTCCATTCTCTTCCTTCCTTAATCATGCGGTAAATGCTACAGATCATATTACCCTGCCAGTTTTTATCACAACGGGTAAAATAAAAGCGTTTACCATCCCTGGAATAAACACCGTTTCCGGTCTCAACACCTTCCAGATTAAAAGGTTCTTCGATTCTCTCCCCGCCTATCCAGTCCATCCCTTGTTTCCTGGCAAGGTAAAACTGACGTGCCGGCTTTAATGAATCAATGTTTTCAGGTGTAAAATAAATAAGTGAATCTATCTTCAGAGAAGCATAAATAAACGAATTGTCACTTACGGGAATCGGGGAAAGTTCTATATGAGGCCCGTTTATTGTTTTATTCAGCCCGTCAATAGTGATATTCAGCGGCGATTCGAGGAAGTATTTTGCAGAATCGCAACCTGTGATCTCTGCTCTTGCCAATCTGCTGTATATCCTGGAATCTTTTTCCCCGCGATAATCCTTCCGGAAAGTATTAAACTCCTTGCTGGCTTCTTCATACTCCCCCTGAGCTTTCAGCATTTGGGCATAATAGTAGCGTGCCATGGGATATTTTTCAGCATCACTTGCAATAACCAGAGCATACATGTCGGCTGCACCTACATAATTTCTGGCCCTGCGGTACAGCTCGGCAAGTGCATAATTAACCTTACTGTCGGCTGATCGTTTCTCAAAATACTTTTCATACAAAAAAATCGCTGTCTGAACATCGCCGACCCTCTCTGAATTCTTTGCATAGCGTTTAAGCTGGCGCGTTGAAAAATCGTTCGCGATGCTCATTTGAGCATGTAAGGGAGCATAGGCAATCAATCCGATTAGTAACGCAGCAATATTTAGTCTAAAGTCTTTCACAAGGAATGGAATAGCTGTTTAGTATGGTTGTAATACTTCGGTAGATCAATGCAATTTCGAAAGCTCCCATGGAACCTGCAGAATTACTGTAATTACCGATATTAAGATCATAATCGATAGCAAAATCAAGCCGGTTCATACGGATTCCTGCAGCAACTGAAAGTGTGCTTAGCTCATCCAGCAGACCATTTCGGAGGTAAACAGCCATAAACAGGTTTTTCACCTGGCTCCTTCCCTTCGTCCTGAAGCCAATTTCAGAGCCCAGGGCTGTCAATGAGGTTCCTGAGCCGGAAGTAAGCATGAACTGTGGGTATAAAAACACCTTTTCATTAAGATCGATTTGGACGCCCCCATGAGCAAGAATAACCATATCCTGAGGTGCATCTCCCTCAAAAAAAGAAATATTTGGCTGGTTGATATGCAATACGCTTATTCCGGCTTCAGCAATAATTTTATTGAAACTGCCCTGCCAGCTGATCCCCGCATTGATATCAAAGTAATTCGTTGATTCACCAAAGCCAGGTTCATTACTTGGCGCTGTGAAGGTGCCTGTTTCATGGTCCCAGTTATACCAACTGTTAAAGGAAGCAAACACGTAACCCGGCTGAACCCCCAGGCGGATGTAGCTGTCACTTATCTTCATCTGATAGGCTATCGAGCCATATACCTTATTAACAGTAAGCCCGCCAATTCCCGATTCATCATTCAGGAACAACAAGCCGTAGCCAATTGCCTGATCAGCCAGATGGATCTTACTGTCAAATCCTGCAGTGGCACTGCGAAAGGGGGTGGACGTTCCGACCCACTGATTCCGAAAGTTTGCCGAAAAGCGCCAGTTCCCTTCAAAAACTCCTGTTTGTGCAGCATTCAGGTACATCGGATTTAGCCGGAAAAGCGAAAACTGAACGTCCTGTGCGCCAGTAAGACCGGAAAAGAAGATGAAGAGCAGGATCACCAGGAAGCGTGAAGGTTTGTGATACCTTTTCATTGAAATGTTTGAACTTTCCTGCATGGATGTTTCTGATTAATCACTATGAAATTAGTGATATTTCTTTTAAAAGAGAAATACAGTTATTGACATTTAATAATTTAGGACGGAAATTTTTCTTTTTTCGGTTATAATATGATATTTTTAAGGAGGGATGCAAGTTCCCGGATTATTCATTTTACACATGGAAAACATGAAGGTTGCTACTCGGTCCGGAAGAATTTTTTTCTGTCTCATTATCCTTTCTCTGTCAGGCAGTATGGCTCTTCCAGGTCTCTACGCTCAAACCCTTGCCGGATTCACGGCTTCCGATACACTCGGATGTACCTCCCTGGAAGTCCAATTTGAGAATACGGGCTCTACGGGTGGCGGATACAGCTATCACTGGCAATTCACTTCAAACCCTGCTGATAGCTCAAACCTTGAAAATCCCAGTTTCACTTACCATAGCTCAGGAGACTTTCTTGTAACACAAACTGTAAAAAATACCAGCACACAGGAAACCGCCAGTGCCCAGCATACCATCGTTTCCATATTGACACCTCCGGCAAAGCTGACCATCGATTCGAGCTATGCCTGTGTAAATGGTGATGTCCATTTCAACACCGGCTATTCGAACAAAGACAGTGTTTTATGGATATTCGGAGATGGAAACCAGACTGTGAGCCTGCAGAAGAATTATATGAGTTATGCATACAGTGCTGCCGGAGTGTATACCATGAAGTGCATAACCTATTACCATGATCTCGTGTGTTCAGATACTACAAGCTATACCCTATATATTAATGGTCCGGAAGCTGACTTGCTTATTAATCCGGATGATGCCTGCAAGGGGGATCAGATCGACTTTACCATGAATGTGATCAGCGATGTTGATAATTTCAGCTGGGCGTTTGGCGATGGTACTACTTCGGATTTGAATCCGGCCCAGCAGGTGTTCGACACAACAGGCAAGATCACCGTGAGTCTTTACCTGTATGGAAGCTCTGGGGAGTGCATGATCCAGGATACCTTTTACCTTCATGAGGTAAAGGCTGATTTTGGCTACTTTGCCAGCTGTGAAAATGAACCTGTCAGATTCAACAACCTTTCTAAAGGAAACGACATTAATCAGTGGGATTTCGGAAGCGGCACGCCTATAATCAGTGTTAATCCTGAACACACATTCAGCGGGCAGGGAACCTTTCCGGTCAAACTCGTCATCAGCGATATTGATGGCTGCCAGGATTCGATTACCCGGATGATCCCGGTAAATCCCTTGCCTGATATCATTCTTGATGATAACCTTACTATTTGTCCAGGGGTAGGTGGTACAATTTCCGTAAGCAGCAGCAGTGAGGTAACAGTTTTCTGGTCGCCCGTTACAGGTCTTGGGAATCCAACTCTTCCAAGCACCCTGGCAAATCCCGACACAAACACCCTTTATACCGTCACGATAACGGATGTTGCCACAAACTGCCAGAATACCGGGGAGATACTCGTTAGCTTACAGGATGTATTTCAGACCGGGTATATCACCATGGATGTAAGTGCTGATTCCATCGTTATCGGAGATACTATCTCATTCAGCTACCTCGATGAACTGGGTCGTGATCTGAATTATATCTGGACACCCGAGCTATATCTGATCGGGTGCACAGACTGTCCAACTCCAAAAGCACAACCTCTTGAATCAATCGATTACCAACTTGAAGTTTCAGATGAGAATTTGTGCGCAGTTTCGGAAACATTTTATTTCCCGGTCTGGGTACGCGAGGAGTATATACTCGGACTTCCGGATGCATTCACTCCAAACGGTGACAACATTAATGAGATCATTAAGGTTGAAGGCTGGGGAATAAAAGCCGTTGAGGAATTCAGTATTTACAACAGGAACGGCCAGCAGGTCTTCTTTGGGGATAACCTTGATGCAGCCTGGGATGGTACTTACAATGAAAAACCGCAGCCCGTAGGAACCTATCAATATTACGTCAGGGCAGAGATGTGGGATGATAACACCACGGAGGTTCGTGGCACCTTTACCCTACTTCGATAAGTTACCTGCTTTGGTTTTATACTTGTTCAGCTCATTGTGATATTTGCGCACAATGCTTTCCTCCCTTTCCAGGGCCCTCTTCCTGAAGCCTTCAAATTCCATTTTAAGATCGTTCATGTCGTTTTTTGTACTGCGTGTCACCAGGTGACTTTGCTTGTACAAAACGATCATCAGAACCAGGAAAGCAGCCAGCAGGGCAACAATTCCCCAAAGAATGAAATTGTAGCTCGTTTTTTTCATGCCAATGCCAAGAAAATCAAGTGATTCTTTCTCACTTAGTGCCTTATCAAGCTTCTGCTGTGTCTGTCCCTTCAGAGAAGCGATGGAATCTACCCTGGACTTGTGCCGGCTAAGGGAGCCGTTCAGGGATCTGATCTCCTCTTTCAGCTGGTTCATTGAATCCAGTATTTGTGGCTTAAGTAATGAAAAAGTATACCAGTAAAGGCTACCGTATTCTTTTGCACGCTCTTTTGCCAGCTCGAATTTCTCAGAGACCGGAAGTTCATCAATTTTATGTTGAGCCTGGATACCCTGAAGAGCAAGACAAAGTATAAGGATTACTGTAAAATACTGTGGTCGAAAGATTTTCATATGCCTCAAGTTATTTTGTTTTGTGGAACATTTATGTAACGTTTTGCACCAGAAAATGTTGCATTCCTGGTGTAAGGATATCCACAGGTATATTTTGTCAGGCAAGATCAGCATCCGGATTCTTCAATTTCCGGTCCTGATGACCGAAGCGGTCTGAAATAATTCCAATGATCTCATTGGCAGTGGTTTCAATAGGTTTATTGGTAACATTGACCACAAAAAAACCTCCCCTCCTGAAAATAAACTGGGCATAGCGCAACTCCTCCTTAACCATTTTGTCGTCGATGTAAACCGTATCATTCGTAATGCCAAGTTGTGCCATACGCTTGGCCCTCTGGACGATCAGGTGGCTGGAACCGATACTCAGCCCAAAAACCCGGTTGGGATCTATCGTGAATAGCTCTTCAGGAGGGTTAATACCTTTTATTAAGGGAACATTGGCTACTTTCCATCCAAACATCGACATATAAACACTAAGCGGGGTTTTACCGCTTCTGGATACACCCGTCAGGACAATGTCTGCTTCCTTTATCCTTGCTGTGTTTGCTCCATCATCGTGATTCAGGGTATATTCAATGGCTTCAATTCTATCAAAATACTGGGCATTTATTCGTCTGTATAAACCGGGGACATTAACAGATTTCAGTCCCAGATCCTTTTCAAGAAAATCAGACAATTCGCCCATGAAATCTATCTCTTTTACCCCTTCATCCCGGCAGGCTTTTTTAAGCAGCGCCCGCAGCTCTGTATTCACCATCGTATGACAGAGAATGCCCCCAGCCCTTTTTACGCGTCTGACAACTTCGTTAATTTTAACCTCACCCTGAACTTCAGGGATTACATGAACCGGGATCTTATTTTCGGGATACTGAATGATTAGGCTGTGAACCATGGTATGCCCGGCAATTCCTTTTCCACCGGATACAACATAGATCGGCACGACAGGTTGACTGGTTTCTGCGTCTTTCATACTCACTTTATTACTTAACAAAAAAGAACCCCGAAAGGTTCCTTCTTTAAGACTCACTTTAACCCCTTTAGGGCATTTATCAATAGTATTTTTTCAGAAAGGCTTTCAAGGCATTCCAGTATTCTTCGTGCCCCTCTATTTCCTTCCACAAAACCTTTGATCCATGCATCCCGTCACATGAAGGGATGTACGAAACTTTCGATGACAGCGGTATAGCATCATAGATAGCCTGCCACTGCGGCTGTTCATCTTTTGCGGAGGTAATGAACACCGGGCATTTTATCCTGGGCACGGAGAGCTGAATGATTTTATTGCTCCATCCGAATTTGGAGAAGTATTCGCCGGGCGAAAAAGCAATAACCCCGGAGATACCTTCAGGGGAATCACTGGCCAGCTTCAGGGAAAGAGAAGCAGAATATGAACTCCCAAAAAGGATGATTTTTGTCCCGGGATAGGTTCGTTTTATATAAGCAACAGCTGCACGCATATCTCCGACTGCATCGATATAGCGTGTCTCTTTCCCAAGGCTGTCCGCAACCTGGTAAGTCATATTGTCAACAGAATTGATTTCATCACCACTTCTCAGATCGACAGCCATACAGTTATACCCGAGATCATTAAGCTTTGGCGCGGTTTCGAGGTACTCCCCCCTGCTGTACTTTGCCTGGTGAAAGAGGATAATGAAAGGAGCTTTAAGGTTATCGGTCAGGTAAAGGTCAGCTGTAACTGGTACCTTATCGTTAGCCGGAAAGGTAATGGTCTTTGGTTGGGAATACAATTGGTATGTTGCGAACAAACATAAGCCAGTTATGAATACGCGGTTAAGTGTTCGTTTACTCAGCAAGTAGCTCATAATAGTATTTTTTGATTCAGAAGTATAAGTTAGAAAAAAAAACAGAGAAGGACAATTTCCGGATAGTTTTATTAAGAACTTCAAAGCAGGAAGCCGATCTCTGACATTCCCGATACCTTGCAATCCTTCATAAAAAGCATGAAAAAAGGGCATCCCGTTTGGAAATGCCCTTTCTTACAATGAATAAATTTTACATTGCCAGGTCTGCTCCAGGTTTGAATTTAACAACCTTCTTAGCAGCAATCTTAATTTCTTTGCCAGTTTGTGGATTACGACCGGTACGGGCGGCTCTCTGACTTACGCTGAAAGAACCGAATCCAACGAGACCAACGCGTTGTCCTTTTTTCAAACTATCACCGATAGCAGAAATCATTGCATTCAATGCTTTTTCGCTGGCAGCTTTAGTTAAGCCTGACTGATCAGCAATTGCTG
>JAFGEO010000031.1 GCA_016931575.1 Bacteroidales bacterium | reverse complement strand
TTTTTAAAAATAAAACCCTGGGTTGAGTTCAGATCCTGTATCAGATTGATAAGTCGAAGCGTTGAGTTGAATTCTAAGAAAAAGCAGGTATTTCAGAGAACCTGCTATTCAAAAGGTTTTTCCCATTCATAACTCTAATGGGTTTATTTAACGAGCCAGCGCACCTGGTAAGGAGCCAACTTCCAGCCATTTCCGATTTGTTTCTCGCCGGAGAGCAGGTCAGTGCTCAGATCCTGCAGCCAGGATTTAGCTACATGCTCCAGACGGAGGGGTTGATCCGAAAGGTTAGCAACCACCCACACTTTCTCCTTATCGCCGCGACAAAGGATGAAAAGTTCCTTTTCTTCCTGTATGACCGATTGAGCCGCTTCAGGGTGGAAGGCTTTCTGCTGCTTCCGGATGGCAATTCTCCGGAGCAGTTCCTTAAGGATCTTTCCCTGCATGCCATCTGCTGCCAGTTGTTTTTCCAGCTCGTCCCGCTCCCATTTCCTTCGGTTTATTGAGCGGGGCATACCGGTTTGCTTTACCCCTTCATAATAGTTGGGGGTGCCCAGGAGACTGTGGATATAAAAAGCAGGGATGCCCCTGAATGACATCATGAGGGTTTGGGAGGCAATAAATCGGTCGATCTTCAGGTTATCCTGACCTTTTGCTGTATTTGTCAGGGCATCGAGGTAAGTAATGTTCATTTCATAGGGGCTGTCGGTTCCGTCGCTGTTCCTTTTTGTACTGATATGCCCTCCCGAGGCCTTCATAGCCCCGGCGAGCATCAGCACCTCCTCTTTCGGGATCAGGCCTTCCAGGGGACGTACCCCAATTCCATCATGCGAGGCAGTGAAATTAAAGAAGGTGCATCCCCGGGGAATCTCCGACAGCGAGCTTGCCCAGGAGGACAAATACGAAGAATCCGCCTTATAGAGCGCGTGCAGGAGCAGGGGGGGCAGGCTGAACTGGTATACCATGCTGGCCTCATCGCCCTTGCCGAAATAGCTGAGGTTCTCCTTATTGGGCACATTCGTTTCTGTGAGCAGAATGATACGGGGGTCGATGTGATCGGCGATATCCCGCATCAGCTTTACCACCTCATGGGTTTGTGGCAGGTGCAGGCAGCTGGTGCCAGGTTCTTTCCAGAGGAAGGCGATGGCATCCAGCCGGATGATCTTTGCGCCTTGTGAGAGGTAAAAGATGAAAACTTTCATCATTTCCATCAGCACTTTCGGGTTGCTGAAGTTCAGGTCTATCTGATCGGCACTGAAGGTCGTCCATACATGCCGTGTACCCTTCGAAGTTTCAAAGGCCGTCAGCAGGGGCAGGCTCCTGGGCCGTACAACCTTCGACAGGTCGGTTCCGGGATCTGCCTCGATGAAAAATCCCCGTCCGGGCTCCTGATCGGCCAGGTAATTCTGAAACCAGGTGCTGTGCTGCGAAATGTGATTGATCACCAGGTCAAACATCAGCCTGTAATCCTTACCAAGGGCAGAAATATCATCCCAGTCGCCCAGTCCGGGATCCACCTGGCGGTAATCAATCACCGAAAAACCATCATCCGAGCTGTAGGGGTAAAAAGGCAGGATATGAACGTAATTCACAGCCTCCTGCATCTGCGATTTTAAAAATTCATGCAGTACAGGAAGGGATTTCATGCCCTTCTTCCTGATGGAATCACCATAGCAAATCAGGATAATATCCTGTTCGTTCCACTTCTCCATGGATGAGCCTGGCTGAATCCTCACACGTTCGATCAGGGAAAGCAGGCTTCCGAATTCAGTATCGGTATAGGGAAACTCATTGTAGATATGGTGCAGGCGTTCCCTCAGCTTATCAGTAAATAGGTTTTTATCCATCCCTAGATTTTTTTAGAACCGATTCTGAGAACGGTATGTGCAGCAGCTCAGGCATTATCCACCTCAACCGCCTCCAGCAGCTTCTGGTAGAAATCCGGGATCGCACTCACCACCCGCTTCCAGCTGGGGATGGTTGGTACCTGCATGGGATTGTCCAGGAACATCTCCCCTGCCCGGTACACATTGGCAGCAAACAGGTCGACAGCCTGCTCTTCGATATGCCGGTCGAGCGTCAGGCCATTGATGACCGCATCGGAGTAATACTGATCCAGGAAGTCGAGTGCCGACCTGTAATATGCAGCCTTAATTGAGCGGATAACCCCGCGCGAGAAGACAACCCCGTTAGTTGCCAGCTTGGAAAAGATAGCCCTGGATATCTCGGTGCTCATTTTGGAAAGTCCTGCATTCGGATCCTCTTCAGAGAGCAGCTGGTGTTTATGATCGTAACGATCAGCAATATCCACCTGGCAGATCCTTCCCACAGCATTGGTCCGTGAAACTTCCGAGAGAATACCGATCTCCAGGCTCCAGTCGCTGGGAATCCGGATTGTCTTGGTAACATCTGCACGCATACTGAATTCCCCGGCCAGCGGATAGCGGAAACTATCCAGGTATTCCAGGAAGAAGTCGCTGCCAAAGAAACGCTTAAGGGTTCTCAGCAGGGGGGTAACCAGGAGACGGACCACCCGGCCGTTCAACTTTTTATCATCGGCGCGATAGTAATAACCCTTACAGAATTTAAAATTGAATGTCGGGTCAACCACAGGGTAGAACAGGCGTGCCAGCATATGCCTTGAGTAGGTGACAATATCGCAGTCGTGCAGGGCAACAGCTTCCGAGCGGTCCGATGCATTGAAATAGCCAAAGCAATACCAGGCATTCCTCCCTTTGCCCATTTCCCTGGGGGCGATACTCTCATCAATGAGTAACTTGTCCAGGGCGCGCATCCGCGGACCATCGTTCCACAGGATCCGGTGATGCTGTGGCAGACGGTTGAAATATTTCTTGGCATGATCAAATTCTTCCTTGTTTGCCCGGTCCAGTCCGATGATGATCTCCTCAAGGTACGGAACCTTCACCAGCTCATCAATGATATTCTCCAGGGCAGGTCCCTGGAGTTCTGAGTAGAGACAGGGAAGGATCAGGGACATCGGTCTTTTCTTTGAAAACTGGATCAAGGCTGTTTCCAGTTCTTCATAAGGCCTTTTTCGCATGTTGTGAAGTGTTGTTACCACTCCATCTTGATAAAAATCGCCCATTCGGTATAGGTATATGGTTAAACGTAAGGATTATTCCAGGTTCAGTATCCTTGTAAACATCTTGATTACAAGTGGTTTTAATTTCTCAGCAATGATCTTATGATCAAGTTCATTCTTCAGTACATTCAGGTTGTGTCGTGTGATGCTGTTCCGGGTAAACAGATCAGTAAGGATCACATACGCCTGGTCCACCAGTTCATCGGTAATTTTGGTATGCGTGATGGCAGGGAATTTAAAGCCCAGGTGTTCGATATCCGATTGATAGACATCATACTTATTGATAACAACAGGCAGTCCGAAGGATACCATTTCGAGCAGGTTATTCCCAAAGCCTTCAATCTCACTGAAATAGGTTCCCATACCGCCATAGGAAGCAACGATAGCAGGAACCTCGTAAAAATTATAGTATTTTTTATCGACGATGATATCGCGGTGACTGAGAATGCGGTTCTCCCCAAAGATCATGACCACCTTTGTTCCTTTGTTCTCTTCACATTTCTGCTCGTAATAGTCGCTTAGGAATTTCTTGTATTCCACCTGCTCGTCGCCCGAGTGGCCACTTATGAGCAAGGCAATACATTTATCATGGCCTTGCACTTTGAATTTTTTCTCAAGGCGAAATGCGAAATCCAGGGCTACTTCGATTTTCTTCCTGGGAACGATCCGGGTATGCTGCAACAGGATTACGGTATTTTCAATGGTACATCCCCGTTTGGCGATCTCATCTTCGAGACCGACATCCTGCAGGAAGGTATCGTTGTAATTATCCGGGGGCGGTGCACAAAGCACCTCTTTATCCCAGGGGAGATTTTCCCATTCCCAATCGATGCTGCTGGTGTTGGGCACAACAATTGCCCGGTTTTCAAAAAATTTATCCACTTTGGGGTAGTGCAGGGAGGTAAACAGTTTCCTTGCCAGCTCCGGCTGCGACTTATTGATAAATGCAAGCCCGTCGATTTCGGTACCGGGCAGGTACTTGAGGTATTTTTTAATAACCGGGTTCGGATGGCTGAATTGTTCGCGTTCAAAATAGGAATCGTGCCACCACACCATGACTTTAGGCCAGATAACACCACGGTCGCGCAGTTCCTCGATGAAATACCCCAGTCCTACCGCAGTGATAAAATTGTAGGGGTGGGATGTATTATGCGCAATCAGCAGGTCAATGTTATGTTTCCTGACAAATTGTTTAATAATGTTTTTGGCATAGATTGCTTTCTCGTGGATCAGCTCATCAAAACCTTCCGGGGGCTCGCTGCAGAAATTCTTCAGGATGGTTTTGTGGATATCGTTCTTATGCCAGAAAATATCATTTGTTTCTGCGTTGAAACGGGGGGAGGTATGAGCTGCCAGAAAAAATATACTCCCCAGCCCGATCCCCATATCGTTGACCATGGCATGCACAGTCTGATCGATTACGATGGACACCCCGTCATTCTTCCCGATGAGTGAATGCAGGATACCGATGTTAAGATGTGAGATATTCATACCAATAACATTTCAGTTTAAAATAGAGAGTACCTGTGGCAGTTCAGTGATCACATGATCCGGTTTGAGTGCTGCAGTCCTCTTATCATCACCCCGCATGCGCAGGGAGCGTTTATCGCCAGCAAAAAGTGCGGTTCTGAAACCTACCTGCGAGCTGGCATATATATCCTTTAGCATATCATTGCCGACAAAAAGTACTTCCTCCGGCAGCAGACCGAATTTCCATTTAAAAGTAGGAACCAATTCTTCGTAGAGCGTATGATCGGGTTTACCTTTCCCAAACTTGTAGGAGAACACGGTCAGCTCACGGTCGAATCCTTTCACGCGCTCCTTCAGACTGATTTTGTCATTCAGAAAATAATTCATCAGCACGGGTGTATAGAACTGAGCATTCGAGACAATTCCCAGGGGAATATTCTTCCGATGAAGGGCCCCAATAGTCTCTTTAAGCCCCGGCATAGGGTGCACCCGGTTGCTCAGAAATTCAAATACACAGGTCATCAGCATGATGTCCGCATCCTCGGTGAAATTCACAAATCCTTTTCTGCGTGCGTGTATCAGTACAATCTTCCAGATGCTGAGGATGTCAATTTCCGGGTAAGGAATTTTGTTCAATTTTGATGACTCGTGGCAGATTTTGATGGTATATTCAAAATCGTTCAGAATAGCCTGCAGTGATTTTTCGCGGTTGTCAATGATTTTAATTCGCGCAGCGTCCAGTGCACGGGCAAGGTTTGCTTCGGAGATCTCTGCCTGGTCTATATCGCCGGATGAAGATATCAGCAGGGTGCCATAAATGTCAAAAAGCACAGCCTTAATCTTTTTATCCGCTGTATACCTGGGCTCAACGTCCGTAGGGACAGGATCCATTCCGTTCTGGTTGTCAAGAAGGTTCTTTATATAGGTTTTTGAGTCGTTGTCCATAGTTTAATATCGAATATTCCTTTAAGATAGTGGCTTTATTTTTCCTGATCAGGGATTCATTGATTGAATTTAGCAAATTCTTCAGAAAAGGATTGTGCTGAAATGCTTCTTTTTCCTTTTCCGGCTCTTTGACCAGGGAGCGGATATATTCCATCTGAGCCTCCAGGTCCAGGGAACCGAAATCCCTCAATCCATCAGCCCACTGCACCGTCAGGCGATCATACAGCAGCGGGAATTCCATCCCCGACTGCCTGAGATCACAGGTAACATCGGGCAGGTCCCTCCCAATGACCGGGGTGCCCAGCAGCCAGGGTTCCATGAAAGCCATGCCAAATCCTTCCCTGATGCTCGTCGTAAAACAAAAGTCACTGGCGATGATCAACTCCTCAAAATCCACCTTCTCCCCTGCTTCAAAAACCAGGGGTATTCCCTGTTCAACACAAAACTGCTTCCACTGTTCATAGTATTCAACTTCAACCGGATTCTTAGGGGGCTGGGTCACTACCCAATTGGCCTGATCTTTGAAAAGATGACACAGGAGGATATATTCTCCGATATTCTTCCGCCGGATGACACGAACCGGGTAGGTAATAAGCTGCTTTCCTTCCTCTGCCTGCAATGCGGGAAAAACATTTTGCCTGATCCTTTCCCTGTCGTTCAGCTCAGCCTTCCCGTTGAAAACAACCGGATTTGGCAGGTGAAGGATCCTTTCCGGGCCTATCCCGTAAGTGATGAGCCTGTTGCGATCGGAGGAGTTCAGCACCACATAGCTATAATTCGGTGCTTCGGGATAAAGCAATGTTCCGGGCTTCCCATCAAAAAGCTTATGGATGACCCTCGCCAGGAACCGGAAATTCTCAGGGCGGTCCTCCGCAAAATCATGGGCATGGTTGATCAGGCGGAACCCCTTTCTCACCCATTCGCCCATAATGCAGGTGAGCACCGGATTTTTACCAAGGTTCAGGTTATGAAAATGGATGATGTCCCCGGCCTGGATATGCCTGTTAAAAAAGTCTTTCAGGTATGTATATTCTTGTTTGAAATCAGCCTGACTGTCAAGGTAGTTGAGCTTTTCTTCCACGATGAGTTCAACGCCCGCTTTCGCATAGAATTGCGGGTTATCGCACTTCCCGGTGAGCACACAGACCGGTAACCCGAATCCTGCCGCTGCCAGGGCATGAACCTGAGATTCGATAATCCGGGTTACACCTCCGGGATTCAGGTGATAATGTATGATCAATAGTTTTCCCATGTAGAGCAGGATAATAAATCGGGACAAAATATCCTGAATGGCTTACCAGCACTTAAAGTTACAAACTTATCCGCTTGATCCAATAAGAAATGCCTGCGGCTTCGTTCTGCTGAAAGTTTTTTTTAATTTCGAAATAAAAAGAAATGACGACTGAAGAAAAGATCCTCTCCCTGCTGAAGGAGAACAAAGAAGCAATGAGTGCCGGGCAGATTGCTGATGCTACCGGAATCGACAGAAAAGAAGTTGATAAAACCATGAAAACCCTGAAAGCTGCCGGGAGTATTGTAAGTCCCAAACGCTGCTACTGGACAGCTGGTTAACTTATTTCTCCAGCTCGATGTCTCCGGGAAATGAAAACTGGTTCTGCAGAACATCATCGATCACCCGGAAGAGTGTTTCCCCCACCATGGTTTTGTTGACAAATCCTTTAAAACCTGCTTCTATGAGCTGTTGCAGGTATATCTGATCCTGATACATAGTGATGGCAATGGTTTTTATCTGAGGAAACAGGAAGTTGACCTGTTTGGCAGTTTGGATCCCATTCAGTCCCGGCATCTCTATATCCAGGAGGATAAGGTCAGCAGCAGCAAAAACCCTTTCACCCAGCAACTCCTGACCTGAAGAATACCGGGCGATGATATGCAGGTCGTCGCGCCTGTTAAGCATGCTGGAAAGACCTTCAAGGAAGGTGGGATTATCATCCACCAGGACTATATTATACCTGCTACTCATCAGAGTAATAATACAACAAATTCTGTAAAGAATCTTCGCTCTGTAGAATTTTTAATCAGACCGGTAATTCAAAAATAACCCGGACACCCTCACCGGGACTTGATTCAAACGAGTATTGTCCATTCATTGAATCGATCCTTGACTGAATGTTCAGGAGTCCATGACCTTTCCCGGAATGCTTAAGCTTCTCATAGTTAAAACCTTTTCCGTTATCCAGGTAAGTAACCAGGATTCTCCGGTTAACCTCCTCAAGATGGATATCAATTTGGGAAGCCTGTGCATGCTTCAGCGTGTTGTTAATCAGCTCGCTGATAATTCTGTAAATGGTTGCTTCCATAGCTTCCGGGTAGCGTTCCGATTCACTGAGCCCGTTCTCGATCCGGATCGGTAAAATCGATTCCAGTTTCTGGGCATAGCTCCTTATGGCATGCAGGAGGCCAAAATTCCTGAGGATGTGAGGGCTGATATTATTCGATATTTCACGGATACTTGTCAATGCCTCATCCAGCGTATGTTCAATCTTGCCCTGGAAGTTTTCAGCCTCCTTTCTGTCCTCCGAATCAAGCAGGTTATGGAGGTATATCTTGGAAGTAGATAAGAGCGGTCCAAGCCCATCATGGATCTCCCTGGCCAGTCTTTCTCTTTCATTTTCTTCAGCCGTGAGCGAAGCGATGTACAACTTCCGGTTTAGCTCTTTTCTTTCGGTTATATCCCTGACCAGCCCCTGAATATATTTTACCCCGTTGAGCTCAATAGTTGCCAGACTGACTTCTGCATCAAAGGTTTCCCGGTTGAATTTGCAGTGTTTCCACTCAAAAAACTGGGGAATTCCGGCCAGGGTTTGATGGAGCAACTCCAGACTTACCTCTTCGGAACGCCTTCCGTTAGGTTGGAATTCGGGACTGAAAAACCCGGGGTCGCTGCCGATAATAAACTCTCGTTTACACCCGAACAATTCAAGCGCCCTGGTATTGCAATCGTAAAACTTAAAATCTTTAAGCTGAAAAATCGCGTCGCTCGCATTATCGAAAAGGGTCCTGTAGCGCTTTTCACTCTCCCTGATCTTTCGTTCTGCCTCCGCCCTTTTTGATATATCATTCACAAAGGTCTGAATACGCCCGTCACTTAGCTGAATACTCCTGAGTTCCACATCTATTTCCCTGTCTCTTGCCAGGAGCTTATGGCTGCCTGTGTCTGCCAGTCCTGTCAGTATTTTTTTATAATCGATAAGGTCTGACACAGGCTCTCCGGCCCTGAAAAAATCCTGCAGGTTACCGTTCTCGAGCTCCTCTGTTTTGTAGCCGGAAAGCTCTCCAAGGCATTTATTGGTCTGTAATATTTCCCCGTGACGGTTACTTAGAAGTATTCCTTCCGCCGCCTCTTCAAAGAGCAAGCGGTAATTTTCCTCATTTATTTTTGAGGAAGTCAGTAATCTCCGGTGGGCCAGATCATATTGATCAACAATCGTCATCAGCCCCAGGGATACCAGGAGCGCGACCAAGCCAAATGTTATCCAGGTGGAATACTCCTTCACAAAAATATTTGCATTAAAACCTAAATGAAGCCGGCCGTGGACATAAAGCCAGGAAAAGCCAAGATAAAAAAGCAGATAAATAACAAGGTAAACATAAGCTGCTTTCCTGTTAATCATAAGAGCCGCAATGATGGTAATCGGAATGACATATACTTTCCCTGCAGCAAAGAATCCCAGCTTATGTATACCAGTGAGGGCGATTACCAGGATGGTAACAATTATAAAATGAGCTTTAAAATTTTTAGAAAATCTTTTCAAAAAGGGCAGCATACCAATCACAATGCTGATAATACCGATTTGAGAAATAATGGCATAGTTCCATCCGGTTATCCGGGTTCTGAATAACACACTTATCATTAAGGGTATGGCAATGATGGTCATGATCAGGAACATATTGTTAACCATACGTTCCTTTATCAGGTAGATAGGATCAGGCTGATGAGGATTCTTCATGTTTTCAGTATCTTCCTGAAAATTAAGAAAAAAAACTCAAAACAGCAGAAACAACCTTCAGGCAGGACGCGGGGTCAGCCTAGAGGACCGTTCTGTGTCGGTGGATGGGTTGAGAGGCTTGATAAACTGCATCGCCGTCGGCAAGCCTATGGCGACCGAGGGAGTAACTGATGGTTTTGTCAGGGCTTAATTGCCAGGGGTTCGACTAATCAGCTAATCGACTACTCGACTAATCGATTTTGATGGGTTGATGGTTTATGAGGGTGCTGTAAATTAGTCAGTTCCGTATTGGAATTTAGCATGTTTCTATGGCGGTCAGGTTGTACCTATAGGGTCTTCACTCTCAAAACTCACTCTCACTCTGTCAATGCTGCCTCGCCAGGGCTCCCCGCCGAAATAAGCGGG
>JAFGEO010000030.1 GCA_016931575.1 Bacteroidales bacterium | reverse complement strand
ATCATTCCCTTCCCCTCCCTGTATTCCATAAGCGGGCTGTATTGAAGACTATAGCCTCCGTCAACAATGGGGAGGAAATTTCCGCAGCCAGGTTTTTCAATTAATACGCTGGCTGCATTGCCGCGATTTCCGCAACGCCAGATGCGAGTCACGGGTATATCACACCACCTGACAGTCGGGACGCCGTTAAAAAGATTAATATCTACATCATATTTGAGTTTTGATGAGAGCAGTGTCGCACATCCCTGCCAATCGCTAAGGTGTTCATCATGAAGTCCCGCCATAACCGGATGATCGGATAAACGTTTATAGACTTTTCGCAGACCATACTCCTGAACCCGGAAACCAAACCGTTTTTCAAGTATTTCAGAAGTTTGTTCGAACATTATAACCTTAAGTCCATTACGTACCATCCCAAGATCCGGCACATCATTATCCGGAGTAAATGCCTCCTTGCCAATGATCAGTAAATCAAAGCCTGAGAGATCTGAAGCAGAGGTTACGGTTTGATACTGTATTCCCTCTGAGTTCAGCAGCTTTTTTGTTTCTCCCTTCGGATCAAAAAGAGCTGTCCTTGTTTCGTATTTTAATTGATTACGGGAAGGGAGTACATGTATGTTAAATGTGTCCTTTTGTTCTTCTCCGTTATTGAATTTTACTGATACGGTCAGATTATAGTTGCCGGGTCTTAACAAAGAAGGGAGTTCAAATTTCATTGGTATACGAACCTGTTCACCCGTTTTAATCGTAACCTTATCGTTCCCCTTTACAACTTCCGGCAAAGATAATTCCCAGCTGAATTGACATGTCACACTTTTGCGGGAGTTATTTATTATTATAAGCTGCTTTTCGAATTGTGAGCCGGGAAGGAAGTTATGATCCTTACTTGTGAAGGCAGAGGATTTGCCACCAATATATGCGAGGAGCGGCTTGTTATTTTCAATGAGTGCTTCACCGGCAGGATTGGGAATCCAGTCTGACTGATCAAATGCTACATCCAGATCCATTCGGTTTGCACGCCCTGTAATAAAATCAGGACTCAATCCGGGTCTCTGGAGCTTATCCCAGTCAACATGAAAATCTTTACCTCCGTTTTTAATGCCATCCTTAAGTTTCCAATAGGGACTGTGATGCCAGGGTGAATTTGATGACAAACCCCAGGTTCGGAATGCCCTCCAATGGTTGGAGATATGCATCGCGAACACCGGATTACGTTCTTCAAGTAATCTGGAGTCAAAATTAAAAGGATAGTCAGAACGGCCCCATACTGCGCCGGCCCTGAAACGTTCAGCTTCCCACCTGAGGTTTATTTTCTCAGGTTCACTGATATTAAAAGCCTGGTCACCAAGGAACTGGGAGTTCCATTCGGCAAGGCAGAATTCCCATGGGACCCTGGCGCTTCCGAATTCTCTTTTACCCTTATACCAGCCCCTGTATATTGCCCAGTCCCATGTAAAAGGAGCACCATATTCACACAGCAATAGAGGTTTTACACCAACGGTGGCCCAATGTTCGAACCAGTCATTCATTTCCTGCACAGGTACCCAGTTTGGGTAAAAATTGCTTGTGTGCATTGAACTGAGATTGCCGGAGGAATGGTGATAAACGATCCTTCCATCATCCATGGAAGATACAATAGCTTCTGCCCGCATAGCTTTCTTTGCATTGTTCTCTGACCAGAGTCCCGCCGGGCGTGTCAGTCCGTCAATCATATCAGGATTCATATCATCTGTATAACCTGTAGAGTTATGACTCATGGAGTAGAACACCACTGACGGGTGGTTCCCTGCCACCCGGGTATAGAATTCAGCATGATGTGCATAACCGTTTTTTTGATCAGCATCCGGGCCTGTCCAGTCATATTGCCCGAAATGTGGTTGTGATAGCCCGATCAGCATTCCTTCATCGTCAGCAGCATTTAGTATTTCAGCAAAACTAAGGTGGGTGCCTGGTTCGCAGCCATAATTATGAGTGTAAACGAAATTGATACCAAAATTTTTCAAGCGCCGGATACTTTCTCTTGCACCTTCATAGTTTGCCAGAACTGCTCCGATCTGGGCATTATCAAACGGAACGGTCGAAAGGAAAATTCTTGTTCCATTCAGATAAAAGTCCCTTCCTTCTATCCATAATTCCCTGAATCCGAATCGTGCTGGAAATCCAATATCTGCCACCTTCCTGTTTTCCATTAATGTGACGGTGAGATCGAACATATTTTCAGGAGTATGGATATCCCATAATTTATCCGGTATCCAATTTTCGGTTACTGATATGTTTCCATTGGTCAGGTCCTCTGCCGTGAATACATTGCTGGTAAATTCTTTGACCTTTTCATCTTTGTCGGCGATCAGGTAATGCAGATTATACTTTGATGCAGGCACAAGATTTTCCAAAGCAACTTTGATTGTAATTTCTCCCCTGCGAACCGATGTTCCCGCTTTTACATCTTTGATACCTGCTTTGAGAGGAGTCCCTGATATGAAGACATCCCCGCACAGGCCCGCTCTGGCAACTGTCCCTTTGCCCACTCTTGGTGCATTACTGTCGTTGTAAACCGCAACAACATCCTGAAGGGGGAGTGCGGTCACTTTCATAGTGATAACATGTTTGGTGCCCGGAGAACAAACAGAAGTAAGGTCAAGTTTCCCTGCCGGGAAAAGTATTTCACCTGCTTTTTTCCCGTCGATAAAGATCAGGGCACTGGAATTGAGGTATTCTACCTGAAGTAATATACGGCGTTTGATCCAGTTTTCAGGAATACTTATTTCCCGCTGGTACCAGGCAGTAATTAAATTTTTGGTTATGTTATCTTTCCATTCCGGATGGGGATAAACTCTCTGGCTTTCATTTTGCATATAGTTTTTTATTCCGGGCCAGGAACCGGGGACCTTAAAATATCCCCAGTTTGTCAGAGGTATCTGGTCTGACTGGGGTGTGCCGGGTTGCCATTTCCACAATCCGTTAATGCAGATTGTTTCGCGGGTTGGTGTTGTCTCATGAAATGCTTTTGAGATATCCCAGACCGCTTTGATACCATCCGGCAGAATCACATCAGATAGATTATCAGTATCAGGCAAGAGGGTTGACGTTAGTATATCCATCCCTCTCTTTAAATTTCTTCCGGCAGCTATGACGGATGTCTGCAGCAGGCTCATCCCTGTTACAAATAAACCTGTTGACTTTAAAAAAGTCCGACGTGATTTAT
>JAFGEO010000029.1 GCA_016931575.1 Bacteroidales bacterium | reverse complement strand
TAAAATTGCGGTAATAATACTTTCCATCATTAATTTTATTAATCGTTAATATTCTTTCCTTAAAATTATTCTTTTTGATGTCATTCTCGAGTAATGCCCGGCCAATGCAATACTTGCTGAATCCTTTCGGATATACACCATAGTGATCCAGGGAGTGAATCAGGTTGGAATTTCGTTCCGTACCGCCTCGCTTGAGCTCGATAATTACCACGTTCCCAACATCCTTTGAATTTCCGTTCTGCCTGAACTTAAGGTCCAGGTCTATGGTTACCCGTTCTGTCAACTCTTTGCTGACCAGCGTTATCCGCGAGAAATCAGTATGTATTTTCGGGATCAGGCTATCAATCCCAAATGGGGTGAATTTCTGGATGTAATCTTTTGATTTGTCGGAAAGAGATGTCTCTATCGTATCGATCACCGTCCGGTGTTTGAGCGTTCGGGTCCCCTTTATCTTATATTTTATTTCCAGAAAGCAGAGGTCGCTGGAAACATAGCGTCTGAATCTGATCTTATAGCGGTTAACTCTTCCATTATGGTGTGCCAGGTACATGGAATTATTATCGGTGTCGTAATAGAGCGAGTTATATGGGAAAACCCGTTCTCTTTCAATTTCAAGAACTCTGTAATAAGGATGGATTTTATCAAGGATATGCGGCAACAGGTCAAGGCTAAGAACGTACTTGGTATCAATACGGTTCATTAACTTGACAGCATCCATCTCTTTAAGTGAAATGGGCTGAAAAATGTCGATTGCAGATTTAACAGTCATTGTGCTAAAGGCCCCTAAAATTAGAAAAAAAAGAATCAGTCACGCTTGATCATACATGATTCATGAAAATTTAGTTACACCCTTCAGGGTATAATTTTCATTTTCATAAAAAAAAGACTTCTTTTGTGCGTAAATGTATTGTTTCTTATCGAGATATTTTAAAATAGTAGACAAACGATGAAAAAATACCAATGTACGATCTGTGGGTACGTATATGATCCGGTTGAAGGAGATCCTGACGGAGGAATTTCACCAGGCACTGCATTCGAAGAAATTCCTGACGACTGGGTATGTCCCGTGTGTGGTGTTGGCAAAGAAGATTTTGAGCCGGTTGAATAGGCTATTTTTCAGGGATCTTCTGAATAACAGCAAGTAGAAGATCCCAGAATTTCTTCACCGTTTTGATCTCCATTTTTTCATCCGGTGAATGAGCATCCCTGATGGTAGGACCAAAGGATATCATATCCAGGTAGGGATATTTCACAAGGAATAATCCACATTCAAGTCCAGCATGAATCGCACGTATTAGCGGTTTGTTACCGAATAATTCAATATGTTGACTTTCAGTAATATGAAGTAGAACAGATTCAGGATTTGGCTTCCATCCCGGGTAACTGCCCGTATGTTCAACCTTTGCACCTATCAGTTCAAACAAACTTCTGATCCTTCCTGCAATATGGAGTTTTGAGCTTTCAACAGAACTTCGCTGGCTGGTTACAATATGGATTACCCGTTTGTCAACCATCCTGATAGAGGCCAGGTTAGAAGAAGTTTCCACGAAACCCGGAATCGTTCTGCTCATCTCAATTACACCATTTGTGGCAGTATAAACTGCACTGATGACGGGATTGATTGTCTCTTCGGAGAAGACTTCACCAGGGAGTTCCTGTGATTGACAGGTCAGTTTAAACTCAGTTTCTACCGGCTGAAGCTCAACATAAATTTCATCGCCGATTTTTTTGAGGTAATCGATAAATTCTTGCTTTAAGTAATCTTTCACTATTACCAGGGATGAAGCTTCCCTTGGAATGGCATTTCGCAGGTTTCCTCCCTCCAGACTGCTGATCTTAAGATTGAACCTGTCCAGCGCCTGCCAAAGAAAACGGACCAGGATCTTATTTGCATTTCCCCGTCCCTTGTTGATATCGTCTCCGGAATGCCCGCCTTTGAGACCACTGACCTTTATAAGGAAGGCTTCGTATCCGGTTTCAGGAATTTGCTCTATTTCCACCGGACAGGATATGAGGGTGTCGATTCCCCCTGCACATCCGATGAAGAGTTCACCATCGTCTTCGGAGTCAAGGTTAATCAGGTACTTGCCCCGGAAAAAATCTGATTCCAGGTTGAAGGCACCGGTAAGTCCGGATTCTTCATCCACAGTAAACAGGCATTCTATTTCACCATGCTTTAGGGTATTATCGGTAAGCACTGCCAGTGAAGCTGCGATGCCAATTCCGTTATCTGCCCCTAAGGTAGTACCCTTAGCTTTTACCCACCCGTCTTCAATGTGCGCACGAATTGCATCATTGAGGAAGTCAAATTCAATACTCGTATTTTTCTCGCATACCATGTCTACATGACTCTGCAGGACCACGGTTTCCTTATTTTCAAAACCTTTTGAAGCGGGTTTCCGGATCAGGAGGTTGCCGATGGCATCCTTTTTCCATTCAAGCCCGTTACTCATGGCAAAATCAATCAGATAGGCTATGATTTTTCCCTCATGCTTTGAGGGTCTGGGAATAGCCAGAATCTCTTCAAAGTACTTCCATACACCGGCCGGCTCTAATTCTGCAAAAATCACCATTTAAATTCTAAGTTGTTATGTAATCGAAGATATACAAGGTTTTTGCTATTTCAAAGGATCTAATCAGGAATTGCATTACAAGAGAAATACAGGGTACAAATCCATGATTATTGCTCCTAAAACCAAAAGATTTTATACTTTCGTTGTCCTTAAAAGCTATTAAAAGGTACTAGAGCTCCTTACATATCATGTTCACATTTGATATTATACTGGTTCTGATTGCGCTGATATTCATTTTGTATTCTTTGTATACAGAATTATTTGGGGTTGCCTTTACTTTTTTGATTGCTATTTTATTTCTGGCTGTTTTCAGGATACTGACGCCGGATGAGATATTATCCGGACTCGGGAATGAACAGGTAGTTGTTATTCTGATGCTCCTGGTATGGGGGGACATGATGCGAAAAACCGCCGTTATAGAGAAATTGTTCGACCGGCTTTTCAGGAATGCCCGAAGCTACAACGGTTTTTTAACCCGTATGATGGTTATCGTGGCGACTTTTTCTTCTTTTCTGAATAATACCCCCCTGGTAGCCATCATGATGCCCTATGTCCATAACTGGTGTAAAAGGAATGGATATTCTCCCTCCCGGTTTCTGATCCCACTGAGCTATGCGGCAATTTTGGGTGGTTCCGTAACGCTTATCGGTACTTCAACAAACCTGATTGTTGCGGGAATGGTTGAAGATCAGAATATTATACCCAATCTTCCGGAACTGAAAATGTTTGACTTTGTCTGGGTAGGCATTCCTATGGCAATTCTGGGTTATCTCTATATTATACTGGTAGGAAAACGTTTTCTGCCAGACAGGCATGCTGTGGATATTAACCTTGGAAGCAGCAGGACCTATTTTATTGAAGCCCGTGTTCGAAGTGGATCCCACCTGATCGGCATGCGCCTGGATGAAACCAACTTTCTGGATCAGAAAGGCCTTTTACTGGTTGAGATTATGAGGGAGAACATTACGTTCCCCAACTACCGAACCGACCTGGAGTTCAATGAAGATGACATACTCGTTTTCGCAGGAGATACCCAGCAGATTGCTGAGCTTGTTGAAAAAGGATCAGGCCTGGTGGTACCTGAAATAGGGATGATGTCACGTAGGAAAAAAGCCGAAGTAATAGAAATTGTTGTTTCCCAGAACTCGAGCCTTATCGGGAAAGAGCTCAAGGAAATCAATTTTAGGGCAAAATATGATGCGGCTGTACTGTCATTGCACCGGAATGGAGAAAATATTACCAATAAAATAGAAGATATTGATCTTAGGGCAGGGGATGTTTTGCTCCTGTATGCAGGTTCTGCTTTTACCAGCAGGACACAGTCGTCGCAAGACTTCTATTTTATTTCGCATGTAAAAGATTTCGTTAAAATAGAGAATTACAAAGTCTATATTCTCCTTGGGGGGTTGATGGTGGCTATTATCCTGGCCACTCTTGGACTGGTAAGCCTGTTTATCAGCCTTCTTATACTTTTGCTCACCGGGATGATCCTGGGTATCTCTTCGCCAAAAGAACTACCTAAAAGCCTTGACTATAACCTGGCTCTGGTCATCGTCCTTTCGCTGGCCCTTGGCATTGCGATGATCAAGACTCAGGCGGCTGACTTCATTGCTTCGGCCTTTATTGCCCTCTTTCAGCCTTTTGGAAAAGTGGGCATACTGTTCGGTATATACCTGATAACCACTATACTTGCTGCCTATATAACCAATAAGGCTTCGGTAGGTATTATTTTCCCCATTGCACTTACAATTGCCTATAAAATGAACCTGCCCCCGACACCATTTATACTGACCGTAGCTTATGCTTCAGCGGCAAACTTCATGACGCCGCACGGATATCAGACCAATCTCATGGTTTATGGCCCTGGTAACTACTCGTTTAAAGACTTCTTCAAAATCGGGACACCCCTGACCATGATCTATATGATTACTACAGTCGCAATTCTATCACTGATTTATTTTTAATATGACAAACCGGGAAAAACTTGAATTAGCTATTGAGGCAGCCATCGAGGCAGGAAAAAAGACGCTGAATTTCTATCATACAGATATGGATGTGGTTGTTAAAGACGACAACTCGCCTTTAACCCAGGCTGACCTGGAATCGAATCGTGTAATTTTGTCTTACCTGGAAGGTTCAAATCTTCCGGTTTTAAGCGAGGAAACCCGGGTTGTCAATTTTGAAGAAAGATCAACATGGAACGAGTTCTGGATGATCGACCCGCTTGACGGGACTAAGGAATTTATCAACCGGCGTTCTGAGTATACCATTAATATTGCCCTTATTCGAGCTGGTATTCCCGTATTGGGTGTGGTTTATGCACCTGTATTGGATACCTTGTATTATGCATCGGAAGAAACAGGAAGTTTTAAGAAAGTACTGACTCCCGAAGATACTGCCCATACCATTCTGGAATCATCTGTTAAGTTGAACCCCAGAACAATATCCGGTGGCTTGAATATTGTTGCAAGTCGATCACACCTTTCCGAGGAAACAAAAGCATTCATCACAGAGCTGGAAAAATACTACACTATTGAGGAAACAAAATCCTATGGTAGCTCCCTTAAGCTCTGTATGGTGGCTGAAGGAGCTGCCGATGTTTACCCCAGGCTCGGACCTACCATGGAGTGGGATACCGCTGCAAGTCAGGCTGTGGCAGTATATGCCGGAAGTGAAGTGCTTGAATTGCAAACAGGCAAACCCTTGAGTTACAACAAGGAAAATTTATTGAATCCCTATTTCATAGTCTATAACTCCGAGCTGGAGAATGTCGTTAGGAAAATCATTGCATGAGATTGATACCTCCGTACTTACTCTGAATTTTAACCGCGGACTTTGTTGATTTATCGTTCCCGATAATACCTTCGACTGATAGCTTATCCGCGTCCTGAGTCCGTTTAACATCAACAGATTCTGGATAATGTATAGTGGCATAGCTGGCCTCTCCGGAAAGCCGGTATGAAGCTCCGGACGCAATTCCCAGGTGTATGGATCCGTATTGATTGACCAGACTGATCTGGTTAAAAGAAGCGGGTACCCTGTCGATCCGGACGTCGGTAAAATTGCTTTCAAGGCTGATCTTATTGCTAACCGTTTCGATTTTATAGTCTGAATAGCTGGCTTCAACAACAAGGTTTTCTATGCTGCCAATCTCATATTCGTCATATTTTGAATCAGAAATAATAGTGCTCCCTTCATCAATATACAGTTTGGAATATTTGGTCAATAAGATCAGGGCTTTACTGTTTTCAATCGTGATTTTTGAATATTTACTTTGCAGTTTAACCCACTCACAGGACTCAATGGTGGCTTTGGAATAGGATAAGTTGATCCTTGCCATATTTTGCTTGTCCCTGGCTTCCAATTGATTAATCTTCAGAACACCGTATTGAAGGTTTATTTCTGAAGCAGAAGTGAGTTTATTGATGAAAATGCTTCCGTACTTGTTATAGGCTTTCAGCCTTATGTCTGAAGGCATCATAACCGTATAATTGACTTCGAATTTATTCTCGCTGCCGGTCTTTATATTCCCTATAGACTCGAAAAAAGCATCATCAAAATGAGTTTCAGCGGTGATCGTATCCCCATGTTCACGGATGTTTATGTCAACGAATTCCAAAATTCGCTCAGCCCTGTCAGCCGGTACGTTTTTCAGGATTACAGTTGCCTGAACTTCAATTTCATGCTTTTCCCAGTCGCGGATATCAATATTTCCATACTTATTCTCGATGCTGAATACGGATCCGGGTTTGCAGGTCAGGGATTTGCTTATGGTCTTCTCCTGCCCGTAAATAGTTAACGAACCTAGTACGATAGCAAGAAACAGGATTGATTTTTTTGTGTATGTCGTTTTCATAATTTTGTTTTACTGGTTCTCATACATTTCAATTTGCTCAATGATCCTATCCAGAACTTCAATTCTGGATTGGTACGATTCCATAACAGCATGGATTAATCTGCTGTCATCCGGGTTTTGATATAAATCTTCTTTAATCTGAAATAGCGCGTTATCCGGTGTTCCAAGCTCAGCAATAAGCTCTTTTTCCACGATCGGGTTTGCCGACAGGATTTCAAGGCGGGCATCGATTTCCGATTGGTAATAAAGTTCGGCTTCGAGCATTTCCGGCTGCTGCGGGGAGTATTTTTGCCGGGAGCCGTCAAAATCCTGGAGACTGAAATAAACCAGCAGGGACACGCCCAGAAGCAGGATCAGTGTTGCCGCTACAGCGAAGTATTTCAAATATGCTGATATGCGCTTCGGATACAATTCCATATCGAGTTTCCGTTCAAAACGCTCAAGATGCCCTTCAGGCATTTCTTCTACAGTAGAATATTTACGCAGTTCATTAAAAGGGTCCGTTTTCATTTACCTGCATTTATTGCATTTATAATTTTTTGCCTGGCCCTGGAAAGCTGAGATCTTGATGTTGAAGCCGTAATACCTGTTATCTCGGCAATTTCGTCATGATCGAAGCCTTCATAATAATAGAGCGAAAAGATGATTCTATAGCCCTCCGGAAGTTTAATAAACTCCCTTCTTATTTGTTCAAGCTTTTCCCTGTCAGGCTTATCGGGAAAGCCGGTTTCCTCATCTGCCCTTATATTAAAGGCATATTGTTCATCTTCCAGTTCTACAAACAAAGGCCTTTTTTTTCTCAGCTTGTCAAGCGACCGGTTGATAACAATCCTCCGGATCCATGCATCAAAAGGGGCATCCTGCTTATAGCTCTCCAGCGTTCGGAAAGCAGTGATGAATGAATCCTGGACAATGTCTTCAGCCTCCATTCTGTCCCTGAGGATACGAATAGCACTGTTGAACAGTGTTTTGGCAAATCGCTCATATAACAATAATTGAGCTCTTTTATCATTGTGGATGCAGCGCTTTATCAAACTTTGCACATCAGTGTCCGGAGCTTTTATTTTATCCTTCACTTAGTAAGACGAGAAAATTATTGAAGTGCTGCACAAATTAGAAAAAAGGTGAATAAAAAAAAAGCCCCGGGAAAAACCCGGGGCGGGAGAAATGCGTTTCAGGTATTCGGTAACCTCTAACTTTGGCATTTGCCTACCGAGAAAATGATAACCATTGCGCCTAACTGTTTTGATCCTGAAAGGACTAAACAAATGAATCCATACTTCGCACGTCTATTTTTAATGCCTTATTGCATCAACTCCTTTTTATATATATAAACTTTACCTTCAAAAAGTAACCCTTTCAGATTCTAATTTAGAATGATTCTGAATAAATTAATGCAGGGTTACAGTTAAAGCCGCAGGCCGACAAGCCTCCGGGTCAGGAGATATTAATAAAAAACCTCAAGACAGGATCTTGAGGCTGAGTAGAAGAAGTATAAGGATGAAATAAGGTTTAACTTGAAGATCATTAAACCTGATTCGAAAATAAACTTTTAATAGATGTAGGAGTTAAGCCAGGTAATGAGATTGCTCATCTCGAAGGGTGATATATGTTATCACATTCTCAGAAACTGGCTATTCGCAGGGTATTGCGTCCCCGGAAATGATTCTTATTACTTCAAGGTCTCATATTTAACAACTGTCGGAGTCGCTTTCGCCTGGGAGGGATAAACTTCTCCAGGAACTTGTCAACTGACTGTTTCGTCTCATCCAGAATGTCTCTCAGGGTTTCCTCTTTTCTCTCTGTAAATTCAGCACATTCAAGGGCCTGCATGGCCTCAGGGGAGATATTGAATGCAGAGTACCTGGATGATTTGAATACAGGGTGTTTATAAACCGCGTTCATATATCCTGCAAAAACAGGTAAAGCCATATGAGCTCCCTGTCCGAACCTGATGGATTTGAAACGGACCACTGGATTATCACCGCCTACCCATACTCCGGTGATCAGGTCAGGAGTTAGTCCGATAAACCAACCGTCGGTCTGGTTTTGTGTAGTCCCGGTTTTTCCTGCCAGGTCACCGCTAAACTGATAGGTACCCCTCAATGATGAAGCGGTACCACTGTCAACAACCTGGGTGAGCATGGCCAGGGTGAGTTCAGCAGTGCTGTCCGAAATAACCGGCTCATGACCAATTGAAGGACCCTGGGCGAAGAGCAATTTGCCATTTGCATCTTCAATCCTTCTGATAACGATGGGCCGGACCCTCTTACCCCCATTAAGGAATATGGAATACGCCTGTACCAGCTCATAGAGGGAAGCTGTCCCGGTTCCCAGGGCCAGGGACGGTACAGCAGGCAAATCGCCTGAAAAACCGGCGCTCCTTGCCAGGCTGATTACATTATCAATTCCCGCCTGCATCAGGATGGTAGTGCTAACAGTATTTACCGAATGAGCCAGTGCTCCCTTCATGCTGTAATATCCTCCGTATGTTCTTTCTGCATTTCGGGGAGTCCAGTTATCATACGCTTCATAAACAACACTGTCATTGGCGAAGAAATCGCACGGGGCCATCCCCTGTTCAATACCCGCAGCATATACAAAGGGTTTAAAGGTAGAACCGGGTTGGCGGCGTGATGTGACGTGGTCATACTGAAAAAACTTATAATCTATCCCTCCAACCCAGGCTTTAATGAATCCGGAATGGCTTTCCATCGAGAGGAGCCCTGCATGAAGTATTCCAAAATGATAAAGGATTGAATCAAGAGGAGAGATGGTAACTTCTTTGTTTCCTTTCCAGGTGAAAATATACCCCTTAACTGGTTTGGAAAGTTCTTCAAGGATGGCTTTCTCCGTATACCCTTTTGTCTGAAGGTTTTTGTAGCGTTTACATTGCCTGATTTCACGTATGGCAAGCATTGTATTCTTCTTCCAGGGTTCCCTGCCATTCCATTGCTGTACAAACTCACTCTGCAAAACTGACATGTGGTTTTTCACCGCTGTTTCAGCTGCCAGCTGGAGTTTATAATCTACTGTGGTATAGATCTTCAGTCCGTCGGTGTATAAATTATAGTTGCTTCCGTCCTCTCTGGGATTCTCTGCTGCCCAGCGTTGTACTTCTTCGTTTACATAGGCTCTCAGGTAGGGCGCCAGACCTTCATCATGCTGAAATCTCCGGTACTCAAGCATGATGGGTAGTTTCTTCAATGAATCAGCTACCCGTCGATCCAGGTAGTCGTATTTGACCATTTGATCCAGGATGACATTTCTCCGCTTCAGAGAGGCTTCATAATGCAATACAGGGTGATACTGCGTATTGGCCTTAAGTAGGCCTACGAGTACAGCGGCCTCCTCAACTTTTAACTCAGTTGGCATTTTGCTGAAAAAGATCAGAGAGGCCGTTTCAACTCCATAGGTATTATCCCCGAAGGGAACTGTATTAAGGTACAGCTCAAGGATTTCATTTTTTGAATATACCTTTTCCAACCGCCGCGCTGTGAAGATTTCCTTGAGCTTCGAAATAGGCATAGAAAGCATTCTCCTTTGCTCCCGGGGATAAAGATTTTTTGCCAGTTGCTGGGTGATGGTGCTGCCACCACCGGCATTTTGATGGAGGAGGATCGATTTGAAAAGTACCCTCATGCTGCTTCGCAGGTCAACGCCTCTATGATCGTAAAAACGGACGTCTTCCGTAGCTATGAGGGCTTCCAGGAAGTAATCGGGTATTTCCTCCAAACTTGTATTTGTACGGTTTTCAACATAGTACCTTCCCAACAGGTAGTTATCGGATGAGTAGACCTCTGAAGCTGTGTAGCTTTTAATGCGTTTAAGTTCCTTAATATCAGGAAGTTTTCCAAAAACTCCCAAGTAGACACTCAAAACAAGTAACAGGACTAAAAGCACAAGGGAGGCGAATGAAATAAGAGCAATCTTCACTGCCAGTGCAGAATACTGTCGCTTCCACCGGAAATCTTTTATTGCAGAAATGACTTTTTCCCAAAGCTCCTTACCATTCATAGCGGATCAGTATTTTTCCTTCTGTATGACCGGCTTCACTATAGACATGCGCACTTGCAACATCCTGAATTTTAAATTCTTTGTCAATGCATAGCTTCAATTTTTCTTCCTTTACCCATGCCACCAGCTGATCAAGATCCTCAGGAATTTGTTTCATCAGGATGGTCCTTACTTTTTTACCCCGGGTGAAAAGGGCCAGGAGCTTATGGACCAGAATCTTTGGTCTGGGAAGAGTATTGATGTATATGCCACCCGGTTTTAGCAGGTGCTTGCATTTCAGGAACGAGTATTTTCCGACACCATCATAGATGATATCAAAATGATGATTTAACTGAAGGATATCCTGTTTGTGGTAATCGATGAAGGTATGTGGACCAAATTGCTCTAAAAAACTGCGGTGCTTTTCACTTGAAACAGCATATACATCAGCCCCCATAATCCTTGCGATCTGTACGGCAAAATGTCCAACTCCTCCGGCAGCACCAATAATAAGGATCTTTTGTCCCTGCTCTAGTTTCCCCTTGTCACGGATTGCCTGAAGGCTGGTTAAACCGGCCAGGGAGAGCGCTGCAAAGCTTCCGGGATCTTTTACATTTTCAAGCTTTGTGAAAAAATTTTCAGGCCCTGCAGCAAATTGTGCCAGACCCTTCCCGTAGGATGATTTACTTAGTACTCCGCATACCCAGTCCCCAACCTGAAAACGCGTTACAGACTTTCCGGTACCAACTACTTTACCTGCAACATCATACCCCAGCACTATCGGAAATTTTTTACCAAACAGCAGGCGGTGATTTCCTTGTCTCTGCTTCCAGTCAACAGGGTTGACACTTCCCCCGGCAACTTCTATCAGTATGCTAGTATTGTTTATTTCAGGTTTCTGAACTTCAGCTTGTTCAAACACATCGGGAGTGCCAAAACTATTGATTACTATTGCTTTCATCTTAAGAAATAAAGTGCAAACATCGCAAAATCGGGAACGAGTCCAAATTATTCAGATAACAATTTTCTAACGAAATGTTAGGAACATTATTCTATTCTGTCATAATGCCGGATAGAGGGTTCTTATTAATTTCATATTTTTACCTAATTGATACGACACTTAATTCCCGGTAAACATGAAACTACTCCTCAAAGTTCTGTATTTACTGTCAATACTTGTAATTCTAATTCTTCTGGCAGGTCTTTTCCTGCCGGATTATCATTCCATGAAGACCCGCCTTGATGTGAAGTCAAAGCCAGAACTTATTTATAATCAGATTGTTCAGATCGAAAAATGGAAGGAATGGGCTCCCTGGCTTACCGAAGATAAAGGAGTGGATGTACGTGTTGGAAAGATTAAGGAGGGTGCAGGAAGCTCACTCTCATGGACCAGCAGGGAATATGGGGCAGGCAGCATTACCCTGACTTCCTGTACAGAAAACGAAGAGGTAAGAGGAAGAATGGATCTTGGGCGATTCGGAAAAGCCAGCTTTAAAATTACTCTGACAAAAAAAAATAAGGGAACTCTTGTTAACTATGAAGTCATCTTTTCTCAGATAGGCTACTTCGAACGCTATTTTGTGTATCTGTTCAGCGATAAGCTAACCAATGATTATCTTGGGGGATTAAAGAAGATCAGAACGGAAGGAGAAAGCCTCCGGCTGTGCCGGATGTCAGAGCCAGGGTTTGAGGAGCATGGTAAACTAATGCTTATTGCGGTGGTGGATACCTTTAGGGAGGGTTTTCTTGAGGATCGCTTTAAACCTAATCTGGAAAAGATTGAAGCTTACCTCAGCAGACGGAAACTTGCCCATGTTGGGGAACCATTAGCCATCTTTTTCAGAACACACGGGGAAAACAACAGCCTGTTTGCGACGGCTTATCCCATCGAGAAGAGAACCTGGTCATGGAAGGAGTATCAGTACATGGAGATTGACACTGGCAGGGTTGCGGCGATTATCCAATGGGGCGAGCTAAACCGCTCAGAACCCTATAAAAAACTGGATGAATTCATCCGGGATAATAAGTTGGTCGCCGATACTTTCTGGTGGGAGACCTATGAGCGCAGTTCGCTTAATGAAGCCGATACCGGGGAATGGAAAAGGAAAATCTCAATTCCGATTCTGGAGGAATAATCTTTTTATTTCGGATGATTTGATGGCTTATTTATCACTAACTTCGTGAAACTGGAAGTGATACATGTATTTTATTTGCTGTAAAATATTAGGGGTTTCTCCAGGTGCCGATGAAGATACCATCAGAGCAGCTTATCGTAAAGCAGCCAAAGAGCTCCATCCTGATGTCAATGATTCTGAAAAGGCCGGGGAATATTTCATCATCCTTAAGAATGCTTATGAGTTCCTTCTCTCGCACAAGTACTCTGATGGTGAACTGGAGATATTGTGGCACCAGGAACAGGTCCGCAGGCGGAAGCAGGAAGCAGCAGCAAGTATGGATCCTCAGAGAATTCTCCGGAAGCGCAGCATTGAAAGGTTCACACTGAAGGATGTGCTTAAGCAGTCCAGACTGGCAAGGGTGATATACCTGACATTTCATGTCCTCTTTATTTTTGTCGGCATCTGGCTTTTGTTTCATTCCCTGTATGATATCTTCTCTCAGGAACCGGGTGAGGGTGTGAACCGACTGTCAGCCTATTCAACGGTCTTTTTTGGTTTTATGATGGGAGTTGTTTTCCTATCCACCTTTCTGATAACCGGAATTTCTTACCTCAGAAACAGGCAGTAGGCACCTTAAGCAACAAAAACTAATGCATATGATTGTAACTTTTGTACATGTGTGGGTAATTCCTGAAAAAAGGGTGGAATTTATCGAAGCCTGCCGAATAAATCATGAAGCTTCTGTAAAGGAACCGGGGAACCTTCGCTTCGATATTTTGCAGGATGCTGAAGACCCAGCCAAATTCACACTTTATGAAGCATATGTTTCCGAAGATGCTGCCAGGGCTCATAAAGAAACTGAGCATTACCGGGCATGGAGGGATACTGTTGCCGATTGGATGGCACAACCCAGGAAGGGTATCAAACATACGATATTGTATCCTCAAGAACCTGCAAAATGGTAGGCAATTCTGCTCATTTCAAGCTCGCTGCCCAGCCTGATATTACTTTTGGTACAGGAACAATATCCAGCATAGGTGAGCTGGCCTTATGCCTGGGTAAATCTGCACTGCTTGTTACCGGTAAGCAGTCGTGGTACAACTCGGGGCTGAAGGTGAAAGTTGAAAAGTACATTCAGGCCGCTGGGATAAAATGGGAACACTATATCATTTCAGGGGAGCCTTCCCCTGCCCATATAGATGATGCAGTATCAGGCTTCCGGGCTTTCAATCCGGATATGGTAGTGGCTATTGGTGGGGGGAGCGTGCTCGATGCAGGAAAGGCAATCTCCGCCATGCTCTGTGAGGAGGGGAGTGTTCGGCATTATCTTGAGGGTGTTGGAGACCGTCAGCCTTCAGGACAAAGAAAAGGTCTCATTGCGGTTCCAACTACTGCAGGCACCGGAAGTGAAACCACGAAGAATGCAGTAATCTCTGAGTTTGGCAAGAAAGGCTTTAAAAAGTCACTTCGCCATGACAATTACGTACCTGATTATGCCCTGATTGATCCTGAACTTACCCTCAGCTGTTCACGGCTTCAAACCTGTACAAGCGGAATGGATGCTTTCAGCCAGCTACTTGAATCCTACATTTCCACAGCAGCCAATGAATATACGGATGCTCTGGCATTAAGCGGTCTCCAGGCAGTAAGCCGGAGCCTGCATAAGGTTTTCATGGAACCGGAAAACCTCGGTGCGCGGACTGATATGTCATATGCAGCAATGCTTTCAGGGATATGCCTGGCGAATGCCGGTCTGGGAGTAGTTCACGGTTTTGCACAGCCCTTGGGCAGTTTGTTCCCGGTACCTCACGGAATCGTATGTGGGAGTCTGATGGGACCTGTAAATCGCATGACCCTGGCTAAAGCAGTAAAGCAAAATGGGGTAGATCCGGTAACGAAGAAATTTGCCAGAGCAGGGCGATTTTTTACTGAAGATTGTTCACTGACTGAATTTGAATATGCAGAGATTCTGGTTCATGAAATTGAGTACCTGACCAGGGAATTCAGGATACCCAGTTTTTCAGAATATCAAATCAGCCCCGCTGATATTCCCGCTATTGTATCACAGACAGGACTTAAAAACCATCCGGTTACATTTTCTGCGGATGAACTTGGACAGATCTTTGCTGCCAGGCTTTAGCAACAGCTTTTTACTTTTTCTTTATCCTGAATAAAAAGTAAGGCATTTCTGAGCGCAAAATGAAAGAAGCAGAATTTTAATGGTTGGTAAAATTCCCGGTTTAATTGTGATTGCGACGTATTGCTCATTATATTTGGCAAAGTTTTCCAAAGCGAATAGCCGGAATTATTCAAAGGGCTATTTTATCGCAAAAGCGGCCTTTAAATTAATATTGGGAATGGATACAGAAAAATTGATACAGTCAGCAGAGGATAAAATGATAACCGGGGATTTTAACAAGGCCCTCGGGTTATTGAACCAGGTTCTGGAAGAAGAAGAAAATGAGCGTGCAATGTACCTGCGGGGCTACCTGCATTATTGTCTGCATGAGTATGAGAAAGCGGTTCCCGAACTTTTAAAGGTGACGATCAATTATCCTGAAAATGAGGAGGCTCATTATTATCTTTCACAGATCTATGCCGGAAATGGGGATTATGAAGCAGCAAAAGTTTCTATTGAGAAAGCCTTACAATGTGATCCTGAGAATACAGATTACCTGGGAGATTACATCTCAATAGAACAGGCCCTGAAGAATTTTGAGCATTGTATTGAATTATGCGGCGTGCTGCTAGATGAGATGGAGGATAGCCATTTTGCCTTGAATACCCGGGGATTTTGCTACATGAAAATGGGTAAACCGGAAGCGGCCATGAAAGATTTTAAGAAGTGTGCAAAAGAAAATCCCAGAGATTTCATGTCCTGGAGTTTCATGGCAGCCCTGCATATTGATAATGAGGAGTATGATCTGGCTGAAAAAGCTATTAAGCAGTCAATAAGAAATAATCCGCAGTTTTCAGATCCCTATGCTAACTGGGGCTACATGTTCCTGAAAATGAATATGATAAAGGATGCCCTCCTGGCCCTGAATAAAGCCCTTGAACTGGATTCTTTGAATGCTGATGCCTATAAAAAGCGGGCCGAGGTGTTTCTGGCAGAAGGTGAACAGGACAAAGCACGGGCCGACCTGCTGAAGGCGCAGGAACTTAACTATTCCTTCTACTACGATAATCAGGTGGAAGAATTGCTGGCATCTTTGAATAATCAGGGCTGAAACAACCAACCGCTGACCGGCTTGGAATAAGGGAGTTGAAAACATCCTAAAAACTTTTTGTCCGGCTATAAGGTGAACTTTCCTGATTTACCTATTTTAATTGCTGAATTTGAATCAAAATTGAGCAAATGAAATGGTAAATATTCCCGTCATTACAATCTCCGAGAAGACCCTTTCCCAGGCTTTTGAAACAGCACTGGTGGCGCTTTATAACAAGGGTGCAAGATTTAAAACTCAGTACGATAAGCCCGGAGACCCTATGAGCCTGGACTGTACCCTTAACCTGACCATTGAAGAACCGGAAGCTGAGCCTATGATTCATATGGCTTTTCCCGGAGGAATTGAGCAGCTTAAAGAGTATGTGCTGGAGCTAAAGGGATACAAAGATCATTGGGTGAAAAATATGAACGATCCTGAGGATACACGATGGGAGTATACTTACCATGGCCGGCTTCAGCATTATGGAGTCTGGATGGAAGGGGTAGATGGGAAACAGGTTGAAACGGGACCCTTTAAAGTTGATCAGGTTGAGGCCGTTATTGCCAAATTATCGGATCAGCCCTTTACCCGTCAGGCCCAGATGATCACCTGGATGCCCAACCTCGATGTTGAATGTTACGATCCACCTTGCCTGCAATCGCTCTGGTACAGGATCATGGAAGATGAAGAGGGTGTGTACTGGCTAAATTGCAACATCAGATTCCGCAGCAACGATGCCTGGGGGGCCAGTTTTATGAATATGTTCGGGTTTATCCAGTTCAACAAAGAGGTTATTGCTGCTGAAGTGGCAAAACGTACCGGAAAGACAGTAAGATTGGGTCGCCTGAACTGGCAGGCAGATTCATATCATATTTATGGGAAAGATATTGAACAGGCCAGGGAAATGTTGTTTGACCGCATTGACAGTATGAGCCTCGAAGAAAGAACGTATAACTTTTCTGATGCGTTTATCAGGGAAATGTACGACAGCGCCGAACCCGGGATCCTTGAGAAGATCAGAAACTATGATGCTGAACGTCAGTCGGGCAGCTAGGGATTTAGTAAATATGGAATGAGCACAGAACTATCCTGGTCATTTATCCGGAGGTAATAAAGGCCCGGAGCAAACCTGCTAAAATCAAGCTGAAGGACCTCGTTTCCATGTGATATTTCAATATTTGTCAGTTGTTCACCTGTTGCGCTAAAGAGGGTAAGGAAGGTTTCCTGTACATCAGCTTTTGTCTTCCTTAGCTGCATCCGGCCATCCCCCGGGTTGGGGAAGAGAGTCCAGGTGGACATGGTTCCGTTAAGATTTTCAGAAACTGCAAAATCAGCTGTGTAACTTATGGACCAACCGGGATAGCCGATTGAACCATCTGAGGTAAAATCGAGTAACATGCTGCCGGATCCTGCTACAAACTGTTCATTTTCCAGGCTCCCATTATAGATTCCCAACAAATTCCCTTCAAGGGGGTATTCCCCGTCGTAAACATAAAGAAAATCGTATTCAGGTTCAAGATCCAACTCGTTAATGGTAACAGAGATACTTAGAGCACCAACAGGCCGTATGATCCACCTGCATTGGCAATTATTCCCATAGCTGGAGGCACCGCTTCCATCCTCAAATGATCCGTTTGCAGCTGTAAGTTCCACCAATTCAGAACAGAGGCATCTTTCCTGGATACTTTGGGGATAGCTGATAATGGGCCGTATATACCCTATCAAAGAATCACCGCTAGCTTTCCATACATCCTCCCAGAATATATAGGACGCTCCGAATCCTGGCATGGAGTCTGTTCCAATCGCCATGTTACTTCCCGCGGTCCAGCGTAAACCAAAAAGAATTTCATCGCCATACCCGGAAACCGAATATGAAGTAAGATCGAGGTAGTTCCAGCCCGTATGATCAGGTTCAAGCGCAATTGGATCGATTCCCCGGACCGGCTCTTCGTACTCCGGATAATACAGATCCAGGTAAACCATTCCTTCACCGGTATCATTCTGGTGTGTGACATAGTACCACACACCATTTATCACCCCCATTACGGTAACTGCCATACCAATTCCATTCTGTGAGCCGAGAGCTGAAAATCCCGAACCAGGATTACCATCATCAAATGCCAGTGTCAGGGGGGTGCCGAAATTATAATCATAGGAACTGTATACGTCCAGTCCTTTATAATTCAATTCATAGATAATATCACTTGTTTCAACCGGCCTGAGCAGTATAAAATAGTATCCTGTATCACGGTTTTGGAAAGAGATCAGCTCTTGTTCCAGTCCCGGATTAACAGATGAATCCATTAACACAATACTGGTATCAGCCACCTGGTAGAGGAACAGGTCAAAATCCGCCGGGGGGTCTATGGATACCTCGGAAGTTGTAATTCCGGTGTCATAGTAAAAGATCCGGTAGATATCGATGTCTGAGGCATCATTTAATTTACCTTTGTCGATATTCCAGCTGGTGGCAGCTGATGCCGTGGCAAAGTGATTGTTGGGTTCAGAAAGGTCCAGGTAAAACTCCTGAAAAAAAGTATGAAGAAATGGCACCCAGTTTGTACTGTCTGAAAAATCACGGCCAGTTGCTTCATACTCAAAATCATAATCCATTTCTTCAGGGAAGTAGAAGGTAAGGCCTGTAGCTTCCGGATAGGCTTCACACTCAAATTGTGCAATTCTGGCTTCTGCGACAGCCGCGAAAAGACTGTCAGCATCCGCTCTCAGATCCTCATCGATCAATAGCTGCCCCAATTCTTTAGCCCAGCTTCCAAGGTCAACATACTCAGGAGTTTCGCTGAAGCGTTGTGCAGTATTCCATGCCTGGCCAACTGATTCCCAAACAGCATTGTTACGGATCAAGTCATCTACCAGGCTGTCTAATTTTTGTGCTATCTTAATAACACCGCTGGTGCGAAATGCAGATAAAGTCACCCAATCTTCGTAGAAGGCTCCATAATGTGATACAATACTGATGGACAGTTCCCCGGGTGAAAGATCAGGATTCTGGATAAGGTCGTTCAGGAAGCCGGTATAATCATACCCGTCCCAGGGTTCCAGGTCTTCTGATGCGATGATAATATCAACCAGGTTCCTGCTTTGGTAGGCCACCTCTATCATGCCCATCAGACAGGCATCATAAGCTAATATATCAAGGTCTGCACCTGTTGAGCTGATGGCATCGCTAAGCTCCATATTACTCAGGAAATCTCCGGATGAATTGTCATAGCAGACATCTTTTTCCGGTGGAAGTTCATTCCCGGGCTCTTTATCGGCATCAGTTTTGTACCAGCCTCCGCCATGATTCCACACAATAAGCGCATAGTTCTCTGCCGGGTAGTTTTCAGAGGCCCAGGTGATGAAATCCGCAAGTGTCTCCGGATCCCCCATGTTCAATTCACCGGGAAGGTCGATGGCAGGGGAGGATATTACCGACTCATTAACATCCTGAATTATCCTGAAACGTCGCGTATCGGCCCAGTTCTCATTCGTTGCATCGTATCCGTTGATCCTGTCAAGCTGGACGATGATGTTAACTTCTTCCGAAGAACCAATCATTTCCATTTCGTTCATATCATCGATTGCTGCATCTTCCAGGTCGTTGTCAGCATCAAGGTAAACCATAACCGTCCATTTCGCTGCTTGTCCATATAGGGCTGTGCCAGGAAATGCAACCATTAGTAAGACAGACAACAGGATAATCTTAGCAGAATGCAATGCGGACATAGACTTGTTTGATTAGAATACAAGTATACGGCATAATTGTGTAACCTGTATAGCATCTGTTAAACATAAAAACTTTCAATATTTCTCTCTTCACAACATGGTAATTGATCCGTATTTTGTATATTTATAATGCGATCCTAACAATATCAATGCTTTTATTTCCAAACGTAATTTAAGATCTGCGTTGAAGGATAAAAGTTATGTCCAACCAATTAAGATGTTATTTTAAATCGCAGGGGCTACTCTAAGGAGTAGCTCTTTTTTGTAACGTTAATCCTCTTAGTGCGTAGAAGCGGGTATTGGATGTATGTTGTGCCAGTTTTCATTAAACCTTCAAAGGATGAAATTCTCAACACTAGTAACAGCAATCATTCTAACTACAACCATTGCTAGCGGGCAAAAATGCAATTATCTTTCCAATACTGTGAGCGGTATGGATAACAGTCGCTTAGTTATTACAAATCCGGAACGTTTCAACGGAAATGATGCAGATGTCTGGGCGAAACTGCATCAGGATTCACTGATTGTTCTTGCAGTAGTTATTAAGGAAGATTATCCGGTGGAAATAGCCAGAAACAATCAGCTGATCCTTGGTGAAAATGATGAAGCCATCGTAACACTAAGCGTATTACAGGATGCAATGCGTGACATTGACACACACAAACCCCTTACGGTATACGCCACGATTAACCGGGCCAGCTATGCGCTGATCGGTAACCGTACTGTGAACCAGATTCGTATCCAGACTGAAAATGGATGGATAGAGTTTGAGGCTACCGGCAGGAAAGAATTGAAGGCACTAAACAAGGTGCTTTACTGTATATCCGTGTACCTGTAGGTTCTGTGATCAATTTCCATAATTGCTCAATAAAAAAAAACAAGTACCTTGCATGCCGGAAAAGCTAACTATATACCCTTCTGATGAATCAGAACTCAAACCTTAGATCAGACTGGCTGGTCATTGTTAATCCAAATGCAGGAAGCGGAAAAGGAGCAAAGGACTGGAAAGAGATTGAAAATCTGCTTGAAAAGTACGGCATTCCTTACCGTCCAGTATTCACCTGTAACAGGCACAATGCAATTCTGATCACGCGTCGGGGTGTCGAAGATGGTTATCGCAAAATCATTGCTGTTGGTGGAGACGGGACCATGAACGAAGTTGTCAATGGGTGCTTTCGTCAGAAAGCCTGTCCTACAATAGACCTGAAGATAGCTATGATCACCGTTGGTACCGGTAATGACTGGGGACGCATGTTCGAAATTCCTCTGAACTATGAAAAAGCAATACAACTAATTGCTGCCAACAAAACTGTTGCCCAGGATACGGGGGAAGTGTTCTATTATGAAGGAACACGACGATTGAAACGGTTTTTTATCAATATTGCCGGACTGGGCTTTGATGCCATCGTGTGCAGGAATACAAACATTCAAAAGGATAAGGGCAAGAGTGGCAAAGCCATATACTTTTGGACACTTCTGAAAAGTCTCCTTGGCTACAGCTACACAAGTACCGAGATCGATATCGATGGTAAAGTGTTACGCAATGAAGTGTTTACCATGAGCCTGGGTATCGGAAGATACTCAGGAGGAGGTATGTTGCAGACCCCTCATGCTGTCATTGATGACGGACTTTTTGATATTACGGTTATCAAGCGTATGCGCAAGGGAGAGGTTATTCGAAGCCTAAAGAAGTTATACGACGGCACTATCCTTGAACATCCTAAAATTGAAGGTTTTAAGGGGAAAGTCATTGCCATTGATTCAGATCCACTGATCCACCTCGAAGCAGATGGAGAATCGCTGGGCCATTCGCCCATTGAATTCCGGATCATTCCGCAAAGCATCAATGTAATTATTCCCTAAGGATAGGTTTTTATCAACTTTCCGAACGAAAAACACTCTTGTCTGTTTAGATTAAAATAACAGTTTTAACGCTATGGAAAATTTTGAATTCAATAATCCTGTAAAGATATTTTTTGGTAAGGGACAAATTATCCAATTGCAAAATCAGATTGCAAGTTCTCAAAGAATTATGCTCACCTATGGAGGAGGTAGTATTTTCCGGAACGGGGTTTACGACAAGGTAAAATCTGCCCTGGCAGAATATACTCTGGTTGAGTTTGGCGGAATCGAACCCAATCCTACACATGAAACCTGTATGAAGGCTGTTGACCTGATCAGGTCTGAAGGGATTGATTTCATTCTTGCTGTCGGAGGCGGTTCAGTGATTGACGCAAGCAAATATATTGCTGCAGCGGTATTCCAGGAAGATCCCTGGCAGATCCTTACAGGAGCAGCTGAAATACGCCAGGCACTTCCTCTGGGAACTGTACTGACCCTGCCGGCAACAGGAACTGAAATGAACGCAAACTCGGTGATATCCCGAAAGGACACCGATGAAAAGCTGGCCTTCTCAAGCCCTGAAGTGATGCCCCGCTTTTCGATCCTCGATCCTGAAAGTGCGGCTTCTCTGCCTCAGAAACAAGTCGCCAACGGCATCGTCGACTCTTTTGTCCATGTGATAGAGCAATATTTAACCTATCCGGCAGGGGCACCCCTCCAGGACCGCATGGCAGAAGCTATCCTGACAACTCTGATCGAAGAAGGCCCTAAAGTATATGCTAATCCTGCTGACTATGATGCCATGGCCAATCTGATGTGGTGTTCAACCATGGCTCTCAATGGTCTTATCTCAAGGGGAGTCCATGAAGATTGGGTGATTCACCAGATAGGGCATGAGCTTACTGCTTTTCACGGGATCGACCATGCAAGGACCCTGGCGATTGTATTGCCAGGTGTCTGGAATGTCTTCAGGACGGAAAAGAAAGAAAAACTCCTGCAGTATGGCAGGCGTGTCCTGAATATTGAATCTCAGGCAGAAGATCAGGCCATAGACCAGATTATTGCTAAAACCATTGCCTTCTTTGAAGGTCTTGGAATTTCCACACGCCTTTCAGCTTACGGGGTACCTGCCGATACTATTCAAAAGATAGTCGACAGGTTTAATAGCAGAGGATGGCTTGCGATCGGAGATCGCGGGATGACTACCCCGGAAAAGGTCCGCGAAATATTGACAACGCGTTTGTAACTCTCTTAACACTGTTCTATGAAAGTGACAGAAGGTACAGTGAAGTGGGGCATTATCGGAGCTGGTGATGTCTGTGAAAAGAAGAGCGGACCTGCTTTCAGCAGGGTTCCCGATTCAGAATTGGTTGCTGTTATGCGAAGGGACTTAGACAAGGCAAAGGATTATGCCAGAAGACATCATGTTTTGCGGTATTACGGTTCTGTTCATGAACTGCTGGCAGACGCGGAAGTCAATGCCATCTATATTGCAACACCTCCGGCATACCACGAAGAATACGCCATTGCCTCTGCAAAAGCAGGCAAACAGGTTTATATTGAAAAGCCGGTAACCATAGATTCTGTAGGTTGCGAGAAACTTATTAAGGTCGCCCGGCAGCAACAAGTCAGGATGTCGGTGGCGCATTATCGGCGAAAACTTCCTTTGTTCCTGAAAGTAAAAGAGCTTATTGAGCAGGATGCCATTGGCGAAGTACGCCTGGTGGAGATACATTTATTCCAATCGCCGGAGAATAATTTGGTTGCCGAAACGGAGAGTAACTGGCGCATTATTCCGGAAATTTCAGGAGGGGGATTGTTTCACGATCTGGCTCCCCATCAGCTGGATATCCTATGCTGGCTTTTCGGTGAACCGGATTTTTTCAGCGGGTACTCCTTCAACCAGGGTGGGGCCTATGGTGCCCCCGATACAACCCGGCTGAGTGCTCGTTTTCAATGCTCGGTATTCATGAATGGGGTTTGGTCCTTCAATATGCCTGAGCAGATGAAGGAAGACAGCTGTGTGATTTACGGCGCAAAGGGTAAGATCCGCTTTTCCTTCTTCCGGGATCCGCTATTACAGCTTGTGAATGGTGATGGCTGCCAGGAGATAGTAAACGATCTGCCCGCCACCATTCAACAACCGATGATCAGGGATGTGGTCAGGTTTTTTAAAGGCGAAATTGCCAATCCGGCACCCCTTGAAGAAGCCCTATGGACGATGCAGCTCCTCGATAGCACCCTGTGATATTCTGCCCGCAGAGATAGTCATTTCGCCTGTCAAAAAGCTGTATTTGCCGATAATTGATCCCGATAAAGGAATCTTTATTACATATTTGGGAAGAAATTCTAACCATGAATATTTTAAACACATTTCTGTCCGATAAGAAAACCAAAAAGGCTTTAAACGTGATACTAAGTATAATCTCTGTCATCCTCGGAATTCTCATTCTGATAAACATCTTTGTATATTTTGCACCCCAGTTTGGAAGAAATCCTGATAAAGTACGAATGACGAAACTGGCAAAAAATGCGAGGTATGAAAAAGGCAGATTCCTGAATGAAAAGGATGTACCTGTACTTCTTCCAAAATCGCAAACCAGGATGATCGGTATGTGGTTTAAAAAGGTTGAAGAGCGGAGCCCGGAATATTCGCTGCCATCGATAATGCCTGATTTTTCTTCAACACTGGCCGATTCACTGATCAGCATTACCTGGCTGGGTCATTCGTCTGTGTATATTCGAATGGGCGGCTTAACGGTTCTTACCGATCCTGTTTTTAGCAAACGAGTGTCACCCGTTCCATTTGCCGGACCAAAACCCTTTCGCTATACACATAAATTTAGCCCGGAAAACCTTCCTGTGCCTGACATTATCCTCATCTCCCACGATCATTTCGATCACCTGGATTACCAGGCTGTCAGGGAGTACAATCATAAAGTAAAACTGTTTATTGTTCCGCTTGGCGTCCGCGACCATTTGGAAAGGTGGGGAATAAAGCCTGAACAGATCCTTGAAATGGATTGGTGGCAGGAGGAGTCCGTACTTGGGAAATTGAGCGTTACAGCAACACCGTCGCAGCATTTCAGCGGAAGGCAGAACCAGGGCAATAAGACACTCTGGAGTTCATGGGTTATTGGATACGGCGATGAGAAGGTTTTCTTCTCCGGTGATTCCGGGTATGCCGATCATTTCAAACGCATAGGGGAGAAGCTTGGACCCTTCAGGATTGCCCTAATTGAATGCGGAGCCTATGGTGAGTATTGGCCTAATATTCATATGGTGCCTGAGCAAAGTGTTCAGGCGGCACTCGACCTGAATGCCGAGGTCGCTCTGCCGGTACACTGGGCAAAATACAGCCTCGCATTTCATCCCTGGAAAGAACCCATCAGGCGGTTTACCTTTGAGGCGGACAGGATTGGTTTACAGTATGTTACGCCCCTTATCGGACAAGAATTCTTCCTGAGTGATAGTCTTCCAAAAACAAAATGGTGGGAAAATTAACCCAATGCTTACCTTATAAGTCCCTGATAATCAATATCTAGTTACTTATTTATAAAATAACTAAAGAATTAGTTTGAAAACTAAATGCTTAGTTATATATTTGCTTTGTATTTAACTAATTCCTAAGGTGTAAATGAAGGAACTAACCAGGGCAGAAGAACAGGTAATGCAGCATTTATGGAGCTTGAAGAATGCTTTTGTGAACGATATCATCGAGCAAATGCCGGAGCCCAAACCGGCCTATAATACGGTTTCTACAATTATCCGCATATTGGAAAAAAAAGGTTTTGTCGGGCATACCGCGTACGGCAAAACGCATCAATATCATCCGTTGATCTCAAGGGATTCGTACACTAAGAGTTATCTGAAAGGTTTTTTATCCAGGTATTTTTCTGACTCCTATAAGAACATGGTTTCATTCTTTACGCAGAATGAAAAAATCACCGTAAATGAGATGGAAGAGATCATCGGAGTTTTGCAGGAACAGATAAATCAGCAAAAAAAAGGGGGCAACTAGATGAAAGCATTCTTGTTCGAAACGAGTCTGATGATCGGGGTTTTTTACCTTTTCTACTTCTTAATACTAAGAAAGGAACCTCATTTTCAGCTTAACAGGTTCTATTTGCTCACAACAATGTTTCTTTCCTTCCTGCTACCTCTTATACCTGAAATACCCCTCAATAATACAAGGCTGGCAGCTGCTGTGATACTCCCTGAAACAGGAGTGACAGCAAGTTCTCCGGAAATGGCTCCAACAAAGACACTGGACCTGATCAGTCCATGGATGATCATCTATCTGACCGGGGTAACCTGGTTTTTTCTACGGTATCTTATTAATTTGCTTAAGATTACATACCTCTTCAGAAGATTTCCGAAAACAACCGTCAATGGCCTGAGAACAGTTGTGATGAACGGAGATCGTTCACCTTTTACTTTTTTCAATATACTCTTCATCGCTGAATCTGATTTAAAGGGAAATAAGTCTGCAGAAATTATTGAACACGAAATGGCTCATGTCAGGCAATACCATACCCTGGATTGTCTGGTGACAGAACTTGCCGTGATCTTTCTCTGGTTTAATCCTTTTATTTGGTTTTTTAGCAATGCCTTGAAAACCGGCCACGAATATGCAGCAGACAGGCGTGTATTGAATGAAGGTTATAACGTGGTCTCTTATCAGAATCTACTGTTAGCGCGTACCCTGGGTGTAGAAATGATAAATCTGGCCAATCATTTAAACTATTCAATTTTGAAAAACAGACTTGTAATGATGACAAATAATAAATCTAAAAGACTATCCGGCTTACGATATGCTCTGGTGCTGCCTCTGTTGTTTCTGGTTCTTGCCTGTACCCTTGCCGATGGCAGGAAATCCCTTGTTCAGGACGACAAGGTTTACGACGAGGTAGAGCTAATGCCCGAATTTCCTGGTGGAATGATGGCATTGAGACAACACCTTGCCCAGAATCTGATCTACCCTGATCTTGCTATGAACAGTGGGGTTACCGGGAAAGTGTACATCCAGTTTGTGGTCAATAAGAAGGGTGCTGTACAAGACGCAGTAGTTTTAAGGTCGGACATCAATGAGACCAAAGAGAACGAAATTGTTGTAGTAGGGTACACACCCGAGAAACTTGCAGGTGCTTCCCAAAAAGATGCCATTCGTTCACTGGAGCAGGAAGCGATACGGGTAATCAATACACTTCCCGACTTTAAGCCCGGTTCCAATAAAGGTAAACCGGTAATGGTCAGGTACACCATTCCGATACAATTCAGTCTTCAATAAAAGTTAGGAGGTAGTCAGCTACCTCCATTTTTTTAATAAACACAATTATAATTAATGGTTATGAAGTGCGAAGAGACGTTTTTACATTAAAATAGGGCTTATGCGCTTAATAAATTTTGCTGTTTTGCATTAATTATAAGCATTTTAAGTCAATAAATAAGAGATTTTTTTAACACCCTGATTTATTTCAGAAAATAGTTAAGAAACAATAGATCAGTATGTTATCTCTAATATCCTTCGCAATCGCTGAATTAGCAGGCAAAATAGTTAATAATCTTTTCTTAAATATCCCTTGAAAAAAGGGCAATTCTTCATCAGTTTTCTTATCTTGCCTATATGTTAAACCTAAATTAACCTACAATATGAATAAAGGAGAACTTATCTCAGCAATTGCTGATCAGTCAGGCTTAACTAAAGCTGCCAGCGAAAAAGC
>JAFGEO010000028.1 GCA_016931575.1 Bacteroidales bacterium | reverse complement strand
TCTCATTGTTTATTCGTTTAGTCGGACCTTCGGGTTTAGCATTTCCCTTAATCGGAGCATTCTAAACAACTAAACAACTAAACAACTCAACAACTCAACATTCCTATCTGAACCCCTGCCAGTCAACCCCAGGTAGTACTCTCAGTTCATCCCTCGGTCGCCATAGGCTTGCCGACGGTCATGCAGTTCATCAACCCATCACCCCCCTTACCACAAATCATGCACCAGCGGCCTGATTCTTTCATCATAAATGGCCCGGATCCTTTCCAGCTGCTCTGCATCAAGATCCGGAAGGTCCGTGGCTTTCAGGTTCGACTCAACCTGTTCCGGCCGTGATGCCCCGGGAATGATACAGCTTACTTCCGGATGCATCAGGATCCACCTTAGGGCCAGGGGTGCCAGGTTGCTGCTCTCGGGGAAGAGGGCCTTCAGCTCCTCAACTGCCGCAAGCCCTGTTTCGTAATCGACACCCGAGAAGGTTTCGCCCTTATCAAATGCAGCGCCGTCGCGGTTGAAATTCCGGTGATCCTCAGGGCCGAATTTGGTTCCGGCTGAAAATTTGCCTGTCAGCAATCCGCTGGCCAGGGGGACACGCACAATGATGCCGACCTTCCTTTCGCGGGCGGCCTTGAAAAAGGCCTCGGCAGGCTTCATCCTGAACATGTTGAAGATGATCTGCACACTGGTGACATTGTCATAGCTCAGTGCTTGCATGGCTTCATCCACCGTCTCCACGCTGACTCCCATATTCAGGATTTTACCCTCCTTCTTCAGCTCATCGAAGAGCCCGAAGATCTCCGGGCGCGCATATACCTCCGTCGGAGGACAATGCAGCTGGATAAGGTCGAGGGTTTCAAGCTGCAGTCGGTTGAGGCTGTCCTCAATATGTTTTCGCAGGATATCTGGCTGGTACGATTCACTGATGTGTGGGTTCAGGCGCCTTCCGCACTTGCTGGCTACGTAGATCCGCTCCGGACGTTTTTTAAGGAATCTCCCGATGGATTGCTCGCTCATTCCGTTGTTGTACACATCTGCGGTATCAATGAAGTTGATGCCGGCATCCACAGCCTCATGCAGGATCTTTTCTGCAGTGGTTTTATCATAAGGATTTCCCCATTTTCCTCCCAGTTGCCAGGTTCCAAGACTGATCTCTGCAACTTTAAATCCGGTTTTTCCGAGTGTTCTGTAGTTCATGTCTAGTTAATATTTTTTGGTTCGTTTTATCTGTCATGTTCCTGTCAGCGGTTGCACCCCTCATAAAAGGGATCAGGGCTGGTCACGCCGGACAATTGCTGCGCTTGCCTGGGCAGTTGGCAGAACCAGCAGGTCGGCGATGTTCACATGTGCCGGCCGGGTAATGATGAATAGTAGGATTTCGGCGATATCCTCAGCCCGCAGGGGGGTCATTCCGGAATATACGTTTTTGGCACGCTCTTTATCTCCCTTGAAGCGCACTTCCGAGAATTCGGTATCTACCAGTCCGGGGTTCACGGCGCCAACACGGATATTATGGGCATTCAGGTCAATGCGCATGCCTTTGGTGATGGCATCTACAGCATATTTTGAAGCGCAGTAAACATTGCCTGCCGGGTAAACTTCCTTTCCGGCAATGGATCCGATATTGATGACATGGCCCTTATTGCGGCTTACCATTCCGGGAAGAACGGCTCTCGAAACATATAACAAACCCTTCACATTGATGTCCATCATGGCATCCCAGTCGTCAGTGTCCCCCTCATGCAGAAGGGACAATCCATGGGCGTTTCCCGCATTGTTGATCAGGATCTCAATATTTTGCCAGTCGGCAGGCAATCCGCTGATGCCAGCAGCAACCCGCTCCCTGTCGCGGACATCAAAACAGAGGGTCCTGACCGGGCATAATCCGGAAAGTTCATCTTTCAGGGTATCCAGTCGTTCCTGGCGCCGGCCACAAAGGATCAGTGAAAAACCGTTCCTGGCAAAAATTCTGGCTGTCGCTTCCCCGATGCCTGATGTGGCCCCGGTAATTAATACTTTACTCATTATGGCTTGCTTTTCGGCAAAGTTAGGATTTTTGCAGGGGAGGACAGGGGATATCAGAGATTTTTCTGAAAGATGCGATAGCGTTTGTACACTTCTCCGCCCATTTTTTCCATCTCGGCACGCATTTTTGTGTTGGTCTCCAGCTCAAGGTGGCTGTCAATGACCTCCATCCCGGCCGCCTTCGCAGATTCAAACATGCTCATGCCCATGATGGCATCCAGTCCGCTGTTCCGGTATTCTTCTTTGATGCCGCCCAACAGCAGGTTAAGCTGCCGGGTTTTTCGCTTGGCAAGCAGGATCCGGATGATGCCGAAAGGGATCAGCCTACCCTTGCTTTTTTGTATGCCTTTACTGATATCCTTCATACCCAGCACAAAAGCTACCACTTCTTTTTTGTCATTCTCAATAACCTTCAGGAATTCAGGATCGAGTAAAAAGATAAATCGGTTGGCAAATTCATCCATCTCCCTGGCCGACAGGGGCGCAAAAGCATAGATGTCCTTGAAGGTCTCATTGACGAGCTGAAGCACCGGCCTGACATATTTTTTCATCTGCCGCCTGGAATGAAAGCTGAGCAGTTTCAGACCGGAATGGTTATTCAGGGTTCGCGACCGGATTTTAGCGTAGATATCCGGAATGGTGTCGGGGATCCGCAACTTATAGACTACCAGGTCGGTTTTTTTGCCGAAACCTGCGCGCTCCATAAACTCAACCATCCAGGGGAAATTGCAGGTTGTTGCAATGACCACGGGCTCATCAAAACCTTCGATCAGGAAGCCCTGGGGATCTTTATCCGAAAAACCGAGAGGGCCCACCAGCTGTGTCATCCTTCTTTCCCTGGCCCATTCTTCAACCGCCTGGATCAGGGCTTCCGCAACTTCATATTCTTCAAAGGTTTCGAGAAAACAAAATCGGGCTTCCTGCAGTCGGTTGGGCACGTTATATTTATGGTTGATGATCCCCATGATCCGGCCAACAACTTCATTTCCTCTGTAAGCCAGCAGGAGAGTCGTATCACAATGGGAAAAGGTCTCGTTCTTTTTCGGGTTGAAAAAGACCTTGTCGTCCATGTAAATCGGAGGTACCCAGTTGGAATGCTTGGTATGGATCCTGGCCGGCAGCCTGATGAACTCATTGAGCATCTTCTTGCTGCCTACGGGTCTTATTGCGATATCCTTCATTTGAGAACTACAAATACTGTCTGTATGAAAAAAAATCCTGATAGCCATGCTCAATTTTGAGCGGTGTAAATATCGCATTATTTTCGAAATTCCAACTCATTCATAATCTTCCGGCAGGCCGTTAGTAAATTGTTAAGAACCTGTACCTTAAATAGAAAGCCCTTGAGAAGATTATACTTATATTAGTCTGTAATTTTTTTCACAAGTATCATGATCAGGATTTCCATATGTATACTAATTATCTGTTCGACAGGTAGTTGTTATTCACAAAGAAATGAATCCGGTTTTTCTGTATCCAATACCGGAGCGGGTTTCTCAGGTCCCTGTAACACCACTTTGAGCAGCGGGGCTGTTCAACTTCCGGACTTTTTTCAATCCGGGATCCTCGGGCTTTTTGCTCCCGGGTTCCTGAAAGCAGAAAGGGCAGGCGGTCATAGTTTAAGTGCACAATCATGGTGGGACCTATGGACATTCCGTATATCCTTACTGGCTTTGTTTGGGGGACTGTTGCTCCTGATATTTTTTTACCGGTACAGGTTCTTTAAAGTGCAGAAGAAACTGCTGGAAGATAAGGTAGTGGAGCGGACTGCTGAACTTTCGGAATTAAACAGCCTCCTGGAAGAGAAGCAGGAGGAGATTACCCTGCAGAACGAGGAACTGGATCAGCACAGGCACCATCTTGAACAGAAAATCGCTGAGCGTACCGAAGAACTGGAACAGGCTATGCGCCGTGCCGGGGAGGCCGATAAACTTAAAGCTGCTTTTCTGGCCAACATGAGCCATGAAATCCGGACACCCATGAATGCCATTATGGGTTTCGCTGCCTTGATGCAGACAGCGGAAGGGGACCAGGAGCGCGAAGAGTTTTCGGAAATCATTGTAAATAACTGCAACACCCTGATGGTACTTCTGAATGATATCCTGGAAGTTTCACAAATAGAGGCAAACCAGATCGAAATTCAGAAGGAGCGCTTTTCAGCGCATAAAGTTTTCAGGGAACTCGAAAGTTATTTTACTGCCAATACTAAAAAGGATATTCAGATCAGGTATGTCGCTGATAATGCAGGTCGCGAGCTGATAATCAGGAATGATATTACCCGTTTCAGGCAGGTCTTCAATAACCTGATCAGTAACGCCTGTAAATATACCGACCGCGGCTCGGTGGAGTTCGGGTATCAGAAGAGGAATGGTACGGTAGAGTTTTTTGTCAGGGATACCGGTATAGGGATTGCTGAAGCGGAATACCAGAATATTTTTAACTTCTTCCATAAGATCAATAAAGGTGAAAACCAGTACTACAGGGGGGCCGGTATTGGCCTGTCTATCAGCAACAAGCTTGTAGAGCTTATGGGTGGAAGGATATCGCTTGAATCGGAACTTGATGTCGGAACAACATTTTATGTGACACTCGACGGGGAAGACCTGCATTTTGTGGATTCTGTAAACGAAAAGCCCGAAAGGAAAACGCTGAAAAGGCCTCCCGACTTTTCAGGAAAAACGATCATTGTTGCGGAAGATGAACCCGCCAATTTCCAGCTCATCGAAAAGGTACTAAAAAATACAGGGGCTCGGATCCTTTGGGCAAAAAACGGCCGGGAGGCTGTAGAACAGGTTCGTGAGCTGACAGGCTATGAGCACTGCCTGGTAATTATGGACCTGAAAATGCCGGTCATGAATGGTATGCGTGCAGCGGAAGCTATACGGGAAATATCAACTCAAATCCCGGTTATTGCCGTTACGGCCTATGCACAGTCCCGGAATCGGGATGAAATCCTTAGGCAAAATTTCGTGGAATATATCTCCAAACCCTTCAATCCGGATGAGCTCATGGATACCCTGATCAGGTTCCTGTGCGCAAATTAAACCCTGGCGGCAGGTATACTTAACATGTTGAGCCCCCAGGTGAAACATAATGACCGGTTGATTGATCGCAAATAAAACTTACTTTACCGACTAATAAAAACTTTGACAATGAAATTCCTTCCGCTGGCTTTTAGTCTTACCCTGGTATATGTTGCAATGTTCGCTATGCCCGATTCTGCACTGGATCGACAAAATGCATTAAGGGTGGAGGAAGTACAGGATATTCCCCGGATCGATGGTAAAGGCGATGATGTGTGCTGGAGGTCTATCTCCTGGCAGCCCCTGGATCAGGTATGGCTTCCCTGGGGAGAGCAGGTTGACTCGGCTGATTTTTATGGCAGGTTCAAAGTAGCATGGTCCTCGCAGGCAAACCTGTTGTATGTGCTCCTGGAGGTGAACGATGATGTCGTTTCCGATGCATATACCCCGGGGAAATCCAGCGAGATGTACAACTTTGATATGTTTGAGGTATTCATTGATGAGGATCGGTCAGGTGGACTGCATGTATTTGATGGTGGGGGAACGGTCGACTCAGTCTTTGGGATAAATGCAGAGAATGCCTTTGGATATCATATCTGTACAAAATTTCCGGATGGGGAGTATGCTGAACCGGTATTTATATTTGAAGACATCACCGGAAATACCTGGGGTAATGTTGTGCGTAAGGATTATCGAAGTCATTTTCCGGAGTTTGTCTGTAAAAGGACCGGGAATGTCAGCCGTTGGGAGTTCTCCCTGATGGTTTTCTCGGATGAATATGATGAAAATGAGTTCCTGGAATCAAGAATTGCCCTGATAGAAGGAAAGATCATGGGTCTTTCGTTAGCCTATAATGATAACGATAAACCGGATGCTGATCCCTCAAACGCTCTCAGGGACAATTTCTTTGGCTCCGTTGCTACAACTGAGGAAGGCTGGAATGATCATTGGAAAAATGCAGATTCCTTTGCCCCGGTCATGCTGGTTAAGCCTTCAGGCTGCGAATAGGCTATTTCCCTTCCAGCCAGCTAATTATTTCTTCCGACTGAGGTTTGGTTTTTGAGGGTAGTGAGGCAACTACCTTTCCTTCCTCATCGATCAGGAATTTATAAAAATTCCACCCAACCTCAGCGTCAAGTACCCCGTTCTCGGATTTCTGCGTCAGCCAGGAATACAACGGGTGGATATCATCACCCTTTACGGAAATCTTCTCCATCATCTGGAAAGTAACCCCGTAATTGAGTTGGCAAAAGCTGGCAATCTCCTCATTTGTGCCGGGTTCCTGGTTCATGAAGTTGTTGGCAGGGAAACCGAGGATCTCAAAATTTTCTCCTCCGTATTTTTCATACAACTCCTGCAAATCTTCATACTGCGGTGTAAAACCACATTTTGAGGCGGTATTTACAATAAGTACTTTCTTACCTTTCAGTTGCCCCATATCATATTCATCCCCATAGAGGGTCTTCACCTTAAAGTCATACAGGCTTTTATCCTGTGCACCGGCACCTGTTGAAAGGAGTGAAATCATCAGAATAAGGATGGCATATCCTTGATTGATCGTAGTTTTCATATTCTTTATTTATTTAGTCAGGAAACATATTAAAGTTAACAAATTCATTTTGTGCTTGTTCATTTGCATCGGAGAAAGATAGCTTCCGGGCAGGGTGCCCCTGGACCTTTATTTCCGGTGCGGATTGCCATCTTTTCTTCACACTCGAAAAATTATATGTACCGGATGCATGGATAAGCTTTCCGGACCTGCTCCCGGGACGGTTACAAATCTCTGTAGCTCAATATTGATAAGCATTCTGGTCGCCGGAGTTTAAATAGATTTTAATTGCATATCTCAGGGATAATTACTATTTTACATAGACAATCCTGCTTTAGCCAGATCATCTTCATTTTGTTAACAGATAATTGAGTAAGGTACTTTCGTCTTGATTTATGAGAAACGTTCCAGACAGAACACCATTCCGGCTAAGCCCTCGATTCAGGATTTGTTTTTTCCTGTCTCTCTTTTTAGTTTCAGTTTTTGCTCAGAATGAGGACATTCAGTTTGATCATTATACCACGGATGATGGCCTCAATCAAAGCTCGATACTGGCAATTCATCAGGATCCTGATGGGTTTCTATGGTTTGGAACCTACGCTGGATTAAACCGGTTCGATGGTAATAATTTCAAGGGATACAGGCATTTATACATTACCGATAACCATCCCACCGACATGCATATCAGGGCGATTTGTCAGGATCAACCCGGTATACTGTGGATTGCCTCAACTGCCGGGATAAACCGTTTTTTTGCGGAAACCGGAGAATTCGCCAACTTCTCCCACAATCCCGATGATCCTCATAGTCTTACCAACAATACGGTTTACGATGTTCTTCGTGACCGTGATGGTGAAATCTGGCTTGCCACCTGGGGTGGGGGGCTCAACAAAGTGGTGCGGGTTGAAGGAAAATATTCCGATGAGCGGGAAGTAAAATACCAGTTTCAGCATTTCCGGCCCGACAGCACTGAAAATAGCATCAGCTCCCTGTTTATTTCCGACCTGCATGAAACTCCGGATGGCATAATCTGGCTGGCCACCAACAAAGGATTGAATAAATTCGATAAGTCAACAGGGACATTTACTGCCTATACTCACGATCCTGCTGACCGTAACGGCTTAACTACCAATGATATCAGTGCAGTTTGTTCTGATAATCAAGGCAATATTTGGATTGGAACCTGGGGGGAAGGGCTTAGTGTATTCCATCCGGGAACTGGTAAGTTTCTGCATTTCAGACACAATCCCCGTGATGCCCGGAGCCTGGGCAATGATATCATCATGAGCCTCTTCTGTGACAAAAAAGGAACAATCTGGGTGGGCACCTGGGGTGGAGGCCTTAGCCGGTTAAACATTCCTGAAAC
>JAFGEO010000027.1 GCA_016931575.1 Bacteroidales bacterium | reverse complement strand
CGGATTACACAGATGCCTTCGGCAGCGCGGATTTACACTGATTTAATCCGTGAAGATCCGCGGATTATCCGCATCATCCGCCTGCTATAATTTGACAATCCGTTTCACCACCGATTGATTTCCTGACTGCAGCCGGCAGAGATAGAGGCCTGGGGGCAACCCGGAAGCGTTAAAAGTCCAGGTGAAGTTTCCGGAGGATTGGTTTCCAATATGTTGCTGCAGAACCATCCTGCCGTAGCTGTCGTGGATTGACATGATAATTTCTGAAGTGTTTTCAAGAGCACCGGTAAGATTGAATTCTTTATCAAACGGATTAGGGAAAATGCCGACAGCCGGGGATGAGCCTAAATCCTTGATGGACATGGCATCACATGCCTCTTTTACCTCCTCTTCACAGCGACATCCATCATCATTCCATTCTATCCGGATTGATCCATTTGGCGCTGACAGATAATCGCAAATGGCCTGAATATGACAGGTCGATAATGAGAGATTATTTCTTATTTCCAGATCGCCCCCGATGAATTCCAGGTTCTCCAGATCAGCCAATGAAGTCAGGGTTGTCGAGGCTAATCTCAGCTTTCCGTTGATAGACGTCAGGTTATTCAGACCAATCAACGAGAAGGGAGATGAAGTATTTGAGATGTACAAACCCCCGTTTATCACACTTAAGCCTTCCAAACCTGTGAGATCCATGAGAGACCAATTGGATCCAACCCAAATGCTATACACATTAGTTAAATTACTGAGTGCTGATATGGTTGCCAAATCTGGATTATCTACTATGCGAAGCCCACCTTCAATGGATTCCACGTTGTCGAGACCGGTTAGGTTAGACAGGATGGGATTACCTTCATAATCTCCGATTGACAAATTTCCCCCGATGGTTATCAGTCCCTCCATGCCTTCCAGCGTTTGCAGGGAATCCTGGGAGCTGATGCTGAGATCTCCTCCGATATAATTCAGGTTGTTCAATCCCTCCAGGTCATGAAGGTAGGTTTTGTCAACCGGAAAAATTTTATCCCAATATCCGATTTCAAGATTGCCTCCGATTGAAGTTACATTATTTAATCCGTTCAGGTTTTCTACGACATCAGATGTGATAAAAGACCAGCTTCCGATCCGGACATCCCCTTCAATCTCCGTACACCCCGGGTAATTGATCTGGAAACTGTCGACCTGCGACTGGGTATTGAAGGTTATTCCTTCGGGCAGGCATGATTGGGACAAAGCAAGGAATGGTAACGCCATTACACATGCAAAAAAGAGAATTTTTGTTTTCATAAGCTACTGAATTTTTATGATACGAAAATTACCCTGGATTACATGCGGGAAGGAACCGGATATCTGACCGCCGGGATTTTTTCTCTGATCGTTAGGTTTTGAAGGGAGAACGTTTCAATCGGCAGTCGTCAGTCATGATTAGGAACCTGGAACCATGGAACTTCTAGACCCTGTTACCCTGTTACCCTGGGATGGCGGACAAAAAAAGTAGCGATGAATGGGGTAATTTACGTGAAGATTTTGATTTTTAAGGTAAGTAGTCCTAATAATATCAATATTATTTGGACATTCTATCCAGATAGTATATCTTTGTAAGAAAATTACTAATGAAAATTAAAAGGGCATTTCATGATCTTGATGTATTTCTGAAACCGAACAAAGCGTTGATCATTCTTGGACCCAGGCAGGTTGGGAAAACCACATTGATGAAAGATTACCTTGCAACGATATCATTTAAGTACAAATTAATTTCCGGCGATGACCTGTTGATACACAAACCTTTTATTGACCAATCGCTGGCTGAAATTACAGCATTTTGTGAAGGGTATGATCTTCTCGCCATAGATGAAGCCCAGAAAATCCCCAATGTCGGCATGGCAATGAAACTGATGGTAGATCATATTCCGGGTATAAGAATAATAGCCACCGGATCTTCTTCATTCGAACTGGCAGGACAGACAGGAGAGCCACTTACAGGCAGAAAAACAACGCTGCTGCTTTATCCTGTTGCCCAAATGGAATTGCTTAATCATTACAACACATATGAGCTAAAACAGAAGCTCACAGAATTCCTCATTTACGGGGGTTACCCTGCAGTTCTGGCTGAGGAAAACCAGGCAGAAAAAAGAAAGTTATTAAATGAAATAACCGGTTCATATCTGTTCAAAGATATCCTGGCTTTTGAAAGGATAAGGAATCCCCAGTTACTGCTTGATTTGCTCAGGCTTCTTGCTTTTCAGGTCGGCAGCGAAGTTTCTGTCAACGAGCTTTCCGTAAAACTGGGTATTGATAATAAAACTGTTAAGCGATACCTTGAACTCCTGGAGAAAGCATTTATCATTTTTACACTGAGAGGATACAGTGGGAACCTCAGAAAAGAAATCTCAAAAAAACCAAAATTTTATTTTTATGACACAGGTATCCGTAACGCAGTAATAGCCAATTTCAATCCACCTGAAACAAGAAATGATTTCGGACAGCTCTGGGAAAATTTCCTGGTCATGGAGCGGTTAAAAAAACAATCTTACCTTCCGGTTTACGCCAATAACTTCTTCTGGCGTTCATGGACCCATAAAGAGGTCGACTTTGTAGAAGAAAGAGATGGCAGGTTATTCGGATATGAATTCAAATGGTCAACGGTAAAATCCAAACCACCTGCCCTATGGCTCGACTCCTACCCGGAAGCAACTTATGAAATAATAAACAAGGACAATTACCTGGAATTTATCTGCTGATCATTCACTTGAACTTTGAACTTTGCACTTTGCACTGTTCCAGATCCCACTCCAGCCCCATCTCTTCGAACATCCCACGGGCTTTTTCCAGATACTCCTTGCCGGACAATCCTTTGAGTTGCCTTTTCCCAGAATGAAGATCGGAAAGAAATTTTCCCAGCTCGAAATAGGTTCGTGAAAGTTCGACCCTGGCGCCATACCATTGGGCAAATTCGATGGATTTGTTGAAAAATCGCAACGCTTTTCCTGGTTTGCCTGAAAGGGCAAGCGAAATAGCCCGAAAACGGAATGCCTCTGTCTTTATACAGTTTACCTTAGCAGATACAGAGACAAGTAAGGCTGTGCTTTTCGAGAATTTTGCCAATAGCTCTGGTTTCGAATCTGGATAAGACAATTGAATCTCAGTGAATTCAATAAAAACCCTGGCAAGGAGGGTGATGGACTGATAATACTTCAGGAACAATTCTTTACTGATACCTGCGGCCTTTTCGTAATAGAACTTTGCTTCTTCCAGGTCCTGATTGAGTGAATAAGCCATAGAGGTCAGGCAGTAATTCAGTAGAAGCATGCTTTTGTGGTCTGTTTTGGTAATTGAAGGAATAAAAGCATGTGTATGATGGATGAGTTCATCATTTTTCCGGAATTTTAATAAACATGTTTGGCGAGCCCTGTAATATTGTGTGAGACTTAAACTGTTTTCAAGCGTCGTTGCTATTTTATTAAGGTTATCTATAACCTTGAATGCCTGATCCTTCAACCCCATTTCTGCATAAGCCAGGGCAATGAACGAATGATAGACTGTTGGTGCCCATACCTGCCCCGATTCCATGCTTAACTGATAGAGCTTTTCGTCGTCAGTATCGCGAGTCAACCTGCCAACAAAATAATCGAACATGGCATTGGTGTATTTCCACATCATCCAGGTTAGAATGGTTTGTTTATCCATTACTGCAGTTGCGAATTGCTGCAGCATTCTTCCATAACCAATGGCTCGGCCAATCCAGGGAAACATTACGCTTAAACCCAGAATGGCATTTATGCCATAATCCGAGGATATTAGTGTTTGTATAGGAAAACGTCCTACAAGTATCGAAGTTGCAAAGAATGTATCTCTTGGTGAATATGTAGCAATTGCTTCACCATTATACACAATTATTTTCAGTAGATTGCTCTCAAGCTCACTTGCCTTCTTCTTTATATTTTTATCCTTGAATGTGATTTTCGCACCAAGCATGATCAGACTTCTCAGAACTCTTAGCATAGATACCAGACGAAATCTTGATATACCGGTCAGATTATAATAAAGAAGAATCTTTGTAAACAGCTCTGAAGACTTAATGTTTTTTCCGTTCGCATAATAGGCATACGCCAGTTTTTCTTCGATGGTTTTGATCTCTTCTTCGATTATATTTGAGAGGCCTTTATTACCCAAAAGATTCAACACTTTGCTGTAATACTGAATGGCCTCAGAGGAAGCAGCGGTTTTCATTGCCTCATCCCCGGCTTTTACCAGATATTCCTGTGTCTTTTCCAGGTTTTCAGCCTTTTCATAGTGATACGCCAGCGTTCCGTAAAACTCGGGCAGGTTTCCGGCAAAGACCTTCTCGATGGACCGGGCAATCTTCAGGTGCAGCTCTTTTTTCGAATTCAGAACGATGGATTCATACGTAGCCTGCTGTGCCAGGGCATGCCTGAACAGGTACTCAATCTCCTCTTTTTGTTTGCTTTCGCTGATCAACTGCACATCTTTCAGGTACTCCAGCCGTTCGTCGAGTTCGCTGATGGTGTCGGCCGCCTCTTCCAGTACTTTGAAGTAAAAGTTTCGGCCGATAACCGAAGCGGTCTTCAGCAACTCCCGGGTCTTTTCGTCCAGCTTGTCGATACGGGCCAGGATCGCCTCGTT
>JAFGEO010000004.1 GCA_016931575.1 Bacteroidales bacterium | reverse complement strand
TAGGACTTGAACCTACGACCTACGGATTAACAGTCCGCCGCTCTAACCAACTGAGCTACTGAGGAATTTTGAGGCAGCAAAAATATGCGATCTCGATCAATTATGCAAAACATAATGAATCTTTTTTTTTGTTTAATGAAAATCTAATCGAAAAGCTTATTTCACTAAGGAATAGCCAGGCCTATAAAGCCTGGAACATATCCTGGGAAAAATCCTAAAATCGCCTGGCTTCAAGTTCTATTTCTGGGCTGATTGAGACCATCTGTTTTGGATTGAGCAATACTTTTTGATGAGTAAGGAGTTGGCAATACTCCCGGAAGTCTTCAGGGTATTCTGATGAGAACAGGCTTAAGCATGTGATATGGGATGAAATCATGTGATAATTCAGCAGACTAAGTCAATAATGCATAACATTTTCCTATTTTCGTAGTTTATCTCCTGAGATGTTTTTACGCGAAGAGGAAAAAAATATTGTCACAGGCATCCTTGGTGCAATCGCCATCCATTTATTAATCCTGGTGTTTGCCTTATTTGCTCATATCAGAAAAGTGGAACATCACGATTCGGGTCCTATCGAGATCAGATTCGATCCGTCAGAAGCTGAAATCTTAGAAAAATTGCTTATGGAACGAGCACTTCAGCCCGAATCCCAGGTTGGTGATTTACAACAGGAAGAGTTGATCAATGCAGTCTCCAGCGCTGAAAGTCAGATGACCCGGGAAAGTGCTTATGAAATTGAAAGGCAGATCATGGAAGAAGAGGGTATTGAAGACCTGCATCCCGACAACTTACCTGAAACTGCAGAATTCTCCCTGGACAACGAAAAAATGGAGAAAAGGGAGGAAGGGGAAAAGCTCGAGCCGGGGGCAGTAAAAATAAAAGGAAATGTTACGCTTGAGTTTGATCTGGGTGCCCGGAAAATGATCAGACCGAAAATACCTTCCTACAAATGTGAAATAGCAGGCAAAATAACTGTTGCAATAACCGTAAACAGGGCCGGAAAAGTAACAGATGCAAAATTACTTTCTGCAGATCCTGAAAACAATTGTCTGGTAAAAAATTCCCTGGAGGCAGCCCGACAGACACTGTTTAGCGTGGACCAAAACGCCAGTGATAAGGATCAGGGCACCATCACCTATAAATTTAGTGCACAATAAAATTATGGATACTCTTGCAGGTAACTTTTTCATTGAAAACAATAATTTGAAATCGTGTGAACATGCTGATTTTTTGTATGATCCCTCTGCATTTGATTTGTATGAAGTGATGAGGGTAATTGACGGAGTAGTGATTTTTCTTGAAGATCATTTGAGTCGTTTGAGAGCCGGTGCCCTGATCCTGGGGTATTGCCCGGAAAATTTGGAAACAGAGTTGGAAGAAGTGCTTTTATACCTGATCAGGAAAAATGAGAACAGACTTGGCAATATCAAATTACTATGCACTTCGCAGGGATCAGAATTTCAGTATGCATGCTATTACATTCCTCATAAATATCCTGATGCTGAAGACTATAATCAGGGTGTTCAGGTAATGCTTCATGCTGTCTCCCGGCCCGATCCGAATTTAAAACAGGTTTCAGTTAGTGATTCAATTAGGGAGAAGCTTTATCCCGTTTTGGATAGCAAGGGGATCTATGAAGCGCTTCTGATCAACCAGGACAATCTGATTACTGAGGGAAGTAAATCAAATTTCTTCCTGATCCATGATGGGAAGTTGTATACGGCCCCTGATCAGCTTGTGCTGAAGGGCATAACACGGCACTACGTACTTGAATCGGCAAAAGACTGTGGGGTTGAGTGTCTTTTCCGCAAAATTACATTGGATGAACTGGCTGCTTACGAAGCTGCCTTTATATGTGGAACCTCACCCAAAATACTTCCGGTTCGCAGAATTGAACAATTGAATTATGATCCCCGGAATTCTACCCTGCGTGAACTGATGCAGCGATACAATCAGAAAATAGAAGCTTACATCGGTTCAAAAAAAATATCTACTGCTTTCTAAGGGCAACGTACTCCCCAATTTCATGCGGGGAAGTTAGCATGGCATGTATTTCAGCCGGATCCTTCAGCAGTTCGATGGCTTTTTCAAGCTGTACGTCGTTGCGAAGGCTGGAAATGATCCTTCCTTTTTGATAAAAGTACCTGCTAATGATCTCGTCAGTCAGAACGTCCCCGATTTCGGATTTGAAAGTGAGAAGATCCCTTTCAGGGTCAGCATCAAGCTTTTTTGAAAGAGATTCCAGCTCATTTTCGGCCAGGGAATAGTAGCCTTCGGCTTTTGAAGCCTTGATCAGGGCATCCAGTTGGTCCTTGCTGTTGGTGTTATAGTTGAATTCCTTATTTTTCAGGAATTTTATAAAATCTGCGTAGACCTCATCAGAAACCTTAAATTCTTCAGGAGCTGCAATCGAATCATGCGACCTGGAATAAAGGGTGGCATAATCAAAGAGAAGGGAATTTATGTATAGGCTCAGGGTAATATTGGCTGGGTTATCAATTTTAATAGTAATATCAGGCTTTATACCTCCTCCGTCATAAACCGTGCGTCCGTTGGAGGTTTTAAATTCTGAGATCAGCGAATCGGGGATGTACCCAACACTTCCGTCCTCATTGCGGTGTGCGTAGTCAAGAGCCTGGATACATCGGCCGCTGGGAATATAGTATTTCGCAGTAGTAATTTTCAGGTGTGTGTTATAACTGAGTTTTCGGGTGGTTTGGACCAATCCTTTTCCAAAGGTTCGTTCGCCTACAATTAAAGCTCTGTCAAGATCCTGAAGTGAACCGGCAACAATTTCCGAAGCTGAGGCTGAGCCACGGTTAACAAGTACCACAAGGGGTATGGAAATGTCCAGTGCCTGTTTGTTGGTTACATAGGTATTATCCCACTGCTTGGCTTTTCCATGAGTATTAACGATTTCCATTCCTTTATCCACCCAGATGTTTGCAACATCCACAGCTTCATTTAATAATCCGCCAGGATTGCCCCGTAGGTCAAGTATTATAGCAGTCGCACCGCTGGCTTTTAGTTCAGTAAAAGCATTTCGAACTTCCTTGCCGGCATTTTTTGTGAAGTTTGAGAGCTGTATATAGCCGACAGTTTCATCAACAAAGCCATAATACGGCACGTTTGGGATTACAATTTTTTCCCGCTGAAATCTTTTTACCAGGGTATCGCTGGCAGTTCGCTTGATACTTAGAACTACTTCAGTATTGGGAGTTCCCTTGAGGAGCTCACTGACTTTGTCTGATGGCTTGTTGCGGACAGAAATGCCGTCAATCATGATTAAGGTATCACCTGCTTTTAGTCCTGCCTTGTAAGCCGGGGAACCTTCATAGGGTTCAGAAATAATGGTGTAATCCCCTGCTTTGCGGATCAGGGCACCAATGCCTCCATATTCTCCGGTTGTCATGAATCTGAAATCGTCCATTTCTTTTTCAGGAATGAAAGTTGTATAGGGATCCAGGGATTCAAGCATACCTTCTATACTGGAGTTGATCAAATCTTCAGGGTCTTTGTCATCAACATAGTAAAGGTCGATTTCCTTAAAAAGGGTTACAAAAATGTCAAGGTTTTTGGCAATCTTAAAATCCTTGTCATTCAAGGCATAAATAACAAAGGACCCAATAGTGAGCAATCCAATTAGCAGGATAAGCTGGAGTTTCTTACGGGAAATTATCTTCTTCATATCATAAGTGATTGTAGCAAAATTAATTCAAAAAGTTGTTTACCCGGGCCGGAGAATACTTTTTTAACGAATAATAACATTTAAAGTTTTGTCGCATGCCAGGAAATGCCTGCAATGCATTTTTTGTCAAACCTGAATATCCCTGAGGGTATGAGGTTGAAAAGCAACGAAAATTCTCTTCTTTCATAACTCGCTGATCAATACCTGCAGGTTAATGTATGAAATTCTTAATTTCGTACCGGTGTGTTTACCAGGGTATAAATGAAGTGTGAAATAATTTCTGACATTGTATGAGAGCTGTAATTCAAAGGGTTCAAAATGCTTCAGTGAAGATAGATGGAGACATGCATTCAGCGATTCAAAAGGGCTTGCTGATTTTACTGGGTATCGGGGACCAGGACAATCATGAAGATATAGACTGGTTGGTAAAGAAAATCTATCAGTTGAGGATTTTTAATGACCAGCAAGGTGTCATGAACCTGTCCCTGGCTGAAGTTGGAGGACAAATGCTTGTGATTAGTCAGTTCACCCTGCATGCCAGTACCAGGAAAGGAAACAGGCCATCCTTTATAAAAGCTTCCAAACCTGAGCAGGCGAATCAGTTATATGAGGAATTTATTCATCAGCTGGAAGTGGTGAGTTCACAGAAGGTGGCTTCAGGGGTCTTTGGCGCGGACATGAAGGTGTCCCTGGTAAATGACGGTCCGGTTACAATACTGATGGATACAAAAAACAGGGAATAATGACGATCAGCGAAGCACAACAAAAAGTAGATCAATGGATCAGCACGTATGGAGTCCGGTACTTTGGGGAGCTTACCAATTTAGCTGTACTCATGGAGGAGGTAGGGGAATTGGCACGACTTATGGCCAGAAAGTATGGAGAGCAAAGCAGAAAGGAATCAGAACCTGTGGAGGATATCGCAGATGAGCTGGCGGATGTTTTTTTTGTACTCTTGTGCCTGTCTAATCAGACTCAAACGGATCTTTCCAGTGCCATAGAGAAAAACATTGAGAAAAAAACCCGGAGAGATGCTGACAGGCATAAAAATAATCCGAAATTGAACAGTTGAATTCAAGTCAGTGGGGAACATGATTTCCAAAACCTATATAATACGGATTATACAGGACAGCACCAGTCAGGCTGAGGCGTCAATTTCGGTTTCATCCGGAAGTACGGGTAATGATACGGTCTCGGAAGTCGCCATTCCCTCCGCAACAAGATCAAAACCTTTAATTCCAGCATATCAGAAGCCGAATGCTCAATCATCAGTTCAGGTAAGCTCAGCAAGGGTGGCGAATGACGAAGGGTTAACAAGGAATCTATCGGTGGATAATGGAAAACAGGAAATGGATTCTGATGCCCTGATTCTAAGCAATATTCATTTTGATCCCATTAATCTGTACCATCATGGACACAAAGAGGTAGATTATAAACCCTACCCAGGGTGGGAGGGAATGCATGCGGTATTACCGGATGACAACCTCTCCTTTCAACAACGGGTCAATACAAAAAATCAGTTTAATTGGACCCTCGTGATCGGTCTGCTTAGTCTGATGATCTTGTTATTTCTGAAGATTTATTACCAGAAGTTTGTTACCAGGGTGATAAACACCCTGGTGAATTCGCAGTTGGCGGATACTATGTTCCGTGAAAAAAACACAGTGATACGTCGGGCATTTTTCATGATGAACCTTAACTACATTTTGACTTTCAGCCTTTTTATTCTGTTAATATCCCAAACCTATGGCTTAAGTTTTTATAACCATACATACCAGGATTACCTGTTTATTTTGGGCATTGTTCTGGGTATTCTTCTGGCCCGTTACCTGATCTATTACGGCATAGGGTTCATCTTTGACTGGACAAATGCAGTGAACGCTCAGCTGCATACTTATTACCTGTTAAACAAAAACCTCGGACTATTTCTTCTTCCGCTGGTCTTTATTTCTATTTATACCAATCCTTTTTACTCCAAAATCATGCTGTTTATTGGCATTGGAATGTTTGTTTTGTCAACTATATTCCGCATTATCAGAGGTTTTCAGATAATAATAAAAAATGGAGTTTTGATATTTTATGCAATTTTGTACCTTTGTACGCTTGAACTACTACCCATTGTGATAGGTTCAAGAATAATTATTTTGCTGAGATAGAAGAAGTTACATAAGGAGAATTGCAGATATGAAGATTAAAAAAATTCTGGTATCTCAACCTGAGCCCCAGCATGACAAGAATCCCTACTTTGAAATTGCTGAAAAAAACAATGTAAAAATTGATTTCCGTCCTTTCATTCACGTTGAACCGGTAGAAACTAAAGAATTTCGTAAACACAGAATTAATATTCTGGATCACACCGCAGTTATTTTTACTAGTAAGACTGCGATTGATCATTTTTTCCGGGTCAGTAATGAAATGAGGGTAAATGTGCCTGATTGCATGAAGTATTTTTGTACATCTGAGTCTATAGCACATTATCTCCAGAAGTACATTGTGTACAGGAAACGGAAGATTTTTTTCGGCAAAGGCCGGTTCAATGACTTAATGGAAGTGTTGGATAAGCACAAGAATGAAAAATTTCTTGTTCCTCTTTCGGATCAACATAAGAGGGAAATTCCTGAATTGTTATCCGAGCACAAGCTAAAGTATACAATAGCTATACTTTATCTGACTGTCAGCAGTGACCTGTCTGACTTGTCTATGATAAATTACGATGTACTGGTGTTTTTCAGCCCATCGGGTATTAAATCCTTATTATCGAATTTCCCGGAATTTAAGCAGAATGAAACTAAGATTGCATCTTTCGGAAATTCAACTGCGCGGGCAGTTAAAGAGGCTGGACTTCGTCTTGATCTTCAGGCCCCGATGCCCAATGCTCCATCCATGACAATGGCTCTGGATCAATTTATAAAGGAACACAATAAGAAAAAATAAAAAAGGGCCGGTAAAGGCCCTTTTTTTTATGCAATGTTAAGCTGCTTGCTCTCCTTTATCTCCATCTTCACATTAAACGTAGATTGACAAATTTCTCCCAGTTCATATACATCCTCGTCGTCGGGCTGATAATACCAGTTAATTTCAAGCTTGCACCCCTTTTGTGTCATTTCTTCAAAAAGCCTGAAAGTATTAATAATGGAACGCTTTGAAGCAGCGTTTACGGCACTCAGGCTAAAGTCAACAACGGTTTTTTTTGCCGGTTTCTTCATATATACTGTCATCCGGTCATGAATTGTGTCATAGATTTCAGGATAATTAAATGGCACAGATTTACCTTTTATTTCTAAATGGCCATTCCTAAGCTCAGCAAATGGTGTTGTTTTAGTATGAAATATAGTGAAGGTCATGCCCCTGTTTTTTAATTCATACGTATTTGCCGTATTCCAGGTTGTTTCCTGAATAATGATACATATCACCCCTAAAATTACGAAATAATGCAACTCCTTGTCAAGGAATAGCGTATGAAAGTATTGAATGTTTCAATGAGAGTTTTTGATGGAAAAATCGAACACCTATCGTTGTAAACGCTGCAATAAACCAGCGTCATCCGACATGTTATGTCAGAGCTGCAAAAGTGCATTACTGGCTAATTTTGAAGCTACCAGTGACTGGCAGACAGCCTATGAGATAGAAAAGGCGCAGTGGACTGCCTCCCGCTATCAAACGGATGAGTATGAAGATGCTGACGGGTATCAGTATTGATTGATAAGCCAGATTTCCTGACCAGCCTTACTTTTCCCGTTTTCTCTTTTTTATGTTGAGTCGATGTTTTCAGAAGCTGGGGAGTCTGCATATATCCTGCTTAATCGTTCATTCCTGAAGCTTTCCTGAGTGATTCCTAAAGATAATGCTTAACTTTCCTGAAAATGCTTGTTTTAGCAGGATGAAAAGAAAAGTTATTGTGATTGGGGCAGGTATTACAGGGATGGCTCTCGCCGCCTTTCTCGCAAAAGAAGATTTCCTGGTTGAGATATTCGAGAAGCATGATCAACCCGGAGGAAGGGCAAGACGAATCAGTACAGATCAGTTTAGTTTCGACCTGGGTCCTCAGGTGATCTTCCTCCCGGAAATTCTTGAATTTTTTTTCAATCATTTTAGCCATCCCGAGTACTTGCTTCCGGAATTGGAAAGAATGGACCCTTCCTACAGAGTTTTTAACAATAATTCTGAGGTTTTTGATATCCCGGGAGAACCTAAAAAAATGGAAAGCTTTTTCATGAAGTATTCGCCATCCGGGATAAGTAATCTTAACAAATACCTGGAGAGGGGCAGACAAGACTATGCAGGTATCACTGAAAAGGGAGACTATTTTAAAGGCGATTCGGGTCCCTGTTCTTTCCTGACAAAACTGTTTACTACTTCTCATGATACTTACGTTAGTAAACTTTTCCGGGATTACCATCTTGTGAACTTGCTTCAGGATCATTATCCGCTTGTTAACCAAAATATCAGAGACAATTCGTCCCTGAAGTTTGCCCTGAACTATTCTTTCCTGACGCGTGGTGTTTTGTATCCCAAAGGGGGAATGCAAAACCTGATTCACGCTTTCACCAGGATCCTGGATGAGTTGAATGTGCCAATACACGTTTCAAGCCCGGTTGAGAGTTTTGACATTATTGACGATAAGGTCGCTGGTATCATTACCCATGGAAAGAATTTTCACGCAGACTATTTTGTATCTGCAATGGATTACCGGCATACCGAACAACAGCTTCCAAAGGAATATCGGAATTATTCGGAATATAGCTGGGAGCCAGGGGATAAAACCGGATCAAGTTTTATTTTTTACCTCGTAATCAAGAAAAAGCTTAAGAACCTGGCAGTTAATAATATAATTTATACCCGAGGCCTTCATAAGAGACCAGGTGTCAGGGATAAATCGGATCTGCCTGTTATTCATGTCACTTGTCCTTCAAAACACAATCAGCAATTAGCTCCGGAAGGTATGGAAACGCTGATTATCAGGACTATGGTGCCTACCTCTATTGAGGATACCGGAAAGATCCGTGAGCACTACTTTGAGAAAAGTATCCGGTGGATCGAAGAAACCTCTGGAGAATCAATTCAGAATCATGTAATCTTCAAAAAAACACTGGCTCATACTGATTTCGAAGTGGAATTCGGAACTTACCAGGGACTACCCTTTGGTTGGATGAACAGCCAGTATTCTCTTAATAAAAAGAATAAAAAAATGGTAAATATGAAGCTGCAGAATCTCCTCTATGGTGAATATCCGGTTTTGGCAGGATTGGGAATATCTTCAGCAGTTATTTCAGGGCAGGTGGTTGCTCAGGAATTGGCACGTATCGCAGGGACTTGAACCTGGATTACATGCTAATTATTAAAAACAGTACGTAATACAGCCAGCGATTTTATCTCTCCCATTCCTTCAAGATGATGACGGTAATAATTCACAAGCATAGAAAGAATTTCAGCTTTGTTTTGCGCACTGAGCTTCAGTCGGGTGATATCGGTTAGTGAATAGTTAAGCAAATCCGGGATCTGAACTTCGCCGTTTATAGGATAAAGATGCAAATCGTGATTATTCTCAGGATGAATACCCATAAACTTACTGAGCTCCAGTAAGAAAATAAGGTGAAAATTCTCGACTCCCTCATCCGAAACATCAAGGATTTGTACAGCATGATAAAGAAAATTGAAAAGGGCTGGATTGGATTCAATCTCCTGTAAGGATTTGCTGATGATCTCTGAAAGGAATATCGCTATGGTACTTTTTCTGATGTCGAAATAAAGTTGTTGGAGGACGATGGAGGACTTGGCTTCTTTAAGGATATGCAGGTCCTGGTTAAGTTTATAGTATAGTTCAATATCTAAAAGAGAGAAAGGTTCAAAGAAATAGGGATTGAATTTGGGTCTTTTTTTACGGACACCATGTACCATGAGCGACTGCCTGCCAAAGTCCTTTGTCAGTACCTTTACAATTAATCCGGAATCCCCGTACTTAACATGACTTAATACTACACACTGCGTTTTTTGGAGCATTAGTGCAGGAATAGGAGTTTGGTACTATGCGACCTGGAACCATCTTCACTCGCCAGCAGGACAAGGTATACTCCGGTTGCCACTTTATTTCCGTCAAAGTTTTTGCCATCCCAGACGGCCTGTCCTCCCAGGGAAGTTGTTTCCCAAACCAGATTTCCGCTTACATCGGTAATTTTTACGATGGAGTTGCTTACGAGTCCGGTAATAGTGATAGGACCTTCATAATCTGGTCGCACAGGATTAGGGTAAACATACACATTTGTATATTCCTCCAGGCCTTCTGTAGCAGTTCCTCCATAACTGATTAGTCCCAGGTCTGTTGCAAAAAATACTTCACCGTTCTTTTCATTGATACCGATTCCGGTAACGCCGTTTGAAAGCAGGGGTGAATTATTTTCAGTAAAGTTTGCCAGGATTTTCTTTCCGTCATCAGAGATAAGGAATACCCCAGATTGATCTGTGGCCATCCACTTTCGGTTTCCCCCGTCAGAAACAATATCAAATATTGACTCACTAAAAAGAAGAAGGTCAATGATATCGGTACCATCATTTCTTGAAAAAGGAACCTGGTACCCACTGGTTTCTGAAGTATTAAAAATATTCCACGGGGAGTAGTAAATAACCGGGCCGTTGTTGGATCCAATCCAGATATTTTGCTCCTTATCCTCCTCAATGCAGAATGCCCGGGAGAGATTGTTCCCGTATTGATTTTTTAGCAGTATAGTTTTGCTTCTGTAATATCCGTCTCCTTCATCCTTAAGAATAACAGCTCCTGAAAGCCTGGAAAGTATCCAGATCTGCCCGTAAGTAGTAACAAGCAGGTCTGAATAAACAATATTCTGTTTTTGCAGGAGTGAATTGCTTATTTCAGGACGATGCCAGTTGCCTTCATTGTCGATCATGAACAGGGGATCGGGGATCAGGTCAATAACAAAATACAGGTTACCTTCGCTGTCAAAATCAATGCCTGACATACGAATATCAATGTTTTCCGGTATATCTGCGAATGCTTCGGTATTACCCAACTCAAAAATATTGACAATTTCTTCATTGCGTATTTCGATGAGCCCATAACCGTAGGTGGCAATAAAAACATGTTCGGGATCTGTGGGATCTATCGCGATTTTATAGGTGTTCCCCAGGATTTTTTCCGTTGGTATATCATCGCTTAGGAAGCTTGTCCATTCATCATTGTTATTAAGTAGATAGGCAGCGCCATGCTTATAGAGCCGCGAAGGGCCTCCTGAGCTTACCCATATCCTGTCGCCGTGGGTAGTAATTTGGCTTACCTCTGAAAAACGAGGTCCGTTTACCAGAAGGTATTTATTTGTTTCATCATCCCGATGCCAGAGTAAACCCCCATAGGAGGAAGCAAAAAATACTTCTTCATTCCCGGAGATTATTACTTGTCGGATTCCGTAAAAATCAAATTGTCCGACAAGCAGCTCGGAGCTGTTGTAGATATAGGCAGCATCCTGGGCACTAATGGTCAGGTAGTCATTCAAAGTATGAATATCATAAATTACATCTTCGTTTGTTTTATCCCATTCATTCACCTCCTGGGTAGCCGGTATATAGGAAAATAGTGTAAAAAGGCTGTCTCCCTGACTGTGAACCGTTAGTATTTTATTGTTAAAAACTTCAATCATCGTATATTCGTCTGAAGCTCCCGGAAAGAAATCCAGGTGGTTCCAGTTATGAAAATCCAGTAAATTGATACTGTTCAGGTCAACAGAAAAGATACCCGTTTTAGTTGCAGCATACAGCTGGTCATTTAGTATAGTCACATCATTAACCTGTTTATAGGCGCCGCTTTCCCCAAGGATATAGGTTTCCTTGATCTCCAGTTTTTCAAGATTCAGAACGACAATGCCGAAACCACAGGAAAGATACGCAGTCTGATCAAAAACATAGATATTGTTGATCTGCTTATCAGCAGTCATGATTTTCCTTTTGATTGCGGAAATATTGACGGGTTCCTCACCTTCCCGGAGCAGATCAATATTACCATTGACATAGCCTACAATAAGGTAATTACTTTCTTCTGCATAGGCTATTGCACTGATTTGCACATCTGACAAACCGGTAGCCTTGGAATGTTTTCTTATTTCCTGGGTGATTATGTTGTAGGAAATCAGACCTGAACCTGCAGAAGCATAGATCCAGTCACCAACCTCCGCAACCTTGTAACAGGAAAAATAGGATAAATGATCCCTCCAGCCTCCCTGCTTAATCACCTGTGCAGAGAGAAGGCTTGATCCAAAAAGAAAAATAAAACAGAAGGAAATAATCTTTTTCATAGTCAGATAAAGTGAATAGGTCTTGAAATTATTGTTGTGTCTTCACTCCGGCATACGATATGAATTCACTTTACGAATAACGTCAAGCACAAGTTTTTGTTATTCAGTGGTCTGTTTATCTTTACTTGAAAGATATTCCGTAAATTTTTTAACGGCAAGTGCCCGGTGGGAAATACGATTTTTTTCTTCCAGAGACATTTCGGCAAAAGTTTCCTTTCCCTGATCCGGCAAAAAAACCGGATCGTAGCCAAAACCTTCTTTTCCCCGGCGATCGGTGGTGATTTGTCCGTTTATTATGCCCTCAAATGTCACGATTTCCCCATTCTCCACAAATGCAATAACAGTCTTGAAACGGGCTTTCCTGTTCGAAATCCCGTTCATTTCAGAAAGGAGCTTTACGATATTATCCTCAAAGCTGCAAGCCGGTCCGGCATAACGGGCAGAATATACCCCGGGGGCACCCGCTAATGCTTCAACTTCAAGACCGGTATCATCAGCAAAACAATTCAAACCATAATTTTCATAGATGAACATGGCCTTTTCAATAGCATTACCTTCAAGGGTATCACTGGTTTCCGGGATTTCAACCTGGATAGCCTGTTCCTCCAGGCTATAGATCTCATAAGAATCAGGAACTGCTTTCCTGATCTCATTCAGTTTATGCAGGTTATTGGTGGCAAAGATAATTTTCATAATGGCTGTATACTTTAAAAAAAACAAGGGCACTAAGCCCTTGTTTACGATTCATTTTTTTCGTGTTTTTTAACCTCCTGATGCACTGAAACTGCCACCAAATTTAGGTGGTTTCGGATTAATGCAAATGACAGGGATTTTTGCTTCATTGGCAATGATCCTCTGCTCTTGCGCCCCCAGCATATAATCTGTCAATCCAATATCTTTGGTAACCATGATCATGAGGGAATCGGCTCCGTTTTCAATGCAGTAATTAACAGATTGTGTCACAAAATCGGCATCTGTGCCGGCTTCCTCGACATCACAAGGAATCCCCTTACTGTTAAAATACTTGGTGAGGAAAAGAAGGTTCGATTCGATTCCTTTTTTAAAAATTTGGTCAGTATGATGGGCCCGAAAGATGGTATAATGGGTATCAAAATGACGGGAAAAATAAGCTGCCCAATTGATGCATTCCTTATTTTCCTTACGATAGGTCAGTGGAATGACTGTTTTCTTGAACAATTCATTGCCGGTTGGTTTATCCTGTACGACAATGAATGGTACTTTTGTACGCGCGATAACTTTAAGAGCCCAGCTGCCTAATACTTTTTGCATACCTTTCATGCCATGGGTTCCCATAAATACCATGACGGCTTCCAGTTCGTCTGCCAAATCTGAAATTGTTGAAAAAATATTTCCGGACCGGACAAAAAGGGTCGGGGCTGGATCAAGTTGTGCAAATTTTTTGGCGATAACTTCCTTGATCGTCCTTTCAGCAGCATCAACCTCACTGGATTTCTTAACAATATGAACCAATCCAATGGGGAATTTCAGTTGCCTGCTTGCAATGACCGCATGTTCAAGAGCAAATTCGGATTTTTCAGTAAAATCCCACGTTACAAGAATATAGTTTTGTTGCTGCGCCATAGTTTGCTTAAATTATTTGTGGGTTTAAGTTAAGAATTATATTTTATATAAGAAAGAGGGCTGATTCTCCTGGATTGCCAATTTAAGTATGAGCATAATATATATCTTTGTTTTCCTTTTGGTAAATAATTATATTTAGACAGGAACATTCTAAAGCTGGACTGATGGAAAATATTGATTGGAAGAATCTCCCATTTGCCTATAAAAAAACGGATTTTAATGTAAGATCGTATTTCAAAAATGGCGAATGGGGAGAAATTCTTGTATCCGACTCAGAATTTATTAATATGCATATGGCCTCAACCTGCCTGCACTATGGGCAGGAAATTTTTGAAGGGTTGAAAGCCTATTCCGGGATGGATGGTAAAATAAGACTTTTTCGCTGGGAGGAGAATGCCAAGCGAATGATTAATTCGGCACGTGGAATTTTAATGCAGGAAGTACCGGTTGAACTATTCAGGGAGGCCGTTTTCAAGGCTGTCAGGCTGAATGAAAAATATGTACCCCCTTATGGTTTTGGAGCTACCTTATACATCAGGCCATTCCTGGTTGGTTTAGGTCCGGAGGTAGGAGTTAAAGCTGCAAAGGAATACTTATTTGTAGTGTTTGTAACACCCGTCGGACCCTACTTCAGGGATGGATTTGCTCCTGTTGATATTATGATTTGCAGGAAGTTTGATCGTGCTGCTCCCAGGGGCACTGGTTCGTATAAGGTCGGTGGAAATTATGCAGCCAGCCTGCAATCCCTTAAAGAGGCACACATGGCCGGATTCGGTACCACCCTCTATCTGGATGCCTGTGAGAAAAAATATATTGATGAAGCCGGACCTGCCAATTTCTTTGGAATTAAAGGGAATACCTACGTGACCCCAAAATCAAACTCCATATTACCCTCAATTACCAACATGAGCTTGATGCAGCTGGCGGAAGACGAGGGCATGAAAGTTGAGCGCAGGCTTATTCCGGTTGAAGAACTCTCTGAATTCGATGAGGTTGGGGCATGCGGTACCGCTGCTGTCATAACCCCGATCCGGAAAATCGTTGATCCGGACACGAACAAGATCTATGAATATGGGGACAAAAATGAACCCGGGCCGGTTTGTAAACGTTTATATCAACACCTCACAGCTATTCAGACCGGGGATATCGAAGATAAATTTGGATGGATTTCTTACCTGGAATAAAATGATTTAACAATTTTTATACGCCCCCTTTGTCTTTCTTCCTGATAATTCTTACTATTTTTGTCGCGCCCTGAAAAGGTTTCTATGTCAAAAAGCGAGGTAAAAATTGAACGACGGCGATTAAGGAGCGGATATCTCACATCTGCTGTAAGCATTACTCTTCTGTTAATTATGCTTGGATCCGTAAGTGTCTTGTACTTTAATACAGAGCGATTATCAAAGTATATCCTGGAAAACCTGTCTTTCAAAATAATCCTGCAGGATCTCAAACAGGAAAGGGTGGAGGAGATAAAGTGGGAATTGTCTCAGCGGCACTACATTAGAGAGGATGAACAAACGGGTCAGAAGGAAATTACCCTGGTTGACAAGGATGCTGCAGCTATCGAGTTTCAGAAGGAACTGGGAGAAGATTTTATCAAGCACATCGGAAGTAATCCCTTACATGATGTGTATATCGTGAAATTTGACGCTCGGTTTGCTAATACTGACAGTATTCAGATGATTGAAGAGGATTTGATGACTATTGCAGGGATTAAGGAAGTTTATTACCAAAAAAACCTGATTGAAGTGGTCAATAAAAATATTAGTAAAATTGCATTAATCGTACTTATTTTCAGCAGTTTATTGTTATTGATTGCCTTAACCCTGATCAATAATACCGTTCGGCTTGCGATCTATTCTAAAAGGTTCATTATTCGGACGATGCAACTGGTAGGTGCTACCGCAGCCTATATCCGCATGCCTTTTTTGTTCAGGAGCATCATTCAGGGAATTGTAGGGGCTACGGTTGCCACCGGGGTGATTGCAGGCCTGGTGTATTACCTTCAAAGCAAAATTCAGGGGACTATTCCCTTAAATGATACCTTTACCCTGCTAAAAGTATATGCCATTCTGCTGGTGGTGGGTATTCTGATAAATGGAGCCTCCACCTATATTGCAGTAACAAAATACCTTAGGATTAAAACAGATAAATTATACACCTAATAGATATGGCTCAGAAAACGATACCTAAAAAAGAAAGTAATGGTTTTGCCATTCCCAGAGAGAATTATCGCTATCTGTTAATCGGCTTTGCCATTATAGTTCTTGGCTTCATCCTGATGTCAGGAGGAAAGACAGATAATCCCAATGAATTCCATGCAGATCAGATTTTCAGTTTCAGAAGGATAACACTTGCTCCGATCATGGTGCTTATAGGTTTTGCTTTTGAAATTTGGGCCATCATGAGGATTCCCAGGGAAACATCCGAAGAAAATTAGGAATTAAAAGTTCAGAATGGATTGGTTACAAGCACTCGTATTAGGTGTTTTACAGGGTCTTACGGAATTTCTCCCGGTAAGCAGCAGTGGGCATCTGGAAATTGGAAAGCATCTGCTGAATGTTGAGTTAGAAGATAATCTGACATTTGATATTGTTGTTCATGCTGCTACTGTACTCAGTACTATTGTAGTTTTTCGAAAAGACCTGATGAATCTTATTGGGGGAGTATTGAAATTCAGAATGAATGAAGAAACTCACTACGTTGCAAAACTGGTTTTTTCAGCAATTCCGGTAATTATTATCGGACTGTTTTTCGAAGACGAAATTGAACAGGTTTTTTCCGGGACTTATACCATGATTTTGGTTGGTTGTATGCTGATGGTCACTGCAATACTTCTAGCCTTTACTTATTATGCCAGGGCCAGGACAAAGCAGGTGGGATACTGGGATGCTCTGATTATCGGAATTGCCCAGGCGATTGCAGTTTTGCCCGGTATGTCCCGCTCAGGAACTACCATTGCTACCGCACTTTTTCTCAGGAATAAAAGGGAGGAAGCTGCAAGGTTTTCCTTCCTGATGGTACTTTTGCCAATTCTGGGTAAGGCCGGACTTGATCTGATAAGCGGGGATCTGGTCTCAGGAAATCTAAATGCATTTCCCCTGTTTATTGGATTTGTAAGTGCATTTGTTGTTGGACTGGGGGCCTGTAAACTAATGATCTCAATAGTAAAAAAGAGCAAGCTGATCTATTTTGCCTTATATTGTGCTGTAGTGGCTGTTCTCACCATAATCTTCAGTCTGTAATATTTCCGAATGAGCGAAACCTTCACAGAAGAATCACTTAAAGCCGGGATGATCCTGCCCTTCGACAAACCTCGTGATTGGACTTCTTTTGATTTGGTAAACAAAATTCGCCGGGAGTTATGCAGGAATGCAGGAATAAAGAAATTAAAGGTAGGCCATGCAGGGACCCTTGATCCTCTGGCCACAGGTTTGCTTATCCTATGTGTAGGCAAGGCAACCAAACAAATTGAGGGGATCCAGCAAATGCCTAAAGAATACCTGGCAGAAATAACTTTTGGGGCATCCACTCCTTCATTCGATCTGGAAACTGAGATTGACAAGCGATACGACTATGAGCATATAAGCCCTTCCTTGCTCGAAGAAAAAATTATGGAACTGAAAGGAAGAATTGAACAGATTCCTCCTGTGTTTTCAGCAAAAAAATTCAATGGGGTAAGAGCCTATGAATTTGCCAGGGAAGGAATTCAAAAGGAAATGAAAGCCGTTGAAGTTGAAATTTATGACATGGACGTTTTAAAATTTGACCTTCCGGTGATCCTCCTGAACATCAGGTGCAGCAAAGGGACCTATATAAGATCATTGGCCCGTGACCTGGGTGCCAGGCTTGGTTCAGGGGCACATCTTTCCAATCTTCGCAGGACAGCTATTGGATCTTACAAGGTAGAACAGGCTGAGACTCTTGAAAATTTCCAAAAAAAATTGAACTTTCCGTAACTAATGAGCATTTCTTACGTATAACGGACGTTCCAAATAAAACAATATATAAATCACCTTTAATCATGAAATTATCCCAATACAAGTACGTATTACCTGAGGACCTTATCGCAAAATATCCGGCAGATACCCGGGATGAATCCAAACTTATGGTTTTGAACCGGAAGGATGGTTCCATTCAGCATAGAATCTTTAAGGATATCATTGAATATTTTAATGTTCAGGATGTTATGGTATTCAACAATACCAAAGTCTTCCCGGCGAGATTGTATGGGAACAAAGAGAAAACCGGTGCGGAGATCGAAGTATTCCTGCTTAGAGAATTGAATAAAGAACAGCGCCTTTGGGATGTGCTGGTTGATCCGGCGCGAAAAATAAGGATCGGCAATAAGCTGTACTTTGGAGAAGACGATTTACTTGTTGCCGAGGTTATTGATAATACAACCTCCAGGGGACGTACCTTACGGTTTTTATTCGAAGGGGACTATGAAGAATTTAAAAAAACCCTCTACAGCCTGGGTGAAACTCCGCTACCAAAATTCATTAAACGCGAAGTCCAGCCCGAAGATAAGGAACGCTATCAAACAATTTTTGCTAAACATGAAGGTGCGGTCGCTGCTCCAACAGCTGGGTTGCATTTTAGCCGGGAACTCATGAAAAGACTGGAAATTAAAGGAATTGATTTTGCAGAGATTACTTTACACGTTGGTCTTGGAAATTTCAGAACGGTAGATGTTGAAGACCTTACAAAACATAAAATGGATTCGGAGCGGATCATTATTCCTTCCAAAGCTGTTGATATTGTTAACAATGCAAAAGATAATAAAAAACAGGTTTGTGCTGTTGGAACTACTGTAATGAGGACTCTTGAGAGCTCTGTATCTACTCAGGGATATCTTAAAGAATATGATGGCTGGACCAACAAATTCATTTTTCCCCCCTATGAGTTTAGTGTACCTTCAAGCATGATATCAAATTTCCACCTACCGCTTTCTACCTTATTGATGTCCGTTTCTGCGTTTGCAGGTTATGATTATCTTTTTGAAGCCTATAAGGTGGCCATAAAGGAGAAGTACAGATTTGGAACCTATGGCGATGCCATGTTGATACTATAACTGCGAATCGGGGGTATCAGGAATTATTTCCGCGTAACTAGGCAGCCTCCGTGCAACCATTTGAGAATCTTGGTGTCACTTGGAGTAGATTACCGGTAAATTGTTTAGCGATGAAAAATTTGATTTTTATTTTGCTGTTCCTTTTTGCCAGGATTGCTCTGTTCGCCCAGGACGAGTATACCGGGGGTGAAACAGACCGGGAATTCGAAACCGTATTTCACCGGGAGAAGGGGGACCTGTTTATAAGTGGATTCGGTGGCCCGCAAATGGCGTTTTCAGCGATAGGGGATAATTTTGCCCACTACATGGGGGGTGGAGGTGGAGTAATCGTCAATAATTTCTTTTTTGGAGGTTATGGTGTCGGGCTGACAACACCGGTTGTTTATAAGAATTCAGCAAGTACTTCTGATATTCCTGGGATCCGGTATAATATCGAATTCGGTCATGGTGGCTTGTGGACAGGTTTTATACTTGCAAGAAAAAGGCCGGTTCACTTGTCTGTTTCCACCCAGTTTGGCTGGGGAGAGATCTCCCAGGTTGAGTACTCCTATGATTATGATCCCATCAGTAGTGAATCTGTATTTGTTCTTACCCCAATCATTGAACTGGAAATGAATCTCTCTCATTTTTTTAAAGTCGGAATTGGAGGAAGTACCAGCCTGGTAAGCGGCAATGGAATCATCCAGACTCCTTACGAGGTTTCTGATTTTTTAAAACCTTCGGTTTACCTCACATTTAAATTTGGATGGTTCAACTGAACCGAATCGGCATGCAACTGGTTTTAAATCCTTTTTCTTATCTGGCACAGGTCCTTCGGAAACCGAATTTGCCATGATGTTCTCGTCCTAATTGTCTATATCTGATTACCTTAACATTTTTTAATACCAATTTCCCTAACGCTCCGGGATATATATCTTGCGGCGAGGATAAATTCATTATCTTAGAGGCCTTTTAAAACTTTTGAATTAAGAAAGCTACAAATGAAAACCTTGAAATTCTATAACAGAGTTCTGGGATGGGGAGTATTTGTCATCGCAGCCATTGTATACCTTTTAACCATTGAGTCCACTGCCAGTTTATGGGATTGTGGTGAATTTATTGCAAGCTCTAACAAGTTGCAGGTTATGCACTCACCAGGTGCACCGGTATTTATGATCATTGCCAGATTCTTTACTCTTTTTGCAATCAATGATGTTACAAAAATTGCCCTAATGGTGAATGCTTTCTCGGCTCTGGCAAGTGCATTTACCATCCTGTTCCTTTTCTGGACCATTACCCATTTAGCAATTAAACTGGTAAAACCGGGAGATGAACCAAAAACCTGGCAAATGGTTGCTATTCTTGGAAGTTCCCTTGTTGGTGCACTCGCCTACACATTCTCGGATACATTCTGGTTTTCAGCCGTGGAAGGAGAAGTTTATGCAAGTTCCTCCCTGTTTACTGCTGTGGTTTTTTGGGCTATTCTGAAATGGGAGAATGAAGCCGATGAGAAATATGCAAACCGTTGGTTAATCTTTATCGCCTATATGATGGGATTATCGATTGGGGTACACTTGCTGAATTTGCTGGCCATCCCGGCGATCGGCATGGTATACTACTTTAAGAAATATACCTATACCAGGAAGGGTATATTTTGGGCTTTGGCCATTTCAACAGCAATTTTGGGGGCCGTCATGCTGATTATTCCTGGCGTTGTCTGGCTTGCCGGAATGTTCGAACTAATGTTTGTAAACGGCTTTGGATTGCCATTTAATACTGGAGTTCTGTTTTTTGTTGCACTGATCATCGCGGGGATAATTTATGGTATTTGGCTTACCCATAAGAAAAGTATGCCACTGCTTAACACCATTCTTCTGACTCTTGCAGTAATTCTGATAGGGTATTCCTCTTTTGCGATGACAGTTATTCGTTCCCGGGCCAATCCGCCATTGGACATGAATAATCCCGAAAATGTGTTTACCCTTCTTTCGTATCTGAACAGGGAGCAATATGGCGATTATCCAAAACTCAAAGGACCTTATTTCAACAGCCGTCCTACAGGAAGGGATACCCTTCGGGCTAAATATTCTCAGGTTGAGGGTAAATACCTGGCTACTGATTACAAAACTGAGGCTACCTACAAAAGTGAAGATCTTACGCTTTTTCCAAGGATGTGGAGTTCTCAGACTGGCCAGCCCAATCATGTGGCAGGATATGTAAAATGGGCCGATCTGAATATGGATGACCTCTATTATTCAATTACTGGAAAGGACGGAAAGAAGCAATATGTATACAGTGCACCAAAAGACTTTAAAATTTCTTTTGGTGACAATCTGAAATATTTCTTCCGTTATCAGATCGGGCACATGTACTTTCGCTATTTTATGTGGAATTTTGCTGGACGCCAAAATGATGAACAGGGTGACGGAGGCCCTCTTAGGGGCAACTGGATTTCCGGATTAAATACGGTTGATAACGCTCATATTGGCGGTGATATGACAAAACTGCCACAGGCTCAAAAGGACCATCCATCCCGCAATACCTACTACCTGTTGCCCCTCCTGTTAGGTTTGCTGGGCATCTACTTTCAGGCTTCAAAACATAAAAAGGACTTTTCAGTTGTTGCCATGTTATTTTTTATGACGGGCATTGCCATTGTGATTTACCTGAATCAGCCTCCATTTCAGCCCAGGGAGAGGGATTATGCCTATGCTGGTTCCTTCTATGCCTTTGCCATCTGGATCGGCCTTGGAGTCCTGGGATTGATTAACATTATTGGAGAAAAAGGAAAGAACCTGCCGGTTGCATCTGCTATTGCCGGGGCATGCCTGATTCTCGTTCCCGCCAATATGGCAAAGGAGAATTGGGATGACCACGATCGTTCCGGAAGGTATATGACCAGGGAAACTGCACGCAATTACCTCAACTCCTGTGCTCCGAACGCCATTCTGTTTACCCACGGGGATAATGATACGTATCCCTTGTGGTATGCGCAACAGGTTGAAGGGATCCGTACCGATATCAGGGTCGTAAATACTGCCTTGCTGTATGATGATGATTACATCGATCAGATGCGGCAGAAGGCTTTTAAGTCTGATACGCTTCCCATCAGTATCCCATCAGACCTCTATATGGGCGACAGGAAGGCCATCACAATTGTATTGGATACAAACGATTTTATTATTCCCCGGGAAGGAGAAGTCACCCGTCCATTCCTGGATACAACCACCTCAGCAAGAGCCAGACAGTTAAAATGGATTCTTTTCAATATTAATCCTCAGTTAGCTTCCGAAGGTAAGTATGTGAAGTATGAAGATTTCACACCTCTTAAGGAACTCATCGACAATTGGGTTAGCAAACCGAATAAAGACAGGAAATGGGATTACTTCGGGGAAGGACATCCTTATGATATCCTGCCAACACAGAAATTTATCATTCCGGTTAATCCCGCCGATGTAACTACGGATATTGTACCTGAGGAAGACCGGAATCTCATGGTTGACAGGGTTGAAGGTACTCTGACCATGCGACAGATGACACGCCAAAACCTGATTATCCTCGATATCCTGGCAAGTAACAACTGGAAACGGCCGGTATATTTTGTTAATCCCGGCTACCTCAGTGAATTTGGTTTGGAAGACTATGTCAGGCAGGAGGGACTCGCCTACCAGTTTGTTCCTATCAGTACAGTTAACGATACAGTAAGCAACATCGCAACAAATGTGATGTACGATAATGTGATGAATAAATTCACGTTTAAAAACTCCAACGATCCTGATGTTTACCTGGATGTATTCCATCGGAATAACCTTAGGGTTCTGGGAGCTCCATTCTATTACCTGGCAATGGATCTTATCTATAAGGGAGAGCTTGAGAAAGCTGAAAAGGTTTTGGATAAAGGGATAGCAGTGACCGGACCTTTCCGGATCATAATGGAGTACGATCTCCAGATGATGATGACGCTTGCCTATCTGAGAGTTAATCCTGAAAAAGCTATGAAATACGGAGACATGACGGTGAAAATGATTAATGACGACCTGAAGTACTTCAGTACAATGGAAAGTCCACAGAAAACACTGAGAGCGGAATATTCGGATATCCTGAGGTCTCTGTCAAATCTGTATATGGAATTTATGAGGCATGATGGCCGGATGGGAATAACTCAGGAAACCAGTACACAGGGTTTGCTGCATAAACTGTTTCTCCCCTATCCGGAGAGTAAGAACCTTATTGAGGAGTACCTGGATCAATTCTTGTACCGCGAGCCGGCTAGAAACTCCGACTCGCCAGAAAACGAGCAAACTCAATAAGTTCAACTTTTTTACCTTCCGGGGCTGCAAGCTGTTGCAGGTATTGCAGTCCCCGGTTGAAATACTCCCGGGATATTTCCAGGGTCTTTTCACCGATGTTCAGTTCCCGGTATATTTCCTGAACCGATTTAATTTTCTCTGCAGGATCAAAATCCTTCTTTGCAATCCAACTTTCCAGCCTTTTTACCAGCCCGGTATTTCCTGATTGCAGTGCGCTAAGCATTAAATATGTTTTTTTGTTGGAAAGGATGTCGTTCCCGATAGCCTTCCCGAAAGCTTCATCTTCCGCAAAAACATCCAGGTAATCATCCTGGAGTTGGAATCCGATACCAAGGGATTGTCCAACCTGATACAGCAGCCGGCTGTTCTCTCTTGAAGCTTCGGCAAGAATTGCTCCGGCAGACAGGGAGGCAGCCAGCAGGACCGCTGTTTTCAAACGGATCATTTCCAGGTAGTCTTCAACACTCACCTGTTTCCTTGTTTCGAAATCCATATCGTATTGCTGACCCTCGCAGACCTCCAGGGCCGTCTGGTTGTAAAGATTAAGAATTTCTGATAAAACTGGTGGATGAGCTTTTGCTATTAACTGATAAGCCATGATAAGCATGGCATCACCGGAAAGAATGGCAGTATTATTATTCCACTTCACATGGACGGTTTCAAAATTCCTTCTTTTTTCGGCATTGTCCATGATGTCATCATGCATTAGGGTGAAGTTATGGAATACCTCAAGCCCCAGGGCAGGTGCAATAGCATTTTCAGGGTCGTCGGAGAAGATGGAATGGGACATTAGCGTCAGACAGGGCCGTATACGCTTCCCTCCGATTGAAAGGATATAACGAATAGGCTCGTACAATCCTGAAGGTTGACGGCTCAGAGAAAATTCTTCTAACTTCTTCTCAATAATTCCCAGACTTTCCTTATAACTCAGCATGTCAAACAATTTTTGGATGTAAAAATAGAACTTCTGGAGAAACAAGCTATGTTAAGAGATCTTAATGACTTGTTAATCTGTTTCGGAATATGCATTTTTATACTAATTTTGCGCCTTGAATCATGTATAGAAACAGAAGATGCTTTTGACTCCTTCCATGAGAAAATTATCGATCCTTGTAATTTTGATCGTTCTTTCATTTTCGGGCTATTCCAGGGGATATAAAATCTCCTTGCAGATACGCGGCATGGAAAATCAGGAAATCATTCTTGCCCATTACATGGATAAATCAATCTTCCCCGATGATACCCTTACCCTGGATGACAAAGGACAGGGAGCCTTCAAAGGTAAAGAGTCCCTTCCTGGCGGAATGTATATTCTGTATTTCCCAACGGGTAAGTACTTCGAATTTCTGCTTGGGGATGACCAGGATTTCTCTCTTGTTACTGACACTCTGGACTTTATTCAACATGCAGTTATTGAAGGATCTGAAGATAACAGGATCTTCTTCGACTTTCAACGTTACATGCTTTCAAAAAGGCAGGAGCTAAAAGTACTTACTGCAGAACTGGAGCATGCAAAAAATACCAAGGAAAAAGAAAAAGCTCAGAAGGCTCTTAAAAAGATCTCCGATGAACGCGTTGCGAAAATCGATGACATTTTAAACCGGCATCCGGATCTTTTTGTTAGTGTGTTTTTCCGTTCAACATTAGATATCAGGATGCCTGACCCTCCGGGGAAAAAAGATGGGGCCATTGATTCGAACTGGCAATACAGGTATTACAAAGATCATTATTTCGATAACTTTAATCCTCATGACGGGAGGCTCTTGAGAACACCTGTCTATGAGGATAAGATTATGCAGTACCTGGAAAAGGTAGTTTACCAGATCCCGGATACGCTGATAAAGGAAGTGGATTACCTCCTGGATGGTTCAATGCAGGATTCGGTTCTTTTCAGGTATTTATTGGTGACCCTGTTTAATTATTACGGGAACAGTAAGATTATGGGTCTGGATGCTGTACAGGTACACCTGGCTGAAGAATATTATCTTAAGAAAGCCTGGTGGATAGATGATGATTTTCGGGAAGAACTTGTAACAAGGGTTGCCGCCCTAAAGCCTCTGATCCTTGGGAATCCTGCTCCCAATATTGAGCTCTTATTTGTTCCGAAGGATCATTTTCCGGCAGCTAAAAATGATTCTGCTCTGAAACGCTATCCCCACGTCGGAGAATTAATGAAAATTAATGATATTCAGGCAGAATATACCGTGCTGATTTTCTGGGAAGCCTCCTGCAGCCACTGTAAAAAAGTCGTTCCGAATTTCTATTCTATCTATAAACAGGAACTTGAGACTTTGGGGGTGAAGGTTGTTTCAATAAGTACACTTTTTGGTGAGGAGGGCAAAGTTGAATGGATCAACTTTGTGAATAAATATCAGTTGTACGATTGGATGAATGCCTGGAATCCATACGACTATAAGTATAAGATAAAATATGATGTGCGCGCAACGCCTCAGTTTTTTGTTTTGAACCGGGATAAAATTATCATCGGAAAAAGAATTGGCCCTGAACAGGTACTGGAACTGATCAAGGCTTATAGTGCAGAAAATAGCAGGATCGATAATTAACAAAAAAAAATTACTTGGAAACAACTAGAAATATCAAACTTATTCTCGAGGATGGAACAGAATTTTCGGGAAAATCATTCGGATCCCCGGAATCTGTTTCAGGTGAAGTGGTTTTTAATACAGCAATGACCGGATATCCGGAAAGTCTTACGGATCCCTCATATAAAGGCCAGATTCTGGTACTGACCTATCCTTTAATTGGGAATTACGGGGTGCCGGGGGATTTAAAATCAGATGGCCTTTACAGGCACTACGAATCCTATGCACTGCATATCTCCGGACTGATCGTATCTGACTATACGGAAGAATACAGCCACTGGAACGCTGTAAAAAGTCTTGGGGATTGGCTCAAAGAGTTCAAAATTCCCGGAATCTATGGAATTGATACCCGCGAGTTGACTAAGATTCTAAGGGAAAAGGGAACCATGCTGGGGAAAATCGTCTATCAGGATCAGGATGTTGAGCTTTATGATCCGAATCGGGATAATCTGGTGGCACAGGTGTCTGTCAGGGAAAGAAAAGTCTTTGGGAACGGAAAATACAAAATTCTCCTCATTGATTGTGGGGTTAAGTACAACATCATCAGAAACCTTATCAGTCGCGATGCCACGGTAATTACCGTACCCTGGGACTGGGATATCACTCAGGAAGAATATGATGGCCTATTTATCTCAAATGGCCCCGGTGATCCCAAACAATGTACAGTTACGATTGAGAATCTCAAAAAAGCTTACCAGGGAGATAAGCCGATTTATGGTATATGCCTTGGGAACCAGCTTATGGCTCTGGCATCCGGCGCAGATACCTACAAGTTGAAATATGGGCACAGAAGCCATAATCAACCTGTTATCCAGGTTGGAGGTGTAAAATCCTTTATCACCTCGCAAAATCATGGTTTTGCAACGGATAACGATACCTTAACCGGCGAGTGGGAACCGCTGTTTATCAATTTGAACGATGAAACCAATGAAGGTGTTCAACACAAATCCAAACCTTTCTTTTCATCGCAGTTCCACCCGGAAGCTTCCAGTGGACCAACCGATACGGAGTTTCTGTTCGACATGTTTATGGATACCGTAAAAAAATACGCTGGCAAATAAATTCACCAGCGTATACGGATTATGAATGGAAGTTGTGGGAATTAAACGGCTTCAGCATATTCCAGGTAGCGGAAATCAGTTCTGAACAGCAATTCTTCATAAATCTCCGCTGTCTCGACACTGTCTTCGTCGCCTGCTTCGAAGTGCCAGTTTACCTGAATATGGTTAATTTTTTGGTTTGCGTCCAGATGACGCAGCATTTCCATCAGTTTCTTTGAAGATGATGTGTTAAAGTAATACAGGTTAATATCAAACAGTACCCTGTCAACTTCCAGAGCATCCACAAATGCAATAAGTGGACTGAAAACAGTTACGGCATCTTCAGGAATGGCCTTTCCTTCCAGTTTTAGCTTGCCATCTAACGAGAAATCTACCGTGGGCAGATATTCGGTTCCTTCGACAAATAAGCGTTCCATTTTTATATTTTTTGTATCCTCATATTCCTCTTTACGCGCTTAGCATACTTTTGATTAGTATTGTTGACTAATTGAGGATATTTGATGATTTTTATCACCACTCCATAGATAAATCGCTCATCAGGATGGATAGAAAAATAACAATGGAGAATATTGCGCATAGCAGGAAGGCCAATGTAATGGCTGGAGCAGATTCATACCGGTACCCGCCCTCTGCTGAAGAACTTGAGGTAAACCTGCTTGATTTTGCCTGATTCACTTTACCAGGATAGATAGCGGTAGGAATTACTTCCGACTACACCCCGGGATGTCAGGAGATCTTTTTGGGTTGCGGATTTTGAGAATGTGTCCGTTTAAGATCATAAGAACCGGTACAACAAGATGACATTTACAGGTTTTGGTATTCTTTTTGATCTGTATTTTCCAAGGGTTGCACTTTTAACAATTCTTTTGAAAACAAGTAGAACAAACCATTTGAAATCTGCGTTGTAATAGATAACTTGGTGGATTCTGCGCGGTCTGGCAAGTTAGCAAAGCATTTATATCAGCACTATGAGAACAAAAAAAAATAGTATGCTCTTTTTTGTATTCTTTTCCCTGATCAGTTACGGCAATCCGCAACTACGGGCAGCCGACGATCAGCTTCTGATGGTTTTATCGGAAGAAATTAACAGGGAAATGGATGCCTTGTCAAAACTGGAGACTCCCCCTTACTACATTGATTACAGGGTAGACGATATCCGGGCAAGGGCATACAAGGTTTCTTTTGGCAGCCTGGTGGCAGAAAACGAATCAAGGTCCAGAGGATTAACTGCTGTGGTCCGTGTGGGAGGGTATGACTTTGACAATACCCATGACTTTAAAGGCAACTATGCCATGCCTGAGCAGATGGAAGTCTATTCCGCTATTTTACCGCTTGAGGACAATCCCGATGCTATAAAACAGGTGCTCTGGAGAATTACAGATAAAGCCTATAAAAATGCAGCCGGCACATATTCCTCCCTGAAAAATAATGAGGATATAACACGTAACGATACCGGATTGCCCGATTTTTCAAAAGAAGAGCCCAGCGTGTATGTGGAGGAACCGGCAATTCAGGAAGCAATTGACAAGGAATACTGGACAGATCGCCTGAAGGATTATACAGCTGTCTTCTCGGATGATTCGCTCATTTTTCATTGCGAAGCAGGTCTGAACATCCTGCAGGCAAGAAAATACTTTGTCTCAACTGAAGGAACCCGGATCGCTCAGAACACAGGATATGCCCAGGTTCAATTCATGGTGGCGATTCAACATAAAGAAGGTACCGTTTTACCACTTCGGAAATCTTATACAGCAAGAACGGCCTCGGAATTGCCGGCACATGATGTTATCCTGAAGGAACTGAAGGCGATTCACGGGAAATTAACGGAAATGCGTCAGGCACCACTGGCTGAACCCTATGCCGGGCCCGCTATCTTATCCCCGGCAGCAGCGGGGGTCTTCTTCCATGAGATTTTTGGGCACAGGATCGAAGGGCACCGGCTGCAAAGTTTCGATGACGGACAAACCTTTAAGGAAAAGGTGGGTGATGCTGTGCTGCCAAAGCATTTTCAGGTTATTTCGGATCCCGGGTTAAAGGAGTGGAATGGACAATACCTGATCGGTGAATACCAGTACGATGACCAGGGGGTGAAAGCTCAGCGGGTTCAGGTAGTGGAAAACGGACTACTTAAAAGCTTCCTGATGTCACGACGCCCTATGAAGGAATTCACCAGTTCCAATGGGCATGGTCGTGCCCAGGCATCCTACGCACCCGTATCACGGCAATCAAACCTGCTCATTGAAAGCAGCAGGGGCCTGGAAGATGAGGACCTTAGAAAAATGCTGATCAAAGCCTGCAAAAAACAAGGCAGGGAATATGGGTATTATTTTAAGGAGGTTGTTGGAGGACTAACCTTCACGGATCGCTATAATGCAAATGTTTTTAACATAAATCCTACCGAGGTTTACCGGATTTATGTAGACGGTCGTCCGGACGAGCTGGTAATTGGGGTGGAACTCATAGGCACGCCACTGACCATGTTCTCGAACATTCTCGCAGCTGGGAAGAAGCAGGATGTATTCACCGGATTTTGTGGTGCTGAATCAGGGCATATTCCGGTTTCAACTATTGCCCCTGCAATATTTGTGGAGAAGATTGAAACACAAAAAACCCCTGAATACGAGAGCAAGTCGCCCTTATTGCCTAATCCAACTAAAAAGAAGACAGAAAAGTGAAAAACAGAACAGATACATATCGCAGAGCAAAAGGATTCTTCTGCCTTTTCGTGCTGGGGCTTTTTATAGGCGGATCTGCCTGGACGCAGACAAGCGATGACAAGATAATCCTTTCTGCCATGCAGGACGAATTGCAGCGGAACTTTACGGAACTCTATGCGGAAGATATGGATCGCCCGTTTTTCATTGGCTATACCATTGCTGATGTTCGGACAGTGAATATCTCCGCTACATTAGGTTCCCTGAATTACTCCGGTAAAAATAGCATGAAAGACTGGCATGTACGCCTGATGGCAGGGGATTACAAGATCAACGACGAGAATTTCTATTCTTCTCAACCGGATGAAGCCGTTTTCCGTTACCAGATCCCTATGCCTGTTGATGCCGATTATGATGGGATCCGCAGATCGCTTTGGCTAACGACGAATAACCTGTTTTTTTCTGCGAGCCGGAATTATAAAAACAAAATGGCCCTGATTGAGGACAAGCAAATTTTAGCCTCGGATCTGCAGATTGATGACTTTAGCCGTGAACCTGTTATAAAAAGGACAATTCCCTCGACTCCTGAGGAGATCAATATTGAAGATCTGGAAAAGAATGCCCGTTGGCTTTCTGCCATTTTTAGGGATTACCCGGAGATCTTTTCATCCTCGGTTCAGATGAATGTTTTTCAATCGACAGTTTATTTTGTAAACAGTGAAGGTAGCCAGACAGTGTTTCCTTTTTGCATGGCTACCTTAACTATTCAGGCCAGTACCATGGCCGATGACAGCGACAACCTTAGCAGTGATATTGTCTATGTTACAAGGAAGATTTCTGAATGGCCCACCATGGACAAACTTGGGGAGGAGGTGGAAGTAATGATTTCCAATCTTGTCAAGCTTAGGGAAACACCTCGGTTTGAAGAAGATTATTTCGGACCGGTACTGGTTATTGGTGAAGTTGCTGCTGAAACTTTAGAACGATTCCTGTTTTCCGGAAATGATGCCCTGATAGCAAATCGCGAGACTTTGCAATCAGGAAATCAGCGGAGTGTTTTTTATGCGGAAAATGAAAACAGCCTGCAGTCAAAAGTTGGCAAACCCATACTTGGGAAAAATATGACGATAACGGCAGAACCATTTCTGAGAACTTACAAAGGAATCGAACTGCTGGGGAATTTTGAAGTCGATGCCGAAGCTGTGGTTCCACCTGAGAAACTTGTGCTTGTTGAAAACGGAGTATTGAAAACCCTCCTGAATGGCCGGACACCATCCCGTGAAGTTCCGAATTCAAACGGACATATGCGTTTTGATTATTCCCAGGGAGGCCTGACAAAAGCCATTGGGCCCGGAGTGATCAGGATATCAGCAACCGATACCATGCCTGTCGCTGCTTTGAAAGAAGAGCTGATTTCCCAGGCAAAGGAACTGGGCCTTGACTATGCCATTATGATAAAATCGCTGGATGTCGGCGGATCAGATAAACCCATTAATTTTTATAAAATAGATGTCAATACCGGGGAAGAAATCCTGACCCGTGCTGTGAAGCTCAGAAATCTAAGCAGGCATAGCTTCCGGCGGGCACCTATATTCTCGGATGAGGTTCTGGTGCACAATACCCTTTTACCTTCCGGACAGGGCTCCGGGGTGGGGAATTCAGGAATTCCTTCGAGCTTTATTGTTCCGAAAGCTGTATTATTGAAGGAGGTTGAGATAGAATCCTACAGAAAATCTCTAACCAGTCTCCTACCGCTCATAGAAAATCCGGTGGGCATTGAGAGGGATGAGGAAAAGGCTTTTTCTCAGGATAATGAATAGTCAAAAGAATTGATCAATGAAACCACCTCTCATTTCGGCTGTTATTTTTGATTTTAACGGCACCCTCTTTTTCGATACTGAATTTCATAATCAGGCGTGGAAAAGCTTTTCAGGAAAGTATGCGAAGACACTTGGGATCCGGGAATTGGAATACCATGTGCATGGGTGTACCAATAAGGAAATACTGGAATATATTTTTAAGAGGGATTTAAGCAGTGAAGAGATTATAAGCTACTCGCTGGAGAAGGAAGCCCAGTACCGGGAAATTTGCACTCAGAATCCGGATAAATGTGTACTGACTCCGGGGGCAGAGTATTTCCTTGACAGGCTCACGAATTTAGGCATACCACGCATTATTGCAACGGCATCCAATGCTGAAAATGTAGCCTTCTTTATCAGGATGTTTGATCTTGGACGGTGGTTCGACACCGGCCAGATTGTATATGACACCGGGGAATTCAGAGGAAAACCTTTTCCGGATATGTTTCTTGCTGCTGCGAACAGGCTTGGTCTTCCCATGAGCGAATGTCTGGTTGTCGAAGATAGTATCGGTGGGGTGCATGCTGCAAAAAATGCCGGAGCTGCCAGGATTGTAGCGGTCAGCAACGACGATAAACCTGGAAAATTCTCGCAGCTTAGTTTTATTGATCAGATCATTACCGATTTCCGTCAGCTGGAATTATAACAGAATGAAACTTACATCCGGCATTGCAACCGCTCCAGGAGCAGTCTTTACCTGTTTTATTCCTTCGTTTACCGATTTAGGCATTTATTTTTGGAAAGGCGTGTTCATCTTTACATCACCAAAAGCCAAAACATGGAAACAAAAACACACTTCTGCCCGGTTTGGGTAGGCTATGTAATGAATAGCCGGTTCCGGAAAATTCAACAAAATCCGTTTAAAATTCTGGGGTCTTACGTGAAACCTGGAATGAAAATTCTAGAAATCGGACCTGCAATGGGGTTTTTCAGCATTCCAATGGCTGCTATGGCAGCTCCTGATGGAAAATTATTTGCGGTGGATATCCAGAGACGTATGCTGGAGAAACTTCAGGAAAATGCTAAAAGAAAGAAATTAGGGGAATATATTGAATGTATACAATCTGATATGGATAGCATGAACATTGGAAAGCTTCGGGGTCAGATCGATTTTTGTCTGTTGGCGAACGTTGTGCACGAAGTACCCAATCAGGAAAAACTTTTCGCTGAAGTTGCGCAGACAATGAAAATGGGGGGCCATATACTCTTTATTGAACCCGCTTGGCATGTCAGCAAAGATGCATGGGAACAGAGCCTTTATTACGCCCGGAAGGCAGGCTTCGAAATTACCGCATATCCCCGGTTAAGCGGAGGGAGATCCTGTGAGCTTACTAATTTCGCTGGACTTTAACATTCATTAACTACCCTTAACAGGGTTTAACTTGACATGGGACAGAACATGAAATACCTTAGCATAGAAAACTAATCAACTCAAACAGGCATTCAAGAAGAGATCTACTTATTCCTGATTTTGCAATTCGTCAGGGGAAGGATACGATCTCTTCTTTTTTAGTATACCGACATCTTTGTTTTATCGTCCGCATATTGGTCATCCGATTGAAAAGCTCTGGAAAAAACCGTATTATTGCTGTTTCTAGTTGTATAGTCTATGTGTAGAATCGGAGGTACAGGCCTTCTTATAGTCCTTATTAGCTTTGCTTGCCAACCGCAGTCAAAACCCGGCACATCCCAGGTTGAATCTCAGCTGACAATACAAAAAGAAACGCAGAAAGCTGCAGGCTATACGGGTCGGGGAATGCAAAAAACAGAAACATGCTCTTCTGCAGCTGATCACTCTTACGAGGTATACATACCTGATTCGGAAGTAAGCTGTGAAAAATTACCCCTGGTGGTAATCCTGAGTCCTCACGGCGATGGAAAATATGCCCTGGACTATTTTAAGTCCGCCGCAATTTCATACCCCTGTATTCTCGTGGCTTCAAATCTGATAAAGAATAATTTCCCCGGGTACCTGAACAGTCTGAATACCCTCATCCTGGATGCAAAAAGTAAATTCCCGGTAAATGATCAACTCTACCTGGCCGGATTTTCTGGTGGGGCACGGATGAGCCTGGACTATGCAAGTCAGTACTCTCCGGATGGGCTTATTGTCATGGGGGGCCTTACCAGTCCGGAACAGCTGGCAAAAATTCACTGTCCTGTGATCAGTCTGGTGGGTATGGCAGATTTCAATTTTCTGGAATCAGTTCAGTATCTGTACAACAAACCTTCAGCTTCTAAACTGATTATTGAATTGACCACACATTCTCATGAATGGGCCGATCCGGAAACCATCTCCAGGGCGATGGCTTATCTGTTCTTATCCGGGATCAGACAAGGTGACTGTCTGTCAGAAAATGAATTGAAAACCTATTGCAAAGCGGAATTCGGGAGGATGCTCACCCTGCGCGAGCAAAGGGATTGGATCCCTGCTGAATTACTGAGACAGAAAATGGCTATGAATACTTCATTCAGCAGGGAAGCTGATTTTGGTTCCCGGCCTGAATTTGAGAAAAGTTATTCGGATGAGTTGATCCTGCTGGCGCAGAGCATCAAACTTGAACTTGCATTGCGTGAAGAATATTCCAGGGATTTGCAGCAGATGAATGCAAGCTGGTGGCAAAACGAGATCAGCACACTGGATGCCCGGATCCATTCGGATAATGACCGGTATAGACGATTCGCTTATCTTCGTATTAAAGGATATCTGGGAATACTGTGTTACTCTTTAACAAATGCAAGCCTTCAGCAAAACATGCTTCCGGAAGCAGAACGTCTCCTGGCAGTCTATCGCATGGTCGAACCTCAAAATCCGGATATGTTATATTTCTCTGCATTATTGGCTTTTCGGGAGGGTAGGGAGGATGAATCCAAAATTTTTCTGATCGAAGCATTGGAAGCAGGATTTGATGACATGGCGCGTTTCAGAAAAGAATTTCCGGAGAGTTATGTATTATCTGCATTGCCGGAGTAGAATGGTACCACAGCCATGCGAATATACGTTCGAGAACCTTCTTTTTAACTTCTTCGCTACCATTGTATTATTTGAGAATCCTTTTAGCTCATGACAAAGGAAAGTTCTTGAACAAATACCTTTTTGAAGGCCTGTTCCCGGCAAATTTTAGTTAGAAATGGAGTTGGGGCATAAAACATCTCTGCAATCTGGTAAAAAGCCGCATATTTGGAGTTAACGGATGATACTTGCAGGAAGAATTTATAAATTTGCGGTACTGGTATAACAAACTGATTTTTCATGGGAAACAGCCTGAGTGAGTATCTCTTTAATAAAGATAATGATCCGAATTACCTGTTTGGAAATCTGTCAGAAGACCAGATGGCTATGCTGAACTCTACAAGCATAAATAAAATACTAAAGAAAGGAGAAAAGATCTTTCAGGAAGGCAGTGCTCCCATCGGGCTTATTTATCTTCTGAGGGGAAGTGCCAAGGTTTTTTTGGTGGGGACCGGTGAGCGAGAGCAGATAGTGCGTCTGGTGAAGCCTCTGAGTTTTGTTGGCTACAAAGCCTTATTTGCTGAAAAAATGCATACCACAAATGCTATTGCTCTTGAAGAATCTGAAATAATCATTTACGATAAAAAAGTATTGGATAAGATCATTGAACTTAATACGGCGTTTGCCAAAGAGATAATAAAAGCCCTGGCAAGTGAACTGGCGTTTAATTACAACCGTATCATAAACCTGACACAAAAGCATATTCGGGGCCGGCTGGCAGAAACCCTCCTCTTGTTCAGGGATCATTTCGGCTTTGAGGGAGATGGGAAAACACTGAAAGCTCGCTTTACAAGGGATAATATTGCCCATTTTTCCAATATGACAACATCCAACGCAATCAGGACCTTAAAGAAATTCAATACGGAAAAGCTTATTAGATCAGAAGGAAGGAGAATCATGTTAATCAACGTCCCCGAACTTGAAAAGATCAGTAAATTAGGATAATGTTGTTGATCAGGTGGATAACTTCGTAATATTTCGTACAAGCCTATTAAAATGATTGGTAACTTTGTAAGCTTAAAGTCAGCGAATTGAAACGGCGATATATATTTTTGCTTTTGGCACTCTTCCTGCTTGCAGCTAAGGCTTCCCTGGCCAGGGAGAGTTTTTTTGTGACCGGAACCTCCTCTACACAGCCGGGTTTACCCGTAGAGATGCCTTTCGATATTCCGGATTTATTTCAGACAGTAGATAATAGCCAGAATGCTACCGCACTTGAACATGAAGATGACGGTACCGCTGAATTTCATCCAGGCAGAGAGTTTTTTCGCATTACTCAACAAGATGCTATGGCATTATTTACCAATCGCCTGATAGGCATTAGTTGCGGAATTGTCCTTCTTGATCTGGATTTACCCCCTCCCACACGCTTCAGCTGTTAAATAGCTCCTTAAACAAATCAATAACATACATTTCTGTAAAAGAGTTGGCAGGTATACTATGAGCAAATTCTGTCATACCTTATCAATTACTAATAAAATAAATTATTAATTTCAAGTACCTTACTATGAAAACCGATCAAAATCTAATAGATGTCATAGCCGGAAATTCAAGCAGTTACTCTTTAAGAATGCAGGCACTGGATCAGATAAAAGATGAAAGTGTTTTTAAATTTCTGGCCGAAAATGCCCAGGATGACTGGATCCGACTTGAATCTGCAGTTCGGGGCAAAATAAATTCCAGCCTTCAGGAATTGAAAAACCATTCTGATGAGAGGATTTGCCTGGAAGCAGCCATTGAGCTGGATGATCAACAGCGCTTGGCCGAAATTGTCCTGTCAAGTCAGGATATGCTACTCAAGGAAATTGCTGCAAATTATATCGATGATGAGGAGCAGCTAAGAGCCATACTTGAAACCACCAAGGTTGAAAAGGACAAGCTTATGGCTGCTTTTCGCCTGGGAGATTTTTCCTGTTGCAGGCAATTGATATCAGAAATAAAGGATGAGCATCTGTTGTTTAAGTTGGCACAGTTTCTGGGAGATAATGAATTACTCAGAAAACTGGCTGCGGGTGCTTCTGATAAGGTGGTCAGAAGAAGGGCAACAGAATGGTTAAAAGCTTTAGAAGATACAGCGGAGGAAGACATAGATTAGTTCCGGCTTTTATTTGGAAAATGGATGAAGCAGGGATTCATCCGGTATTTTGCATGTGCCCCTTTGAATGGGCAACTACAGTTTCCGGAGAATACTGATAGCTCGTTCTCCATCTTTGTAAGGAACAAAAATATGATCGTGATGGTACGCTGCAATGGCATTACAACTGATATTTTCAGCAGCTAATGCATTCGATACTTTGGCAGTAAGCCCAACGGCTTCCAGAGAAGAGTAAACATTCAGGGTTATCCAGGCGGCAACAAAGTCATATTCCAGCTTCAATTCATCTGCCAGCTTTCGTCCCAGGACATAGGTGATGCCTTCCGGCTCGCGAAACATACATATTACCTGTTCTGCGGGAATATCAAGATTTCGGGGTGCACAATGAAAGACATATTGCCCCGGGTTCAGTCGGGGCTGAATATTTTTTATGAGTTTAGGGGTATCCCGGATCAAAGTAGTACAGTTTAGCGTATCTTCAAAATTAGGAAAATTCCGGCTTATTTTAGTACTCAGGGAGAAAGCAGGATAACTTCAAATTTCTGCTTTGCTACCGACTTACCTTCAAAATATACCGATACGATCCATGCACCGGCTTTATCTTCAACAGGAAGCCAGATGCAATCTCCGATGTAAAATTCATATTCGTTGGATGGAACGTAGTACTCACCGGTAAAATCCGGTTCCGGCCTGCCACTTGCATCCTTGAAAGGGGGGTGCTGAATCCGGTATTCCAGCCGAATGCCTCTGCCTCCGGTGATTTTAATGATCATTCCAAACTCATTTCCCTCAATGGCCGCAATAAGGCTTGTGAACTCGAGAATTTTTGGCAGATGGCGGCTCCCTCGTTCCCAGGGAGTGTACCGGCCATAGCTGACTGTTTTTATTTCCGGATTTTTTTTAGGCATTTTCCAGGAACTGTTCCTGCAATATTAGTGTATTTTTGCCTTCCTTAATTACCGGCGATGGAAGAGCATAACTATAGAAAAGGGATAATTGCTGCAAGTATAACCGCTTTGCTATGGGGATTTTTACCGATTATCCTGAAAATATCGCTTACCGCTTTATCGCCGGTTGACGTAAGCTGGGCCCGGTTTGCCATTTCATTTATCTGCTTATTTCTGTACCATTTGATCTGGAAACCCCGGGGACTGAGGATAATGCTTAAGCCCCCTCCGCTGATTATTCTGGCAGCCATTTGCCTGGGGCTTAATTACCTGGGTTTGATTTCCGGGGTACACCTTACCACACCGGCAATTGCGGAAGTGTTTATCCAAAGCGGGGCTATTTTACTGGCCATTTCAGGTTTTTTATTTTTTAAGGAACGCGCTTCCCGGATGCAAGTCGGAGGTTTGCTCATCGTAGTCACCGGATTGGGGCTTTTCTACAGGGAGCAAATCCTCGTTCTGGCAGAAAACCTCATGCAATATCAGAAGGGAGTGGCGCTTACCCTTTTCGGCGGAACAATGTGGACCTGCTATGCCTTGATGCAAAAAAAGCTTGTCAGATCGTGGGATCCCCTTCAATTGAATCTTTTATTATTCGGTATTCCTTCGATCGGCTATCTTCCATTCGTTAATTTCCATGCATTTGCATCCTTATCCCTAAGCGTATGGGGAGTGGTTATATTTCTGGGATTAAATACATTAATTGCCTATGGAGCTATAGCTTATGCACTTAAATTCCTGCCTGCGAGCAGGGTGAGTGTCATTGTAACGCTGAATCCGATAATTACCTTTTCAACGATCGCTATCCTGATGGTGCTGGAAGTAAGTTGGGTGACACCTGAAAATTTCACTGTGGTTTCAATTTTAGGGGCCATGATGGTAGTGGCAGGAGCCATTCTTACTATCCGGAAGCCGAAGGCATCATGAATCTCTGAACTGAAAGGTCAGCAACTAAATACAAAGCATATTCAACAAATAGTCTTAGTTTTACGATTTTTTAAAAATCTATGCGTCAGCTGATACGGGACATATGGGATGCTGTTCGGGGTTATGAGCACGATTACACCAGGCTGGGACTAGGGAAAGCCATTCTTTTACTAGCCATTCCCATGGTTCTGGAGATGATGATGGAATCGGTATTTGCCCTGTTTGATATATTCTATGTATCTCGTCTGGGTGATGAATCCATTGCGGTAGTTGGTCTGACCGAGTCGATGATGTCCATGATATATGCTATTGCAGTGGGACTTTCCATGGCAACCACCGGATTGGTGGCCCGGCGTATTGGCGAAAAGAAAGACCGGGAGGCCTCCGTGGCAGCGACACAGTCTATTTTGCTGGGTATACTGATCTCCGTAATCATAGCCATCCCCGGGGTAATCTACGCCAGGCAGGCCCTTTCCCTTATGCATGCTGAGCCGGAAGTGCTTGAGATAGGCGCTGATTTTACCCGGATCATGGCAGGCAGTAACGGGATTATCATGCTTCTGTTCATTAACAATGCGATTTTTCGAAGTGCAGGGTCTCCCGCCCTGGCGATGAGGGTACTCCTCCTGGCCAACATTCTGAACATCATTTTGGATCCCTGTCTTATTTTCGGATGGGGGCCGTTTCCGGAGATGGGTGTAACCGGTGCCGCAGTGGCAACTACTATAGGAAGAGGAACGGGGGTGCTTTACCAGTTTTATATGCTGATGCACAGGGATTCCCGAATTCAGTTGCGCTGGCAGGATTTTAGATTAAAGATCAGGATCATGTGGAAAGTACTCTTTCTTTCCGGAGGAGGGGTATTTCAACATCTGATTGCTACTTCAAGCTGGATAATTCTCTACAGGATCCTTGCTGAATTCAAAAGTGAAGTCATTGCAGGGTATACCATTGCCCTTCGTCTGTTCTTCTTTTTCCTCCTTCCTTCCTGGGGAATCAGTAATGCGGCAGCAACACTGGTAGGACAAAATCTGGGAGCCGGAGAGCCAGACCGTGCTGAACGGGCAGTATGGAAGACAGCCTGGATAAACAGCTTGTATATGGGCATTATTATGCTACTGTTTTTACTGGTACCCGAAACACTGATCCGCGTATTTGCCAATGAAGGGGGACAGAGTTTCACCGTGGCAATCAATTGTCTGCGGATTATGGGAATAGGGATGATATTTTACGGATTTGAAATGATTATGGCCCAGGCCTTTAATGGTGCCGGAGATACCTATACCCCAACCATCCTGAACGTTATAGGATTCTGGCTGATCCAGATTCCCCTTGCCTATTTTTTAGCCAAAGGTCACGATATGAAGGAAAACGGTGTTTTCTATGCCATCCTTTTATCAGAGATGTTCCTGGCCTTATTGAGCATCCTGGTATTCAGGCTGGGGCGATGGAAAACGCGAAAGGTATAGCCGTATTCTATAATTTTCACTAAATTACATAAACTTTTCTCCTATGGGTTTCGTTGATTCCGATTGGTATACCTATCTCCTGCTACCCTTACTGATCATCATGGCCAGAATTGTTGATGTTTCCATTGGAACCCTGAAAATTATCTTAATCTCCAGGGGAAATAGGACACTGGCTCCCGTACTGGGATTTTTTGAGGTGCTTGTATGGTTGCTTGCAGTTACACGAATCTTCGAGAATCTCGATAATTGGGTATGCTACCTCGCCTATGCGCTTGGATTTGCCCTTGGCAGTTACATTGGGATCCTACTGGAAGAAAAACTGGCCCTGGGATTTCAGCTGATCCGTATTATCACCCGCAAGGAAGCGGTCCATCTTACCAATATCCTGAGGGGAAAGGGTTATGGAGTCACCTACATTCCAGCTGAAGGCAGTGCCGGCAAGGTCGGGATCCTTTATTCGGTTGTTAACCGGAAAAACCTGAACGATATCATTCCGATAATCAAGGAGCATAATCCCAATGCTTTCTACACCATTGAAGACATACGTTTTATCAGCCAGCCCTTACGCGAACCCGGAGGAGGAACTTCTAATCCCAGTCATTAATACCCTCATGAAATTTATTTACACAGGATTGCTTCTCACACTGTTTTTTCCATTCAGACTGGATGCACAGTTTTTTTCATCCGGGCAGGATCCTGCACATATTCAATGGAGACAGATCAATACAGATAATTTTCAGCTCATCTATCCGGAGGAATTTCAACCGGAAGCCTTGCGGGTAGCCAATACCCTTGAATACCTTTATGAGCACGAGAGTGCAGATTACAGCGTAAAACCCCGGAAAATTTCGATCATTCTCCATAATCATTCTGTGGTATCAAATGGCTATGTATCCTGGGCTCCTCGAAGAAGCGAATGGGTAGCTACACCTCCGTCCGAATCAGAACCCCTCGACTGGCTGCAATTATTAGCCGTTCATGAATTTCGGCATGTTATCCAGGTGAGCAACCTGGATCAGGGATTCACGCGAATTTGTAAAGTGCTTTTTGGAGAAGCTGCGGTAGGTTTGACGGTTGGGTACCTGCCACTCTGGTTTCTGGAGGGAGATGCGGTGCTGGCCGAAACTGCCTATAGCTCATCCGGAAGAGGAAGGGAGTCCGAATTTGACAGGGAAATCAGGGCAATTGAACTGGACAGCGGGAAAAGATACAGCTATGATCAATCTTATCTAGGCTCTTATAAGCATTATACTCCCAGCCATTATAATTATGGATATCAAATGGTAAGCTATGCTAATATAAAGTATAAATCTAATATTTGGGATCAGGTGTTGCGCCAGGTATCCCGCACTCCATTCCTGGGCGTCCCCTTTTATCTTGGTCTGAAAAAGGCAGGTGTCACTTCAAAATCTCATTTGTATCACCAAACATTTGATTCTCTTAAAATATTTTGGAATAATATGATAGATACATCTATCTCTACTATTACATCAAATATTACGATTTATCCTGATGAGGAGTACCGGGAGTTCCTGCATCCGGAGAAAACGGAAGGGGGATACCTTGTGGTTCGAAAAAGCCTGGATGACATTACCCGGTTTGTTTTTCTGACCCCTGAGGGGGAAGAACTTATTCATAGTCCAGGTTACTATCCCAACACGCGATGGTGCGTGGGTAAGCAGTATATATGCTGGGAAGAATACCGGTATGATCCGCGCTGGGATCAGCAAAGTTTTGGCACCCTGGCAGTCATGGACAGGAGTAACGGAAACATCCGGAAATTTGGGAAAAGAGAACGTTGGTTTTCACCGGATTTATCACCCGATGAGCAGAAACTGGCCTGTTTACAGGTGGATCTGGCTAACCGGTACAGCCTGATCATCCTGGATATTGAAACCGGGGAAGTTCAACTGAATATCGGGCTCCCTGACCTCGGAAAGGCTGAGGCGCCGATCTGGATGGATGATAAACATATTGCACTGATCGTTGCCGGTATCTCCGGGGAGTCCATTCAGCGCATCAACCTGGAAACCGGCAAAAGAGAGGACCTGTTTAAGGGAGGGAACCACAACATAGGCTACCTGGAAATGGCAGGCAATCAACTGCTTTTTACCTTCGATAATCAAATGGCCAGGAATATTTATGCTTATAACCTGCAGGACCAACTGACATACCGCCTGACAAACTCCAGGCATGGGGTTGATTTTCCGTCTTACCACCCGGGGACTGATGTCCTGCTATTTTCAGAGTACACTAAAATGGGATACCGGCCTGTCAGCCTTCCTATAGACTCTCTTGACCCGGTCCCGCTTTCAGATATCGAAAGTTTTACCTATCCCTGGGCAGAAAGTCTTTCGGGCGATAAAAGCATTAATATTCAGGAAGACAACATCCCGGAATGCCGGTATGAAGTGAAACCTTATCGAAAATTTCTGCATGGATTAAATATCCACTCCTGGGCCCCGTTCTACATCAATCCATATGAGGTTTCGGACCTGGCGACTGCAATATACCCCGGGCTGACTCTGATGTCACAAAACAAACTCAGCACAGTGACAGCCCTGCTTTCGTATTATTATACCGAAAATGCACATCAGGTAGAATCCCGCATCATCTATGAAGGTTTGTACCCCGTATTCGAAGCCCGGTTTAACCTTAGTTCAGAACCGCGGTTTCACAGCTGGCCTCAGGATACTGCCCTTCCGGCGACACCTGAATTTGATAAAAGGGTTAACGTACTGTCCTATATACCCCTGAGTTTCAACAGAAATTCCTGGAACCTTTATCTGAAACCCCAGCTTGGGTTTACTTATTTCCATCGCTATTACTATGCCGGGGGACAGGAACAATTGGGATATAATAGCCTCGAGGGCAGCATTTATGCCTTTGCCTATACAAAGGAATCTTATAGGGATCTGCAGCCACGGCTTGGAGAAAGTTTATACCTGTCCTTTCTGCAGCCCTTGAAAAGCCCGGATTTTTTCAGCTCTGTATTCACAGGGATCTATAATCAGTACTTGCCAGGCATTTTCAAACATCATGGAATTCGCCTGGGCTTGTATTATGAAAAACAAGATCCTGGGAAATATCCTATCTACTGGAACCAGGTTTCACTTCCCAGGGGATATTCAGCTCCTGCATTTTATAAAAGGAATAAAAAGGCGGTCTTTGAGTATAGTTTTCCCCTGGGCTATCCCGACTGGAGCCTGGGACCTCTGGTTTATATCAAAAGAATCCATCTGAGTTTCCACGCTGATTTTGCCAGGGTTGATTTCATTGATTCGGGGAATCTGTTAACTCAGAACATGTTTTCAACAGGAATCATTCTTGGAAGCGATCTCCATTTCTTCAGGTTTTTTATGCCCTTCGAGCCCAGGTTCAGGGTCACATACCTTCCCTTCGAAAAGAAATTCGATTTCGGTTTTAGTATGAACCTGAATACCTCTGTTTATTAAAATACCTGAATACAAAAAGTTTTACCTGTTCTTCAGTAAGCGAATATTCACACTCTGTGAAGCTCTTGGAGACAATTGAAAAAAAGTTGAATTAATGTTTTACAACAGCATCAATTTAATTGACTTTGATCGTCAGTTTTTGTAATTTGGATAGTGCTGAACTGACTCTTTCAGTCCTCTTGGATTGCATACCTGTTTTTTTTACTGCTTGCCTGAACCCAAAATGTTGATTGTGATGGAACAGAATGAAATTATTGAGACCATCGGAAGTATTACAAAGATGGAAGATGTGTGTTCCCTGGAGAAGGATATTCTCAAAAACACCCTTGTATTGCGAAGTCTGAATCCTTTCCCGGGTGTAAAAGCTGATAAGGGGACAGGAAATTCTTTTGAGAAACCGGGATCAGTATTTATCATTTTACGATACCGGTATGCTCCGGAAAAAATCAACCGGATTAATAAAAAGCTGCTGGAAAACCGCATTACGGATTGCTATCCCTCTTCCGGGGAGATTATTACCAGCAATTTGATATTGCCCTGCATCAGGGTAAAAAAGCTAAGCAGCTATGAATCCATTCCGGTAATCCAGAATTTCTTCAAACGGAATGACCTTAAACTGATGGATTATCAAAAAATCCAGAGTGCTGCCAGAATAAAAATTTTTAAGCATTTTAAACTGGTGGAGATTGGTGAAGGATTATACCGGGACCTGAATGATGGCGAAAAAATTTACATCAGGGTTCCCTATTCTCTGAACTGGAAAAAATTCGATTTTATTTCCAGGAAGATCCGTCATGGATTAAAAAACAGCAATTTTGATGCAGCATTGGGAAATATCTACCGTTTTTGCGGACCTGAGGATGTGATACGCATTTATGATCAGGACAAATCGTTAAGTCGTGCGATGGAATTGCGGAATCATTTCCTGAAGGAGCTTAAAAAAGATATGCCAATTTCTGCCGACTTGTATATCGATCAGAATTAGCAGTCCTTTCTGTCCGCTGGGATACCCTTATTGTATCTTAATTGCTGAAGAATCGACCACTTTGTAAATTTTATCGGAACGCCGGATCGGAGTATCCAGGGGGATCGAGAATCTTTCCCCTTTATTGGCTTTCCGGACCGGCTTCAGGTCCACCCGCATTTCTTCAATGCTGGACTTGATTATGCCGGTTGTAGGACCTGTAATCAGGATTTCATCTCCCTGTTCTATTTCTACTGCTTCGCACAGAAATTCGGCAACACCGATAGTTGGGAAATAATTCATGCCCTTCCCGACATAGATCTTACGTTTGGTGGCTTTTGATCCGTATACATGGCTCCATTCGCCCAGACCTTGCCCCAGGTAGTACCCATTCCAGAAGCCGCGGTTGAAAACGGATTCGAGTTGTCGGGTCCAGGCATCGATCTTTTCCTGGCTGATACTGCCCTCCAGATAACTCTCAACTGCTTCACGGTAACAGCTGACCACTGTATGAACATATTCAGGTGGGCGTGCCCGGCCTTCAATTTTAAGGATTCGCACCCCGGCATCGAGAATTTTATTCAGGAAATGAATGGTACAGAGATCTTTTGGAGACATGATGTATTCATTCTCAATGTCGAGTTCGCGTCCACTCTCCTTTTCCCTGACCGTGTACCCCTTTCGGCATGGTTGCAGGCATGATCCGCGATTGGCGGAGTAGTTCTGCTCATGTAAACTCAGGTAACATTTTCCGGAAATCGACATACACAGGGCACCGTGGATGAACATTTCAAGTTTGACGTTCTGGCCTCCGGGCCCCTTTATGCCATCTCGTTCGATAATCTCAGCGATCTGTTGAACCTGTTCAAGGTTCAGTTCACGTGCAAGCACAACAACATCGGCAAACTGGGCATAAAACCGTACCGATTCGATATTACTGATGTTAACCTGAGTTGATATATGAACATCCATACCCTTCGAGCGGGCATAGCTGATTACGGCATGATCACTGGCAATAACGGCTGAAACCTTTTTTGTGAGGGCCAGGTCAATCAGTTGATAGGCCTGCTCAAGTTCATTATTGTAGATTACGATATTTAGTGTCAAATATGCCTTTACTTTGTGCTCCCTGCAGATCTGCATAATTTTCTCCAGATCCTCTTCATTGAAGTTTGCCGAGGACCGTGCCCTCATATTCAGCTTGTTAAGACCAAAATATACAGAATCCGCTCCTGCCTGTATAGCCGCCATCAGGGATTCATACGAACCAACAGGGGCCATAATTTCAACATCCTCTCTTCTCATGATAAAAATCCTTATTCCTTACTATTTGAAGAATTTTTTTAAGGGAGCGAAGTACATTTTTTTCCATCCTTCAGCCATTTCTTCGTATATCGCTGCCGGAACATGGTCATGGACAAGTTCAATAACGGTATTATTCTTTTCATCTTTGAGATTAAGGCTAACGATGGATTCTTCCGCCTCGCCTTCAAAATACCACTGCTGGCGGATTAGCTCATCGGGTTTGAATTCAAGGTTTTTTCCAACAATATCACCCTCAAAATAGGAGAATTCACTTCCAGGTTCGGTAGACATTGTTGCCGGATACCCTGTCCAGAGTTCAATGGTAAAGGGATTAGTCAGTGCGATATACACCTCTTCGCGAGGTGCTGCTATGTGATGTTTCTGACGAATAGTATTCATAGTTTTCAGGATTTTATCAAAAGTACATCAATTTTGGATTTATACCTTCATCCAGGCTCTTGTTCCGAGACATTTACACGATTTCCCGGCGATATAACTCGCCTGTTCAAGCGATGAAGTGAAGGTATGACCGGCAGCATAGTAATGACAGAATGCTCCGTGAAATATATCCCCGGCGCCCAATGTATCTTTTACAGATACCGGCTTCACCATAATTTCATCCTGCATTTGTTTGTCAGAGTACAGGATACTTTCATCTCCGCGGGTAATGGCTGCCATTTCAACTCCTTTTTCATGAAGAAATTCAAAAATTTCCGGGGACCCTTCCCTTTCAGGTACCCTGAAGTCGTTACTACAAATGGCTATTTGGATGTATTTCAGGAGTTCTTCCAGACCGGGCTTCCAGCTCCCTCCATCCAGCACACAGGCGATTCCTTTCTGATTGGCTTCCCGGGCCAGGTAGATAGCAAGTTCCGGATGGAACCCATCGAACAAAACCAGGGAGTAATCATTCAAGTTAAAATTCAAATCATGATTAATAACAACTTTATGGTCAGGATGATAACTAAAAATTGTCCTTTCGCCATTATGTTGGGATGTAATAATGCTGGCAAAAACAGGCTGGCTTTCAAATCCGGCAATAGGATCCAGAATGCGGATCTGGTAGCGGCTGATATCCTCCAGAATAAAAGATGACAGGCTATGACGACCGACTGGGGTATACAGGTCAACGGAACTTCCAAGCCAGGCACATGCGATCGCTGCATTTGTTGCGGGCCCACCGGTGATAACTTCATTGTGATGGGCCTTTGTTTTAGTATTCGGACCCGGATAGTGGTTGACGAAGAATTGAAGGTCAACCGTGTTCAGTCCGACAAACAGGATTCTTTTTTCAGAAGATTTTTCGTTCATCGCGGGCAAAGAAGGATAAGAGAAAAAGTAACAGAGCCAATGTGGCGCAAAGGTAAAAAGAAAGATTATAGGATGAAGTGAATTTAAAGGACAAGCTCATGATCAGAGGACCTGCAGCCGATGCCAGCACAACAAAACCCATGGCTGAACCGGAAATTTCTCCGAGGTGCCTGGTCCCAAACAGCCGGGGCCAGGTAATAGCCGTAAATACTCCGAAAAAGGAATTGCTGATTGCCAGGAGGCTGATGAAGCCATAATAAAAGATATTTTCATCTTTAATCCAGGGGATGATGAAAATATTGACGGCGAGAACCAGTGATGCCACTGGAAGGTATAAACGTAAGGAGATATAATCACTTAGCCAATTGGCGATAAACTGTGTAATTAGTGAACAGATCCCGGCGATAATGAACATGCGCATGGCAATTTCCTTGGTAAGCCCCTGGTTTTCAAATATAGATTCAAAGTTGAAGGTAAATCCGGTAAAGAAAAGACCGAGGAGGGCAATGATCGAAGTGAAGAGCCAGAATTCGCGGGTTTTTCTTGCTTCTTTAAGGCTGCATTCTTTGGAAGCGATAAAACGGACCTGCTTATTTTGCTTCTTTTCTGAGCGAATTTTTCCGTCGGGGAGTAATCCTGCACCCTGTGGATTATCGCGGAAGAAGGTTATCAGGAAAGGGATATACAACACCACTAAAAATATGGCAGCAAAAATCCATGCTTTTCTCCAGCCGTTGTTTTGGATTAGAAAGTCGAAAAACTTTGGGGTGGCGTTAAATCCAACGGTTGTGATAACGCCCAGGAAAAAATTTGCCATACCACGCCGGCTTTCAAACCATTTCATGACCATATTTCTGGATATCAGAGTAGTAACTCCCTGACCGCTGAAACGCAAAAGGAAAAACAGGGGAGTAAGCAGGATTAACAGAATGGGTGTGTAGTATTCTTGTCCCAGGGTATTTCCCAGCCCCATAGCAATACGGTCGAGCTGAGAGAGCAGCACAAGGGTAAGAGCCAGTACAATAGCTGCAGCAATGGCAATGGGACGGACCCCGGTTTCATCATAAAGTTTTCCGGCGTAGCGGACCAACAGGCCACTGACAGCTGTTCCGATAAGGTACGAGATGGTCAGGCTAACCCGGTCGATTTTATAACTTCCGATGAGATGATCGGTAAAAACACTGATCCCGGTGGTTTGTCCGGGCAGGCTCATTAGTACACCAAACACACCGGCACCGAGGATCACCCACCCATAGAAAAAAGGCCAGTTGGCAGGTTTGAACGGGAAATCAGGGCGAATTATTAAACGGGAATGGAATCGATTCATAGACCTTATAAGTCAAGTTGTATGGAAATCGGGCAATGATCTGAATGCACTACATCAGCATGAATGGCTGCACCGCTTACAAATGATTTTAATGCTTCAGTGACCAGATGATAGTCAATTCTCCAGCCCAGATTTTTAGCACGCGATCCTGCACGATAACTCCACCAGCTGTATTGATCGGGCTGATCATTGAATAATCGGAAGGAGTCGACCATTCCCGAATCGGTAAACGAATCAAACCAGGCCCGTTCTTCGGGGAGGAACCCAGAAGATTTCTGATGACGCTCAGGATGATTGATATCAATCGGCTTATGACAGATGTTAAAATCACCACAGATCAGAAGTTTAGTCTTTTCTTTACGCACTTTTCCAATGAAGCGGGTGAAATCTTCCAGGAATTCCATTTTAAAATCCTGACGGACATCACCGGTGGTGCCACTGGGAATATAGACATTAATAAGGCTAAATTCCGGAAAATCCGTTCGTAAGACTCTTCCTTCGGCATCATATTTTTCCATATCCATTCCAACAATAACCCTCTCAGGCTTTGCCTTACTCAAGGTCATTACCCCGCTGTATCCCTTTTTCTCAGCGGAATGAATGTTGACATGATAACCCAGGTGCTCAAAAAGCGGGGAATCGATCTGGGCAGGGCCGGCTTTGGTTTCCTGAATACACAAGATATCGGGGGAGTATTTCTGCATCCAGTCTGCCAATCCTTTGCTCAGGGCTGCACGAACACCATTTACGTTGTATGAATAAATTGATTTTGCCATAATGTTAATCCAAAGTTGAGGGGAATATTTATGCTCAAAAATACGATTAATGCCTTACATTCGCAGAGGTAAAGCCTAAATCAGTGTATAAAGGATTAATAATCAAAACGACGGGAAGCTGGTGCCTGGTTGAAAGCAGGGGCGAGGTTTACCGGTGCCGGGTGAAAGGAAAATTTCGTATTAAGAATATTACCACAACCAATCCGGTGGCAGTTGGGGATAAGGTTGAATTCGAACTGATCGAGGATGGGACCGGAGTAATCAAAAAACTGGAACCTCGCAACAATTATGTCATTCGCCGCTCCACAAGATTTCAGAAGGAAGCACACCTGCTGGCAGCCAACATTGATCAGGCTTGTGTGATGGTCTGCCTGAAAGAACCGTCTACCCCCCGCGAATTCATTGATCGTTTTCTGATTACAGCTGAGGCTTATCATATTAATAGCGTCCTGCTGATCAATAAAATTGATTTACTCAACGAAAATGAGAAGGAACAACTGAGCGAATTTGTGATGACCTACTCCCTGGCAGGCTATAAATGCATTGAGATGAGCGTATGGGATAATGTCAATGTGGAGCATTTCAGGGAGCTGATCCAGGGGAAAATGAATTTGCTGGCAGGAAATTCAGGAGTTGGGAAAAGTACGTTGATAAACCATATCAATCCTGGGCTGAACCTGAAAACAGAAGGGATTTCAGACTATCATAAGTCGGGAAAACATACAACAACCTTCTCAGAAGTTTTTAAGGTCGGTGACGAGACCTATCTTATCGATTCGCCCGGTATTCGGGGATTTGGGCTGATTGATATGGAAAAGGCAGAAATTGGGCTGTATTTTCCCGAGATATTTAAATATTCAAAAGACTGCAAATATTACAATTGCACTCATCTTCATGAACCCGGCTGTGCGGTTATTGAAGCAGTTCGGGAGGGTAAAATCGGAGCATCGAGATTCAATTCCTACATCAATATCATAACGGAAGAAGAATCAAAATACCGCTAAAAGTCCTTTGGGCAAAGGGTGCTTTAAAGTTATTAACATCAAATTGGAACGGAAAGGACTAATTAAGGCAACAATTGCCTAAATTCGTCCTAATTAAAATTCAGGATAACGTCAGCTGCTGCTTCATATGAAGAGATCATTAATTATTGCCATTGTCGCCGGGGTGATTCTCATCGTGGGGAATGTTATCGTGTTCAGGAATCTGATCTGGACACAAATGAATTATCAAAAAAACATTCTGATTGGACAGGCAGAGAAGTGTGAGACAGAAATAGACAATACTTTTTTCAGTTTTGAGAACGAGCTGAAGAAACTTTGCCTGGACCACCATAATGATTTTTCCGAGCTGTTTTCAGACTCTTCGAATACCTCAAGTCTGGCCAGTGACATCAAGCAATACCTGGTGTCACACCAGGAACTTTTCGATGAGGTTTTTATTTTGGACTCGAACATGAATACCATCAACCTTCTGCTTCAGAAAGATGGGGGTATTCTGGTAAACCGATTTCCGTATATGCTTGAGAAGGAAATATTTTTGAGAGATACAGTGGTTATTCTGAGGGATAAAGATCAATACTATTACCCGATTAAAAACCAGGCAGTACCTGCTTACATTAAAATTGAGGTTAAGCCAAAAGAAATCCTTAATAAATTAATTCAGCCATATCTGCTTAAAGGTATTTATTATCAGTGGCTTATTGATTTACAATTAAACAGTATCGAAAGCAATTTCCCGGTGAAAAATCCGGATATATCCAAACTGAGTAAAATAAGATCAGACCTGAAATCAGGAAGCTCCGGACTTATTGAACACACTTTAAAAAATGACACGCTTTCCCATGGCTTGCTCACTTATTATAAGCCTGTTACAATTAAAGGGCACAACTTTGGTTTGGCGTTCAGTTACAATAACAGCTATTTTAAAGAAAAAGTTTATACCCGGTCCAAATGGATCATTATCATCAGCGTGGCTTTTTTTGCTCTGATTATCCTGGTGCTCTTCTACATGGTTTGGAGAAACGAAAAAAGAAGCCGGCAGGTCAATTTAGAGAAAGGGAAATTTGAATCCATTCTCTGTAACCTTCCGATTGGGGTAATAATTTTCAATGATCAGGGTAATATTGAATACCTGAATCAATTGGCAAGGGATATGTTTCTTGTTAAGGAAGGAGAAGAATCGAAGGGGAATACCATCACGGAGAAATTTTTGCTTTCCGGGAAACGGATCAAGACCAAATCAAAAAATACAGCTTACGACAGTAACCAGTTCGTGCTTTACGAGAAAGAAGGGAACGAGGTGATCCTTTACAGAAAAGAGTATCCTTACTTCTTTGAGGGGAAAGAATTTGTATTAAGTGGCTTCATTGACATCACTTCCCTGGAAAAGTCGAGAAAATACGAAGCTGCTGCCAACACAGCAAAATCCGAATTCCTGGCAAAAATGAGCCATGAGATCCGGACTCCGATGAATGGGATTATCGGCATGACCGACGCGCTGGACAAAGATAAACTTTCTCAGGAGCAGCAGGAGTATATCGATGTTGTAAAGCGTTCTGCTGATCTGCTCCTGAATATCATTGATGACATTCTCGACTATTCGAAAATCGAGGCTGGGAAAATGCAGCTTGAAGAATTCCCCTTCAGGTTAAGTGAAGAGGTAAAACTCTCCCTGGATCTTTTCCGGGCCATTATTAAGGAGAAAGGGATTGCCTTTAATGTTGAGATCCATGAGAATGTACCGGACCAAATTATCGGGGATCCCTTCAGGCTCAGGCAGGTACTTTCCAACCTGATCAGCAATGCAGTTAAATTTACTCATGAAGGAGAAATCCGAATTGCTATTAAGGTAGATGAAAAATACAATGGCAACCTCACACTGCTTTTTGAGGTTACCGATACCGGAGTAGGTATCCCAAAAGAACGCCTTGAAAGTATTTTCAGTTCCTTTACCCAGGCTGAACAGGGCACGTCCCGAAAGTATGGAGGTTCAGGATTGGGGACCACAATTTCCAAACAACTGGTAAACCTGATGCATGGCGAAATTTGGGTCGAAAGTCCTTCAGGGATCTCAAAGAATCCAAAATATCCCGGATCAAGGTTCTCCTTTACCATTGAAGTCTATTCAAACGAGGCAATTCCGAAGGATATTGATTTTTCGGCCATCACTTCGTTTACTGAAGCAAGGGCATTTGTCATCGGTCAACATAGCCCTGCCCAGAAACAATTGCTGAGTTTTCTGGAACATCTTGAACTCCCCGCCGACAGCCTTCGTCTGGTTGAGGACGAAGACATCACATTATCTATCAGGGCACAGCTGGAAGCGCAGACTTATCAGTTAGTATTCATTGTTGATGAGCCTAATTTTGATGGGTTTTACATTGCCCGGCAGCTTCAGCATGAGGGGATAAATGATAGGTACAGGCTTATCATGATCAGTTCCAAACACCTTCAGGAAAATTATGTGCAGACTAAAGTCTCCAAAGTAGATTCCTACCTGATCCAGCCCTTTGAACAACATACCCTGAAAGACCTTATCTATACCTGGTTTTCCGGGATAAAACCTGAAAAAATGCAGGAAGAAGTAGAACTTCCGAAGGATCTGAAAATTCTGGTGGCTGAAGATAACCTCATTAATCAGAAGGTTGCAGAAACCATCTTCCAGAATCTGGGATACAAGATCAGTATTGCCGTGGATGGTAAGGAGGTGGTGGAGATGGTTAAAAAGCAGGACTATGATGTTGTCTTTATGGACCTTCAAATGCCTGAAAAAGACGGAGTGGATGCTACGGTTGAGATTCGCGGCCTGGGTTTTCAGATGCCGATTATCGCCATGACCGCTACCGCTTCAAAAGTCGGTAGAGATGGTGCTCTTACTTCTGGAATGAACGATTACATAACAAAACCTGTCAAGGTTGAGAATGTTAAGAAAGTGCTGAAGAAATGGTTTACCTAGCACCCAGGTTTCCTTGAAACCATAATACTATAGATGAGCTTTTTTTGATGAACATGGTTTTCATACTGCGCTCTACCTTTCCTCCGGGAGGAAAGGGCAGGAAAGCTTCCAGATCATTAATGACCAGTTTCCGGTAACAGAAAAGATAATAAAACTGGAATAGCCAGATGGATCTCTTTCAGGAATTATCAATTACGCGAAAGTCCCTGACCGTATAAAGCTGATCGCAAACCGCTAACCGATTCATAGCTGGCTAATCACACATCACAATCTTCCCCGGATCATCCAAATACTCAAACATAATCCCGATCTGTTCAGTTGTGATTCGTGGCTCTGAGAGTTTAGGTATATCCTGCCGGTCTATCCAGGCAACATCGGTAGTTTCCATTCCGGGTTTCGGGATCTCTCCTGAGTCTTCGCACAGGATGAACAACTTATAGATATGATAAATGTCCGGAGGGTGGGCATGCTTTTCCTTATCGAAAACCGCCAGGAGACGCAGAGGTTTCACCCGGATACCGGCTTCCTCAAAAACTTCTTTTTCAGCAATCTCGAAAGGACTGTAGTTGACATCTGCCCAACCACCCGGAAGGGCCCATCCACCGTCAACAGCTTCCCTGACCATCAGGAGCTTTCCTTCGCGAAATACCACCCCGCGGATATCAACTTTGGGGGTTAGGTAGCCTTCTTCGCTTGCGAAGAGGAAGCGAACTTTCTCAAGGGGCATATCTGCGTAGTGTGCCAGGACTTCAGCACTGATTTCCCTGAGGCGCTGGTAGCGCTCAATGTCATACTTATTCTCACCGTAGGTCAAACCAGCCTGTGCCAGGGACTGAAGCTCTTTAGCTATATGAAGCCAGTCTAAACTCACAGGCCTTAAAAATGTCGGGCATCCAACTTATATTCATCCCAGCTTTTCACCTTGATCTCTTCCAGGGTGATTTTGCATATACCGGTCAGGAAGGCACTGGCCAAACGGGCATTTGTGATCAGCGGAATGTTAAAATCTATTGCCGAACGGCGGATCGTATAGTCATTGCTGAGCTCAGAGGAGGTCAGGTCCTTAGGGATGTTAATAACCAGGTCGATTTTTCTATCCCTTAGGTAATCCAGCGTGTTGGGTTGTTTATCCTCATCCGGCCAGGCCAGGACCGTACTATTGATGCCGTTCTTTGCGAAGAATTCGGCGGTACCCCGGGTGGCAAACAGATTAAAACCCTTCTCGATCAGAAGGCGGCAGGAATTCAGCATTTCAACTTTGGAACGGGTAGGTCCTGTGGAGAAAAGGATGTTCTTTTTTGGGAAACGATACCCTACCGAAAGCATGGCTTTGAGAATGGCCTCATAATAGTCATCCCCGATACAACCTACCTCACCCGTGGAAGACATATCTACACCAAGCACGGGGTCAGCTTTTGATAACCTTGAGAACGAGAACTGGGGCGCTTTTACTCCAATATAATCCAGGTCGAATATGTTAGAATCCGGTTTTTGAACTTCCTTGCCCAGCATGACCAGCGTGGCCAGATCGATAAAGTTGGTCTTGGACACCTTTGAAACGAAGGGGAAGCTTCTTGACGCCCTGAGGTTACATTCGATCACCTTAATATCATTATCTTTTGCCAGGAACTGCATATTAAAAGGGCCACTGATTTCGAGGGCTTTTGCAATCTGGCGACTGATTTTCTTAATGCGGCGCTGCGTCTCGAAATAGATCTTCTGAGCCGGGAAAACCATGGTGGCATCTCCCGAGTGGACACCGGCAAATTCTACGTGTTCACTGATGGCATAGACCACCAGCTCTCCGTTTTTGGCTACGGCATCGATCTCGATTTCTTTGGCCTGCTGTATGAATTCGGATACCACAACGGGATACTGTTTGGATACTTTTGCAGCCAGATTGAGGAAATGTTCCATCTCGTCCTTGTTGGAAACCACATTCATGGCAGCTCCTGAAAGCACGTAGGAGGGACGGATCAGTACCGGGAATCCTACTTCATCTACGAAATTATAGATATCATCAATGTTGGTAAGCTCTTTCCAGCGGGGCTGGTCAATGCCCAGATCATCCAGCATGCTGGAAAATTTATGCCGGTTTTCAGCGCGGTCTATATTCTCCGGAGCGGTTCCCAGTATGTGTACATTTCGTTTATGTAGCCTCATAGCCAGGTTGTTGGGGATCTGCCCACCTACCGAAATAATGACTCCTTTTGGACGCTCCAGATCAGCAATATCCAGAACCCGCTCCAGGGTAAGTTCATCAAAGTACAGACGATCACACATGTCGTAGTCCGTACTTACGGTTTCCGGATTGTAGTTGATCATAACAGAGCGGTAGCCTTCCTTGTTCACCGTATTCAGGGAATTTACCGAACACCAGTCAAATTCCACACTGCTTCCGATTCTATAGGCCCCTGAACCCAGGACTATCACGGATTGTTCCTTGTCATCATAATTCAGATCATGCGATGAACCTCCGTAAGTAAGGTAGAGATAGTTAGTTTTGGCGGGGAATTCTGCTGCCAGGGTATCGATCTGTTTTACTACCGGGGTAATGCCTCGTTGAATGCGATGGTCACGTACTTTTAAAAGGTCTGTCTCCATATATTCATCGGAATCCTTCATCACAGAACGGGCGATCTGAAAATCTGAAAATCCCATTTCCTTGGCGCGACGGAGCACTTCATCCGGAAGCTCGTCCAGTGTATTATATTTCTCCAGCGTTTTCTGCTTATCCAGAATGTTTTGAAGCTTATTCAGGAACCACAGGTCTATTTTTGTCAGGTCATGGATCTGTTGGGCAGTATATCCCTTCTCCAGAGCTGCAGCGATCACGAAGATCCTCATATCGGTAGGATTGGCCAGCTCCTTTTCAATATCCTGAAAATCCAGGTCGCGGTTGGCAACGAAACCATGCATTCCCTGTCCGATCATACGTAGGCCTTTCTGAATGGCTTCTTCAAAGCTGCGCCCGATGGACATCACTTCGCCCACGCTCTTCATGCTGCTGCCAATATGTTTTTCTACCCCGATGAACTTGTTAAGGTCCCAGCGCGGGATCTTACATACGATATAGTCCAGGGCAGGTTCAAAAAAGGCAGGGGTTGTTTTGGTAATGGAATTCTTCAGCTCATGCAGTCCGTATCCCAGCCCAAGTTTTGCTGCTACGAAAGCGAGTGGATATCCGGTGGCTTTTGAGGCAAGCGCACTGGAACGAGACAGGCGGGCATTTACTTCAATTACCCGGTAATCCTCAGAGCAGGGATCCAGGGCATATTGCACATTACATTCACCAACAATTCCTATATGACGAATAATCTTAATTGCCAGTTCACGAAGGATATGATACTCCCTGTTAGAGAGAGTTTGTGAAGGGGCGACAACAATACTTTCACCGGTATGGATCCCCAGCGGATCGAAGTTTTCCATATTACAAACGGTAATACAGTTGTCATACTTGTCGCGGACCACCTCGTACTCGACTTCTTTCCAACCTTTGAGTGACTTTTCCACCAGGATCTGGTTGGAGAAGGAGAAAGCATGGGCTGCTTTCTTTTTCATATCATCAGCATTATCGCAGAAACCCGATCCTTGTCCGCCAAGGGTATACGCTGCGCGGATAATAACCGGGTATCCCAGTTTTTCGGCTGCCTTCAGGGCATTTTCCGTCGAACCGACAGCGACACTCTTAATGGTCTTTACATTTATTTGATCGAGTTTCTTAACGAACAGGTCACGGTCTTCGGTATCCATAATTGCCTGTACAGGCGTACCAAGTACCTCCACATTGTTGCGCTCCAGGGCCCCGCTCAGGAAAAGCTCGGTACCGCAGTTCAGCGCCGTCTGTCCTCCAAACGCCAGGAGGATCCCCTGAGGTTTTTCTTTCTCAAGTACCCGTTCAACGAAGTAGGGAGTTACGGGTAGAAAATATATCTTATCTGCAATTCCTTCACTGGTTTGTACTGTGGCTATATTCGGATTGATCAGCACGGTTTCAACTCCCTCTTCACGAAGCGCTTTCAACGCTTGCGACCCGGAATAATCGAATTCACCGGCTTCCCCGATTTTAAGCGCTCCTGAGCCTAAGACAACAACTTTTTTGATTGATTTATCCATCGATTTCTTTGATATTATACATGCATCTTTTTCCCCGGCGCAAAAGTACAAATATTTTGTTTATCGCGTATTGTTTATTAAGAAAATATGTATATTTTTGCATGGTTAATGAATAATTATACAAATGGGAAATCGAACAGAAAGGTTACTTGCTATTAAGAACCTGATTACCAATAATAAAATCTCCAGTCAGGAAGAACTTCTGTTGCTACTAGAAAAAATGGGACTGCATTTTACTCAGGCTACCTTATCCAGAGACCTGAAGTTTTTAAAGGTAAATAAAATAGCTGATCCTGAAAAGGGTTATATCTATGAATTACCTGATATGCATGGAGGGATTAATGAAGTAGCTGAACATTATGCGGCCCAGGGATTCACTTCGATCCAGTTTGCACATCATTTGGGTGTAATTAAAACAATGCCGGGATATGCCCCCGGAATAGCTGCACTTATTGATACAGCGAATCCATTTGAAATTGTCGGAACCATTGCCGGGGACGATACCATACTGATTATACCTCACAATAATGTTTCGGAACGGGATGTGTTGAGTGCACTTGTACTGATTATTCCTGAATTAAAAGATAAACTGACTTAATTAATTTGTTGGCCGGAATACTGTTATGAACACTTTTCATAGATAAACTAAGCTATCTCAATTTCCGGCCAACTTTTTTCAGATATAAATAACTAACGATATGATTGACAATAAAAAAGTAGTACTGGCGTATAGCGGAGGTTTGGACACCTCAGTGATATTAAAATGGTTGATTGACAAGGGCTATGAGATCATTGCGTATGTAGCGGATGTAGGTCAGGAGGAGAATTTTGAGGAGGTAAAGGAGAAGGCGTTGAAAATTGGTGCTTCAAAAGTATACATTGAAAACTTACAGGAAGAATTCGTTACTGATTATATTTTCCCGGCAGTGAAGGCCAATGCAATGTATGAAGGTCGCTATCTATTAGGTACTGCACTGGCTCGTCCTCTGATTGCGCGGAAGCATATTGAAATTGCACATAAAGAAGGGGCAGCCTGGGTTTCGCATGGTGCAACGGGTAAAGGGAACGACCAGGTTCGTTTCGAATTGGCTTTCTATGCTCTTGATCCTGGTATCAAGGTATTGGCTCCCTGGAAGATGCAGGAATTCCTGGATCAGTTCAAGGGAAGAACCGATATGTTAAAATATGCCGAAGAGAATCAGATCCCGGTTAAAGCTTCCCTGAAAAAACCCTACAGTGAAGATGACAACCTCATGCACATAAGTCATGAAGCCGGCATTCTGGAAGATCCAAAGTATAAACCTGAGAAGGATATGCTGGTGAAAATGGTTCCCCCGCAACATGCACCCGATAAGGAAACACACCTGGAGATTCACTTTAAGGATGGAAATCCTATTAAAGTAGTTAACCTGGATGACGGCACTGTAAAGGAAAAACCGCTTGAGCTGTTTGTCTATCTGAACAAGATTGGCGGAATGAACGGAATTGGACTGCTGGATATGGTGGAGAATCGATTTGTCGGCATCAAATCACGTGGTGTTTACGAAACCCCTGCCGGCGAGATCCTGATCAAGGCACATATGGATATCGAAGGGATTGCCATGGACCGTGAGGTGATGCGTCTCCGCAACATGCTTTCCCCGGTCTTCAGCGAAATTGTTTACAATGGTTTCTGGTTCTCCCCGGAAATGGATTTCCTGATGGCAGCGATTGAGAAAAGCCAGGAGGTGATCGATGGGATCGTTTACCTGACACTTTATAAAGGGAATGTGATCATTGATGGCCGTGAATCCCCTAGCTCACTTTACAACAAGGACCTTTCGAGCATGGATATCGAAGGAGGGTTTGATCAAAAGGACAGCCAGGGTTTTATCAAGATCAATGCCATTCGCCTGATGGCTCACAATGCTATCCTGAGGAAACAGGGAAAAATAGGATAAAAATTCATTCCATGAAACTCTGGCAGAAAGAGACGGATGTAAATAAAAGGATCGAAAAGTTTACGGTCGGTCGCGACCGTGAACTCGACCTGTTATTGGCGCAATACGATGTTTTGGGTTCGATAGCTCATTGTATTATGCTGGAGAAAGTTGGCTTGCTTTCAAATCAGGAACTGAAGGAGATCCGGGCTGAACTGAAGATGATTTATAAGGAAATTGAAGCAGGAAAATTTGTGATTGAGGAAGGCATTGAGGATGTGCATTCACAGGTTGAATTCATGCTTACAAAAAAAATCGGGAATACCGGAAAGAAAATTCACAGTGCCCGGTCCAGAAATGACCAGGTGCTGCTGGACCTGAAACTTTTCAGTCGGGCCGGTATACTGGCCGTAGCTGAATCGATGGAAAATCTCTTCCAGACGCTGATACGTCTGAGCGATACTCATAAGGATAGGCTTATGCCCGGCTATACCCATTTGCAGGTAGCCATGCCCTCATCTTTTGGGCTATGGTTTGGAGCCTATGCCGAAAGCCTTTCCGATGATTTGCTGGTATTGCAATCAGCATTTCGTATTGCCAATCAGAATCCCCTGGGTTCTGCGGCTGGCTATGGCTCATCGTTTCCTATTGACCGTCAGATGACGACTGACTTGCTGGGATTTGAGCGGATGAACTATAATGTGGTCTATGCTCAGATGGGAAGGGGTAAGATGGAAAGGATCGTGGCATCGGCCCTGGCATCAGTTGCGGCTACACTTTCCCGACTGGCCTATGATGCCTGTCTGTTCATGAATCAGAATTTCGGGTTTATTGGTCTTCCCGAGGAGTTGACCACCGGCTCAAGTATTATGCCGCATAAAAAGAATCCGGATGTTTTTGAATTGTTACGCGCAAAGTGCAATAAACTGCAATCCTTGCCGCAGGAGATTACCCTGCTTACCAATAATCTTCCCTCAGGGTATTTCCGGGACATGCAGATTATAAAGGAAGGATTCCTGGGGTCTTTTGACACCTTGATGGATTGCCTGGCCATTGCTCAGTTTGCCATGGAAAATATCCGGGTGAAGGATGGCTTGCTTGATGATGAAAAATATCAGTATATATTCTCTGTGGAAGAGGTAAACCGCGAGGTTCTCAAAGGGATTCCATTTCGGGAAGCATACCAATTAGTTGGTCAGCGGATAAATCAGGGCGAATTCAATCCTGAAAAATCGCTTCACCATACGCATGAAGGGAGCCTGGGAAATTTGTGTAACGACCGGATCATGGAGAAATTTAATGAAATCATGAATGGATTTCAGAAAGAAAAAATTATTGAAGCAGAAAAAAAATTGTTAAGCTAAGAATATGTGCCGCTCAAGAATTGTTGTAAGGATAGAGATATCAACCCTTTCCAATTCCGATGGGAAGCTAAACCATCGGAAAATGGACAGGCTGGCCATGGTATTATCGAATCTGAATAACGGAGGAAAACAGGTGATCGTGGTAAGTTCCGGTGCCATCGCACTGGGCACGGATAAACTGGGCTTGAAGGAGCAACCAAAATCCTATATGGACATGCAGGCTATTGCTGCTATCGGACAAGCGGAGCTCATCCGGTTCTACCAGCATTACTTTGATCAGTATAACCAGATTGTTGCACAGGTTTTGCTGACTGCCGATATAATGGATAGCCCGGAACGGGTTAAGAATACACAAAATACCTTTAATACTTTACTCGACCGGAACATTATCCCGGTTGTAAATGAAAATGATGCGGTTTCCCTTACGGATATCCAGCTCGAAGATAATTACCGCCTGGCGCTGCAGGTAGCAAAAATTACGGAAGCAGACATTATTCTGATAAAAATGGATACCAACAGCAAGTATATCATCCAGCCCAGGGGAAATCTTGCTGCCAAGATGGTTGCTGATGAAGATGAGCTGTTTAATGAGCTTGAAAAGACGTGTACGGAATTGCATGGAATTAAGGAAGAAGCGCTTCTTTTCCCTAATTCGATAGATGAAATAATAGTAAACAGGAGCTAGTGGGGATATGAGAAGAGTTTTGAAACAGAAAAAGAGAATTGTGGTTAAGGTCGGGACCTCCTCCCTTTCCTATCCGAATGGTCGCCTTAACTTTCAGCGAATAGCTAACCTTGCATTTATACTTAGTGCTCTTCGCAATAAAGAACTCGAGATCATCCTGGTATCATCCGGGGCGATCGGAGTGGGTGCAGGCAGGATAGGGATGATCGAAAAACCGGCTGACCTGGCTACTAAGCAGGCCCTGGCTGCAATCGGCCAGGCAGAATTAATAAAAATCTATCAGAAATTCTTTGAGGAATACAATCAGATTGTTGCCCAGGTTCTATTGACCAAGGATATTGTCACGATCGCCGAAAGGCACGAAAATGCAAGAAACACTTTGCTTAACTTACTGAAAATGGGGATTATACCAATTATCAATGAAAACGATACCATTTCGACCTACGAAATTGGGTATGGTGGAAATTTTGGGGATAATGACACACTTTCAGCAAACGTTGCAACATTAGTCGATGCTGATTTGTTAATTCTTCTGAGTGATATTGACGGCTTATACTCAGCCGATCCAAAAAAGCAGAAGGGCGCTGAAATCATCCATTCCGTGGAAGCTATCACTCCTGAACTGGAAAAACTGGCTACCGGTACAGGGACATCCTTTGGAACCGGAGGGATGATTACCAAGATATCAGCGGCTAAGATCTGTCTGGAGGCCGGCATCGATACGGTAATTACCAATGGGAGCGATCCGTCAATTATTTTCAGTATCCTTGAAGGAAAAGAAATAGGTACTCACTTTGTCGCCAGAAAAGATAAAGTCATTTTAAATAACTATCAGGCATGAACCAGACACTCCTTGACAAAGGGAACAATGCAAAGGCAGCCAGCCGTGAGCTGGTAAAGCTCACAACTGAAAAAAAGAATTACGCACTGGCTATGATTGCGGAGGAAATTGAAGCCTCCCGTAGTGAGCTGAAATCTGCCAATGAAAACGATTTGAAAGACGGAAAGGAAAAAGGATTGACCAGCGCATTCCTGGATCGTCTGGAATTAAATGATAAGAGGATCAATGACATGATCAGGGTGCTGAACGATGTGATCAGTCTGAAAGACCCGGTAGGTGAGATTATAGGGATGAGCACCCTGCCCAATGGTTTACGCGTTGGTCAGATGAGGATGCCCCTTGGCGTAATAGGCATCATTTTTGAAAGTCGCCCGAATGTTTGCATTGAGGTGGCGGCTCTGACCATCAAATCAGCCAATGGGGTCATTCTGAGGGGGGGGTCGGATGCCCTGAATTCAAACCTGGCCTTGACAGGGATCATTAGGAAAGGACTGAGAAGGGCAGGACTGCCTGAATCTGCTGTGGAGATTATTGAGGATACGGACCGGGAATCTGTTAAGGAACTATTGCGCATGCGCGAGCATATTGATGTGATCATTCCCAGAGGAGGACTTAATCTGATCCGATTCGTGGAAGAACATTCGCTTATTCCGGTAATCCGGCACGATCAGGGAATTTGCCACACCTATGTGGATGAATTTGCCAATATTGAAAAGGCTGTTTCCATTGCTTATAATGCCAAAGTACAGCGACCCGGAGTTTGCAACTCCATGGAAACTCTGCTGGTACATGAAAAAATCGCGCCTGAATTTTTACCAAAAATGAAGGAAGAATTCGATAAGGTGAATGTCGAATTACGTGGCTGTTCAAAAACAAAATCGTATCTTAAAGATATCAAAACTGCTTCGGAAGAAGACTGGAGCACTGAATACCTGGATCTCATCCTCTCAATACGTACAGTTTCTTCAAGCGATGAGGCCATTGCCCACATCAATAAATACGGTTCGCATCACAGCGATGCCATCGTGACGGAGAATTACAGCAAGGGAATGCAGTTTTTGAACGAGGTGGATTCTGCAGCATGCTACATTAATGCTTCTACCAGGTTTACCGATGGAAATGAATTCGGATTGGGAGCAGAAATGGGAATCAGCAACCAGAAGCTACATGTCCGGGGTCCCATGGGGCTTCGGGAGCTTACTTCAGCCAAGTATATCATCTTTGGTGACGGACAGATAAGACAATAAACAGAGTACTAACCTGAAAAAATACGAACATGGATTTACTGGAAAAACTAGGCAAATATTCGTTTGATTCATCTCAAATTGATAAAGAATTATACTCCCGCTTTAATGTGAAGAGGGGGCTTCGTAACCAGGATGGATCCGGTGTACTTGTTGGATTAACCAATATTGGTGATGTTGTCGGCTATGAAAAAGAAGGAGACATTGTAAAGCCAACTGAGGGTCGGCTCTATTACAGGGGGATCAGCATCACGGATCTTGTAAAAGGATTCCAGGATGACAACAGACACGGATTTGATGAAACTGTTTTTCTGTTGCTATCCGGAAAACTTCCGGATAAAACGGAAATATCACAGTTTACCTCCCACCTGGCAGGATTACGGGATCTGCCCCAGTACTTTACCAAAAATATGATCCTTTCATTGCGGGGTAAGAACATTATGAACATGTTGGCCCGTTCGGTGCTGATACTCTATACCCTGGATGATCTTGCCGAAGATCACTCTGGAATGAACGTGTTGCGGCAGTCTCTCGACCTGATCGCCAAATTCCCGGTGATAACAGCCTATTCTTATTTTGGGTTCCGTCATTCCTATCAGCGGAAATCACTGGTTATCCGTCACCCTGATCCGGGATTGAGTACTGCCGAGAACTTCATCTACCTTCTGAAAGGTGAGAAATACAGCCGCCTCGAAGCGGATATTATTGACCTGAACCTGGTTCTGCATGCTGAACACGGTGGTGGTAATAACTCATCGTTTACAACCCGCGTGGTCAGTTCATCTGATACAGATTCATACTCAGCCATTGCCGCAGCATTGGGTTCACTGAAAGGATTCCTTCACGGAGGAGCAAACCTGCAGGTTATTGAGATGATGAAGGATATTAAAAAGAATGTCAAAGACTGGGGCGATAAAAAGGAAATCGCAGAATACCTTATGAAAATCCTTAAAGGTGAAGTCGGGGACAGATCCGGTAAAATATACGGTATAGGCCATGCCATTTACACCCTCTCTGATCCAAGGGCTATACTGCTCAAAGAAAAAGCCCGTGAACTTGCTGCAGAAAAAGGTAAACTGGAAGAGTTTAAATTATACGATTACATCGAAGAGCTGGCGCCGGAAGTTTTTGCCAAATTTAAGGGTGGATCCAAAACGGTAAGTCCGAATGTCGACTTCTATTCAGGATTTGTATACCAACTGATCAGTATCCCGAAAGAGCTCTTCACCCCGATTTTTGCTGTTTCGCGTATTGCGGGATGGTGTGCCCACCGCCTGGAAGAGATAACTTTCAGCTCGAAACGTATTATTCGTCCTGCTTATAAGAATGTTTTTGGTCAGGTTGACTATGAACCATTAGACAATAGGTAGGGCAATATGTATAAATATACATTACGAATTTATATTTATAAAAAATAATGAATTCTTGTTTTCTATAAAGAAATATTATGCTATCTTTGTAGCCC
>JAFGEO010000026.1 GCA_016931575.1 Bacteroidales bacterium | reverse complement strand
GATTCAGTTTAGCGCAGATATTTCTGGAGCAGGGTCAAACAATTTCGCATCATCTCAAAAGCCTGTTTCAACAGCTGCCGGTCATTGTCATCAACCCTGTAACCTGCAAACGAATTCATTCGCTTGGAAAGCTGGTTCAGGTTGACCCCAATCTTGTTCAACTCGTAGTCCACGCTTTTTAACTGGTTATTGGTTTCTTCATTCAGCGAGATCGTTTTTCTCCTGGACTCATCAAATATTTTAAACCTCAGAAAATCACTCGTACACCCATACTTTCCCCGTTTGACCAAAGAATCCAACCTGATCTTTTCTTCTTTGGTCATCAGAAAACGAACGACAATCGTCCGTTTTTCTTTATCGGGTAATCTGGGACGCATGGATTAGTTTACTGGTAACTTTTCTTTTTTAGAGGGGAATGCATCCAACTTTGGGGGAATGTCTTCCGGTGTAGCCGGAACAAGATGAAAGGTATTTATGGCCATAAATACACAACTTGCATTCCCCTTCTTTGTACAAGGTTCTCCTCCCTGATTTCTTGCTTTTTTCGCTTTGATCTTCGGATGTCTATTCTCAAAAAGAAAGGGAAACCTGCTCTTCAGAATTTCCCCTTCAGTTTGGAAACGAGACTTACTATACTAACTCACTTTTTGTTTGGCTCCTGCTTTCTTTTCAGCTTTGGCTTCCTGCTTCTGGTCTTCTGTTTTCTCCATCTTTTCCTGCTTGAAATTGGAAAAGCTGATATTCCTTCCTGCAGCATCGACCTGGAGGCTAGCCGAGAACTTTTTGTCGTTCTTTCCGGTCATACCATCGACCTCCACTTTATGACCAGCCGCCAGTTTGTCTTTCTGCTCCGCGGTTAAGGTTACTCCCTTGATTTTATCGGGCACCTGGATGTAACTGGCACGCAAAGGGATTAATTCATTGGTCTTGGAATCGATGGCTAGGTAGTAGTTGTCCTTCTGCCCGTTGCGGCTGGTCAGTTCCACCGTTTTGCCGAGGTTTTTATCATTCAGCAAAGCTCCCTTTTCTTCTTTAGTGAATTTGTGTCCCATATATTCGTCCGGCACATTGAGCCGCTGAATGGGGTGTACTCGGATATCGACCGAGCTGTCTTCCTTACTCTGCAAGCGGATTTTAGCCGGGATTTTATAGTCCTGGTCATTGATCCGGGCATTAACTGTGTAAAGTTTGTCTGAACGGTAGCCGTTCAGGAAATCGGTCATTTCCCGCTTTTCCATTTTTTCAATCAAATCGCGTTTGATTCCAACTTTTTCGAGTTTGTCAAAGGGAACCTGGTCCATTGACATGCGTGTGTTTTGTTCCATGATTTTCAATTTTTAGTGTTCAACATATGACGTCTTAATCGACTTCAAAAACATGCTTTTCCCGGCGCTTGCGCTCGACAAAACCGCGCAGAACAGTATAGGTGTCTTCCGGGTTTCGGATGGCTTCCATACGCAGAACCGGGGTGGTTTTGTCCGAGGTGTAAATAACCAGTGTTCCCAGCCCGAACAGCCGGTAGATAAAAGGCCTTTCAATTCTGAAGTGTAGGCTAAGCACCCGGCGCCTTACAGTATTGCTACAGCAGGTTTCCAAGTGCTCGCCTCCGAACCGTACGTACACCTCCCAGCGTATACGGCTCTCCACTAATATCCTCAGCCTATCTGCCATGATGAATCCTTTGATGACATTTATAGCAAACTGCCATAGTTTTCCTTTTTCTTGCAATCATCTGGACTTGCCAAGGTTCTTTGCCCCCTTTAATATCCTTCATCTTGCGGATGTGATGCATTACAAGTCTTCCATTTGCTCCGCATAGTTCACAGCGTTCGGCTTTTAACCGGTCTATTAGACTGGTTTGCGAACCCTGATATTTAGGAGCCGGAATACTGTCATAAAATGATCTACTCACTTCTTTCTTTCGCCTAAAGCCTTCGTTATACAGATGTCTGCTTCTTGTTTCACCATTCTTGATCTTGTAGAAAACAGTAAATACCTTGTTCTTTTTATATTTGCTACAGATCTTGGGGACAGTCGTGCGATACTTATTTGCATAAGTCTTATACATACTGTATTCCATGATGTACTTGAAGGATTCAAGAGTGCCACAATTCGTTGCAATCGAATAATAATTGTAAAGACCTCTGATTTCAGCATTATAGCGTGTCAGTATCTCAAGATCATCATTCTGAATAAAATACTCCCGACACTTGGGTTTCCATTGCTCTTGACCATTATGCGGCTTAATTATTAAGGCATCATAGCCAAGCAACTTCTTCTTTATCGTGTTGTCTTTGGGTATTTTTAGAATAATCTTCTTATTAAAAGCACGTTTTAGCTTTCCTCCTTTGTCCCTTTTGGTCTGATCGGATTTTAGTACATGAATATCATAAGAGAGGAACTTTGCAGATTTTTCAGAGTAAGTAATTAGTGTCTTTTCATCAGATAATTTCAGATGCAGCTTTTCCTGGAGGAAACTTGTAATATCCACCTTGATCTGCCTGCATTCTGCCAGACTTCCAATTACACCAATCAAAAAATCGTCTGCATACCTCACATATTTGAGTCTTCGGTAATTGCTATCCATTTCGTCACAGCTAGGAAAAGAAGCCCTTCTCTTATCAATCGATTTGATTTGTTTAACAATCAGATTCCTCTGTTCTACATCATTTTCAGTTTTAAGCTTTTTCACTGCAAGCGTTTTCTCCTGTTCGCATTTGATGCGTTCCCGGTTTGCTTTTCGCCCCTTACCTTTATCAAAATTCAGGATATATTCTTTCATGTATTTATCCAGCTTATCCAGATAGATATTGGCCAAAATTGGACTGATAATACCTCCCTGTGGTGTTCCGCTGTATGTTTTATGAAAGATCCATTCTTCAATGTACCCTGCATTCAGAAACTTTCGAATCAGACGGATAAAACGTTCATCGGAAATGCGTTCCTTAAGGATGGTTATCATGACCTCATGGTCGATGTTATCAAAGAATCCTTGAATATCGCCTTCAATGAACCATTTGGCTCCATTGAAACTCTTACTAATATGCATCAGTGCAGTATGACAACTTCGTTCCGGCCTGAATCCATGAGAAGTATGTTCAAAACTTCCTTCATAGATGGCTTCCAGAACCATTCGGATTACCTCCTGCACCAATTTGTCATTGAATGATGGTATCCCTAAAGGACGTAACTTACCGTTCTTCTTCGGGATATATGTCCGTCTTGAAGGTTCAGGTTGATAGCTTTCGTCCTTAAGGCTGGCTATAAGCTTTTCAATGCGTATCAGGCTCATTTGGTCAATCGTGTTCCCATCTGATCCCGGAGTCATATTTCCTGCTTTGGCATAGATTTTCTGATAAGCAGTGTAATACATCTCTGCATTGAATAAAATCCGGTAAAGTCTTTCAAACCTATAGTTTAAAAGCTTACTGTGTTTTGATAGACTGTTTAATACGTTTGCGGGATTTCTCATAATGTCTCGCACATTTTCCTTTAATTGTATCAAAAGATATTAGCTGCTTCCCTTCGCCATGTACAAGGCTTTCCCCGGCTCGGACTACTACGGAAGCTCCGTTACCATATCAGATATTCAAAAGCTTTTACCTTATAGCCGTTTCCGGCATTCTGACTTAGGTAATCCACGTTTGGCATCATAGTAACATTAGCTCAACAGATTATCGGATATGACTTCCACCTTTTAATGCATATTGCAATCGTGCTGTGATCTGTTCTTTGCCCTCCCTCCTGAAAGACCGGATGGAGAGTATCACAGTATGGCGAGTTTAGTTATCTTACGCCATAGCCACCGCTGAGGCCACTCAGATTATCATTCAATCAGTAAGGATTTTATCCTCATATCTGTTATCTCATCCTGCTATTCAGTCGCAACCTGATAACTGGTTGACTTATAGCTTTTGTCGGCATGCTACACTCCCCGATGTTTGGTTTCCCTCACGGATAAGCCGATGGATGACTGGCCTTTCGAACACTGGCCAGATACCTTGCAAGTGGTATATTTACTATAGCGCCCTTGACGTGCGCACCCTTTACCCGGAACAGTTCGATGTATTCGTGTTTCCGACTAAGGATGCCCGAATAAATTTTCAGTTCTCCGGGGGTGATTTCATAACGGATGCTGCGCACCCGGAGCACCTGGTAAAGCAGGCAGGTTCCGGCAATTGCGCCAAGTAAAGCCGGAAAACTGAGCAGCAGCTTTGCCATTTGTTCGGGAACGAATCGTGCAGCCAGGGATTCCCGCAGCATCTCATCCAAAAGCAAGAGTACCGGTATCAGAATCAGTACCCGTAACACGACTCCCAGATTCAGCAGCTGGGAAGGCATGCAGGTGATGTAGCTGGTCGTTTCATTCATGTCGTTTGTTTTTTATGTTTGATTTTTGGTTCAGGCTTACCTGCTTTATTTTCTTTTTTCTCTTGATCCGGATTTGACAACTGAATGGCCCGGATATCGTTTTGTATCCGGGTGCGGTTCCGTTCCAGTACTTCCGGGATACTATCAAATCGGTAAAAGTCAGGAATGGGAACATAGCTTTCTTCCTCCCGCTGCTGCGCTTTCACATCCAGCCGGACAAGGCAGTTAAAGTTTTTCTGGGCGATATCCTCCCCGAAGTTATCTGCGACCTGCCCAACCATCCAGCCCTGCGGCAGGGTGGCTATTTTCCCTTCCGGCACCAGGT
>JAFGEO010000168.1 GCA_016931575.1 Bacteroidales bacterium | reverse complement strand
TTTTTCCGCAGGCCAACCTGAAATACACGATATTCCGATTGATTCTACAACCAGCACAACCGTATTCAGGAATGTCCCGATACGCATGCAGGCCACACCGAAACCAGGATATGCTTTCTCTCACTGGTCAGGAGCAAGCACATCCCTTGATCCCTTTCTCACACTTTCACTAGCTGATAGTGATACATTGATTGCTCATTTTAAAGAAGCTCCTCCTGTTGAGAACCTTTTCATTAATGAACTTTCCTCAAGATCAGAAAATGGCATTCCGGATGAATATGGAGAACCGGAAGACTGGATCGAGCTCTACAACGGTAACAGCGAACCTCTGTACCTGGATAACCTTTTCCTGACGGATAGCATACAGGATCCTCTCAAACATAAAATTACAGATGATAGGTCGAACCTTATCATTCAGCCGGGTGAATACCTTATCCTATTTGCCGATGGGGATACTCACCAGGGGATCCGGCACCTCAATTTTAAGTTAAGCAATCAGGGTGAAACAATTGCCCTTGTGCAAAAAATCGGAATCAGAAGAAATCATATTATCGATTCAGTTTCTTTTAGAAAGCAAGGCACCGGGGCAACTTATGGCCGTTCTCCGATAGATCCTGATCGTTTTCAGTTCTTAATCCCTACTCCAGGATCTCAAAATGACGAAAAGACCATTGACAATATCCTGATAAACGAATTTGTATCATCAAACCGTTCCGGGGCAAAGGACAATCATGGCGAATATGAAGACTGGATTGAATTATACAATTCAGGTGAGGAGGTGGTTTCTGTCTCAGGCATGTTTATCACAGACAGCCTGCCAGACAGGACCAGGTATCAAATCCCGTTTGTGGAGAATGACTCCTTAAGCCTGAATCCCGGTGAACATCTCCTGCTGTGGGCAGATAACCAGCCTGAACAGGGCTGCAGGCATCTGGGCTTCCGACTTAGTGGCAGCGGAGAATCTATTGCCCTGGTCCAGCCGAATGGCTTTGACTTTATTGACAGCCTGTCATACGGGGATATCAGGCAGGATGTCGCCATGGGGTGTTTGCCCGACGGATCTTCATCCTTCCAGTTGGTAACTCCGACTCCCGGAGATACGAACACCGTAAACCTTCTCGATAGCATCTTTATCAACGAACTGGTAGCCTCGAACCGGAACTCCGGACAAGATGAGTATGAGGAAACAGATGACTGGATCGAGCTGTATAATGGGAATAATCTTCCTGTTGATGTAGGAGGATTATACATCACGGATAGCGTGCCTGCAACCATAAAATGCAGAATACCCTCATATTGTCCGGACTCAACCACCATCCCTGCAAAAGGATTTTTAAGGTTCTGGGCCGACAATTCCCCTGAGCAGGGCATTCTCCACCTGAACTTCAAATTGAGTAATAAGGGAGAAAGACTGGGCCTGGTCCAACAGAACGGAATTGATTTTATTGATAGTCTGGAATACCCGGAACTGGCAAAAGATGCCGCTTGGGGCAGAATCCCTGATGGATCGTCCGGCATACAGCTCGTTAGTGCCAGTCCGTTGGAACCAAACCGTGTTGACACCCTGAGTAACCTGTTTATCAACGAGATCATGTCCTCCAATACCTACACCATACAGGATGAATTTGCGGAATACGATGACTGGATCGAACTTTACAATGCAAACTCATTCCCTGTGGATATCGGAGGCTTGTATCTTACGGATAGTCTTGGAAATCATATTAAGCAACGGATATCAGAAGATAGTTCCGCCCTTACCACGATTGCCGCCCGGGGCCATTTGATTCTATGGGCCGACAATCAGCCGGAACAGGGTATTCTGCACCTGAATTTCAAACTAAGCAATGCAGGAGAAGACATTGGATTATTTCTGGAGGATGGTCTGACTTCGGTCGACTCATTGGTATACCATGAAAATAATGCTGATGCGAGCCTGGGAAGATTCCCTGACGGCTCTGATACGCTGGAATACATGCTGCCGACTCCCGGCACTGAAAATCTCCGGAATGTGATTGAAAATGTGCTGATCTCGGAACTGGCATCGAGTACAAATCACCTGTTCCCGGATGAATATGGGGAACTGAATGACTGGATAGAATTATATAATAACAATCCCTGGCCGGTGAGCATCGGGGGATTATATCTGACCGACAGCCTGAATTTCCCAAGAAAATACCGTATCCCCAATCGCTCCCCCGACAGTACGACCATTCCTGCTAAAGGGAGGTTGATTCTATGGGCCGACAATCAGGTCGATCAGGGAATCCTTCACCTGGATTTTGCCCTGTCGGGAAAGGGAGAAGAATTGGCCCTGGTTAACACGGACGGAAAGCGTATTCTGGATGCTCTCTCCTTCCCGGATCAATACCCTGACATTTCTTATGGACGCGAAAATGATACCCTCCAATGGAAAGCCATGCGCCCTACACCAGGTGAACCTAATATAAATGAAGATTTCCAGGGAATTATGATCAGCGAGATCGCAGCCGATAACGAGAACAGGTTCCCGGATGAATATGGAAATTTCAGCGACTGGATCGAAATATACAATCCGAACAGCTACCCGGTTGATATGGGAGGCTGTTTTCTAACCGATAGTCTCGGAAATCCGGTTAAATTCAGGATACCTGCTGACAATCCTGACAAAACGACCATCCCTGCAAACAATTACCTGATCCTTTTCGCTGACGACAGCACAAGCCTGGGACCCCTGCACACAAACTTTAAACTGAGCCGGCAAGGTGAAAAGCTGGGGCTGTATCATTTTAATACGACAAAACGCCTTGACTACCTTACCTTCGGTGAACAGTATAAAAACTTTGCTTTTGCCAGGGAACTCTCTTCAGGACAATGGATTAACATGCCACCAACTCCCAAAGCTCCGAATAAGCTTCCTGATCTCTCCGGACTTTTCATTAACGAGATTATGCCAGATAATGACAGCTGGATCGCTGATGATAAAGGTGAATATGAGGACTGGCTCGAACTCTATAATGCCGGAGAACAGAAACTGGATGTCGGCGGGCTTTTCTTGACAGACTCCATTGAGAATAAAACAAAAGAACGCATCTCTTCCTTGTACCCCGACTCAACCACGATCCCTCCCGGAGGTTTTCTCTTACTCTGGGCCGATAAGGATAAAGAACAGGGTATATTGCATTTGGGGTTCAAGCTCTCTAAAGATGGTGAAGAACTGGCCCTCTTTAACTATGATGGCAAACTGATCGATCAGGTCTCCTATACCGTTCCAAACGGCCTCTCATATGGAAGGATTGAAAACGGCAATTCAGCCTGGACCTGGTTTAACTACCCCACCCCGGATGCTTCAAACGTGTTTTCACCGCTCCAGGATTACATGCCGGATGAATTTAGTCTGATGGTATATCCGAATCCGATGACTGATTATATCCGGTTTGAATTCATGCTCTCCCGTCCCGAACCTGTTTCCTTAAGAATATACCACATTTCAGGCAGCCTGGTGTATGTGCAACAATTCACACCGAATGGGAATGCACTGGAAGTAGAATGGAATGGTATTTTCGACGGTGGCCAAATGCTCGGACCCGGCCTATACGTTTATCAGGCGGCTATTGGGGGGAAAATAGTTACAGGAAGGTTTGTTAAGGAATAGCCAGGCACAGCTACTTATCATAATTATCCGGACATCCCTCCATCCGAAACCTCCGTTCAGAATCAGCAAAATATGTCACGAACTGCCTTAACTCAGAGAATTTTAAACCGAACTTGTTAGCTCACCGATGGCAGACAAGCCCTGGTTCAGGCATAATAATCAATTTGAGGATTATACCACAACTCAAGGTCTTTAGATTATCGGATCCCCGCAGTACTCCCTGCGTCCACATGCCTTGCAGAACGAACCGATCCATACTGTATCGAACTGATCCATAATGTTGGCTATCTGTTCCGGGTCTTTCGTGATCATGCCGGATTCAAAATTTCGCTTGTTTATACTTTTTATGCCCATCCCCGCACCTGTTAAATTTGCAGAACCCGTATAGGCAAATACAGCGTCAACTACAACGATCTTAAAATGAACCCTGGGACAAAGCTGTCGTTCCATCTGGTCCCAAAGCCGGGGGTATTTATCAAAGCTTTTCCTGAAATTTTCTCCCGGTTCCTTAGCATGGAGCAGGCGTATGGATACATTCTTCTTAAGCAAATCATTCAGCAGGCTGAGGAAAGAAACTACCCTGCCCTGTTGCCTGACTTGCATATCTTTGATATCGGCAGTCCCTATCCAGATAAATTTGTGGGCATGCCGGATCGCTGTAATAAGTTCCTGGTTGATTGTTTCGTTTGCTATGATTCTCATAGTCAGGGTCACAGATTATCGTAGATCGAACTGAATAATATGGATGCGAATAAGTTAGCTAAGCCAGATAACATAGTATAAGCCTTTTTTTGCAGCTTCTTCAATCAATTCATTTAATAAGAGCCACTCTTCAGTACCCGGTATTACAGGTCTGAAATCCAAAACTTATTCTTCAGGGGTTCCATCAGGAACGTGAATTCATAATCCCCGTAAGGAATTAGATACTCGTCAAGTGGCAAGGCCCCCCAGCTGTTTATACTGCCAACTCCCATTTGTAGTTTATCGATGCAAACATTTGTATACCGGGCTTTTGGAAGCATCTCGGAATGCCGTTGGCCCTTCTTAAGACCATCGTCCAGGGATTCGATCGAATAATGTAATGCCGAAGCAGAAAAAGGAGCGTCTGCGGTAAATTTTAATCCCCATCCGCTGATGTTGGTTTGCTCCCACCATCGGATATCAGTTTTGGTGCCGGTTTCCTGAGGGCGAATGTATGGATAGAATTGCTCATCGACAGTTTGATGATACAAGCCAATTTTCGAAGCTGTAGAACGATCAGAGTAATTCTCAATGGGCCCCCGACCATAGTAGCTGATCTTTTCAAAGTCCTGGGGCAACTGCACCTGCATGCCAAATCTGAACAAATTCGGGACCTTCGCAGTTTTATCCGATGTCAACTTCTGATTTACCAGGATAGCACCGTCCCTGTTAATCGTGTAGGTTAGTGATAGTCTTGCCTGTACTTCCGGCATCTCATATTCTGCCATTACAAGCACAAGGTCTTTTTGTGTTTTGTACCTAAGGGTTTGCAGGTTCATCTCAGGCTTTTCCCAAACACGATACAATAGCTGTAATCCAGCTCCAAAATCATTATCTGTCGGTGCACGCCAGAAATTTGGCCTTAGCAGGCTTCCCTCAGAAAGCAGTTCTTGATCATCAACCCTGCATTTACACAGGAAGCCCGATTGCTTTTCAAACTCGATCCGTAAAGAGGAGCTTTCTATAATCAGGTATGCTAAGTCGCTTTCCTGTATTTCAAGCGGGCATTCAGATTTAGCAGGTTTCAGATCGATCTTTGCGGTCGGTAAGAGAGAAATTGTCAGTTGATTTTCAGCCGCGACATGACCTGCAGGAAGCAGCCCCTCGGAAGCTTTCAGCCTAAACCTGATTGTGAGCAGCAGTTCTTTGTTGAGGTATTTGTTTTCCGTGGTATAAGCCAGCTTAACATTTTTCTTTTGCTGTGGCAGGACATCCAGTTCCCCGACTATACCGGTTTCAACAGCTTCGCCATTGGCCAGGAGTTCCCATTCAGCATAATAGCTATCCAGATTACGGAAGAAATTTTCATTATAAACACTTATCTCACCCTTTGAAAGGTCCATCGGAGTGACCCAGATGGACTGATACTGCTGCATCACTTCATACATATGCGGGTTGTATTTCCTGTCGGGACTGATCAGTCCATTATCCTGAAAATTGTTGTCAGAGGCATCATACTTATTGAAATCTCCTCCGTAGGCATAAAAATCTACGCCATGCACATCTTTCCATCGAAGCGACTGATCTACAAAGTCCCAGATAAATCCACCCTGATAATTAGGGTATTTGCGGGTCAGGTCCCAGTATTCTTTCAGTCCGCCAAGGGAATTTCCCATCGCATGTGCATATTCGCATTGTATCAGTGGTTTTTTTACCGGACCTTCACAATAGGACTCACACTGGTCATTAGGATAATACATCGGACAGAAAATATCGGTGTAATCATTCATCCCCGCTTGCTCGTACTGAACCGGACGCGAAGGGTCTTCCTCCCTGATCCATGAATAACAGACTTCAAAGTTGGGACCAAATCCGGCTTCATTTCCCAATGACCAAATAATCACCGAAGGATGATTGAAATTGCGCTGAACATTTCGCTGATTTCTTTCCATATGGGCCATAGCGTAATCCGCATCTTTTGCAAGGGTGTTTTTTCCATATCCCATTCCATGTGACTCCACATTCGCTTCAGCAACGACGTATATTCCAAACTGATCGCAGAGCTCATACCATAAATGATCGTCCGGATAATGACAGGTCCGTACCGCATTAATGTTGCAGGCTTTCATAATCCTGATATCCTGAAGCATCCTCTCAGGTGATAAAAAATACCCCTTATCCGGATCCATTTCATGACGATTCACCCCTTTGATAAGTATAGGCTCCCCGTTTACCAGCAATTGTGCATTTTTAATTTCAACTTTTCTGAAGCCTACTTTCTGCGGAATAACCTCGATGCTTGAGTTTTTCACTTTTAGGGTTGCCAACAGGGTATACAAATAAGGGGTTTCAGCGGTCCATTTTTTGGGATCGTTAATTTGTAGGCTTGTATGCAGTTCCCCGGAACCCTCAATTTCTGAAGTGATTACCTGTTTGCCCTCAGCATCAAGAAGTTTCAGCTCCACAATACCATTACCCCGCAACCTAATGTTGATTTCAAGCGAAGCATCCTTGTATTGAGCATCCAAATCAGGAGTGATCCTTATATCCTCAATTTTTGCCTGGTTTCTGGTGTAGAGATAACAGTCCCGCGCCACGCCACTGAGACGGGTAAAATCCTGATCTTCAAGATAGGTGCCGTCACACCAGCGGAACACCTGAAACGCTATAAGATTTTCCCCTGGCTTCAGGTATTCTGTAAGATCAAATTCCGCTTCAAGTTTACTGTCTTCGCTGTATCCGACGAATTGACCATTTACCCAAAGGTATAAGTTTGAGGTTACCGATCCGAAATGTGCTATAATCTCTTTGCCATCCCAGCTTTCCGGTATAAGTATCTCTTTGCGGTAAGAGCCAACATGGTTATTTTCTATCGGAATATCAGGGGGATTACTTATAAACTGATTACGCCAGGCATACCCGTTGTTTACATACAGGGGATCACCATAACCATTCAATTCCCATAAGCCGGGAACCTGAATTTCATCCCACCCCTGGTCGTTGTAACCAGCTTCATAGAAATCACCTGGACGCAGATCTGCATTCTTAACCCAATGGAATTTCCATATTCCGTTCAGTGGTAAATAATTCTGCGAACTCAGAAAATCTCCCCTTATCGCAAGATCCTCTTCTTCATAGGCAAAATAACTGGTATGCATCGGAAGCCTGTTTACTTCATTCACGCGGGGATCCTGCCATTCATTTATTTGCGCCTGAAGCAGGGTGCACCAGAAACTGATGACGATAACGATGATTTTTTTACTAGCAGTTCCCATTTTTTTTGTGTATTTAATTTATGCTCTTATGTTTTGTTTCCTCCAGGCGGATTAATGCTTTCTGATGTATTCCACCATTTCTGATGCTGCAAGCAGGAATGCCCCGACCCCAAAATCGGAAGTGGAATTGATATCGATGATCTGACCGGGGATAGCACGTTCTCCAATGGGCTGCACATATCCCAGTCTTCCATCATCCTGCAGCGCTGTTTCTGTGAGATACCTCCAACTCTTCGATATGGTTTCCCTGTACTTTTCAGCGTCCAGTATTCCGTTATTGATTCCCCATAAATACCCGAATGTGAAGAAGGCAGTACCACTGGTCTCCGGGCCGGGGGCTTGTTCCGGATCCATCAGACTCCGTGTCCAGAAGCCTTCGGGTTGCTGCAATCCGGAAAGGCTTGCTGCCATTTTTTTATAAATGGTGATATACTCCTCCCTGTGTGGATCATCTAATGGAAGATCTTCCAGAACACGTGCAAAAGCAGCAAATGACCATCCATTCCCTCTTGACCAAAAGTCTTTTAACCCCTTAACTGTTTTATGTTTTGGATAGACATACTTCGAATCCCGATAAAATAACCCGGCTTCAGGATCATACAACAGATCCCGTGAATAGGAGAAATACTCATACAGTTTCTCAAGGTATAATTCATCCAGGGTAATGCTATACAAGCGTGTCATCACCGGCATTACCATATACAGCCCGTCTACCCACCACCAATAGTCGTTTTGAGGAGTACCCATCTGGTACTCCATAACCTGGCGTGCACGGGCTATTTTGTGGGGATCCGGGTCAAGCTTATAAAGATCGCAGTATACCTGGAAGCAGGTTTGCCAATCTCCGAATAAAACATATTCCGGGCTTTCTCCATAATCGTACTTCCATTCCGAAGTGTCCTCGGAAGTGGCACCCTTCCAGGAATTTTTCTTAGCCCAAACTTCCGAGAAGTGCAGGTAGGCTTTTTCCCGGGTAAGCTTATAGGCTTTCAGGTTGCCTGTGTGGTATGCTGCATTGTTCCAGGAAGCCGTTCCTGGTTCCGGATGGTTTAATTGCCAATAGGTATTGGCTTTTTTTATAGATGCTATTACTTCTCCCTCTTTAAGCTGATCCAACTGTGCATAGCCGGATAAAATTGATGTAGTTAACAGAATCGATAACCCGATTACCCTAATTAGTCTGTAAGTATTCATCCCGTTGTTTTATCCTGCCGGAGTACGATAACAAGATCAGGAACCTCGCCCTGATAGCAAGTCTTGATTAAACACGAATATACTACTCAGAAATTGAATAGACAAAGAAATCTGTTCATATAGGCAACTTTAGCTTGTCTGCATTTTATGGAAGAAATACCCAAATACATTGGCAATAAATGTACAGGCCAGCATAGTGATCCCAAGAGGTAAAATACTCTCTGCTTTGAACAAGGAAGGGATGGTCCCGGCGATAAAACTCACCAGGAATCGGGAAACCCCGATGGTGGCATTGGCCGAACCACTTATCCCGGGTAAAAGATTAAGGATTATGGCTGTCCCGTTTCCGAAGATTAACCCCAGGGAACCGATGAAAAGAATGTTCGCTGCAAATACTGCCTCAAATAAAGGTTTATCCATCGCCAGTACTGCAATGCCAATAACCACACCGGCAATTAACTGCAGGATCATTCCTGCACGCAGAAGGGCCTCCGGTTCGAATTTTTTTAATAAAAGCGTATTTAGAAACGACAGGAGGATGTTCAGGACTATGTTTGCACTAAAAAGAAGTGGAAAGATATTCAGCCCAAAACCGTAATAGTCGATGTAAAGATAAGATGCCCCGGTAATGAATACAAACATTCCGGCTGTGGAGAAACTAATCGCCAACAGCATTAGTATGGCTTTTCGAGACCTGAAAAAAGGAATATATTTCCCCAGCAGCTGCCTGGTTCTGAAACGACGGGGGATTTGTTCCGGTTTCAGGGATTCGGGAAGTATCAGGCCAATGATCAGCAGGAGCATTAGGGCAAAAGAAGCAAGGAACCAGAATATGCCTGTCCAGCTATAATTACGAATGAGCAGGGTACCAATGATCGGGGCGAACAGAGGAGCCAGCATCATGATCATGCCAATAATGGTAGCCATTCGGGCTACCTGCTTTCCATCAAACCAGTCTTTTACGAAAACCATCACCGTGACAGTGCCAAATCCACCACCAAATGCCTGCAGGAAGCGCAGGATCCAGACCTCTTCAATTCGGTGGGTAAAGACGATAAGTACAGCACTCAGTCCATACAACACAATCCCTGAAATGGCAATAGGCTTACGCCCAAAAGAATCGGAAAGCGGTCCACCAAAGAAATTCCCCAGGGCAAAACCAAGGAAATACAGCGTTATGGTTATTTGAACCTTTTGAATCCCCACTCCAAAAACCTTTGCCATCGCCGGCATCGCCGGAAGATAGGTATCAATGGCAAGAGGCGACATGGCGGTTAGTACCGCAAGGATCACCGGCACAAAAATCACAAAATACCTGCTTTCTTGCTTTAATCCCATAGCCACTTTCGATTGGAGTGGCAAACTTACTATTATATTTGCTGCAGCGCTTTAACCAGGGATTAGTTTTAGCTTGATTTCAGATAAAAAATTCCCCACCAACCAGTAGTGGGGTTTGGATAATATCCCGAAAGCCAGGGCGACAAGAAAAAAAGTCAATAAGAAGTCACAACTTGTTTGTGTATTCTTACGTAACAAAATGACCAGATAGTAATGGAAGGAAAGTGTTTAATACGGATAGTGCTGCTACTTGTCTTCCTGTACGGAACATGCCTGCTTTATGGGCAGCATGGAAGTAAGGAGAACGAGCCGGTTAGGGATGCTGAGAAACCGACAGTCCGGTTGACCAATTCCGAATCGCCTGATATCTCATTTCTTGTTGAAACGAACCTCAAGGATTGCTCAATATATCTCCAAACCAATTATCCTGAGTCATTCAAGTTACGCATTTTCGATTACTGGGGGGAAACCATAAAAGTATACCGGAACCTGAACTCCGGTCAATTGCTGGATATTTCAGAATTCAAGGGCCAGATCGTCATCCTGAATATTTATGACAGCAAGAGCAACAGGTTGCTTACTAGCCAGGTGATGAACCTGAAAAGGCGGAACTATTGGGAATCACCTAAGGCGAACTAGTTTTTGAGATTGTGGGTCTTTCGGATTTTCAGGATGGACAGCATTACGTGGTCTAAGCGATATTTTTCCATTCTTTTTTAGAGGTAAAAAGGTAATATATAATGTTCAAACTTCAAAGTACGTTTTTTACAGAACAGTTATGCTGTTTTTCGAGCGATCTTCATTATATAGTACATTACCATATCCGGGACAAGAAATGCATTAGATGTAATCCGAACTCCATAAATTACTGTAGGATGTCCTGATATAGTAATTCTGATATAGCCCGAGTAATTGTTCCCGATAATGAGAGGCAGACCTATTTATCTAGTATACAACGAACTGAAAAACCCACTGCCTTTCCAAATGACGCATTAAATATCTTTACATCTCTAGATGTCATTCCCCAATAATAGGCTGTTTTTTCAGCTTCTGATGTTGCAGTCCACCAACGAGTAGTACCACCAGGACCAATATCTCCGGTTCCATCACGATAACCACCAGGCAAAGCAGAAAAGCCGGTCATATTCTGAAAATTGGGATAATCGGTATTTCCTGGAACACCTTCATTATCAATAGCCACCCAACCTGTATCAGTAGCTAATGCTTTGGCTAATTTATTCCCTTCACTGCTTCCGTCATAATTGTAACCCAATTCAATAAGGTAACTAACCATAGCCTGCCATTCTTCATTGGTCGCGACATGCCAACCACTTGGGCATAAATCCTGGGTTTCAACGGAATACCAATTATAAAGGGCCCCATACAAATTTCTGTTTATAGTATCATTATCATTAAAACAGTATGCAGGTGTTTCTGTATCTAGCCAAATATTTAAATCAGAAATATATTCAATGGGGGTTCCATTATTTAATCTTGAAGTTTTTAGATTCTCAGCAAACCATATTTGTGGTCCAATAGATACAGTTTTATACTTGTTACTATCAATATCAACTATGTATTCGGGCAATTGGACATAGATGGCAATCTCCTTATTTACAATATTATATTGTAAGGTATCGTCAGGAATAAAAGAAACACGTAAGGGACGCCAGCCTACATTTAATACTGCACCAACATCAGGCTGATATTGAAAGAGTCCTGGTACATTTGAAGTAGCGTTGAGTTGTACTTCAGTAATTGTATCTCCAAGCATTATTGTGTCTGGGGTCGCCCAGGTGATAATGGGATCTACTTTGGGAGCCACTTTTTCTTCACAAGCAATAAATAACATAGAAATAATGCCGAAAAAGATTAATAAAACCGTTTTAAAATTCATACAAAAAAGTATTAGATGTTAATTTTTCCCTCCGTTGAGATAGAGGCTTTTTCTGTATAAAAATAACATATATGATCAATATTCTGGCTAATGTTCGTTTTCGTTTTTCACAATATGACTTATGGATAATTGCAGAAAAAGGGCGACCCTAAATATAAGCTTTTTAAGCCCCGATCTCCCTTTCAGAAGTACCAACCCTTAGAATAAATGAATAATGCCTTATATCAACTATAAACCTCGCGTTAACCTAATTAAAATTGGCTCAGCTTACATCTCCTCCATCAACTGCTGCAAGATATAATCCTTGATTTAAAACTTCTAATTTTACCCCAGCCACTAGAGCAAACATGATATGTACCTACCCCACCACCCCACTCATCTGAAACAACGGCAGATACATGGATATCAAAATGATCATCACTACAATCCCCACAAAAAGGATAAGAATGGGCTCCAGGAGGTTGCCCAGGACAGAGGTCATGTGTTTGATCTCTTCGGTATATTGCTTATAGAGCTTCATGTACAAGGGGCCTATCTGGTTTACTTCCTCTCCTATTTTGGTCAGGGAGACCATGCTTCGATCCAGGAATTTCTGATCCTTCATGCCGGTATAGATGCTTTTGCCCTGCCGGATGCTCTCCTGGATATTGGTGATGGCCACCTGCATGGGATAAAACCGGATCATTTCCTTAACCATGGACAGGGCTTCTATCAGGGGTACCTGTGATAGGGTTAGCAGGGATAAGGAATGACAGAAACGTGCATGTACCAGCTTGCTGATCAGCTTGCCAACGAAAGGGATTCGCATGATAAGCCGTGATGAATAATCTTGATACCAGGTATACCTTTTTAGGTAAATTAAAAGCAAGATCAGTCCTACAATGAAGATCAGCAGGAAAAAAATGTTATCGGAAAACCAGTTTGAAATCGTAAGAACCTTGCGCGTTAAGGCAGGCATTTCGCCCCCAAACCGATTAAAGATCCCTGAAAACATCGGAATAACTACCCGGAGCATAAAATAAACAATTGCGATGGCTACGAAAAGTACGATCATGGGATAGCTCAGTGCACCACTAATTTGCCGACGCTGTTGGACCTTGAGCTCATAGTAATTGTGCAGCTCGGTAAGTATTTCCTGCAAGCGTCCACTTTCTTCTCCTACTTTGATACTATAAAATTCATACCTCGAAAACTCGCCGCTGGACTCCACTGCTTCTGAGAAAGATTTTCCTCTAAGCACCTGATCAAAGATCTTCTGATAGATCGCTTTTGTTTTCTCAGCCTTCTCATCCTCAACAACAATTTGTAAAGCTGAACCCAGATCTATTCCTGAACCTGTGAGAACTCCCAATTGGTTATAAAATTTTACCCGCTTTTTGTCGTTTAGCCTGGTTTTGCTAAAACTAATTTCCTTATTCAGAAAAGCCAGATTGATTCCTTCTCTCTTCCCGGTTTGCTCACCTTTTTGAGTAGCATGCTGTATTTTTTTTAAATCAATTGCCATTTCGCTTTATCTTGAATGTCTCAAATAAGGTTTTTCCAGTGTATTCCTTATGCATAAAAAATGGGACCATCTGATCCTTTTCTGTTTCAGCATCAAAGCTAAATTCACTTACCAGCCAATTGTTTTCTTCCAGTTCGGACACTCTGAGGGTATTACTGCTTAGCTTAAAAGTATCCCTGTTCTCCCCTTTCGTTCTGACAATTCCTTCATCCCTGAAAGCATAAACAATCTCATTTTCTTCTTCAAGGAGAATCAGTTGATCCGGTTGAATGAAGTAGACCTCTTCTGCATTCTGAAATTCGGTCTGTAACAGGGTATTCAACTGCCCCAAAACCATGTATTTATCTTCCTGCTTTTTAACCTGACTCAAATACTGCTGGAAACGACTGAAGTACATGTAAGTCAACCCCATTACAATGGCCCCCAACAGCATGACAAACAGCATCTCAACCAGCGTAAAACCCGGAAGCTTCCGTGCAGATTTATTCCTCATAGCGCACGATCCTCCTCCTTTCTGTAAGCATTACCCCTTTGTTATCATAGATTTTCACACTGCACCTCATGAGGCCCCTCTCCCTGTCATACCAGACAAATTCCTTTTCGATACTAAGCCCTTCCGATTCATACGATTCATCTATATATTCCTTTTCAGTTTGAATTTCATACAACAATCTACCCGCTAACTGTTGGGCCCGGATCTTCTGACTGGTATTATTGTTTTCATGAGCCCGCAAAACAACAACAAAAGCAGCGGATATTGAAAAGACAACAATTACCAGGGCAAACATATTCTCAAGAATACTCCCCTTAAGTTTATGTTTTATCAGTTTAGCCATTGTATCACAGCCGGTTTGGAGTTAAGTTCATTGTTGGTGAAAAGAATCCCTGACACAAAGGAAGTGTTCAAGCCAACAGGATCCACCCAGGCATTAAACAGGTGGTTTTCATAGTACCCCTGCCTTGTCTGGAGGAATAGTTTATCGCAATACAGGGATCCAAATATCTTTCCGAGATGTTCGACTGTTCCTGAACAATATACCTCTCCAAAGATCTCAGCCTCCTCGGAAATTTTTAGGAAAGCTTCCTGTCCTTCAATATTTAGATCCGACATAAGAAGGATCCCCTCAAGTGTTGAACCTACGCCAAGTTGAGCAAATAGCTTATTCGTATTTCCATTCATTATGACTGCAGCACTTGGATATTTTAACTCAACATCATCACCAATGATCATTGTATCGGTGGCGAATAGTTGAACATCTCCAGTAAATCCTGATTCTACCTCAATGATAGGAGCAATACATATAATTTGACTCAACTCTGCATACCCATCAATAATAATCCTTTTACCAGACTGAATGATTATATTCCCCTGAAGTATGGTATGGTCCAACCTGAGTTCATCATCAGAATACACTCGAATGCTAAGATCCCTGAAACTATTTGACTGTTGAATTTCATCCAGGTATACTCTGGATACCAGAGAATCGGCTATTTTTTCCTTATCATAAAGCTCTGTTTTAATATAGTTGATCAGTTTTGGTGATAATTCAGGAAGGTGATCTGAACTCTGATCAGTTTTCCCGGTTACCGTCTGAGTATACTTAAAGGACTGCCCATTAATATACCCCTTACGAACACCAAGCTTTGGTAAATAGCAGTTCCCACTTAAGTACGAATCCCCGGCGACTGTTAAATATTGTCCATGATCGCACAGATATAAGCCTGTACGTTCAAAATCGTTGAGTTGATTTCCCAGCATAGCCAGTTTTTCTTCCGACAGATGCTTCCAGCTAGCCCTGGCCCATGCAATTTCATATACTCCCCAGTTTCTGTTTTCCACCTTGGCCGTTTCTCCTCCCTCCTCATACAATTGAAACTCTTTTGCTTTTTGATTAGAATTTATGTCAGGATTTTCCAAAGAAACCAGCAGAGCTGAGCTTACAAGATCCTGTAAAGCAGTTTTCTTTTCCAATGTGGTTACTTCAACAAATCCATAGTAGCGCCTCAAAATAAACATTAGTGCGAAAATTGCAGCTACAAACGAGATAACAATCGCCAGGTAAATTGCCTTGCCTGAAATTTTCCGGTTAAGGTATGGTTTTAACATTAGCCTCTTTAGAAAATTACTATTCTTCCGCGTCAGTATTAGCAGTCTTTCTTTCTCCATGCCTGTACCTTCCGGATTCAACAATAGTGCCTTGACTATCCCATATTTTGTACTCCCCATGAAGTACTCCCTTTTTATAGGTTAAGATCTTTTTTAGCTGACCATCAGGATTCCAAAACTTCCATAACCCATCCTGCAGACCTTTTTTAAAATTCCCCTGCGTTATCAGGTTATCATCTTTATCATAAACCGTGTATCCCCCATCCAGCAGTACTCCTGAGTATCCACCCATGTTTGTTCGTACCATATCCTGATCATACCAGTGATAAACTAAGTTATCTTTAAGCTTGGGGCTAGCTGAGGTCATAATCGACACATATGCATTCACCGTTGAATCTCCAGCTGTAATAACAATCTCTCTGTTCAGGGGACTCCAATCGTAACTCTGAGATCTGGCTTCAATTGAAAAAAGAATGTAGATAAGTGATATGAATAAGAAATGCTTGTAGAGTTCCATAATCCGATAATTCTATTAAGGTTTCTTTTTAAATGTTTTCGTTTCACCCTGATAAATTAAAGACACTGAATCTTTATATAGTTTGTCCAGGCAAATTCCATCCCGTACCTCACCTTCCTTTAGTAACAGGGAATTAGCATTGACTTGCACGAGGCCTATCTGCCTTTCTTCATGACTAATAATACCTCCAAAACTAATATCCGGCCAACGAACAATACTCCTTGCAGGTTTTCTTTCTGATGTCCTATTAGTCTTATTTTTTATGTTTTTGTCCACAGCAGCCTTTTGGTTCTGCACAGTTTGATATCTGATGAAGGGGTCCTTGTAATTAGCAAGCAATTCGTAGCTCTCCAGACTATCAGCCAGATCAGCATCAAGTCTTGGGAGATCCGGAGGCGTAATAATCATGTTGTTATCCCGTAAATGATTGATGACTTTCACAATTAATGTTCCCCAAATCAGGAGCACTAAAGGTACCAGCACGTAGTTAAGCTTCTTGTTTTTCATGCTATATTGCTCATTTACCTTTGTCAAGATAGAATTTCCTGATCGTACTAAATTCACCCTTGTTGCCTGCCTGATCTATGGATTTCACTCTAACAAAGTACGTTCCTTCATCTAAACCGGAAACTGAGTACTCCATATCTTCCACCCAAGCATAACTAATCTGCGAGTTATTGCTAAACATCGAATCCGATGAAACAAAAACACTATCTTTTATAGGGGCCAATGACTCACTGGGGTGGGTCCAGGAGACAAGATAGGGTGAGGTATTCAATGTGTCACCATGCGATGCTGGCGATGTAAAGACCGGAATCCCTGGGGCAGTCCTGTCTATGATAAACTCACGTGGATTTATCTGAGAGGTCGAATTGGATGATTCTTCATAGGCACGCACAACCCACGAGTATAAACCCTCATCAAGTGGGGCTGTATATTTCGTAACGGTCAATGGAGGTGTTGCGATGAAGATATCGCCGCTGCTCCAGGTATCATCCTTGACCTCTAACAGATAAGATGAGGCACCTATCAACTCTTCCCAACCGAATTCGACTGTAGCTGCATTCGTACAATAATCCTTCTCCGGCGAAACCAATAAAACATACTGGTTTGACAAACTGCTGAGTGTATCAATCTTTAAGGAATATACTGTAAAGGGTGTTGTTGTTGACGAATTATAGGCTGCTACACCCCATTCATATTCTCCGGGAGCAAGACTTCGTTCAAAACGATTGCCATATAGAACGGTATCCTCAACCAGTCTTTGTGTTTGCTTGAAATTTGGGGAAACAATCAACAAATTATACATTTCCGCATCAGCTACGGGCTCCCACCAAAATGTCTGTGCCTGCACTGAAGTGTTTGTACTATCTGCCGGAGCAAGCAAATATACTGTTGCCTCTGTGAGGTCAGCTTCAAGCAAAAGGGTACATCCTCCAAGTGCCAGGGTTGTGATTATTATCAGACTAAAGAGGTTTCTTTTCATACTTCTTCAGATTTCTATAATTTTGGATATACAATTGCATAGTAAGTGTGGTCAATTTTGTGCGGCGGTTTGTTTCGCTGAAAAAATCAACGGATACAATCCTACCTAGCTTCTCTCTGTTTTCCAGTTGATAAAGCACATTCAGTAACCGAATGAAAGAACCTTGCAGGCTAATTATGTGAGTTTCTATTTGCAATGAGTTGTTGCGATAAACATGTTCTGAAGGGTATTCTGTGACACTGACCCGCTTTTCGGAAGCAATCTGACTCAGGCGATCAAGGTAATATTCATGCGTATTTTCAATATTATCCTGGGTATTGAAATACCTGGCATTCAGAAAGACTGCCTGTTGTTTCAGGTCCTTAATTTCCTCAAGAACTTTATCCAGCTGACTGATATTTGTCTTAAGTTCCCGGTACCGGATCATTTTATCAACAGTAACCTTGATGGCAACCTGGTATGCAAGCAATATCACGACACCTATGCCTGTCAGCAAGTAAAAAAATCTATATTTTGGATTGGCGATTAACTTCATTTGACGAATACATTTAACTGAAATTCACCCAGTTCATCCTTTTTCCTGTACCAAACTACCTCAATATCTCTGATCCAATCCAGATCCTTTAATTTGTTTATCCATTCATTCAGTGTAAGACTTCCCTGGCTTGCCCCCTCCATCAAGATCTGTCTTTCAAAAACAAGTGGCTTTTTCTCATTGATTTTATCATTCAGGGGGCTACACTGAAGCTTATTTAGCGTGATACCATTGGGCATAACTGATATCATCCGGTCCAGGTAAAAACTGTATTTTGTATTTTCTGCTAACCCCATTTGGAGTACAACCCCGGTCTTCAGAGAAACTTCCTGTTTCAACGAGTCTTGTTTAACGACATACTTTCTTTGATAATTGCCTTCCGCTTCCATTAGTTGCAACTTACCATTCACATTGCTAAACAGAAAGAAATTGACTAACAGGGCTAGAAATAAGAAAGCAACAGCTCCGAGGCCCACTATCCGGAAAAGTTGACGGTATATGAAGCCTTCTATTCCTGATTGAATGACATTCCCCGGGGTAGTGTCAATACTTTCCCGATTGAGCATAAACCCTAAAGCCCCTGCAAACGAAGGAATATACTGACACTCTAGCAAATCTTTATCTATAGAATAGCTGTGTCTAACGGATTCATCTTCGGGATTTGTACTAATTATCTCATTATTCCTGATTTCCAGAATGCTCCCGGGGATATGTATCCTATTATCCTCAACCAGGTTGGCATCCAGGAGCAATTGAACAGGATTTGGCCCCAGTGAATATCCCAAAACGGGGATGCCCATTTCATTCAATTGCTGGAGAACAGGATCGATCACATCAGCCCGGATCACAGAGAGCAAGACTGCTCCACTCGCCTGCTTACAGGTATCAAGTTTGAAGTCCTCTTCGTGTGCATTAGGAAGTATCCGGTGTAAATAGTTATTCTCAGGATCTTGCTCTAAACGCTTTGAAAAAACCGGACGCCCTGAAAAAGTCAGCCAAACTGGGAGTTTACCAATTTTCTTCGTCAGTTCCTTGAAAGAGTCTAATCCCTCTACTTTTTTAACAATCTCGAGTTTCTTCTTCCTCCTCTTCAGGACAAGAAAGGATAATTCCATCTGGTTAGCCGGAGTAAAGTAGATAGTAACCCCGGCCAGCTGATTGAACAGTAAGGCTTGTATTTTCTTTCCCCTTTTCAATTAATAATGGTGGGTTTAATTAAGACACTGAGCTTTGAATCGGAAGTTTCAAGTTTTCGGCTGCTAAAAAACCACTTTAATATGGGAATGCGCGATAATAAGGGTGTTCCTGAGCCAGAATTGCTCCTGCGCTGCTCCATTAACCCCCCTAAAAGAATCATCTCCTGGTCCTTTATTCTAATCTGAGAGGTAAAATCGCGGTTAACCGAACCGGGAGGGGCTGTTGCAGAAATACGCTCTGTAAAGTCGGATTGATGCACCTCAATCTCTAACGTTATCTGATTATTTGCCGATACTACCGGTTTTATCTTTATGGAAAGTTCTGCATTGATCGCTTTATACTCCTGAGTACTGGTCTGCTGAGGATTTTGGGTGCCAAACAGGGTGGTTTGCTCTTCAAGATAATACTCAGTATTCCCTATTGCCAGTGTGGCCTCATGCCCGTTTAGGGTGGCCAATTTAGGCGTAGACTCCAGTTCAAGATAACCTTGCTCCTCCAAAGCCTTTAGGGAAAGGTAAAAATTTGGAGTAACCCGACCCAGGTTCACATACCCAATATTGATCCCATTTAAGATTCGGTTTATCTCATTGGCATTCAAGTTAAAATCAATAGAAGGAAATAAGGCCCCTCCAGCATCAGCCGGGCCATCACCTATCCCAGCATCGATTCCTGTTGAGATCGTGAAGGATTTGTTAACATACATAATGATCACCTCGATCAAGATTACCGGTACAACTTTATCAATCTCCCGAATAAATTGTTCCAGTTGTTCGATCTGGTATCCCGGCCCCGAAACGAATAGGCTATTGGTTTCCGGGAATTCTACCATGGTTAGGTTTTTCTTTAGAACTTCAGGTAAATATTCAACTATTTTTTCAATGGAACGGTTCTGCAGTATAATTACCCGGTTATCCCTGAAATCCATTTGGTCAATTCCGCCAATGAGAAACAGATCATCATTTTGCCGATAACTGAGTTTACTCCCCTTCAGGATATTATCCAGGATTTTCTGTGGGGTAATGTTTTTCATATTAACGGAAACGGTAGCTTCGGCTTCGGCGGTCAGCATATAATTAAAGCCCGTCTTCTGGGAAATTTCTTTTAATACTTCCTGTATGGGTGCATTTTCTGCGAAAATATTAAGATTTCCATCTCTCACCTGCTGAACTTCCAGCTTATAGGATTCCTCGTCCGTTGTCCTGGATGACCTTGAAGATGAACGTTGGGAAGCGGAAACAACTTGTTCTTCTTTTTTCGATGCTTCAGCTTCCAGAACATAGAAATTATCTTCCGTGATATTCAGTTTCAAGCCATTCGAATAGGCCAGTTTCTCAATGGCACTGTTAATGGGTCGGTCCTTGATATAAACCGTTAAAAATTTACCTTCGGCTGAGGGCGTGTATATCAGATTGATATTCGTCTTCTGGGTGATCTCCTTAACGGCCTGGCCTATGGGTGTAGACCTGAAATCCAGTGTTATCAGATTTGACGACTCCTCCCAGGATACGGATTTATTATCACGGGTATCCAGGGGATCCGGTTTATAGATCGATATGATGGAGCCGGTAATGTGAAGATCCAACTTGTATTGCCGACAGACATAAATAAGGACATCATATACCCTGACATCCTGAAAATTATTGACCACGCTGTAATTTAGTCCGGGTTCAATATCAAGGTTCAGACCGGCGCTATTTGCTATACCGCGAAGAAATTCCTCCAGTGCCACTCCGGATACCGAAATGTTCACTTTCTCTTCCAATGCAGGTATGGACTGTAAATGCACATTTAGCAGAGAATCTACCTCTCCTTCTCTTGCTGAGCCGCTTTGCCCATAAGTGCCCGGATGGAAAAGAAGCATACAGCCTATTAAATTTATATATAGTAAACGCATAGTCATCAATGTGATTCTGTTAGTAATATGGGATAGATCTCCTCTAATGAAGTCAACCTCTGTTCAAACAACCGCCAGGCGGATTCATGAAGCAGTGTCAATCCCGTTTTCTCCTGAACCTTGGAAATAGTTATCTCCTGAGCTCTGATCATGGAGGAGATTTCTTCATCGACCGGCAGTACCTCATAGACAGCCTTCCTTCCCTTGTAGCCCGAGTAAAAACAGTGACTGCAACCTTTTGCCACAGAATGCCGTGCAGGGATGTAAGCAGGTTTGTATCCAGAGGGTAATAAGGCTGGATTAAATTCCTCATCTGTCTTGCATTCCGGACAAAGTAATCGAACGAGGCGCTGCGCTACCGAAAGATTAAGTGTGTTTGCAATCAGATAACCGGGCACCCCCATATCTAACAAACGGGTGATCGTTCCCAGGGCAGAATTAGTATGGATCGTTGAAAGAACCAGGTGACCGGTAAGTGCAGCACGTATGGCCATCTGGGCGGTCTCAGGGTCACGAATCTCCCCTACCATAATGATATCCGGATCCTGGCGCAGGAAGGTACGCATGGCACTGGCAAAGGTAAGCCCGATGGCTTCCTTAAGCTGAACCTGATTAATTCCTTCCAGGGTATATTCGATGGGATCTTCGACGGTAAGAATATTAAGCTCCGGCCGGTTCAATACTTTGAGTGTTGCATAAAGCGTGGTTGTCTTTCCTGAACCGGTTGGACCGCTGATCAGGATAATGCCATTCGATTTGCGGGTTCCCTCCAGGTATAGCTTTATTTGTTGTTCCCCGAAACCTAAGTTGTCAATATGAATATCGGTAGTATCCTTGTTGAGCAGGCGCAGGACGATCTTCTCACCGAAGAGGGCGGGCAGGACCGAGACACGAATATCCACTTCGTTCCCCGGCTCCTTAAAAAGGATGCGTCCATCCTGAGGCAAACGCTTTTCGGCTATATCCAGGTTAGCCATGATCTTTATTTTATTGATGAGAGCCGGGTACTCCGTTGGGTTAACCGTGTATCGTTCCACCAGTTTCCCATCGATGCGTAGACGGATACGGTTTTCCTTTTCGTAATTCTCGATATGAATATCTGAACTGCCGATGGTGTAGGCTTCCAGAATCAGTTCATGAAGAAAATCCTCTGAACGCTTCCGTATTTGCGTTTTTTTACTTCCTCTGCTCTGGGGAAAATACCGCGAAAGGGCCTTCTCCAATAAAGCAGTATCAACAGGAACCAAACGAACCTTACTTCCGAAAAGAATCTCAAGCTCAGGAATAATGTGTGCATCATTGACTCTTGAGTCCACAAAAAATTCCAGCCCGTCATTAGTCTCAGCCGCAGGAATGATGTGATAGTGCCAGGCCTGATCGGCAGTTACTTTCTGCAGTACTTTTAATGGTATGTTTGATAAAGTATCAGTAAGCATTGCCGGTAATCAGGATTAATAATCGGGTATCATTATAGAGGCTATACTCAAAAATCCGGGCCAATATCAAGGTTATCGCAAACAGCAGGCTCTGCATACCTGCTAAGGGAATTGGCTTATCGGAAGAAGAAGTAAGTATTTTTATAGTAATAATAAGGAAAGAAGAAAGGATGAAAAAAACCAGGTAATTTACAGGAGAGAAAGAAAGGCATAGAACAAGAATAAGCAAAAGGTCAGCCGCTCCAATCCAGCGATTCACTGGATTTACAACCTGTTTCTTCCTGATAAAAAGCACAATAATTGCCGTAAGGAGTACCGCCAGGGTCCCTACAATATTAATCATTATCTTCATTAGATTTTCGGCGGCTTGTTCCTCCATTCCAAACCGGATTCCTGTGAGAAGGATCAGCCCCATGACCAGGTAGGTTGGGACTGCAAGGTACCTGAGGTCGAAATAGAAAATACCTGCCAGAACCATTACAGTGAAAATTGTGAGAATAATTTGCATGAGATTAATCGCGTGTGATTTCTTTAAGTTTTTTATTCTGGTCTATTTCCCAAACATTGTAATTTCCGTCGCCATCGAAGTCTACGACGGCTGTTGCCCTGGCAATAAATCCGGTGGCATCGGCACTGATAATCTCTATCTCGTAATTCGCACTCCCGTCTTCCGTCACCAGTACTTCCTGCTCAAAACCAGTTTCCTCAAGATCTGGAGAATACCTCGAATACATGTAATAATAGCTTTTCTGAAGGGTGTAAACATGGGCAAGCTGAATTTGAGCTTCCGTACTTTTAGCTTTTGCGATTAGGGGCATTAACCTGGGCAATGCCATCAGGATCAGGATGCCGATAATGGCCAGCACCACCAGTAATTCTGTCAGGGTGAAGGCAGGCAGACTCTTTCCAGTTAGTACTGTTTTCGAGTGTTTCATGAGACCGGTTTATTTCGGGTTTCAGGAGTTGGCTGAATAATAAAATACGCATCATCAACTCCTGCAATCAAATATAAACAATATTTTCTGTGAGCTAAGGGTGAAGAATGTATGCAGAACTGTCATACAATCTATGTTATTGATAATGTGGAGGAATGAGTCATGAATTCTTATTCACTTCTTATCAACAGAGGTATTAACAGTTGGAGGGTATAGGTGGAAGAAAGATAAAACTCAGGGCCTCACTGCAAGTGAGACTCTGAGTAAAATCTATTCGGAAAGAAATCCCCGGCACCTACCTCATACAAAACCAAGGTTATTGAAAAGGTTTAGTTGTTTATTTGTTTAAAATGTTTATATCCATGCCAAAATAATTTGCATATTCCAAACCTGCTATCTACCAATTTCAGACAGGCAAGCGTTAGGAGACATACGATATAGTTGGATTAGTTTTTTTAGCCCCAAGGGAGAACTCGTTCAGTAACAAGGACAAATTGACTAAAAAAAACTAGCTTTATAGGCTAACATCCTGATTTTATAATCAACACGAGTATACTATAACACGCTTACAATACATCCACCTGAAAGTTAATTAACAAAAATTAAGGCTCTGCGGATCTTAACAGCGACTACTATTCAAACAACTATGCAAAGAATTCTTACTACGATTATTATTGCTGTATTTATAACGGGATGCTCCGTTTTCAAACCTGAACCCCAGCATACGAAAAAGGTCCTTTCCGCAGTAGAAATTGTTGAAATACTATCGTCGGATGAGTTTGAAGGCAGGAAGCCTGGTTCCGAGGGTTTTGAGAAGGCAGGCACTTTTGTGGAATCTTACTTTGAAGAAATCGGAGTAGCACCTTATTTTGAAGGCACATTCCGTGATTCAGTTAGGTATTTCAACAGGACTTCGTATAACCTAGTTGGTAAAATTCTGGCAAAAATCCCAACAAATGATTATATACTCATTGGCGCACACCTTGACCATCTAGGGAAAATAGTATCACCAACTGATTCTATCTACAATGGTGCAAATGACAATGCAAGTGGTGTGGGCTTTGCACTTCAGCTTGCCCATCAGCTAAAACAACTTGACCTCACCAGGAATATCATTCTTGCCATATTTACCGAGGAAGAATCTGGCATGAATGGTGCAAGGCATTTGGCAAAAACACTTCACGCTGACAGTATAAACCTGTTATATGTGATGAATTTTGATATGTTAAGTGCTCCATTGTCAAGCGATTCTTCCAACGTATATATCACAGGATTTAGCAAATCGAACTTTGCTGAGATCGCCAATAGTGCCTCGGGATTTGAATTTGTGAAATATGAAAGCGCAGACGATGCATATGGCCTGTTCAGAGCCGCCGACAACTACCCTTTTTATGAAGTGTTCCATATCCCTGCCCATACGATCTCAACGTATGATTTTAAGAATTTCGCATACTATCATCATGTCAGGGATGAGTATGCAGAAATTAACCTTATGCATTATGAAAAACTCGTTGAAACCTGTTCAGAAATGATTTGCGTATTCCTGCGATTTCGGACACCAAATCCCGCTGAAAGCGGACAGCTGTTCCCGTTGAAAACGGACACCTGTTCCTGACGAA
>JAFGEO010000167.1 GCA_016931575.1 Bacteroidales bacterium | reverse complement strand
TGGATAAAAAATTCAACTTGTTCAAATACCTTAATTCCCTGCAATAAAACCAGCAAGTACTAGCCTGCAAACCGATACACAGGTCTTTACGGATAGCTGATGATGCCTCCATAGCCTGTCCAGGACATTTCCTGCTCCATATACCTTTTTATAACCTTCGATATACTTAATACTAACCTTCCTCTCTTTCCACAAAACAATATTCTGGTTAATATTATGTCCTCGCTTTGATATTTCACATGCGCTGAATCATTCACATCATGAGACCCACCAAATCCATACAACAATGAAAAAAAATATCAGTATTATCTTTTGTATCTTTCTTCTATCATTATACACAAATGCCCAGGAATTTGAAGAGGTTATGAAAATAACTGCTTTCGATCGTGCCGATGAGATGGGATTCGGCTTTTCAGCAGATATTTCGGGAAATTTTATTATTATCGGAGCACCTGGCGAAACCCGCGATGCCGGCGGGAACAACCCGCTGACGGACGCCGGAGCAGCTTATATCTTTGAGCGGAATGCTGACGGAACCTGGGATCAGGGAAGAAAAATAACGCCCTCCGTCAGAGGTACCGTCCATTATTTTGGCTATGCTGTCGCTATTGATGGCAACCATGCGATAGTGAGCTCACCTTTTGCAGAAGTAAATGAATCGGGGCAGATAAGCAGCGAAGCCGGGTATGTTTTCGTATTTGAAAGAGACGGCTGGGGAAACTGGACAGAGGTGGCACGGCTTTTTGCCTCCGATTTCGATGCCCAGGATGGTTTTGGAATGGCAGTAGACCTGTCAGGTAATTATGCTGTTATATCGGCTCCTTCGGAGGATGAAAACGCTAACGGAGGAAATACTCTTTCAAACGCAGGGTCCGCCTATTTTTTTGAAAGAAACAGCAGCGGCGCATGGTTCGAAAAACAAAAGATCGTACCCACGGACAGAAACGTTGATGACTTTTTTGGTATCCAGGTTGGCATTTGTGGCAATACCGCTGTTTTCGGAGCCATCTATGAGGATGAGGACGAAGCCGGAGGAAATACCCTGGTTGGTGCAGGATCAGCCTATATTTTTGAGCGTGACCTTTCCGGAACCTGGAACCCGGTTAAAAAAATCGTGGCCCCGATTCGCGCTGCCGATGACCAGTTCGGGGCCTCAGTAGCCGTTTCAGGCCATACCCTTATAGTAGGTGCCAGGACAGAAGATGAAGATGCCGATGAAAATAATACGCTCTCGAATTCAGGATCGGCCTATATCTTTGAAAAAGACGGAGGTACCTGGAGTTTCGCACAAAAGATCGTCGCTTCCGACAGGGAAGCAGCTACAATCTTTGGTTTACTTGTAGACATTGACGGGGACCATATCGCTGTCGGAACCACCTATGAATCTGAAGATGAAAACGGGGACAATACTTACCCCAATGCCGGAGCGGTATATATTTTTGAACGCGGTTCAACCGGAACGTGGGAAGAAATTAAGAAAATCGTTGCTTCGGACCGCAGTGAACAGGACTTTTTCGCCTATGCGGCCGTCAGCGGAAATTACATGGTTGTGGGTGCCCATGGCGAGGATGAGGATGCATCAGGTGAAAATTATAGAAATGATTGCGGTTCGGCTTATATTTTCGAATCCTGTGAAGCCGATAACACCTTCGATCCCGATAATATCCTGGAAAATGAAGGTTTTGAAACCTGTGTGCTCGCACCCTGGAGTTTCTATTGCGCCTGGGACCAGGGCACGATGGCCACATGGCAACTGGTTGACGGTGCTTGCCTGATCAGGCCCACCCAACTGAGCTCATCTCCGCTGCTGTGGCACGTGCAGCTGGAACAGAATCTGAATGCATCGCAACTGGCTCGGCTGGAGCCGGGTGAAACCTATATCCTTACCTTCGATGCCTGGGGAGAAACCGATGACATGGATAACCATGTGTTCTTCGGAGAATTCGGCGGTGATTTTACTGCCCTGCTTGATGAAAACTATACAATAAACACCACTGCCGCTACCTATACTTACGAATTCGAAATGACAACCCTTTTCCCGGCCATGAAATTGGCGCTCGACAACGGCATCGAAACATCCTGGGCTGCATTTGACAATGTCAGCCTGGTTAGGAAAGATGACTCTGCCGTTCCGCAGAATGATCACTCCTGTGCTATACAGATCAGCCCCAATCCGGCATCAGAAAGCGTTAGGATAGCTGCCGAAGAAGGTGCTGTGATCAAGCTGTATACCGTCTCCGGAATTTGTATCGGTGAAGAAACCGTCTACAGCAATCCGTCCATCCTTGATATTTCCGGATTGGAAAGCAATGTATATATTCTTGAAGTCAGCAGGGGGGGGGACCAAAGCTTTCATAAACTGATCGTTCAGTAAGCAGCGCTTGTAACTGGTCTAATTATCCTTTTGAAAGTAATGTGCTATGCATTCGCAATCTGATACCCGTAATTTCATAAGGGGCCCAAAAGTTAAATTGCAGGCCATTCTGTGCGGAGTCGAAGAATGTCCTTCTGTATGGATTAATACATTTCTACTCCGCTCAATGGGACTACTCGACGCCGACCAATGGGACTATTCAATCATTGAAAGACTTTTTAACCAGCGGTCATCCGGAAATCGACGATACAGGGATTTGTCTGACTATGATCCGCAATACCCTGAACTGGTGTACGAATCAGATTGAATAAACGGGTTAATTGAGAATCTTGAGCAGGCTGGCTAAATCGCTTTGGAAAAATTCATTCAAAATGAAATCAATATACCATAAGTTTCAGTGTTGCCAGAACTCCCTTATCTGTAGCTATTTCTGCAATATAAATGCCATTTTCTTCCTCTAGTTTAAGCAAGAGTTTGTCTGTGCACATATAGGTTTCTTTGCTTATCAATTGTCCCTGTATACTTCTCACGTTAATAAAAATATTGGAATAAACTCTATCCAATTCAATCGTTATGAAACCCTGTGAAGGATTCGGAAATACATTCAGATTGGCAGAAAGATCACTTTCCGGGAGATCTGTAAGCGTAACGGTGTAACAGGCTGAGGTATCCACACAACCATTCTGAGTAACCTCAACTGCATACTCACCCGTAACAGAGGGAATGAATTTTTGACTGTTTTCTCCGGAAATATTACTAAATTCCGTGCTACAGTCCAACCACAGGTAACCGGCATCTGAGGCAGCAGCAATCAGGGTGTCAGCTTCTCTGTGTATTTCAGTATCGACTTCAAATACACTCAAGGATAATTCAACAATGGAGTCCAGTCCCCCAAGCGATTCAAAGCGTTCAGCATAAGTGCCTTCATCGGTGAGAACCTGACTGCCCAAAATAAAGTTATCCCCTTTGCAAATCGAAGCTTCTTCCAGGATATAGTACCCGTTCACTACGCTCAAATAGGTGACTACTATACTATCGCATCCGTTTGGAGTATAAAGGGTATCCAAATACGTACCGGATGCTTTATAGATCTGGTCTCCTATAACAATACTATCACCGACTTCTACTTCAGTAAAATTTACAGACTGGATAGGAGGAATGGATATTCCGCCCGAAATGATCAGATTTCTGATACAGCCGTAGAGTGTCAGACCACTCCCAAAATGTGCTGTTGAAAAATTATAATACCCATATGTGGAAAGAGGTGGTATACACCGATCAAGTACAGTGACATCGTTCAACAGGATACGGACATGTTGTTCCACATACTGAATTTTCAGATTGTACCATACTCCTTTTACAAGAGGTGTTTCAGTGGTTATGGTTTGCGTATTATTATATAGAAAAAACAAATTGCCGGCATGATTATGGCACACGCCTATCCATCTGCCACCCGTGCCTCCCACAAGGATCGGTTTTGTACCCGAGGAAGAAGGGTCCCTGTAAAAATCAACCTCAATCTGAAAGTTATTCTCATCAAAACCTGAAATCTGTGGTGTGGTTGCTGCGTTAGGATAAATCCCATTTACACATACGGCACCTGCCGGTGGGTCTACACCGGATAGGGTCACATCGCCATTATTGCCGGTAATATCCGATAAATCGGAACTAAGCGGATAATTAGCCAGTACAGTCGGGCTTGTTGTGGAAGTATCACCGGAGATGCCAAAAGGATTAATGATGCTCTCTGCGCTTATAATATCAGGGATATTTTCACAAAAACGTTCCCTGAAGCCATAATTTAAACCTGCTAAATACCAGTTAAACATATATTCCGCCTCAGTTTCATTCAGACGGGTTCCAGCACCCACATTAATGAAACCTGTAAGCCAGCTTTTCATAAGCCAGTATTGAATTGCGTAAGGTGCAAGGTCATTCTCATCATACACTTCATCGCAACCCGCAGTAATTCCACAGCAGGAAGAATGATGGTATCCATCCCCGGTAGCATGCCTGACCTCATGCGCGAAAAAGGCAATATTTCCGGATATGCCCATCCAGTTTTTATCGAATTCCCTGTTAGCACTGTCGGAATCGCCAATCCCAAAAAATAGTTTGTCGTCAATCATTGTGCAGCAGCCTCCGCCCGAACCTCCTGTAACAATGTTAATTCCATCCACATTCTCTTTCATCCAGTCGTACAGGCTTAAGTTTGTCCAGGGTAAATGATCTTTCATGTATCGGTCCATATAATAGATCACCCTGAAGGTTTGGAGATAAATGAGGGGTTCCGTATAATCGGCGATATCCATTTCAGATACTGGTTCATAGCATGGAAAATCAGTTACAAGAACCTTATCAACCCTGATTTCAAAATCTTTCAAGATGGTATCCACAGCAGGGTCGTTGGTAGGACATACATCAAGGAAACTAATAATATCTGTAATCTGTCCGAAAAGCGTAAACGCATAAAGACTTATCCCAATACTAAGTGTGATCTTTTTCATTGTATTACATATAAATTCATTGACTCAACGATTAAAGCGTATTGGTCCTGGCTCTGTCTCCAATCCTTTGCATGTTACTGTGCAATTTACGATAATTAGCAACATGAGTCAAATCTCCCATTCTTTGCATGGCTAACATTCTTAACTGGACAATATTGGACAGCTGAGAAAGAAGAATTGTGGTTATTCGTAAGGTTTGGAAAATAGGATTAATACTCTTCTTTCGAATCCCGATGGAGACCGGGTGGATCAATAAGGGGGGGACTGTGTTAATGGATAATTAATCAATATTTTGTAGCAATTCCATAAGAATGAATTATTTTTCGTTCAAAGTGTAAGAATCAAAAGTTACCGGGAAGTATAATTTTTTGAACCCTCATACTTTCCGGAGTTACGATGATCAATAGGCACAATCCTGCCTTTATCCTTTTTGGTAAATATTTTCTAAGCAATAGAGAATAGGATCCCGGAAGTTGCTCATTAACCGGCAGTACAGTATTGATCTTTCCATCGATGGATGCCAACCGGATTTCTACATTTGTTTTTTTATGGATTGAATAGGTGAGAAGGGTCTCTTCATTAATGGGATTAGGCGCAATTCGGATGTCACTTATTGCATAGGCAGATGATACCGGTGATTCATGGGTTTCAGTGACAGTTTTATGAATAATGATTTCACGCCATGCAACCCAGGAGGTACTTTCGGTAGTTTCCACCCGAATATAACGATATGCCTGTATCGGTTTAGGGGCAGAATAGGTCAGGGTCTGGCCGGTCACAGTATTTCATGAGAAGGTCTCAATTAATGAATAATCAGATGCGCTTTCCGATTTGGCCCTGATCAGTATGGCGTGCAAAACTATACCGAGGGTCCGATCATTGCCATTAGCGCATCAAACCAGCAGCAATGGCTGTTTGATCTACCGAACCAAACAGATGGCGGCATATTTTGTGCCCTGGCTATCGGGTCAAACGGGACCCTCCGTGCGGTGGATAAATCAGATGGTTTATTTTCGATTAGCAACAAGGGAAAGGAACATTGGACCTTAACCAGCTACTCGCCTGCCATTGCCGACGGAGAATATCAGCTGACAATTACCGGGGCAGGCACTTATTCCTGGGATGTCAACCTCTCTCAGAGCAGACTTAAAGCCGAACAGGGTGTTGCATATTCGGTTTCTTTTGATGCCAGGGCATCCTCCGAGCGGGAAATTACAGCCTTTGTTGGTATAAACAGCGAGCCCTGGACTGTGTACATGGGGGAAGGGGTATTATCACTATCAACACGCCGACAGACATTTACGCATCATTTTACAATGGAAAATTCCACAGATACGAACATCCGTATCGGATTTGATATGGGTTCAGACACAGGAAAGGTGATCCTTGACAATGTATTTCTTAGCAATGGGGGGGGGGTTACACAGCAACTAATCCCTTAAACAGAAGGATTTTGAACAAGAATGATGCATTTAGCCTTACACCCAATCCATTCACTGAAACTACAAACATAACCTTCAGCCTGGAAAAAGAGGGCAGGTAGTAAAGACTTCGATTTCATAATGACGTTTTTTCCAGAAGTAGCACTTGATACTATTAAAATAGTTCTCCTACCAGGATGACCGGGTGCGTATACCATCAGCTATAAGCAACTATCCCGTTTATTTTCTTCTGGCTATCGCCCTCCGGTCCTCCGATAAAAAAGAAGTATTTTGATTCATAATTCATAAAAAACAAAACTAATTTGGAAACTACGAATCATTTCGTATATTTGCTACGAACACATTCGTAGATTAAATGAAAAATTACCGTCCGACTGCATCAGAGTTAGAGATCCTGCAAATACTCTGGAAAAACAATCCGCTCACTGTTAAAGAGATTAACGACGAACTCAATATCCAAAAAGACACGGGGTATACCACGACGCTGAAGCTTATGCAGATTATGCATACAAAGGGGATATTGCTGCGCGAAAGGGAAGGTAAGAAGCATCTGTATTATCCTCTGATCCAGGAAGAAGAAACACACAAAGCTCTTCTTGACCAGTTTCTGGACAATACTTTTAAAGGCTCGGCTCAGAAATTAATCATGAAAATCCTGGGTAATTATGAAACCTCGGAGGAGGAATTGATTGAAATCCGGAAGTTGATCGATAAAAAGAAAAACAATAGCTAATACGGTTTAGTATGGATTGGTTACAAAACTTATTGGGTAGTTCGCTGGTACATGCAATTGGCTGGACCTTAATACATTCCATCTGGCAGATAAGCATTTGGGCAATACTTGCTGCTGCGATTCTTTTACTTACCCACAGGAAAAATGCGAACATCCGCTACGGATTACTGGCATCAGTCTTTCTGGGAATATGCATAACATCTTCTGTAACTTTCAAAAAACAGTATACAAAAACAGGCCTGGTCACCGAGACCGCTGCACTGACCCCTGAAACAAGTCCTTCAGCTGAAAACAGCCATCTTCCTGAAGCAAGTCATCCCGCAATCACCAGTACTGACACACAGCAACATACCCCTAAGCAACACAAATCTGCCCGGAAGCTAAGCCTCCACTGGTTTCAGGATTATTTTGATCAGCACTTACCGGCTATCGTAACCCTTTGGTTATTAGGTTTTTTGCTTTTCTTTTTACGGTATGCAGGCAGTATAGCCTGGATCATGCGACTGAAACACACCTCTGAAATCATCACGAAGGAGTATGAAGAGGTACTGTACAAATACTGTCGTAAAATGAAATTGAGACGATTAGTAGAAATTGGTAAATCAATACGAATAAAATCCCCGATGGTCATCGGCCACTTCAAGCCTATCATCATATTCCCGGTACAGATCCTTAGCGGTTTGTCCTATGAACAATTTGAATCCATTCTGTTGCATGAGCTGGCGCATGTTAAACGCAGCGATTTCCTCATTAACCTCGTGCAAAGCTTCATTGAAATAATCTTCTTCTATCACCCTGCCATCTGGTGGTTATCGGCATCGATTGGCACCGAAAGGGAACATGCCTGTGATGACCTGGCAATTCAGGGAGGGGTAGATGCGGATCAGATGGCCGAAACCCTGGCCAGGCTGGCAGAAGTATTCTCAAAAGTTCCACAGTATTCTCAGGCGTTTTCCGGAAACCAACATAAAGTTAAAAATCGTATTCACCGTTTAATCTTTACTGAAAAAATGAAAACAAATCTAAGTCAAAAAGTTGTGTTAGGGCTGGCAATCATCGTTGCTGCTCTTGTTTTATCCTTCACAGTAGAACGGGCTGTTAAATCTGACAGCAATACACCCGAAAGTGCAAAATTAAAATTTGGTGAGAGCCCTGCTGAAGAAACAGCGACAGCCTTACCCGCTACTGATCAGTCAATCCATGTTCTGGCAGATACTGACAGTACTGAGGAAGACAATGGAGAAGGAGCGAGAGATGATGAAGAAAAAGGCAAAATACTCCTGTCGATCATGGCACAAGGAGCTAAGGAATGGAATGCCTATAGAGAGAATCATCCCGGGGATAATTTTGATGAGGCATTAAAAGAAAGCAATCTTTCAGGATTTGATCTAAGCAATTTCAATCTTTCATACATGAATTTAAAAGAGGCCGATTTAACTTCCTGTAATTTCAGGAATGCAAATATGACGGGAGTAAATATCAAAGAGGTACTACTTGATGGTGCCACACTGGAAAAGGCTATTCTTACGAATGCCAATATGAAGGAAATTTCGCTTACCGGTGTTAATCTGAATGGCGCTATTCTGAAGGATGCAAATTTGAAAGAGATCGTTCTGATAAACTGTGATTTATCCAATACGGATCTATCGGGTACTGACCTGCACGAAGCTGATATCGAAAATTGCAAATTTAAAGGTGCAAGGGCTACCGTGGCTACCCGGTTTCCTGATAATTTTGATTGGGCAGCTCAAGGGATAAAACTCAGGTAAACTTCCGGATATGAAAGGCCCTCCAAAAAAACCATGCCATACTATTAGCGGTTCAGAGAGTTCATGAGACTTAGGCCGGATCTAAAGACGTTGAGAATTGACTTGTTAAAATCGCTCTGGTCCGGAGTTGAATTTTATTGGGTAATCAGGTTTTTAGGTATTCAAGATAAGCAGACGACAAAAAGTCGATTAGAATTATACAACTATTCAAAAACAAAGAAGCTTAGCAGTTTTTCTGTTCTTCGTGTTATCGCGATTTCACAAAGTATTCGTAAAGGTACACCAGGAGGATATAGAAAAAAAAACTCCTTACTTCACCAGCTCACAGTCTATGAGCCATACATGTCCGGTTTCCACGTCAATATCATTTATTTCTCCCCTGATCGTATAGGCGCGGCCATTTACTAATGATTCTATTTCTTCACGGTCAGCAAAATTGCAGGAGATATAGAAATCAGTTCCCTCAGGATCGGTACGAACCCTGACATAGTTCTTCATCTCATCGGCATACAGTTTGTCTGTAAGCGTGACAACCACGCCTTTAAGGGGTGAAACCAGCTGAATTAACTCACCGGGTAATACCGGATTTGTAACGCTCAGACTTTCCCAGGTCTGTTTCCGCAACTGAGTAATTTTTTCACCCTTGTAAGCACTTACAAAAAACGCATCCAGCAGGCGGACATCCATTCCCTCCAGGATATTATACCACAGCTTCCCTTTAAAAACCAGGAACTTCCCTTTATAATCCTTTTCAAGGTTGCTGACCGGATCATCAAATGACCGGCGCATGCCGAAGGGACCATATTCACCACGCACGCCCATTTCATTGAGCCGGACATCAATACCCTTTTGCAGGTAGCCAAAATCAGGGGCAATGATCACGGCTATTTCCCTGGAAAAGGCTTCCGTATAAAAGGCATGCAACTGCTCCGAAAGGTTCTTTCCGTTGACCGGTTTGTCGCCGATATTAAAAGGCGAAAATTCACGATCGCCGGGAATGGCTGGTTCTTGTGGGAGATTTTCAGCTACTTCAACTCTATCAGGAGTCGATTTCTTTTCACCTCCACAGGAAAACAAGAAGGCAAACCCCAGGAGTATAAATGCAGGGAATAAATTTTTCATACTGTCAGAGTTGGGTGATTCACCAATTATGTATAGATGTTATGTGTAAGGAAAACTACCTGTTCAGCTTAAAGAAATAGCCAGCGGTGATGTATATCCCGGCGGTTACTCCCGTGAACTCCGGAATCAGTTCGGATGGCTGAACAATAGCAGGAGATTCACCTACGTCCATACCTCCAACGACCACATCTTCACTCATGGGTCCGAAATCGATACCAAGGGGTAGGCTGATAGTAAGTTTAAAAGCATCGCTGACGCTATACCTGATCCTGGGAACCAGATCGAGCCCAATAAGGCCGTAATACCCCCCGAAGCGCAAAAGTGAAACATCTTCAGTATTCTCAGGTGTAAAGGCAAGCGACGATACGTGAAATCCCAGGGCTCCGCCGACACTGAGCTTTTCCTTCAGCGGATGCAGATAGCCGATTCCGACGGCGTTAAAATCCATTCCCATTCGGGAAGAATAATCTGACAGGTCATGGCTTACAGAGCCCAGCGTGACCTCTGAGGGAGCTGCCAAAAGAGCAATGGACATATCGATATACATATTGTCCCATACGAGTTCCGCTGAAATATAAGCTCCCGGAGCTGCAAAAGAGAGTGGCGCTGCTGCTCCATTTTGAGTAAAGTTCTGTTTAATGGTTCCTACTCCGGCTCCGGCAGACAATCCAAGGGTAGCCTGGGAAAAAGACATAGAGGGAAGCAGTGATAGACAAATAAAAGAGATAAGGATCTTTGCAAATAATAAGTTTTTCATAGACAATTGATTATATGGTTGGTCAAATATAGACAATTTTTGAAAACAAGATAGATTTGTTGTAAAAACACTATGTACCTCCTGGCGCCACTGCGAATACGAAATTTTCGCTTTGACTGAATTCCTAACAAAGACTAATCTTTACTACTTTTAAGGCAAATATCTGCCCATGAAGCCAGCAAGCATTGCCCTGATAAAAAGTGAACTGAAGAATACTCACCCTTCCCAGCTCGTCGACATCTGCCTGAGAATGGCCAAATTTAAAATAGAGAACAAGGAACTGCTTACCTACCTGTTATTTGAAGTTGAAGACGAAGCAACTTATATCCGGGATATCAAGCTTGAAATGGAAGAGCTCTTTGAATCCATGAACCTGCAAAGCCTTTACCTGGCAAAGAAAACGATCCGAAAAGTACAACGGCAGATCAATAAGTACATTCGAATCTCCGGCATGAAAACAACCGAAGTGGAGCTGCGCATTCATTTTTGCCGTACCTTAAAAGGATCCGGTTTGCGACTGGAACAAAACCGGGTGGTACGAAATTTATACCTAAGAGAGCAGGAGCGAATTATTAAGGCCATCAATTGCCTGCATGAAGATCTGCAGCACGACTATTTTGAAGAATTGAATTCATTATATACCTGACAGAACAGTTCATATATTTCCAGAGGGATGCATTCCTCTTTTAGTTTGAGCATGCCGGAAATTCTTTTCGTATTTCGTCCCAATTTATCATAAGTATATAGTTTTACTGGTGTAGCATTCGCAGCAGGTGTTTTTCCAGATCCTGACACATGAATATACTACATAATTGAAAAAAATCCAGGTAAAGCACAGGTCTGCATAAACTTCCTGGTCCGATGCAGGAGATGGCCGGATCTTTTCGGAATTTTCAGTCCGTAATCCTAAGAAATATCTGGAATGATTATGTATTAGCGCCTGGAAATTTTGCTTCAGACGGTCTCAGCTTACCCCTTTCACGTTAGAACTCTGCATTTGGCTGCATTCTGGTCCTAAAGCCCTATAAACACTTCTGAATGCGAAAATATTTTACCCTGTAAGGCTTTCTCATTTTAATAATTATATTTGTTTCAAACAGTTTTTTTTATAAAAACTAAGCTCATTTTCTTTAACCTTAATTATTAATTTTAACATGGCGAATATCAAGTACTTTTTGGGAGAAGAAATTCCCTTGGAAATGCATAAGGTGCGAATGGTGCAACGATTGGACCTGGTTCCGATTGAAAGAAGACTTCAGGCAATTGAAGAAGCAGGCAACAATACATTCCTTCTTTATAACAAAGACATTTATCTCGATATGCTCACCGACAGCGGTGTCAATGCGATGAGCGACAAGCAGACAGCAGCTATGTTGGTTGTTGATGACTCGTATGCCGGATCGGCAACCTTCACGCGCTTAAAGGACAAGATCTATGAGATATTCGACAAGAAGTATTTCCTGCCGGTTCATCAGGGACGAGCCTGTGAAAATCTGCTTTCGATGTTTTTTGTAAAAAAAGGAATGTATGTTCCCATGAACTACCATTTTACCACAACAAAAGCGCATATAATGGTAAATGGAGGCGAAGTGCTTGAGCTGTTCAAACCTGAAGCATTAGAACCCGTAAGTACTCATCCTTTTAAAGGAAATATAGATTTAGATCAGCTGCAAAAGCTGATCGATAAGGAAGGTGCTGAAAAAATTGCATTTATCCGTATTGAAGCAGGAACCAACCTTATTGGCGGGCAACCTGTTGCAATGGAAAACTATCTGGCAACCAGCAAAATAGCACGAAAATATAATATACCCTTTATTATTGATGCCAGTTTATGGGCTGACAACCTGCACTTCATTAAAACCCGCGAAGAGAAATACAAAAATCTTTCTACCCGTGAGATTACAAAAATAATGTCGGAATCAGCTGACATTGTTTATTTCTCGGCCCGTAAACTTGGCCATGTAAGGGGAGGAGGTATCATTACAAATAATGAGGATATCTTCAAAAAGCTGTTGGAACTCTTGCCGCTTTATGAAGGATTCTCAACATACGGAGGTATGTCGACCCGAGAAATGGAGGCTATGGTGGTCGGCCTTGATGAAACTATGGATGAAGAAATGATTAACCAGGGGCCGATTTTTATCAAGTATATGGTTGGTGAATTGGTGAAGCTGGGCATACCCGTTATCACACCTCCAGGAGGACTGGGAGTACACCTCAATGCCATGGAATTTCTGTCGCACATTCCGCAGGAGCAGTACCGCGCCGGCTCACTGGGCTCAGCATTATACATTACCAGCGGTGTAAGGGGAATGGAACGAGGTACCATTTCGGAAGAACGTGAAGCCGACGGAAGCGATCATTTAGCTGCGGTTGAGTTACTTAGATTAGCACTTCCCCGTCGTGTATTCACTCTGTCTCAGGTAAAATATACGATCGACAGACTTGCCTGGTTGTATGAGAACAGAAAACTTATTGGAGGTCTGGAGTTTTACGAGGAACCAAAGGTACTCCGTTTCTTCTTTGGCAAACTAAAACCAACCTCAAACTGGCAGGAAAAACTAGTTGCCAAGTTTAAGGCTGATTTTGGCGACAGTTTATAAAACTGAGCCATTTACTGAGTGACAATAAACCCATAAATAAACAACCGCCACTTTTAGTGGTGGTTGTTTTTTTTTGTAAGTGCAGAGAATGAACAACAAACCAGGAAACGAATCCGGTAAATGAAGTAGTCGAATACAATTATAATCATTCAAATGAAGACCCGGCCAGTCCTCATGCCAGAAAAGCATGAAGATCACTAACAACAGGCTTCAGCACATGGCCCTTGAGTAAAGCTTAGCTTGTCGCAGGCACAGGCTAAATCGGGATATGGCATGTCATGCGACATAATCTCCGGGACTGATCAGGGAGTGTCTGGCAGTCTGATTTTTTCCGGATTCGGACATCCGGAGCTAAAGCTGGTGAGGCCTTTAACCTGTTAATAATTTCGTTAATAAAATTTCTCAACTCCTTTCAATGAAAAGTTTGTCATCCTTAATAATTTCCCTACTTTACCGCCCTTAATTTACTAATTGAAAGTTAAACATTCCAAGTAGACTTTTTAAGTTAACAACTATAACACCAAACCCGATGGCAAAACGTGAAGACATCCACAAAATACTAATTATTGGTTCTGGTCCAATTATTATTGGTCAGGCTTGCGAATTCGACTATTCAGGCACCCAGGCTTGTAAAGCATTGCGTTCACTGGGCTATGAAATTGTTTTGGTTAATTCCAATCCGGCAACTATTATGACCGACCCCGGTATGGCTGACTTTACATATATTGAACCGCTAACTGTTGAGGTGCTGACAAAAATTATTGAAAAGGAAAGGCCTGATGCATTGTTGCCCAATCTGGGCGGTCAGACCGGATTGAACCTGTCGTCTGAATTGCATAAAGCCGGGGTTCTTGAAAAATACCATGTTAAAGTTATTGGTGTAAATCTGGATGCCATTGAGCGTGGAGAGGACCGTACGGCCTTTAAAAATACCATGGACCGGCTGGGGATAGAAATGCCTCGCAGTGAGGCAGTAAATACCCTGGAGGATGCAGAACGAGTTGCCGAAGCACTGGGATATCCTGTAGTAATACGTCCAGCCTATACCATGGGAGGAACCGGTGGTGGCCTGGTTTATAATATTGAAGAACTCCGGGTGATCGCCAGCAGAGGACTTGCAGTCAGCATGGTTCATCAGGTACTTATTGAAGAATCGGTACTCGGATGGGAGGAACTTGAACTGGAAGTAGTCCGCGATGCCAATAAAAAAATGATCACGGTATGCTTTATCGAAAATGTAGATGCAATGGGAGTACATACCGGAGACTCCTTCTGTACTGCTCCGATGCTTACTATTTCGCAGGAATTACAGGACAGGCTGCAACGATATGCTTACAGTATTGTGGAAGCTATTGAGGTAATTGGAGGCACTAATGTACAATTTGCACACGATCCGAAAACCGGAAGGGTTGTTGTTATAGAGATCAATCCCCGGACTTCCCGTTCTTCAGCCCTTGCTTCGAAGGCCACAGGATTTCCCATTGCTCTTGTATCTTCCTTGCTTGCATGTGGTCTTACGCTTGATGAAATTCCTTACTGGCGCGATGGTTCACTTGACAAGTATACCCCATCGGGAGAGTATGTTGTGGTTAAATTTGCCCGCTGGGCCTTTGAGAAATTCAAAGGCGTGGAAGATAAGCTCGGCACTCAGATGCGGGCCGTTGGAGAGGTAATGAGCATTGGAAAAACATATAAAGAAGCCCTGCAAAAGGCCATTCGCTCGCTTGAAATAAACCGCTACGGCCTGGGATTTGCCAAAGATTTTAACCTTAAATCCCTGGAGGAACTGATGACGCTTCTAAATTATGCAACCAGCGAACGTCAGTTTATCCTGTATGAAGCGTTGCGGAAAGGCGCCGATATTGAAACCCTTTATCAAAAGACCCATATCAAGACCTGGTTTTTACAGCAGATGAAAGAACTTGTGGAACGAGAAGAGGAAGTATTGCGCTTTAAAGGAAAAGAACTCCCTGATGCGTTGCTTATCCTGGCTAAAAAAGAAGGATTCGCCGATCGTTACCTGGCCAGGATCCTTGAAGTTCCGGAACAGAAAATCAGGGCGCAGAGGCTTGCTGCCGGACTATCTGAAAGCTGGGAAGCAGTCCCGGTGAGCGGGGTGAATGACGCAGCATACTACTATTCGACCTACAATGCCCCTGATACTGTGAAAACTTCAGGAAACAGAAAGATTATGGTACTGGGGGGTGGTCCAAATCGCATCGGACAGGGTATCGAATTTGATTATTGCTGTGTTCATGCGGCTTTTGCCTTGCGCGAAGCGGGGTACGAATCCATTATGGTCAATTGTAATCCCGAGACCGTTTCCACCGATTACGATACTTCCAATAAGCTCTATTTTGAACCCCTGACCCTTGAGGATGTTCTGAGTATATACAACAAGGAGAAACCCGAAGGTGTCATTGTTCAGTTTGGGGGCCAGACACCCCTCAACCTGGCGGATGAACTTACCAGGGCAGGAGTTAAGATTTTAGGTACCCATCCCGACATGATCGATCTGGCTGAGGACCGTGACCGGTTCCGCCAGGTTATGGAAAAACTGGGTATCCCTCAACCCGAATCGGGGATGGCAAGCAATATGGATGAAGCCCTGCAAATTGCCGACCGGATTGGTTACCCTCTGATGGTGCGTCCTTCCTATGTATTGGGAGGGAGAGCTATGGAAATTGTAATCGATCGCGAGATGCTTGAGCAATATCTCAAAGCTGCTGTAGACGTTTCCCCGGAACGGCCTATACTGATTGATAAATTTCTGGAGAATGCCCTCGAATGTGAAGCTGATGCCATTTCTGACGGTACCGATGCGTTTATCCCCGCCATCATGGAGCATATTGAATATGCCGGTGTACATTCAGGCGATTCAGCCTGTGTTATACCTCCTGTGGATATTCCGCAGAAACATAAGGATACCATCAACGATTATACCAAACGAATAGCGAAGGAATTTCAGGTTGTAGGCCTGATGAATATTCAATACGCCATTCAAAAGGACAAGGTTTATATTCTTGAAGCCAACCCAAGGGCCAGTCGCACCGTGCCCCTGGTTTCCAAGATCTGCAATATTCCTATGGCTAAGCTGGCAACCCAGGTCATGTTGGGGAAAAAGCTTTCTGAGTTCAGGCTTAAGGCTGCCGAATACGATCATTTTGGAGTAAAAGAAGCCGTATTGCCCTTCAATATGTTTCCTGAGGTTGATCCTGTATTGGGACCCGAAATGCGATCGACAGGCGAAGTGTTGGGTTTAGCTAATTCTTACGGACTTGCCTTCTTCAAATCGCAGGAAGCCACCAAAACAGCTCTCCCGATTGAAGGTACCGTGCTGATTACCATTGCAGACCGGGATAAGGAACGTATTATTGAAGCCGCCCGGCAATTTACTGAGTTGGGTTTCAGGATACTGGCCACAAAGGGTACACAAGCTTTTCTGGCTGAGCATAGTATCGTTTCGGATCCTATTAAAAAAATATATGAAGGTCGCCCCAATATTATCGACGCGATCAAGAACGATGAGATCCAGCTGGTTATTAATACTCCAAAAGGTAAATACAGCGAGGTGGACGATTCCTATATCCGTAAAGAGGCCATCCGGCAAGGGATACCGTACATCACCACAACCACCGCTGCCCGTGCTGCAGCCCTGGGAATAAAAGCCCGGCAGGCAGGTGAAGCCGGCATTAAGTCTCTTCAGGAATACCACCGGGATATACGGTGAAGCCTGAGGCCGGCCACCCTGAAGGATAACAGAATCTATTACCGATTTCTCATCAAACTTGTCGCAGGCACAAGTTATTTCGGGGTATGACCATGCTTGCGACATAATCTCCGGGACTGATCAGGGATCTTCTGGCAGTCTGAGTTTTTCCGCGTTCAAACTTCCAAGGCTTATTCTCGCGAGAGTAGAATGGTTGGATGGTTTGGCAGGGATGCGCGATAGAATCGCGCACCAGCGGTGCTTCTGATAGTTGAACTATTCATCGTACTGCTAAACGTTTTTCCCTGTTGAATTAGCATTCCGTTCAGGGAGTATCGTTATTACAATGATTTTCATGCTATTCTGAGAAACTCCAATAATCAAAGTTTAAGATGTCACCCGAAACAGTGCCCTTAAAGACAAAATATAAATCATGAATCCCGGTTATTTTCTCAACATCAATAGTTGTTAAGGCCCACTCCTCATCACTACCTGTTTGAGGTACATCCACAGTCCCAATTAATTTTCCGGTTAAGCTGTCTAGCCTTACCTCCATAGAAACTCCGCCAGTAAGTGATGTAGCCAGTTGAGCTGTGAAAGATCCTGATCCCTTTTCCCTGAAATCAACATCTCTTACTTTTGTGAAGGCATCGTTATGTTTCGCTGTTAAATACATTCCTGTCAGCCGGGAGGAATATGTTTTTACTCCTTCTGACCATGCTATGGTTTCAGCTTCTACTTTTCGATAAGGATTTAAATAAGCAACACCTTTCTTCACTCCGTCTTTCGTAGGATGGAGAAGTGGAATTGAGCCATCAGCATTGTACGAAAACTGTTCTACACAAACTGAGCGCCTAAACCCTTCGCCGCCAGGTAGTCCCTGACTATGGTAAAAGAAATAGGAGTTTTCCTTAAAGTCGATAATGCCGGGGTGGTTAGTAAATGCAAGCTGATCAGCCCGTTCCATGATAAAACCTTTGTATTCCCATGGACCTTCGATTGAGGATGAAGTTGAATAGGCAATGTATTCAGGTATTCCTGCGGCAGCATATACCAGGTAGTATATATCGTTATCTTTATAAACCCAGGGACCTTCGGTATAGGTTGTTACAATTTCTCCATCACGGCCTTCCTTTGTTCCAAAACCCTCATGAGTCATTTCTACGGATTTTACTCCATTATCCCCAAGGCTCATATCACATGAAATCATATCCTCATTTAATTTTGCATACTTCAATGCTGGATTACCCCAGAACAGATAGGCCTGCCCATCATCGTCAATAATGACTGTAGGGTCGATATCAAGCCAGATATTGTCGCTTTCTATTAAACGTTTACCAATGGGATCAATAAAAGGACCTTCAGGTGAATCAGCCACCAATACACCTATACCATCACCATGAATAGGGCAGTAGAGGTAAAACTTACCATTCCGTTCAATACATTGAGGTGCCCAGGCTCCATTTGTCCTTTCTGACCACTTAAAATCTTTAAGTGAAGCTACTGCTCCATGGTCGGTCCAGTTAACCATATCCGCAGTTGAATAGCAGCGCCAGTCATACATTGTAAAGAAATTATCCACTGTCTCGTCTTCATCATGGGTTGTATAAAGATATACCCTGCCATTGTACACCATGGGTGCAGGATCGGCGGTATAGTACGTTTGTATTATTGGGTTCTGGGCTCTTAGCAACGTACTTTGAGTTGCAAGGATGACAAGAAGCAATGATAAATATTTAAGCATAATACAGGTTATTTAAAGTTATTTTTTTAGTACAAAGCCACCATCCGGAGGAAAAGGAATTAATACATCACCTCCTTTAGCGGAAAAACAGAGTTTCCATACTGCAAATAAAACATATTCCTGTCAAATTAATGAGCCAGGCTTATCAAATAGTGATCAGTCCGTAACAAATGCCACCTGAACTGGTGTTTGATTTCAACTCAATAAAACTGTAAAGAGTGCAGTAGCAGAAAACGCTTTAAATATAAAAACAGCCTGTGAAATGCTGCGATATTCATTGGAAATAGGGGACTTATATAGTTTTAAACGAAAGTAGCAAGAGTATGGCAAAGTGATTCCGATCGCTATCGGGAGGAGCAAAAGGGTGGTGGTGTTTTATGTTACTATCAAAACTTCATGCATTTGGTCAATTGCCAACAGGAGAATCTTTCGGTATTATTCTTTAATTTTCATTCTATATTACTGATAATTGATATTACAGGCTGGTTACTATCTTAAACCTAGTTTATAATGAATTTTGAATTTGTATTGATTACCCGTTCATCTTTTTCAACCTGAATATAGTATACCCCTTTCGGATACCCGGAAACATTCATTATTGTTTCGTTTTGCATTAGCGGCGAAGTAGCCATTATTTGTCCCAGGCTGTTATATACCGAAAGGTTGGCACCTGGAATAACAATCTCAGTCTTCAAATGCAGTAAATCCCTTGCCGGGTTTGGGTAAATTTTCAATAGATTTTCAGTACGATTGGCAGGCTCATTGAAAATACCAGTTTCAGTACTAATTTTAAACCGTATTGCATAAGAATACATTAAGGTATCGTGCAATGTTGTTTTTAAACGGAAATAATGGAATACATCTTTTTCAAGATTTGGAAGATATATACTATCGGCATCAGGGGCCACCACTTCAAGAGTGTCAAATCCATTGGCCGATCGTTTCTCAATGACAATGCTGTCATTTACATCAGTTCGGTTTACCCATCTTAAAATGGCAGATGAATCAATAATTTCATAGCTTAATTTGGTTGGAGATTCCAGGTAGGTATAAATTATAACATCCTTGAACTCATCCCATTTTCTGTTAATTCTGTCATATAGTTGGAAATTTCCATTATCATCCCAGAAATTTATAGCGATATTGTATTTTAATGCATGCTTTACGAAAGTGGCATAAAATATCATCCTCGAATTGTAGTCGCATGCTCTTATGGCTCCACATTCGTTCAGTGTCACCGGCACATTGTTCGATGCAGCCCATTCGCTCACCATTTTG
>JAFGEO010000166.1 GCA_016931575.1 Bacteroidales bacterium | reverse complement strand
GCAGCTGCTACCTATACCTATTCCCGTCCAGGCTTTGAGGATATTTTGCCATACCGGATCGAAAACGAAGACGGTGATATTAAAAAAGGCAACCCGACATTGAATTTTCCCTTCGCACTTAACCTCGACTTGTTAGCTGAAACCTATTTATCGGATAATGGAATAATCTCCGGCGGCTTGTTCTATAAGAAAATTGATGACTTTGTCTTCAAATTTGTACGTCGTGCCCACGAAGGGGCAAATTTCAACCGGTACGGACTAAAAGAGATCACCATGCCGGTAAATGGCATTGAAGCCTTTGTGTATGGAGCTGAATTGCAAACACAGTTCAAACTCAGTTTCCTGGATGGTTTTTTCAGTGATTTTGGTCTTTATGGAACCTATACGTTTACTGAGTCGGAAGCCTATATCAGTAAACGTTATCCACAAAATGAAAACGACGTAATTTATAGTTATGACGATTACGCCTCTGAGTTTTTTACGAATAGTGAAGAAATGGAAGTTATAAGCTTGCCCGGACAGGCAAAGCATACTGCCAACCTGGCTTTATTCTATGATTCCGACAAAGTGTATATTAAAATTTCCGCCAATTATCATTCTCCTTTCCTGGCAGCATTAGGCAATGACAGTGGACTGGATGTTTATTATGATGAGTGTCTTCATCTGGATTTTACAGCTAAAATCAAGCTTAGCGATCAGGTTACCATTTTTGCCGATCTCGCTAACCTGACCAATGAACCCCTGCGGTATTATATGAATTCCAGGGAATATTTCAAGCAACAGGAGTATTACTCTTTCTGGAGCCGGGTGGGTATTAAAATAAACTTATAATTCTTTCACTATAAAAATCAATCACATGAGATTTTCAAAATATTCTTTAGCCCTGCTAACATTATTATTTCTACTTGGCTGCGGCAAGGATAATGCTGAAACTGCAGCTAAAAAACCCGCTATTGACAGCATCCTTCAAAAAGCTGATTCATCTGAAATTTCCTTTTTCATCATCTCGGATTGGGGAAGAAATGGCTATTTTTATCAGAAAGAGGTTGCAGAACGCATGGGTATTTTTGCCGAGACGATCGAGGCACCGGATTTCATTCTTTCCTGCGGGGATAACTTTCAGGTACATGGGGTGGCCAGCACGTCGGATGCTTTATGGATGCGGAACTATGAAAATATCTATACACATCCCTCACTGGAAGCCGACTGGTACCCTGTGCTCGGAAATCATGACTATCAGGGATCTACACAGGCACAGATCGATTATTCCGGGATCAGCAGGCGATGGAACATGAAGGATCATTATTACACGCTTGTGAAACCTGTAAACGACAGCACCCGAATCCGTTTTCTTTTCATTGATACCCCACCCCTGATCAGTTCATACAGGATGTCAACCGAAAAGTACCCGGATGCTCACTTGCAGGATTCCGGCAAACAAATGCAGTGGATACGCAGGACCCTGTCAGAAGCTACGGAAGAATGGATTGTTGTGGTAGGTCATCACCCGGTTTATTCAGCTAGTCAAAAGCACGGGGATACGGAAGAGCTGATAACCAAACTCCAGTCGCTCTTTGAAAAATACAGGGTGGATCTGTACCTGTGCGGGCACGATCATGATATGCAGCATCTGAGGCCGGAAGGATCAACTGTAGATTACGTTGTCACAGGAACAGGAGCAACCGTCAGGCCCTGCGCAGTGAATGAAAATTCCATCATAAGCCTCTCCGAGCCGGGCTTTACACAGGTATTTATTCAACACGATACCCTGTATCTGAATTTCATCAGGAAGGACGGTGCCAGGCTCTACACAATGAAACAATTCATAGATTAAAAACTTGCAGATAATGCTTACACGAACCATTTACGAAAGCTCAAAGTCAATCTTAATAAGAATGCTCCCTGTTTTACTAGTTTTTAGCATGTTGGCCTGTAAATCAAAGGAGCAGGCAGAGCAAAAAAATGCTTCTTCCTCGATAAGCAGGACAGAACAATTTCTGATGTATGAGGAATCTTCGGAGGATTCTCTGGAGATGATGGAGTCTCTGGATATGCAACAAAACTTTCTGATACGCATGCAGGCTCTGGGGGAGACACAAGCCGTGGAATCTGAGAGCGGAGAAGATGCTGCTGACGATCCTGCCATATGGGTAAACAGAAAAAATCCCGGGAAAAGTCTCATCCTGGGCACAAATAAAACCGCCGGACTATATGCTTATGATCTGAATGGCCGGATTCTCCAATTCCGAAAGGTGGGCAGGATCAATAACGTCGATCTCCGGGATGGGTTTACCTATAAGAATAGGGAGGTAACGATCGTGGCAGGGAGTAACCGCAGCAACAATTCAATTTCAATTTTTACCATCGACCCCGAAACCTGCGAATTGTCAGATACTATTAAAAATATCAGGTCGGGAGTTGATGAGGTATATGGCATTTGCCTTTATCATCAGCCGGAAGAAAACAGTTTCCAGGTATTTGTAAACGGTAAGGGAGGAAGAATAGAGCAGTGGGTGCTAAGCGGAGGTGAGAGCATAGAGGCGAAGATGGTGCGCACCATCAACTTTCCAAGTCAGCCGGAAGGAATGGTGGCCGACGACCGGAACGGAATGCTTTATCTGGGTATCGAGGATAAGGGGATTTATAAATTACCTACTGATATGAAGAGTAGTGAGGAGATAACCCTTCTGAACGGAAGTGACTCCCTGAATTCCAACATAGCCTATGACATAGAAGGTCTGGCACTGTTTAGCTATGACAGTAGCGAATACCTGCTGGCCTCGATTCAGGGAAATTTCTCCTACGCCATTTTTAAGCTCGGAGAGCATGCAGGGTATATTTCCAGTTTTATTATTGAGGATGGCACTACCATTGATGGCGCTGAGGAAACAGACGGGCTTGAAGTCAGCACGGCATTCTTCAATGAAAAATACCCGCAGGGACTCCTTGTTGTTCAGGATGGATATAATTTTGACGATGGTGTACTAATCAACCAAAATTTCAAATTGATTCCCTTCGGCAGCTTGCTAAAGGCTTTACCGTTTAAGTAAGCTCATGATTACTGGAGAATGGGGATACTCTGTAAATATTCGATCAGCGTACTACCTGGCATATCGTTGTGATGGTATCGTAGACAATATTATGATCGTGCTTCTTGGCGAAGAATGGTGAATTTCAGGGACATCTCAAATAATCTATAATGGTTTATAGTGATGTTCGAAACCGGAGTGTCGGCATATTCACACGCGTAAACGGTGATGGCCGGATCAGCATCTTTATGTTAGAATATCGAGGAATCCTTCACTAGATTTTTATGAGTTGCATGGCTCATTCAAATTCCTTTCTGACCATTTTATTAAGCTGGTCAACTACTTCGATGTTTATGGTTTGGCTAAGGGCACCATAAAAACTCATCTGGTCTATGATAAGGTTCCTGAATTTCTCTTGCTCTAATTTATCTTTTACACGTTTAGGGTCAATTATATACGTGGTGTCACTCGGGAACTCATTGATGAAATACTCCTCAAGATGTTCAGATACATAGCTTTTATGTCTTTGCGCCAGTTCGTCATAAATGGTATAGTACCCTTCGTAAAAGCGGACGAGATTGTAACGCAGGGTGTCATTTGAAATGAGGTTTAATCGTCCGCTGTACTTCAGGTTAATGTATTCCGAGTTCATTTTATAATGAATAAAAGTCTGTCCAAGATGGAATAGAATAGAGTCCAGGTTGTCTCTCTTACCGTCATAAACAATTTCTTTCAGGTATTTTCTGCTGTATTTCACTTTTGTTAAATAGTCTTGAAGGATAAACTTTTCAGTTTGCAAATCGGCAGAGATCCGCTTAAGTGCTTTTGTTTCCTCCTTTACACTTTGAATGTTCTCCTTGAAATTATTTAACTGGAATGCAATAAATATCCCAATAATTACGACGATAACTTCACCAATGTAATAGAATACTTTTCCGGAAATGTTTTTATTCATCCTGAATTTCATGGCGTTTGTCAGCTTTTGTTTTTACTGGAGACACTGACGTTCATCCCGTAAAAACAATTAAGGTCCAAGATACAAAACTTTTCGATCTGTAATACTCCTGGTACAGGCTGACTATTCCTGCAAATTAAAGCTGCCACTTTTACAATTCCGGTACCCATCCGTGCCCACTGGTTTACAACGATACCCGCTACATTTTTAGCGGGCATTCTTTTCATTTTTTTATGGTTACTGAAATTAGGGAATTCTGGATAGTTGAAGCGTCATTCTTACTAAGATGATCTCTGATGTCAGGTTTTATTCCCAGTACTGAATCAATCAGCATCGTTGCCCGGTCAATAAATTCGGAATACGTGGCGGGAGTCAGTCTGTTTAGATACAAGCTTAATAAACCTATGATGGAATACCTTAGCTGAGCCTTTAGTTTTTCAGTATCTGCTTCAGGAATTAATTTATGCTTTAAACAGCATTCCCAATCTTTTTTGCAGGCATTATCCAACGAATTACTAATGACACTGATTATTTGTGGCTTATTCCCAAAGTCGCCTCCCCGTGTAATATAAAACAACTCGAAAATGCCGGGATATTCTACGAAGTATTTGATATAGGCCAGGATGGAAGCTTTTAGTTTCGTGATTCCTTTTGGTTCATTGTTGGTCAAATCTGAAACAAATAATTCGCATTCCTCCTGAAAATCATTCACGCACAGAAATACCAGATCATTAATATCTTTGAAGTAATTATAAAGCGTCGCATAGGAGTATCCTGCCTGGTCTGCAATGTTGCGAACACTTATTGCTTTCAGGCCTTCACCTTTCAGAATTTCTTTGGTAGCCTGGATGAAATACCCTTTCATCCTTTTCTCTTGTATCTCTTTGTTTTTCATCGTTCATATTATTAACACTGCAAATATAATTAACAGTGTTAATATATGCAATAGGTGTTAATAAATTTGATTATTGCTAACGAATTGGTGTCATCTTAAATTATTTTTTGCTAAGCTTAGCATCAAACCAGCTTCTCCATATGTTTCCCGATGGTTGTTTGATCAACCTCTATGTTTAGCGGGGCCTTTTCTGCTATTTTGCGAACAGCCAATTACGAGAACCAATCCTGCAAGGAGTATGTATTTCTTCATCTCAAACCATTTGAATTTTTCTAAAGCTACAAAAAACAGACTTTGTGAATGGAAACATAATATTTAATATTGATGAAAATACCTGTCCTATGAAAAAGTTACTGACGGTTGTCCTGCTTCTTATTTCTTTTTCCCTGCTTTCAGCACAGGACGAATGGAGTCCGGTCGATTCGGCAAATCATGTGATCCGGGTGCAAAGCCTTCAGGAACTGCTGGAAAACCTTGAAAATAATTGCACTATTGAACTTATGCCGGGCATGTATAATGTCAGCGAGCTGGATACAAATGCGTATAGCAAGTATTTTCGCTGGTCCTTCTACCTTGAAGGCGAGGATTATGCCTGGGAAAAGAGCATGCTGATCCTGCAGAATATGGAGAATGTCAGGATCCGGGGAATGGGAGGGAAGCCGGAGGATGTTAAGATCTATTCGGAAGATGCCGATGCCATTGTCCTGATCCTTGAGAATTGCAGGAATGTGCAAATCGAGAATGTCTGGCTGGGGCATATCACCCCCTCAGAATCCTGCTTTGGCGGTGTATTGAGTTTTGTGGAATGCGATCATATTCAGCTATCGAATACCAGCATGTATGGTACCGGATATTATGGTTTTGAGGTCTATGGTGCAAGTACAGTTGTCTGTAAGAATTCCGAGATCTGGGATTGCACCGGCGGAGCCTTTCACCTTTACGGATGCGGGAAGGCATTCATTGATGGCTGCCATTTTCATGATAATACAACAAGAGATTATTTCTCATCCCTGATTGGCTGCGGATCGGTGGAGATCCGGAATTCAATCTGGGAGAATAATGTGATCGAAAATACTGCCGTTGATCACCAGGCCATTTTTTCCCTGCATGAATCCCATCTTGTTGTCAGCGATTCAAAATTTTCCGGCAATTACCTGGAGTCTTTTATTAAGCGGCGGGAATCAGATACCTACAGCTTTGAAAATGTGGATGAGCAGGAAAATACTATCCTGGAGGAGTATGATGCGATTACGGTGGATTGAGTGAAAGGAGGTAAGTGGCTGGGGGTTGTATGCTGCGGCGACGGTCATTAACGGCCGACATTTCTCAGGCATTGACAACTATCTGCCTTCTGCCTTTTAACCAACCTCAATTCCCATAAGCGCCAGCATCTTTAGCGCGTATCGTTTGCCCAGTAACCGGTATCCTGCAGAATCGAAATGTGCGTAATCCTTGGCTGTGCACCCGCTCGAGGAGATGACGTGTGCCGTAGGGATAGCATCCGGGAGGGTATTAATTATGGAGTTCATGCTGGCACAACAGCTGCCTTCTGTTGCCAGCACTTCACCGGCCAGGAGTGGTACCGATTCGGCACTCAAAGCGAGGTCAGCAAGCATATCAGAGTAAATCTTCTTTACATACAACGGCCATTCGGTTTGCCCGGTATTGGTTTCGCCCTGGTGCAGCAGGATCCCTTTTATAACCCCGTCTTTTTGTGCAAGTTTAGCCAGGTCGACCAGGTGTTGGTATGGATTCCCTCCATAGGCTTTTACTTTGAGAGCAAACCATTCTTCGGTATAGGTCGAATCATAATCCAGGTAAATATCTTTATCGAATATCCGGATATCGCAACCGCCGATGGCCACATTGATAATACCCACAGTAATGCTGTCAGGAAGGTTGGCAACCATGGTCCTGCCAAAATAATCAGCAGGGGAGAGCTCTGAATGGCACTGGCAGGTAGGAGGTTTTGCCGGATACCATTGTGCTCTTGACCGGCTAAGGTTTGGGCAATCGAGGGACTGAAAGACCTTAAAGCGATCATTCACGGTTGTATCCTGTTTTTCAATTTTGCCCTGTCCTTCCATGTTTGACTGTCCGAAGCACAGGAAAATATAAAAGTTTGGGTTTTGTGCACTTAGGTTCATATTCGAGATGAGTAATCCGATGAATAGTATAGGTCCTGATATTCTGTGAATTTTCATTTGCTTAGTATTAGTAGTAGAATTAGAAATACAGCAGTGTATAACTTATATGCAAAGTAAAGCATTTGCAAATAAATTCAAGCAGCTTATTGGAGGTTTTAAGTTTAGTTTCTGCTGGTATATAATTCGATGGCTTGTAAATAATGCTTTGCACCAGCTGGGGTTTGGTCCATGATAAATCCATCCAGTTCAGGATGATTTGTTCTGATCCAGGCCACTAAAGCATCTCTTCGGGTTCCCCATTTTAAGGTATCAAATACTACTAATTCCAGGTTATTAATTTTTGTTATCCTGTTAGCAGTGAGATCAATTTTTGCTTTGTAGACTGTGGCTGTGTCGTGCAAATATCGGATCCTGTCGCAGATCTTGGAGATGGTTACTACTATTGAACTATCAGAAATTTTCTCTGAGTTTAGAAGTTGATAGGTCGGAGAAAAAACAGAATCCCACTGAAAATGTATGTAATAATCTTTGCTGCTCTTCGTTAAAACAAATCCTCCTTCCATGGTCAGAAGACTATCAGAAATGCAGGATGCTATCTTTTTAAAATTGGATTCATTCAATCCGTTGAAATAGGTGCCAATGATCTTATCGGTTAGTGGTTCACTTGCTTTTGGTTTATCTGAACCGGAATTACAGCTCCAGATGAGAGCGATGGTGAGAAGGGTATACGTAATTAGTTTTTTCATATGAGTGTGCTGCTTTATTTACATGTGACCAAAAACTACGATGCTGTGATTGTAGTCTGACCAGCTTAAATGACAGAGTTAAGCGCCATGACATGGTCTATTATCGATTAAAAAACCTGGACTTACCATATTCAGATCCTAGTAAATGACAATCTCCGATCTGGAAGTCGAAGCCTTTGTGATCCATTCAAGGATATATAGCCCCTTTGGCAAGTTGCGTAAATCAAAATAGTTTTTTAAGGAATGGCAGGCCTCCCGGAAGACCACTTCACCTTTCAGATTAAACACCTGTACCATTTGTAATGATCCATCTTCCACCGGGATGTAGACGATCCCGTCGGTGGGATTCGGGTAGGCATGTCGCTCTGAGTCGAAATTTTCACCCAGAGCTTCCAGGAAAGTCCTCTCAAAGAATTTGACGGCACCGGCATTCTCAGCAACATCATCAGAATCGCTCAGGCCTGCGACAAGCCGCTCTTCCCATAAGTCTACAGAACATCCAAACCGATCTACTGAACGGGTATCGGTAGGTTGAATGGAAAAAATGGAATTCGCATCTGTCCATCCCATTTCTGGTGCTTCGAACATACAAATTATTCCTCCTTCCCTGTCGCCGGCCCCCATGGCGCCAACCGCCAGTATATTTTTATATATGGAAACCGATGACCCAAAATATTTCCTTTCCCCTGACCGTGGACTAAGTTTTGCCACTTCCGTCATATCTTCCCAATCTCCTACTGGTTTCTTAAAGATATAGGCAGCACCATTATCATTCCAACCGTAGGTTCCCACTACGATGTAGTCTCCATACAGATCAACAGACCAGCCAATATGATCATTTTCAGCTCCATCGCTGGCGGTCAGCTTGGCGGTTTGGGAAGTGTCTGTCCATCCTTCAGCGGGTTTGGTGAACACATACGCAGACCCGGTTTCATTCATGTCTCTGAAAGCCCCAATAACTATGCAATCATCCCTGATAGCTATGGATTGACCGAATTGTTGTTGGATAATTTGATCATCCGGGATCAACCGGGCGGTTTCGGTAGCACTAACCCAACCCATCTCCGGCTTTTCAAATACATAGGCGGTCCCCCACCAGTACCCCAATTCATTCTGTGTGGTTGGCGCACCAACCACAATCACATTGGTATCGATGGCTACCGAGGAACCAAAACCATCATTATGGTCTCCGTCAGAGCTATAAAGGATGGCCGTTTCTGTTGTATCTTTCCAACCGCCCGGAGGCATAGTAAAAACATATGCTGCCCCACTCATGTAATTATCTACATAGTGAGAACATGCTCCAATCACAATAGTAGTATCCAATATGGCAACTGAACACCCAAAGGCATCTCCTTTATTAGAAGTTGAGAGCCTGGCGATACTGTTCCATAAACCATCTTCATATTTATATACATAAGCACATCCCTTATGGTCATTATGCCCTCTGGCACCCACAACAGCGTAATCGCCGTCAATAGCAACAGAGCAACCGTAGGAATCCTCTGAATTGGAGTGGTATTCGGGAGGATAAATACCCGGCTCCATTTCCATATTACCATAGGAATCACCCAATTTTGGAAAGAAGTATGCCTGACCGCTACCAGCTGAAATACTGTTGGCCTGGTATGCTCCCGAAAGTATACCGGAATCATGAATAGCCACTGCACGTGCAAAACCATCAGACAGAAGTCCGTTGGCGGCCATAAGCCTGGCATTCTCTGTTGCATCGTCCCAGCCTTCGGCCGGCTTTTTATAGACATAAGCAGTGCCTGCATCATTGCTGTGGGATGCACTTCCGATTGAGCCCACAACGATATATTCATCATTCATATCCAGAGTAAAGCCAAATTTGTCACCTGATTCACCATCGGAGGGTGTCAGTACCCCCAGGTAATCAACATTGGTCCAGTATGTACCAGACTTCTGATAGAGATAGACTTTGTTTTCAGTATAGTCACCAATGGCAATGGTCTCACCAATTATGCCTACTTTATGTCCGAACTCACCCACTGATGAACCTTCAGGAGCTGCTATTTTTGCGGTTTCGTTCATATCTGACCAGCCTGCTGAAGGTTTCATAAATACATAGACTGTATCTTTTCCTTTTGGCATGCCTACAACAACACAATCATTGGATATGTCGACGGCTGCTCCAAAATAGTCTCTGGTAAATCTATCCGAAGGAGTCAGTTTAGCGGTAGGGGACATATTGATCCATCCACCTGATGGTTTCACAAAAACAAAAGCCATTCCGGCATCTGTGAAATCATTATCTTTATTTACGGCTCCGACTACTATTGTATTTCCCTCAATGCTGAGAGCCTGTCCAAAATAATCATCAGGATTACCCCCGCCTCTGTTAAGGATAGCTGTTTCCGTCATATCCTCCCATCCTTCATCCGGTTTTTCATAGACATACACTTTATTGTCCAGGTAAGCCCCTACAATGATCACATCCCCGGAAATACCAACTGATGCTCCAAACCGGGCATCAACTTCCAATGAGGTTGTAAGTTTGGCTGTTAATTGCCACTCACCGCCACTAATATGAAAAACATAAGCATAGGCCCGGTCACTTTTCTCATTCGTGCCGGGTGCGCCAATAACTGCATAATCACCGGACACATCTATGGAAAAACCAAACTCATCTGCTAGGTGGAATATGTAATCTTCCGGGTAGGTCTCATCGGTTTGTATCCAGGCTTGTCCCTGTAGTGATAGAATCACTGAAATTAGGATGATGATTGAGGTAGCGATCTTTTTCATTAGACTGACGTTTAAATTATATGACCTTCTACGGCTTCCCCCGGGAATGTGTTGCATTAGGATGAAAACATGAAACTGCCAAATTAGTTTCTGAGGATAATAATCGGTGTAATAATACAGGCGGATTACTTCAGCATCTCATTCAAATACGTATAGATCAGAGCATTCATTTTGGCACTTTGCTCATTGGTGGAGGCAGCCCCATGCCCTCCTTCAATAGTCTCATAGTAGTAAAAGGGATGCCCCATATCGGCCATTTTTGCTGCCATTTTTCGTGCATGTCCCGGATGCACCCTGTCGTCCTTGATGGAGGTAACAAAGAGTACTTTCGGGTATTCAGCCTCCTTTTTCAGATTATGGTAGGGGGAGAACTTTTTGAGATAGGCCCAATCCTCCGGTTTGTCAGGATCACCATATTCTGCCATCCAACTTGCCCCGGCAAGCATTTTGGAATACCGTCTCATATCCAGCAGGGGGGCACCCACAATAGCGGCATGGTACAGATCCGGTCGCTGTGTAAAGGCTACACCTGTCAGCAAGCCACCGTTACTCCAGCCATAAATACCTAAATGCCCGGGTGACGTGATTTTTTGTGCAATGAGGTTTTCGGCTACGGCATAAAAATCATCATAGGCGTTTTGTCGTTTTTCCCTAACCGCTGCCTGATGCCAGGCGGGACCAAATTCCCCTCCTCCACGAATATTTGCTAAAACATAAACACCTCCCTGCTCCAGCCAGCCAAGCCCTATTGTTGCACTGTAGAAGGGTTGACTTGAAATATTAAATCCTCCATAAGCATCTACGAGGGTGGGATTACTGCCGTTTAATTCAATATCCTTTCGAAAGACGATAAAATAGGGGATTTTTGTACCGTCTTTGGAAGTGGCCCAATGTTGTTCTACTGTCAGATCCGATGGGTCAAAATAATCTTTTAGTTTCCTGGCGATATCAACCTGGTGATCATTTGCATAATATAAGGTCGGGGGAGTGATGAAATTACTGAACTGGAAAAAATAATCATTCGACGACTTATCGAAGGTAATCAGGTCTATTCCGCCAAAACCAGGCAATCCTTTAACTTCTTCCTCTTTCCATCTGCCATCCTTAAGGGAGTATTTGATCAGTTTATTCCGGACATTTTCCAGGATATTTACAACAATATAATCCTTTGACGAAAGGAGGGAAGTTATGCTGGATTCTGAATTGGGATGATGGATAAGCTTAACCGTATTTTTCCCTTGTAAATTATCTTCCAGGTTTAAACTTACTAATGCGCCTGCAGGAAAAATACTATTTTCAACCTCCCAATCGGATTGCAGGATAAGGAGGAGCTCCGATTTATAACTGCCTCTGAATTCTGCATCTGCCGGAAAATCCAGCTTTTTTAACTTCCTGTCAGAATAATAATAGATTTCACTCTCGAAGGTAGTGATCATCTTAAAAACGATAGTGTGCAGTTTCTCCTCTGAATAATAGGAGCCACCAAACAGTCCCGCGACTTCAGGCTCAACCTCGAGGATTGTTTTTGCATCTTCTGCAGGGGTGCCTCTTTTCCATACTTTGGCAATTCTCGGGTAACCGGCATATGACAAAGAACCCTCTCCGAAATCGGATGTAAAAAGCAAGGTGTTCTCATCGATCCATCCTGCAGAACCTTTGGATTCTTTGAGGTAAAATCCGTTTTCCACAAATTCTTTTTTTGTAACATCGAATTCCCTGAGCTCGCTTTTATCCGTACCGCCATCCGATAATGAGAGAAGGCAGATCCTGTAATCCGGCTCGAGCCAGTTAGCTCCGCCAAACACCCATTTTTTATTTTCTTTGGCTGACAGCGCATCCAGGTCGAGGACAATTTCCCAGATGGTATCATTCGCAAGGTAATTCTCTTTCAGCATCCGACGCCAGACTCCCCGTTCGTGTTCTGCATCCTGCCAGAAATTATAGACATGCTTTCCGATCAGATCCGGGTAGGCTATGTTTTCCTCGTCATCGTAGACTTCCAATAATGCCTTATTTAAGGAATTAAATAAGGGAGCTTCTGTAAATACCTTTTCAGATAGTTCATTCTGGGTCCTGACCCATTCAAGGGATTTTTCACCCTCAATATCTTCCAGCCATAAATAAGGATCCTCAGCTTCCTGGGCATGTAACATGGGAACATTCATTACGATAAGTAACAGCGTTAAAAAAGTTAGTTGCGTTTTCATAGGCTTGGATTTGGTTACTGGTTAAGTTCTTTATGTCCTGGTTCATTCCTGAATATCACTCTTCATGATTATTTTTTTCTGCTTATCAACCAGACAGAAAAATGGAATGAAGATGTTGCTTTTTCATTGGCACTTATCACCTTACAATGTTTGTACAAGTTACTAAAATTTGCTTTGCATTCTCATTGATCTTTTTGGGTGCGCTGTATTTGTGGAGAAAAATAATGTCCTCCATCACTCAGATGCCTTCCTACCTAATGTGTTTCGCGGATCGTAATAGCCCGCATGCAGCATGACTTTCATCTTTGGATCTGTCTGTTGTGATGTATTCATCCATCACGCCCCGTCGAAAAAGGACAACCAGGCCATGATCATGGTGGATGAAATGATTGATCAGTTCCGGATCTTCAGTATGGAAAGCATTGACGATCTGTACGATGCATGTTTCCAGTTTGCGTGATTGTGCATGCAGCGTCCGGAACGGAACGATCAGCACCAGAATCAGGCTAAGAAAGAGTGTTTGTTTCATACTATGCAACCTGAGTTTTATGCGGGCAATGATCCGGGGATGAGCAATGGTGTTCGTCCAACCAGTAATCAGCTTGCATCGCAATACCCTGGATCAGCAAGATACGAAAAAAGTTTTGCGTTTTGCTTTCGGGAATTCGCTGATGGCCAGGAAGGGTTTCCAATAACCCCGTGTGCCGATGGAGGTCAGTATTATTCCCATTTTTTCTTATTCAGTTGAGCTGTAATTTTACTTAAAAGGACCTCCTGGCTGAAGGGTTTGGTGATATAATCATTGCACCCATGGGCAAATGCTTCGTTTTTATCTTTTTCCGTTGAATAAGCCGACTGGACGATTATTGGTAAATCGGGTCTGAATTTTCTTAGTTGTTTTGTAGCTTCCAATCCATCCATTACAGGCATTTTCAGATCCATTAGAATTAAAGCAATATCATTGTTATTTTTGCAAATATCAATTACTTCCTGTCCATTTGATGCTCTTTGCGTGAGAATATCTAAATCAGAAAGCATCGCTTCCATTAGCAAGTAATTTAATTCTTCATCTTCCGCAATTAAAATGCTTACCTTCTCGATCTGCCTTTTGTTTTCCAGTTCCGGAACGGGTATTGGTTTAGCCTGTTTTACTGGACGATAGGGCAGTGAGAAACTGAACTCTGAACCTATTCCTACTGTGGAATTTAGGCTAACTTCACCTCCCAGAAAATGGACATAGGATTTTACTAATGAAAGGCCTAGCCCATTGCCACCGTAGGGGCGGGTATCGCTGTTATCGATTTGGAAAAACCGATCGAAAATTTTTTTATGCATTTCAGGGGGTATTCCAATGCCGGTATCCTGAACGGTAAATTTGACCGAATTCCCTTCCAGTGTGCAATTCACGTTAATGTTCCCTTCTGAAGTATATTTTATGGCATTGCTGATAAGGTTAGTAAGTATATTCAGCAATTTACTCTTATCGGTCAGGATAAGGGATTCCCTATCACTTAGGGTTGACGTGATGGAGAAAGAAAGATTTTTGGCTTGAGCGTTGGGGTTATTTTGTCTTTCCAATAACTCTAAGAGGAGATTAATATCTATTTCACTCTCTATGAGTATTTCCTGGCCTGCGTCAATTGTGGACATGCTGATGATATCATCAACAATTGAGATGAGCTGATTGCTGCTATCGCGAATTATTTGGGTAAATTGTTTCTTTTTTTCAGGCGAAAGATCAGGCTGTATTATGATATCCGAAAATCCTGTAATACCGTTTAATGGTGTTCTTATTTCGTGGGAAATGTTATGCAAAAAAGCTGTTTTTAAGCGATCACTTTCTTCGGCCCTTTCCTTTGCTTTTACTAACTCTTCGTGAATTTTCTTTTTTTCCGTAATATCTGTTTTTACTGCCAGATAATGGGTAATCTCTCCTTTATCAGTTTTTATTGCTGAAATTGAAGCTTCCTCCCAATAGAGGGTGCCATCTTTTCGTTTATTCTGAAATTCGCCTTTCCATTCAGAACCTGAGGTGATTGTATTCCATAATTTTTCATATTCTGTTTTGGAGGTATATCCTGATTTAAGGATACTTGCATTTTTGCCTGCAACATCTTTTAATGAATAACCGGTTATTTCGGTAAACTTTGGATTAACATACTCGATGGTTCCTTTAGTGTCAGTTATTATAATCAGGTCAGGGCTTTGTTCGACTGCGCGGGAATGTTTCCTTAATTCATCTGATATGGATTTCCGTTCAGAAATATCTCGTGTAACGCCCAAAATTCTTACTGGCTGGCGGTCTTCATCCAGAATCAGGGAAGCCTTTACTTCAGTCCAGATAGGTGTATTATCTTTACGGATCATTTCCAACTCTAAAGTTTTCTGTAATAAAGGATTTTCCTGATTATTTAAATTTTCAGTCAGAATATCAGAGATTGCTTTTTCTGCTTTTTGGTATGAAGCCGGTGTTAATACCTCACTTAATCTCTGTTTCATCGCTTCCTCGGGTTCAAATCCCCTCAGGGCTTTAACAGCCGGGCTTATGTAGGTATAGTTTAAATTCATATCCAGAAGGAAAATCACATCCCCGGAATTATCGGCAAGCAGTCGGTATTTTTTCTCATTTTCAATAAGTGTATCTTGTTTAAGTTTTAATTGGCAGTGCTGATATGAATTCAAAATAACAGAAGGAAGCCTGTATAAATAATTTTTATTTTTTGTAAGATAGTCGTTTGCCCCAATTTTCAGGGCTTGCACAGCCAACTCTTCACTTCCCTGGCCAGTTACCATGATGATCGGTAAGCATAGTTTTAATCTTTGCCTAAGGGTCTTTATCAATTCCAGCGCATCCATTCCCGGCAAACGATAATCCATCAGGATTACATTATAGTTGAGCCGTTCTGTTTGTTCAACTTCAAGGCGTGCTAATGCTTCGTCTGCTGTTGAAACAGCCTCAATATGAATATGAGGTGCATGTTTGGCAAGATGAAGAATAGTCAGGTTTATATCAGCCGTGTGATGTTCAATATAGAGAACATTGATCACATCTGATTTGTACAATTTATTCTCCTTAAAATTTGAAATGGTTAGATTAATTATATCAGGGAGGTGTGAAGTATATCCGATCTGTTTTACAAGATAGTCGTCAGCGCCGGTTTTAAGCGCCGTAACTGCTGTATCTTCATTTCCTGACCCGGTAAGCATTATGACCGGGAAGTTTAATTCTTGCTGCCTTATTTCTGCGAGCAGTTCAAGGCCATTCCCATCAGGTAAACTCATGTCAAGAAGTGCAGCATCAAATGAAGAATCTATTTGAAGTATATTTCTCGCTTGTTCCAACGTGGTGGCATGCTCAATATTGCAGTCTAAAAGAGACTCCATAATGCCTCTTTTTGTTAAATCAGCATCAGTGGTATTGTCTTCAAGTAGTAAAATTTTCATAACTCTTTATGACTATATTAAAAGCTGCTCAAAACTATAAGGGTTTGTTAATTACCCGCCAATACAAGTCGATATGATTTGCGACTTCGAGAAATTTCCCGAAATCTACTGGTTTAACAATATAAGAGTTTGCCCCTGATTGATATGCTTCTTGCAGATCGGAGGATTCTGAGGAAGTGGTAAGTATTACGATCGGTATGGCTTTAAAATCGGGATGAGATTTAAATTTTTTGAGTACATCCAAGCCATGTATTTTCGGTAAGTTAAGGTCGAGCAGTATAACCACAGGCCTTGTTTCACACTGTTTCCATTTTTCCATATAGCCCAAAGCTTCTTCACCATCTCTGGCTACCTGGATTGGATTGGAAAGCTTTTTTGCAGCAAATGCCCTCAGGGTCAGATCAAGGTCGATAGGATTATCCTCCACAATCAAAATAGGTTTGTTTGAATTATCTCTTAGCATAGTATTGATTTTTAGGTTGTTTAAGATAAAAAGCAGAACCCTTCCCAAGTAAACTTGAAGCATATACTCATTTGTGCATCCTTTGCAGTGCCTTGCCAGCCATTGCCAGTCCTATGTTAGTTCCGGGAAAATCTTCAGCTCTTTACAGGCGTTGAAAAATATGGTGCCAATGAATATCAATCCATAATTCCCGATCATTTATATAGTTCACAAAAACACTTATTACCAGCTGAGAACTTTCCCGATAGTTTCAGAATTAACACCTTGAAAGTCCATGCATATCTTCCTCCACCACGAATTAGACAGAACCTTCCCCTTTATGTCTAATATAACTGTTTAAAGGCCTGTTGATCTATTGAATCCTTCATGCCGCATTGGTTAAATTAAAGTTAATCAATTTGGCTAAAAAAAAACGATTACTTCTATCCTTAAACAAATTACCAATGAATAGCCCATTTTGTCATAGACAGGATGCTTGCATTGATTAAGATCACAGGAGCCCGTAACAATACTCAAAGTCTGATTCGATGTAAATCACACAGACTATGAATGCACATCAAGGACTTTGGCTTAACACCTTTATGCACCCTCCGTAATACTAAATAAAAAGCAATCATGAAAAATTCCCTAATCCTAGTAGTTATATTCCTGATAATAAGTATTGAAATAAAAAGCCAGGACAATGAAACTAGTGGAAAAACAAAATACGCACTGGAACTTAGTCAATATTTTACGCAAAGTGGCTTTAATACTGGCACAGCACTGTCTGTTGCGGTAATTCCGGATAGAATGAAAAATTTAAGCATTGGCCTCTCTTTTTGTCCGGAAAGTAAGAAATTTACCAGTGTAACGTTTCACCATGAAAGAACCCTGATCAATAATCTTTTTAACGAAAGTTCTGATATCAGTCTTTTCTACAATATGATTTACAGGGTAACAAAAATTGATGAGACATCAAGTGAGGGGATTCCTGAATCTCATATCGGGACCTACAAATCGCTTGAGCACCATTTAGGAATAGAACTTAATGTAAAGCTTGCAAGACAAGTTTCTGTGCATGGAGCTTTAGGTTACGGTTGCTATCTCGGTTCAATTAAAAAACCGGTGGAATCTGATAGATTTCCCGGAAAAATTGAAGGCACCAATGGATTAGGAGCAATTGCAAAGCTTGGTGTCAGATATATTCTCTGACCCAACTAATCACAACAGGTCATCTGTTCAGATATTCTTTAACCGTTTCAATTATCATTTCAATATTTATCGGCTTAGAAATGAAATCGCTTGCTCCAAGCTTGCGAACAACAGATCTTGTTTCATCTGAATCAAAAGCTGAGATAACAATAACAGGTATATCCTGGATTTTCAGCTCATCTCTCATTTTTAAAAAATCATATCCCGAAATCGCCGGCATACTTAGATCAAGGAATATCAGATCGATCGATTGTTTTTCTATAATTTGAATGCCCTTTGTGACTCCCTCGGCGATAAAAACCTTGTACCCCGCTTTTTCCAAAGCATATTCAAGCACCAAAAGCGCTGTATTTGAGTCGTCGATACAAAGAATTCCCTTTTTTTTCATCCTGAAGGAAAAATTGCATTAAATTTAAAATTACATAAAAGAATAGAATACACAGTAATGTATTACTACAAGATTTTTTTTTTATGCTTTTACTCGCTGAATGAATAAGCTTTTTCATATCCATATAGTTACTCGGCAGTAATTTGCTATTTTTATAGTTAAGTTATTGAACAATATTACTGAATGATCTCTGTTGATTTCAAATTACCGGCTTACGAAATGCTCTCAGCTGAGCAGCTTGCCCGGATTAATGATAACAGTCTGGTGGTTAGGCATGCTATTGGTGAATTTGTCTACAGTGAGGATAAACCGATCACTCACTTCATGTATCTTCAGAAAGGTTTAATAAAGATTTTCAAGAACGAAGCTCCTAATAGATCTACTATACTCAAGATTGTTGGCTCTGGAAGTTATGTGGGCCTTTTTTCTGCTTTCAGCGGAACCCGTTACCCGTTTTCTGCCGTTGCATTAGAAGATTCTGAAGTTATCTGTACAAATTTGCAGGTTTTAGCTGAGGTATTAACAGAAAACGGTGGTGTTGCTCTGCAATTTATGAGGCAATTCAGTGAAGAAGGTGTGAGTTTATTTAATAAACTCATCGATTTGCCGAAGAAACAGCTTCCCGGAAGGATTGCCGAAGTATTACTTTTTTTTTCTTCTGAAATTTATGGTATGAACGATTTTAAATTACCCCTGTCCAGACAAGAGCTAGCCGATTTAGTCTATTCGACAAGAGAAAGTGTAAGCCGCACGCTTACTGAATTTAAAAACGACAAGATGATTGAAATTGACGATCGCTTTGTTTCATTAAAGAGCATCGACCTTTTAAAGATTCTAAGTAAACTTGGCTAAGCTTAATTATGTTTGAAGATTTTTATACTCATGTGCCTTTTCTTGTTAAGAATTACCATCAATATTTCTTTTCGTCTGATACATATCCCTGAACTTCTTTTGTTTAAGGAGTATCCTCCGTTTAGCCGATATATTGCAGGCTAATGTGATTTGATCTTTTCATTCCTTTAACGAGGCCATTGTTCCAATCCGGGAATCTCAAACAGCATAACCAACTGCCGTAAATCCAAATCCTCATTTCAAGAAAAAAACTAATCCGGTCCATCCTCCGAACCCATGGCAATTTTTCTCAGACAGTAGACCTAAACAAATAAACAACAATAGAAGTTATTTAGGCAGGCTTGTCATTATGCTGATTTCCTGCCAATCAAGCAAAGGCAAACCCATCAGTTCCTCAGTTCCTCAATCCTATCAACACCCCATTAACCTATAAACTTAAACCTAAACCTATCAACCATAAACGCACCAACCTTCAGCTTTTTGCCTTGTTCCTTACATGATAGAAATCATGGTAATTGTCCCCCCAATTCGATAGTATCGTTAAATCAATTAACCCTGTATGCAAATGAAAGGAACTGCAGGTAATTGCGGGGATTCTATTCGTTCAGACTGCTTCGTTTCTGTGGAGCCGGCAACTGATCCCGGCATCGATATCCGCTTGGTAAGTAAGGTCGAAGTATTGTATGGAAATGCCATTCGCAGCTTGTGCCTGGATATCTTCTCCTATTTTAGAATTACGAATGCACTTGTCCATATTGATGATCAGGGAGCCCTCGGTTTTGTGCTTGCTGCACGTCTTGAGGCTGCCCTGAAACAAGTCTTTCCGGGCGACAGGGAATACCTTCCTCAAATGACCGGCAGCTCACAGTCTCCAACCGCCAAAGACCGGCTGCGAAGGTCACGGCTGTATATCCCCGGAAATTCGCCCAAACTGATGATCAATGCAGGCATTCACGGTGCTGATGGCATTATTCTTGACCTGGAGGATTCCGTGGCCCCCGATAAAAAGGCAGAAGCCCGATACCTGGTGAGAAATGCACTTCGCTCGCTTGATTTTGGTGGTGCTGAAAGAATGGTCCGTATCAATCAGTTGCCCTTGGGCCTGGAAGACCTTAATGCCATCCTTCCCCAGCGGCCCAATCTTATCCTGATCCCTAAATGCGAATCTGCCTCGCAGCTTGCTGAGGTGGATAAAATCATGGACCGGCTTTTACCTGATGCTGGTTTTCCTGTACACCTGATGCCCATCATCGAGAGTGCTTTGGGCGTGGTAAATGCATATCAGATCGCAACAGCTTCAAAACGGGTCGTGGCCCTGGCCATTGGACTCGAAGATTATACAGCCGATCTGGGTGTGAAACGGACCACAGAGGGCCGGGAATCTTTGTATGCCCGCGCTTCTGTTGTTAATGCTGCCGTAGCAGCGGGTATTCAGGCCATCGATTCGGTGTTCTCCGATGTGGGGGATAGGGAAGGTCTCAAGACAAATATCGCCGCTTCAAAGGCTCTCGGATTTTCGGGAATGGGATGCATACACCCCCGGCAGGTGGATCCGATCAATAAGGGCTATGATCCTGATCAGGAAGAGATCGACCGGGCAAAAAAGATCGTGCTGGCCTGGGAGGAAGCGGAGAAAAATAAACTGGGGGTTATCTCCCTGGGAACGAAAATGATTGATCCACCAGTGGCAAAGCGGGCGCTGCGGATCATCACTTATGCGGTGAAAAGCGGGATGCTTGCTGCAAACTGGAGGGAGGGGAACCATGACTAAGATGATAAAAAATGCCGCCGGGAGAATGGTCCCGGAAATGGTAAACGGAAGGAAGACTATTCCATACCAGGGAGTGGATAACTATAAGCCCGAAGGAGTTTTTGCCGCCCGGCCAGTTGCAAGCTGTGCCGACTATCCCCGGGATGGCAACAAGCAGGTGAAAGACCTGAAAGAGGCACTGGTGAAAGCCGGTATAAAAAGTGGTATGACGATTTCCACCCATCATCATTTCAGGGACGGCGACTTGATTGCCCTCCGGCTTTTTGCCATCATCCGGGAACTTGGACTGAAAGATATGGTTTGGTTTCCTTCGGCATCTTTCCCCTGTCATGCTCCACTCATAGATTACCTTGAGGACGGTACGATTCACCATGTTGAAGGCAGCATGAACGGCCCCCTGGGCAGGTACTGCTCGGAAGGTAACATGAAAGGGTTCGGCGTGCTGCGCTCGCACGGTGGCCGTTACCAGGCAATTCAGGATGGGGAGGTTCATATCGATATCGCCGTGATCGCAGCACCAACTGCTGATACATTCGGCAATGCCAATGGGCTGTCGGGCCCTTCGGCCTGCGGATCCCTCAATTTTGCACTTGCCGATTCACAGTATGCCGACCGGGTAATTATCGTGACCGATAACCTGGTGCCTTTTCCCTGTGTGCCCTGGCAGATCCAGGGTAACAACGTCGATTTTGTAGTGGTTGAGGACAAGATAGGCATTCCGGAGAAGATAGTTTCAGGAACTACGCAGATTACCAGGAGTCCCGACCGCCTCTTTATCGCTGAGCTTACAGCTAAGTTCTGTGAGACTGTAGGCTTACTGGAAGATGGTTTCTCCTTTCAGAGCGGTGCCGGCGGAACGTCCCTGGCTATCAGCACCTATTTCGGGGATATCATGCGTGAGAAAGGCATTAAAGCCAGGTTTGCCCGTGCCGGAAGCAACCAGTTCCTGGTGGAAATGATGGAGGAAGGTCTGGTGGAATATATTCTCGACGGCCAGACCTTTGACCTGGAAGGGATCAGATCGATGCGGGAAAACCCTATGCATATAGCAACCAGTCCATTTACCAGCTATAACTACCATTCTAAAGGAAACTTTGCCGGGATGGTGGATATTGTCATCCTTGGGGCCACAGAGATTGACCTGCAGTATAATGCCAACGTCGTTACGCATTCGGATGGGTATCTTCTGCATGGCATCGGGGGGTGGCAAAATTGCCTTTTCGGCAAAACGGTTATCCTTCCGGTTCCGCTTTTCCGCGACCGGATCCCGGTGATCGTGGACGAGGTGACCACCTTCTGCGGACCCGGCGAGCTGATCGACGTAATTGTCACAGAGCGTGGCATCGCGATCAATCCGCTCAGGAAGGATCTGTTGGATCGTGTTAAAGGTTCAGCGCTGCCAATAAAAACTATTGGCGAACTGAAAGAGGAAGCCGAAAGGATCTGTGGTAAACCCGAAAAACCCAGGTTCACAGATAAGATCGTGGCGGTGGTAAAGTGGGTGGACGGAACGGTGATCGATACCATATTCCAGATCCAACCCCCGCACCAAACTAACAACTAACAACTATTTAATAGTATGAACAGAACAATCATAAATCTCCCTGGTGACGGAATCGGACGTGTCGTCCTGGAATCAGCTATCCGTGTACTCGATGCTGCAGGCTTTCAGGCTGAATATATCGAAGCTGATATTGGATGGGAATTCTGGGTTAAAGAGGGAAACCCTTTACCGGACCGGACCATTCAATTGCTGGAAAAACATAAGGTAGGGCTTTTCGGGGCCATTACTTCCAAGCCTAAAGAAGAGGCGGCCAGCGAGCTGTCCCCCGAACTGCAGGGTAAGGGATTGGTTTACTCCAGTCCTATCGTAGGGCTTCGCCAGCATTTCGACCTGGATATCTGTATCCGTCCCTGTAAGACTTACCCCGGGAATCCCCTGAATTTCATACGCAGGGGCAGGGGAGGCATCGTTGAGGAACCGGAAGTGGACGTGGTGATCTTCCGGCAGAACACCGAAGGCCTTTATGGAGGCGTTGAGTGGCATAATCCCGGGAAACAGGTGCACGACGCGCTGATGACTCATCCAAAGTTTGTAAAGAATTTTGGCAGGGTACCGCCGGAAGAGCTGGCTATATCCACCCGGATATTTACCAAAAAGGCAACTGAACGCATCCTGCGGGCAGCCTTCAATCATGCAAACCAGTATGGCTACAAGTCGGTAACTGTTTGCGAGAAACCCAATGTCATCCGCGAAACCTCCGGGATGATGTTCCGGATGGCGAAGAAGATCCGCGAAGAATATCCGGGAATTGAGCTCTGGAATACAAACATCGATGCCCAGATGATGTGGCTGACAAAGAACCCGGAAGAATATGGAGTAATTGTCGCCGGCAATATGTTCGGAGATATTGTGTCCGATGGCTTTGCCGGACTGATCGGCGGACTTGGCTTCGCCTGCAGCGCCAACCTGGGGGAAAAGGTTGCCGTGTTCGAACCTACCCATGGATCAGCTCCAAAATATGCCGGTTATGAAGTTTCCATTGTGAATCCGATAGCCATGATCGCATCCGCCTGCATGATGCTGGACCACCTCGGCGAATATGAACTTGCAGGACGTATCCGGAAAGCTGTTGCTGAGGTGATTGCTGAAGGCAGCGTAAGAACTTATGATATGATGAAAATGCCGGGTAAACCCGAGGTAATAAAACAGGGTGCGGCCTCAACCGTCCGGATGACTGATGCTATTATTCAAAAATTAAAATAGGACCCCATGGAAGAAGTATTTCAACTCTGGCCCGAACTGGAATGGATAGAGGATAAGGAACTGCGGGAGAAAACAGGCAGGGTCTGGAAGCTGGCCCTGGAACGCAGCGTGCTTACCGCCGAAGACCTTCGGAGGATACCCTTCACCCTTTTATGTGGTCCCGACCTTAATGTAAGCTTCATGGACCATAAACGGGCAGTTGTCCATATTGCCAGGGAAAGCGCCCTTAAGATCGGGGAGTTTTTTAATGATGAACTTCCCGTTAATATGGATACGCTGCTTGCAGGAGCTATTCTTTGCGATGTAGGTAAATTACTTGAATATGAACTGGATACTGACGGAAAAGCCGTTCAGGGAAAGTACGGCAAGTACCTTCGTCATCCCTTTTCCGGGGTCTCGCTGGCCGAAGAATGCGGCCTCCCTCCCGAGGTGTGCCATATTATTGCAGCTCATGCCGGAGAGGGTGACATGATCAGGCGGACTACCGAAGCGTACATTGTTCATCATGCCGATTTTATGACTTTTTTACCTTTTAAAGAGCGACTGAAGTGAGCATTGAAATGACCCTCATTGAAAAAATCCTTGCAGCACATTCCGACAGGGAAAGGGTGCTCCCGGGAGATATCGTGGACATCCGGATCGATGTGCGGCTGGCACGTGATTTCGGGGGTGCCAACGTAGTGAAGAACCTTCAGGATAACATGCTGGTGCCCGACGATCCACAAAAAACATTCTTCACTTTCGACTGTAACCCGACAGGATCTGATCAGAAATATGCTGCGAACCAGCAGCTGTGCCGCCTGTATGCTCGTGAGCATGCAATACCGGTTTTTGATATCAACATGGGCATCGGTACCCACCTGGCCATTGATCAGGGTTTGGCCATTCCGGGATCAACCCTTGTGTCTACAGATTCCCACGCAAACATCCTCGGGGCCATCGGGGCCTTCGGACAAGGCATGGGCGACCGGGATATTGCTGCGGCATGGGCACGCGGATCGGTTTGGTTTAAAATACCCGAATCCATAAAGATTACGCTTTTGGGAAAGCGTCCCGAAGGCATCACAGCCAAGGACATTGTTCTCAACCTCCTGCACCGTTTTGGAGCCGACAGCCTGCTGGGATACGCCGTAGAACTGGAGGGGGAAGTCGTGGACAACCTAAGCCTCGACGAGCGGATTACCATTTCATCCATGGCCACTGAGATGGGGGCCATCGCCATCCTTATGAAACCTTCAGAAGCTATTCTGGCATACTGTTCTGAGCGCTCCGGCAGCACCTGTGTGGCCGTGGAAGCAGATTCCGGTGCCAGCTACGCAAGAAAGCTGGTGTTTCATATTTCAGAAGGCTTCCAGGCTTTGTCAATGCCGGGAAAACCTCACCATATCGCTTCAGTGGCAGAGTTGACAGGGACCAAGATCGACTCCGCATTTATCGGAAGTTGTACGAATGGCAGGATGGAAGACCTGCGGCTTACGGCGGAAATCCTTCGGGGAAGAAAGCTGGCACCCGCCGTCATGCTTAAAATCGTTCCGGCAACAGATGAGATATGGAAACAGTGTTTGGATGAAGGCTTGCTGAAAGTATTTAAAGATGCCGGAGCACTGGTTGGGAATGCCGGTTGTGCGGGTTGTGCATCAGGGCAGATCGGTCAGAACGGTCCGGGCGAAAAAACCGTCAGTACCGGGAACCGGAATTTTGCAGGAAAGCAGGGAAAAGGTGAGGTATTCCTGGCATCACCGGCTGTTGCCGCTGCTTCGGCGGTGGCGGGTCATATATGTCTTCCTGATGATATCCCGGAGGTTCCATCCATATTTATGCCGGGGATTGATCAGACCCAAAAATCAACCACCGGCAGGATGGGAAATGCCCCCAACGGGAAACCGATGGTGCTGGAAGGTAAAGTTTGGCTTGTTAACGAGGATAATATCGATACCGATATGATCTTTCATAACCAACACCTCTCGGTGACACGCATCGAGGAAATGGGACAATTTGCTTTCGGGAACCTGAAGGGCTGGGAGGACTACCCCGGGAAGTCGGAAAAAGGCGACATCATTATAACAGGCAGGAATTTTGGTGCAGGGAGCTCACGGCAGCAGGCAGTGGATTGCTTCCGGGCTCTGAACACACAAGCTATCCTGGCCCGATCCTTCGGGGCCATCTACGAACGCAACGCGATCAATGCTGGCTTTCCTGTACTCACTTACGATACATTGGATGAGATGGATCTGAAGCAGCGGGATACCCTCCGGATGGAGCTGGAAACCGGCCTTTTAACCAACCTTCGTAACGGGAAAAGCATGCAAATAAATGCCTTCTCTGGGATTCAGCAAGAAATCTATCAACGGGGAGACTTACTAAAACTTTAGAATAATGGCGGGAAAAACATTCGCAGAAAAGATATTTGGGGCCGATGCCGGAAGTATTGTATTTGCAAAGCCGGATATTGTTCTTTCTCATGACAATACCTCAAGTATCGAGAAGATATTCAAAAAAATGAAGGGGGAGAAAGTCCTCCATCCTGAGCAACTCATGGTGGTGCTCGACCACAATGCCCCGCCGACCACCAGTAAGCTGGCAAACGATTATCAGCAGATCCGTCAGTTTTCCTCAGGGCAGAAGATTAGCCGCTTTCATGATGTTGGCGAGGGTATTTGTCACCAGCTTATGGCCGATTACGCACGTCCGGGGATGATTATTGTCGGCAGTGATAGCCACACCTGCACCGCCGGAGCTTTCAATGCTTTTGCTGCAGGTATTGACCGTACGGAAACTGCCGGACTCTGGATGAAGGGTGAAACCTGGTTCCGTGTGCCGGAGTCGATAAAGATCACGCTTACCGGGAAGCTGAATCCCGGGGTATATGCCAAGGATGTCGCCCTGTACATTATGGGAATGATCGGTTCGGGAGGGGCCGACTATATGTCTGTGGAATACCATGGTGAAGGACTGAAGGGGCTCAGCATCGAAGATCGTATGACAATCGCTAACCTGGCATCCGAAATGGGGGCAAAGAATGCCGTTTTTCCTGACGATGAGGTGCTGAAGGATTACCTGTGGAACGGGCATGTCGGAATTGAGGCCGATCCCGATGCAAGCTATAGGCGGGAGATAGAAATTGATATGGGCGTTGTCTTTCCGATGGTTGCATGCCCACACCACGTCGATAACGTGAAAACCGTTGCTGAAGTGGAAGGCACTCAAATTATGCAGGCGCTCATCGGAACCTGTACCAATGGGCGTATGGAGGATTTGAGGGTGGCAGCAGCTATTGTTAATGGGCACTTGGTCGACCGCAGCGTCCAACTTCTTATAGCTCCTGCTTCAAAAAAGATTTACCTGCAGGCAATTCAGGAAGGCCTGATACAAATATTCCTCGAGGCAGGTGCCAATATTCTGTCTCCCTCATGCGGCCCTTGTCTGGGAACAGGACAGGGCATCCCTGCCGATGGTTCTGTGGTCATTTCTACGGCTAACCGGAATTTCCTTGGCAGAATGGGGAACAGGAATGCATCCATCTACCTCGCATCACCGGCAACCGTAGCATTATCAGCTATCCGGGGAGCGATTACCGGACCTGCAACTAACGATCAGACCTACCCCTATCGCATAGAACAAACGCCAACGGTGGAGGTAGCGGAGAGTGAGGACCGTCGGAAAGGCAGGGTGTGGGATTACAGGGATGCTGACAACCTGAATACCGATCAGATGTTCGCCGGTAACCTGACCTATGAGATTAACAGCTCGGAACCGGAGAAGATCGTCCAGCACCTTTTCAAGGGATTTGATAAAGCCTTCTCTGAAAATGTCCGGCATGGCGATATCCTGGTCTGCGGGGAAAACTTTGGCTGCGGAAGCTCACGGGAGCATCCCTCGGTAGGACTCGCCTTTATCGGGGTCGAGGCGGTGATTGTAAAATCGGTATCCCGCATATTCTTCCGCTCAGCGATCAATCAGGGCCTGCCGGTTCTCGTTTGTCCTGATGCTGTTAAAGCATACCAGCCGGGTGATGAGATCTCCATAAACCTTGAGGAGGGAAGGATCCGGGTTGGCGACCATTCGTTTTCCATTCCGGTGCTTCCTGAAAAGCTGCGGGAAATTTTAGACCTTGGCGGACTGGTAAATTGGATCAGCTCAGGTGAAGAGGTACAAATTTAGTAACTTATAACACTGACATAACATTAGACCAAAACTTAATAAAAATGATACAGGATTACGGCATTCAAAAAGCACTTGAAGAATTAGGAATTGAAAAGTTAAACCCGGGGATCTGTACAGGTACCCGGTGGGGTGATACCACCGGAGATATCCAGCAATCCTTTTCACCGGTCAACGGTAAAGAGATTGCCGGAATCCAGCAGGCAACGCTGGAAGATTACCGCCAGGTAATTGAGACCGCAAAGTCTGCTTTCACCCAGTGGAGAATGGTTCCGGCACCGCACAGGGGGGAGGTAGTCAGGCAGATCGGACTGGAACTCAGGAAGTATAAGGAACCTCTCGGGAAGCTTGTTTCCTGGGAGATGGGAAAGATTCTGCAGGAAGGCCATGGAGAAGTCCAGGAAATGATCGATATCTGTGATTTTGCTGTCGGGCAGTCACGTCAGCTATGCGGGTTTACCATGCACTCTGAGCGCCCCCGACACAGGATGTACGAGCAGTACCATCCTCTGGGGATCGTTGGTGTGGTTTCAGCCTTTAACTTCCCGGTTGCTGTATGGTCATGGAATGCCATGATTGCCTTGGTTTGTGGTGATGTGGTGGTCTGGAAACCCTCATCCAAAGTCTTGCTGTGTGCGATTGCCGTACATCATGTTATAACCGAGGTCCTGAAACGGAATAACGTACCTGAAGGTGTGCTGAACCTGGTGGCCACGAGCTCAAAATACCTGGGGGATGACATGTTTACCGATCCAAATATCCCCCTGATATCGTTTACCGGTTCCACGCGCATTGGAAAGAAAGCCGGGGGACTTATCGGAAGCAGACTGGGAAAAGCTATTCTGGAACTCGGGGGCAACAATGCCATCATCGTTACTCCGGATGCCAATCAGGAAATGGCCCTGCGCGCCATTGTCTTTGGAGCAGTCGGAACCTGCGGCCAGCGCTGTACTTCTACCCGGAGGATCATCATTCATGAATCTGTTTATAACAGTTTCAGGGAGAAGCTTGTTGCTGTTTATAAAAACATTAAAATCGGGAATCCGCTGGACCCATCGATTCTCGTTGGACCGATGATTGACAGGGGCGCTGCCCAAGTATTCTTGGAGGCCATTGAAAAAGTGAAGAAGGAAGGCGGAAAGATCCTTTGCGGTGGAGAAGTCCTGAGCGGTGGGGACTATGAATCGGGATGCTTTGTGGTACCCTGTATCGCTGAGGTGAAGAATGAATACGCCATTGTACAGGAAGAGACTTTTGCCCCGCTGCTCTACCTGATAAAATATTCTTCGATGGAAGAAGCCCTTGCCATTCATAATCATGTTCCCCAGGGATTGTCATCTGCTATGTTTTCCACAAACCTCATGGAGACTGAACGCTTTCTGTCTCATGAGGGGTCCGATTGCGGGATTGCCAACATCAACATCGGCACATCGGGGGCTGAGATCGGGGGCGCTTTTGGAGGGGAAAAGGATACGGGCGGTGGCCGCGAATCGGGATCCGATGCCTGGAAAGCCTACATGCGCAGGCAGACAAACACCATCAACTTTGGGAATGACCTGCCACTGGCACAGGGAATCGAGTTTAATGTTTAATCCACAAAACTTCTCACGTGAAAAGAATACTGATTATCGGAACAGGTCTCTCAAGTATTTCACTTATTCGATACCTGGAAGATCAATGCCTGAAGAATAACTGGAAACTGACAGTGGCAGATCGTGATATACAGGTGGCCAGAGCCAGGGCATCTGTAATGACCGAAGCGCTGGCCCTTGATATAATGAACGAGGAACAGCGCGATCACATTATTGAAAATGCCGACATCGTGATCTCCATGCTGCCGGTTCAGTTTCACCTGCATGTCGCACGGTCCTGTCTGAAGTTTGGAAAATCCCTGATCACAGCGTCCTACGAATCGGAAGCCATGAGGAGCCTTGATGCTGAAGCCCGCGAAAAGGGAATCCTCATCCTGAATGAGATGGGACTCGATCCGGGCATTGACCACATGTCGGCGATGCAGTTGTTAAATCGTATCAGGGAGCAGGGACATACACTCGCCGGTTTCGAATCCTTTACCGGAGGGCTTGTTGCACCCGGGTCCGATGATAACCCCTGGCATTATAAGTTTTCTTGGAACCCGGAAAAGGTGGTCAGGGCAGGATCGGACGGTCCTGCAAAGTTCATCCAGGAAGGAAAGATCAAGTATATCCCCTACAACCGGCTCTTCCGGCGTACCGAGGTAATCGAAGTGGAACCCTTCGGGAAATTCGAAGGCTATGCCAACCGTGATTCAATGAAATATATTGAGAAGTATAACCTCCATGGTATTCCCACAATCTACCGGGGAACCCTTCGAAGACCCGGATTCTGCAGTGCCTGGAATGTTTTTGTCCAGCTGGGAGCTACAGATGACAGCTACATCATGGATAATACAGAGAATATGACCAATCGGGAGTTTATTAACTCTTTCCTCTATTATAGCCAACGCGATTCCGTCGAACTGAAACTCTACCATTACATGCATATCGATCAGGATTCCCCCATTATCGAGAAACTGGAATGGCTCGGAATATTCAATGACACCCGAATTGGGCTGAAAAATGCCACACCGGCCCAGATTTTGCAGCATATCCTGAATCAGAAATGGAAACTTGAACCCACAGACAGAGATTTGGTAGTAATGTGGCACAAGATCAACTACCGGGTTGAAGGGGATGAACGGCAACGATGCCTGACCTCTTCCTTGGGAGTGACAGGAGAGAACCGTGAGAATACCGCTATGGCAAAAACGGTTGGCCTGCCCATGGCCATTGCAGCAAAACTCATGCTTCAGGGAAGGATCACAGCCACCGGTGCCTGTATTCCGACCATTGAGGAAATCTATGTACCTGTGCTGAAGGAGCTTAGAGAGCATGGCATATTCTTTACTGAGAAAGAATACTTTTGCTGATAGGATAGGTATTCCTTTTCACAGACCCAATTTGTTCCTGTTTCCATATTCCCGTCCGGGAGGGTGCAACCTTTAGTACCCGTGCTTGTCCTTGTGAACAAACACTTGATATTCAATAAAAAAATGTAAATTAGCCTGCTCATTAAAAGTTCGGCTATGAGCTAGAGTAAATATAACGATTTGATTTTGAACTGATTAAAGAAAAGAATCTCCTTCTGGAGATTCGGAAGATAAGTTAATCCAACTGTTCATTCGCTTAATGAACCAACTAACCGGAAAACCAAAATACTCATGAAAATACTTTTAGTGGCACCTTGCCAAAAAGGTTTGGAAAGACCTGGATCTATGTTTTTTCCACAATTGACCTTACCGCTTATTGCCGGAATGACTCCTGAAGAACATGAAGTCTCTATTTGTGAAGAAGTGGGAGGGGAGAAAGTCGATTTCGACGGTGATTATGATATGATCGGGATTAGCCTGATGACTCAAACCAGCATCCGGGGTTATGAAATCGCCAATGAATTTAGAAAACGCGACAAGGTTGTGATTTTTGGGGGGATTCATGCAAGTGTAAGACCTCAGGAGGCCAGCATGTTTGGCGATGCAGTCTGTATTGGAGAAATGAATATCCAGCTTTGGAAAAAGATTCTTGACGATGTGAGGTATCGCAGGATTCAACCATTTTACCAGTTGGAATGCAGGCCTGATCTGCGTTTTGAGCCCATTCCAAGGCGTGACCTGATAAAGTGCAAATCAGGAAGATTCACCGTAGCTCCCATTGAGACTTCCCGGGGATGTCCCTACAAATGCGATTTTTGTTCCGTATCCGAATATTTTGGTACCAAGCAGCGGCATAAATCTGTAAGGGCTGTGATCGAAGAAGCAGAGAAATGCGATGAAAAGGTATTGCTCTTTGTCGATGACAATATCACCTTTAATAAAGTCTATGCCAAAGAATTGTTCAGGGAACTTGCCCCATTGAAAAAGACCTGGATCGGTCAGTCATCCATCAATGTTACGAAAGATGAGGAATTAATGCAGCTGGCCCATAAGTCGGGCTGCCGGGCGTTGCTGATAGGTTTTGAATCGTTTACGGAAGATGCGGCACAGAAATATCGCAAAACCCTGAAATCGCTTGATGATAATATTCAGGCAGTGAAAAGTTTAAGAGACAATGGCATTCTGACCTGGGCGGCTATTATCTATGGTCTGGATACCGATACCGAAGCGAGCTTCGATCTGAGCAGGGAATTTATTCAGAAATCGAAAGTTGGCTTCTTTCAACCGACAAATATTACGCCTTATCCTGGTACGGTATTATATAATAAATTAAGGGAAGAAGGAAGGATCCTTACTGATGACTGGAGCAAGTTCGACACCTGGCATATCACAGTTGAACCAAAAAAAATGAGCGCTGATAAGATGCGGGAGGAATTCAATAAATTCCGTTTAGAGATCTTTAATACAAGATCGATACTGAACCGTGCTTTACCCAATGCTTCGCTGGGATTCATGGAGGCTCTTGCGTATTTTACGGTAAACAGGGCTTTGAACCAGCAACAGCGAAATTGTGCAGCCATGCCCGTACAGCGGAATCGGGCAGATGTACCGGTAGATTTTGATGTGACTAAATATGTGAAACCCGTTGTGCAGCAACCTGTATTGGTATAGGTTTCATCAGGGTAACTATCATTTTTCAGGGAATATTTGAATAATCCGGGCCGTGATGACAGCATCCGGTAGTAATCGATTTTACCTTTGAGGGAATAACGATCCCAAAGCTTGTGCTTTCATAGGAGAACCATTCTTTGCAGGAAGACCAAAAAAATACGTATTTTGCAGGGCAGAATTATTGGAGGTGTTGCCATACGCATTAAGCCGGCAGGCCCCGGAGTTTAATACTTCAAATGACAAGACTACCAAGGGCAGACATACCAGACAAATGAAGAAACTTAGTATTATCCTGCTGTTATTTTCCTATTTTGTTGCTTCTGCTCAGGAGGAGCCGAATAAGCAATTCTACCTGGGATTAAACTCAGGTATGATAACTTCCAGACTGAATGTAACTACGGACTTTAAGGAGATCATCAATCCTTTTACGGACCAACACTTCGAATCAGCATACGGCGGAGGAATCGTTTTTATCTATTACTCAGAACCCCGGAAAGGTTTACAATTTGAGGTGAACTACTCTTCCCGGGGATGGTCTGAAACACCCGATTCGGAAAGCTCTTACCGCAGGCGCCTGGACTATCTTGAATTCCCGTTCCTGGCTCATTTCGATGCCGGAACCAAAAAGATCCATCTTTCTGTTACTGCCGGGCCAACCATATCGTACCTGATATCAAGTACCGAGATTGTTAATGTGAATAACGATTTGATGAAAACTTATTACAACCTGCCAGTGGATAACAGACTGGAAGGAGGGATTGCTCTGGGCATTGGCTTAAATACGTTCACGAAAATCGGGATTTTTCAGCTTGAATGCCGGATTAACCACGGACTCAGCGACCTGTTTGCGGAAGTAGGAGACCTTGGCTATTCGAAAGCCCAAAATCAGGTCATTGGACTTAAATTTTCCTATTTATACGGCTTGTAGGCGAATTTTTACCCTGACAGGCATACTAAAATTATTCCTGCAAGCAACCATTTTGGCCGGATCTCATCTTGCAGTTAAAGCATTCTCTGATGAAATACCTACCTCTTACCCTGCTCCTGATACTCCTGTTCTCCGGATGTAACCTGAGAAGTGTACATCCCTATGAGAAGGTTGATCTGAATGATACCACGTACTTCTCAATTCAGGATTGTTATAACTACCCCGGAGGGGAATACGCTGTTTGCCTGGATTCAACCCAGGATTCCCGCTGCCCCATTGGATTATTGTGTTTCTGGGGAGGAATGGCAACAGGCTGGTTTAGTTTTACGGATTCTGAAGGAGACTCTCAATCCTTCGAAATTAACCTCGGTACCACCGATTCCCTGATTAATGGCCTTAATTTCTCCTTCGTGGAGTTATCGCCCTATCCGGACATCAATAATCCCTATACCCCGGATGAGATTGTGGCGAAAGTGATTATTTCGCAGCCGTAAAGCCCCTTACTCCAGTCAACACCTTGTACTGAACCTGGAAAAGCTATCCCTTTAGGATGAGCCAACAGGTTAAATTGACCATTTAAGGGATCGAATCCGAGCAGTTCACCCCACAGGGGCAGCTAATCAATTTGTAAGGTTCAATTCAGTCTGGCATATATTTTGCAAAATACAAGCAAAACCTCCTGCCATGAAAAACATACTATGCCTTCTGCTGATTAGCTTATCAGGCTTCAGTTTTAGCCAGCATGCTGAAAATGAACAGCAACATGAAAATGACACAACGGAAGCAGTGTCCGACACCTTCGATTTTTTCAAAGATTCATTTTCAGACGCGGAGGACACTCCGAAACCAGACGATGAAGCAGTGGAGGAGTTTGCCTGTATGCTTACCCTTGAAACACTACCTGAATTCAGGAATGGAGGTACGGATGGTGTCAGTGAATATGTCTCACAAAATCTTGTCTACCCGGAAACTGCCGTAAATGATTGTATTGAAGGGCAGGTATTTGTTCAATTTACGGTTTTCAGGGATGGATCTGTCGGGGATGTCAAAATTGTAAGAGGGTTGAGAGCTGATCTTGATGAGGAATGTGTAAGAGTGGTTGAGAGTATGCCAAAATGGGAAAAACCCGGGATGCAGAGGAATAGACCGATTTCAGTTCGCTATACTCTTCCCATTGCTTTTTCATTGGACGCGAACGGGAAAAGCAAAAATATTGCCCCAATAAATTCTGAAGTAAATGAAAAAAAGAGCAAGGAAAAAGTACCAGTAATTCCTGAACCTCAATCAGGGATCGAATTCAGAGCTTTACCAAATCCTGTGACAGATATTCTGAATATCGAAGTTTCTAATTACAGCGACGATCTGAAATACCAACTCTTCAATATGGAAGGGAAAATGATCATGATAGGTGAACTCAATACAGCGCATGAACAGGTCGATCTGACCGGTATTCAATCCGGGATGTACATTCTATGGGTTATTTCAAGCGAAAGGAAGCTTTCCGAAACCAGGCAAATCATCAGGAATTAGAATAACTAAAGACAGGATATGCTATCAGGATGAGCTAGTCGGGTGAATTGCCATCAAACAGAAAATAATGGGGAATGCTAACCCCATAGGGGAATAAATATCGCGGAGCTATACCGCGCCCTGATGAGGCAGCTCGTCAGTCATTAAATAAAAATGCTGGGTCATAATCAATTTTATACGCCTCTAAAAGTATCAGAAGTTCCTCCTGGTAGCCATGTTCTTTATGCCTATTTTCCTGGTTTTCAATATACCTTTTCGTTCTTTCAACTACCGAGGGGCTTACTGAAAAGGCACCATAACCTCCCTGCCAGGCAAATTTGGAATAGTGTATCCCCAGTGATTTTATCCATCTGCTGGAATGCCTTTTTATTTCTTTGGTTATTTGCATAAGGGAGATGTTTTTTGATATCACAAAGAATATATGTATATGGTTTGAGACACCATTTATTCGGATTGGAGAGGAATTGTTCTCCCTGATTATTGATCCAATATAGGCATAGAGTGATTGTCTATCCTTTTTTAGGATTAGAGGTGAATCACTTTTTATATGAAAAGTAAGATGGACATAGAGTTTGGATAAGGATTGAGCCATTTTTATTCCTGATAACTTGTCCTTTCAGGACGGATTATTCTCTTTTTCAATAATTCAACGCTGATAAATATAAGGCTTAGTAGTGCAATTCTATTGCACTTTGATCTTAATTGTATTTCAATCGGATTGCACAATAGATGAGCTGTCCTTTCAGGACGCCGAAAACCCATTATCCTATAACCCAACAAACCGTGTATAGGGCTGAGACCAGCTATCTGTTCAGGATGCGCTACCAGCTTGCTTGCCGATAGGCGTGTCCAAATCCGCTCTGCCCACCCTGCAGGGGTAGCTCATCGCAGCCCAACAAACCGTGTATAGGGCTGAGACCCGCTATCTGTTCAGGATGCGCTACCAGCTTACTTGCCGATAGGCGTGCCCAAATC
>JAFGEO010000165.1 GCA_016931575.1 Bacteroidales bacterium | reverse complement strand
GTCCGGATAATGCTCAATAAAAGCAGGGTTGGAAAAGGATTCGGCGTATCCGAACTCAAATTTCTTGATATAAAAAATTCCATGACCCCGAACGATTTCATCATCTATGCTGCGAAAAATTCACCGGTAGGAAATTTCCCCCGTTGTTTCCTTGAACAGGCATCATACTGGACAATAACAGGGGTGAACAATGATGTGAAGGAAGGATTGATAAACGAAGACGGGATGGTGGAGGTAGACAAGGGGCTTTTTTCCATCGAGCCAATGATCAAATTGAAGGATTCCCTCTATAACTGGAGCAATGTGGATGCCAGGCAATCCCTGGGCTATGTGTCTAGCAGGAATGATTTTACATTCATTCCAACCGTCACCTGGCAGTGTGGGGAGATAACCTTCTCAGTAGAAGTTACTTCCAGTGGGGAAGCGAATGTCGGTTCCGAACTGGATATTCGTTATTCATTAAAAAATGTTTCACAAAATCAGTTAGATCTTGAACTTTACTTATTGATCCGACCCTTTCAGGTCAATCCCTACTATCAATGGCTGAACCTTACCGGAGGCGCCGGTAAAATCAAATCTGTTGCGAAGTCCTCTGATTTCCATCCGTCAAGAACAATCAAAGTGGATGAAAAGCATGTAATATCCACTATTTCTTACGATGATTTCTGTGCATTTACTTATGATGACGGAACTATAGTTGATCTGCTGCGCCAGGGAATTATGCCCGGGAAAAAGGAGGCTTATAATCCGGACGAACTGGCTGGTGGAGTAATAAAATATTCGTTCCACCTTGATCCGGGTGATGACAGTGATCTGAAGCTGATGATACCAAATTACAGTCTGGACTGGGTTGACAGAAAATTAAACAGCCGTGGGATTATCAGTCATGAGTTTTGGGAGGCTCAGGAATTCTGGAATGCAAAGGTGGATCACATCAAATTCAATCTTCCCACTTCAGCCGACCGCATCATCAACACCTACAAAGCCAATCTTATCTATATCCTGATCAACCGCGACAATGCAGGTATTCAGCCTGGCTCAAGGTCGTACGAGCGGAGCTGGATCCGTGACGGCTCGCTGACCTCTTCTGCCCTGCTGAAATCGGGAATTGTGGAGGAAGTGAGGGACTTTATCGACTGGTATACAAGTTACCAGTTCGATAATGGTAAGGTTCCCTGTGTGGTCGATTTCCGCGGGCCAGATCCTGTCTCTGAGAATGACAGCCATGGCGAGATGATCTACCTGATCAGGGAATACTTCAACTTTACAAAAGATACGGCCTTTCTCAGGTCCAAAAACCAGCATGTCCTCATGGCAGTCGGTTACATCGAGTCGCTTATTGCGGAACGCTCGACAGATCATTATAAATACGGCAACGACAGCATTCGTGCCCATTACGGCCTGGTTACGGAATCCATCAGCCATGAAGGGTATTCCAGCAAGCCGATGCACTCCTACTGGGACAACTTTTTTACCATGAAGGGTTTGAAGGATGCAGCGGATATCGAGAAGATCTTAGGCGAAAAAGAGAACTATGACAGAATTGTGAAGATACGTGATACCTTCCGGGAAAATCTCTACAACTCCCTCGAACTGTCAATGAAATACAAGGGGATCGACTACATTCCCGGCTGTGTGGAGCTGGGGGATTTTGATGCAACTTCTACAACCATCGCCCTGACGCCCTGCAACGAGCTTAACAACCTTCCCAAACCTCAGGTATACAATACTTTCGATAAATATTACGAGTATTTCAAAAAAAGAAGAGACGGAAAGATAGACTGGATCAATTACACGCCTTATGAGAATCGCCTGATAGGGTCGTTCATACTCCTCGACCAGCCTGAAAGAGCACATGAGCTGATTGAATTTTTCCTTCACGACCAGCGTCCTCAGGGATGGTACCACTGGGCTGAAGTGGTATGGAAAGACTTCAGGAAACCCGGATTCATAGGTGATATGCCGCATACCTGGGTAGGAAGTGATTTTATCAATGCCATCCGGAGTATGTTCGTTTATGAAAATGAAAACGACCAGTCACTTGTCCTGGCTTCAGCCCTTTACCAGGACTGGATCGATGCGCCGGAGGGAATGTCGGTGGAAAACCTTCCGACTTACTTTGGGGAAATATCTTATTCCATAAAAAAGGAAAAGGATCATTATCTTATTAACATATATGGAGAGGTGGAACTTCCGGATAACGGGATAAAAATCAAAAACTTCAATGGATCAAGACTGCCGAAGAAGGTGTTGGTCAATGGCAAGGAAATAGCTGATTTCAGTCAGAAAGAAATCAATGTAAAAGAATGCCCTGCTGAGTTAATAATATATTATTAAGAAGGGAAAAACATGGAAAAATCCTGATGGCTTTTACTACTATAAAAACACTTTTAGAGATTAATTAAACATAATAGAACACGGAAACACGGATTTGGCGGATTTACGCGGATTTTACCTGGCGAATATTTCAGATTATAGGGGAAAAGCTATAAAGCGGTAGGTTATTATCTGTGATCATCCGTGTCATCTGTGTTCCATAAATTATTATAAAAACATTTTAAATGAAAGGATTTAAAGTAAGCCCAGGTTCCCATATCAAGGCGGTAGACCGTGTCAGTCTGTCGCAACTTGCGGCATACGGTGCCGGGGGCATCATACCCATTGCCCTGTTCAACATTGCTGGCATACTTGTAGGCTTAATGGGCAACATCAGTCTGGGTCTCAGCGCTTTCTGGCTCGGGGTTATCCTGATCATCCCCCGTCTATGGGATGCCATCTCCGATCCGATCATCGGCCATTTATCCGATAACACACGTACGCGCTGGGGGCGCAGACGACCTTTTCTGCTGATTGGAGGTATCCTTGTCGCCGCCTTCTTTGTCGTTATCTGGTGGATACCCAAAGGTGAATTTATAAGGGAAATATTTCCATCAGAATCGGGTTTCCAGTCATTCCAGCTTGTCTATATCCTGTTTTCATTATTGCTATTTTATACTGCCTGCACTCTTTTTGAGATCCCTCATGGCGCTCTGGGAATGGAGATGACCAGGGATTCGCACGAACGCACCCGTCTTTTCAGCGCCAAAAGCTTTGTTGGTAATCTCTTCGCCATGAGCACACCCTGGCTCTTTGCCCTGGCCAACCTGGAGATCTTCCGGGGTACGGGTGGGAATGAAGCCGACGGGATGCGATATGTATCCCTCATGATTGCTGCCATACTGATCCCACTCTCTTTCTGGTGGACTTACAAACTGAGGGAGCCGGGATTCGTCAGGGTGGTGAAGCAGGAAAGAACCCCTTTCTGGAAGGATATGAAAAACGCCGCCACCAGCAGGAACTTCATCAAACTTACGCTGACCATCTTCACCCTGGCCATGGGTTTTAACTTCGTTAACCTGCTCGGATCCTATATCCCCATTTTTTATGTTTTCGGAGGAGATAAGGTCGAAGGCGCTTACCTGCTTGGTATCAACGGCACCGTCTGGGCAGTCACCGGGGTGATGGCTGTTTTCCCCCTCAACTGGATCAGTCCCAGACTGGGGAAAAGGATCACCCTGCTCATCGCGATTTTGCTTATGCTCTCGGCACAGCTTTCAAAGATCATATGCTACAACCCAAATCATCCCTACCTGATCATCATCCCTACGGTACTGCTCTCTGCGGGCATGCTCTTCTTCTTTACCCTCGGTTCTTCAATGGTAGGCGACATCTGCGATGAGGACGACCTGAAGACAGGCAAACGGACTGAGGGAAGTTTTTACTCAATCTACTGGTGGTTCATTAAAATGGGCACTGCGCTGGCCAGCTTCGTGGCAGGTGCGCTGATCGTATTTACCCAGTTTGATCAGACACAGGTCATCAAAGTGGACGCCCTGGAAGGAAGCATCAGGGAACTGCAGAGCGAAGTGGATGCCAGGAAGAAAGGCAATCCCGCCACTGTAAACCTGGAAGAAATCATAAAAAAAGCCAGGGAAAGATCCGCCGGGCTTAAAACCCACCTTGAAACCGAAGCCATAGAAAGGAAACGGAGCCAGGAACATTATGCCGTCATCCTGGAAAATATCGACATGGTGGGCAACCGGCTGGCCGAAATGAATGCTTCGATATCCCCAGATAAGCTGGAGGAAACGCTTAATGACATTAAAGGCCAGATCGTGCAGTTGAAAAGACAGTCACCTTTCACACTGCTGATGATGAGGGTGGTGGAAATCGGACTGCCTATCCTGCTATGCCTGATATCCATCTTGTTCCTACTTCATTATTCGCTGACAGAAGCACGAAACCAGGAAATTAAGCTACTCCTCGAAGAAAGGAATTTAGAACGGTCAAAAAAATGAAAAATCACAAAACAGAATAAATAAGTAAACCCATTAGTTGAGAGTCTAATAATTATTCACAAATATGATATTTGGTATAAAAGGAAATAATTTCCTTCTCAACGATAAAAAAGTCTTTCTCAACGCCGGCGAGATACATTATTTCAGGATCAGGCGGGAGTTGTGGGACAAACACCTGTCATCGGCAAAGGAGGCCGGGCTGATGGCTGTCAGCACATATGTACCCTGGGCCTGGCACGAAGCCAGAGAGGGTGTCTTCGATTTTGAAGGACTTTCGACTCCGGAGCATGACCTGAAAGGCTGGCTTAATAGTTGCCAGGAGCATAGGCTCTATTGCATTCTTAAACCAGGACCGTTCATCCTGGCAGAAACCCGTGGGGCAGGGCTACCGGACTGGTTACTGGACAGTTACGCCGACAAGATCAGAATGCGCAACCGTAAAGGGGAGGTAGTCGCGAGTGACGGTGTGAACCTGTTTCATCCAATATTCCTGGAAAAAGTCGGGCTGTGGTACGATAGGATTATGCCATTCATCAGCAAAAGGGAAATTTCAAATGGAGGCCCGGTAATCATGCTGCAGCTCTGCAATGAGATCGGGGTGTTTTCCTGGCTGGCACACCAGGGCGATTACGGTTATGGG